>NZ_JBSKHW010000001.1:0-29929 GCF_057128765.1 Pseudomonas corni
CATCGTCAAGATTAAATTCCGAAACCCCTCATCGCTTACGCGGTGAGGGGTTTTGTTTTGGGCGCTCGGTAAATACTGATCGACGCAAGCCTCCATCAATCACAGCCCAGAAAACCACCTCCAAGGGGTACACTTCGCCCCAAGAATCTATTGGCGAAGGAGCAGTCATGCCAGCTACATCCGATCTCAACGCCGGTTTCATGGTGGTACATGGCAATCGGCTGGATGAACTGCGCGGATTGGTTGTCTATTGGATGCAGCGCTATCCACTAGCCCCATTAGAAAACGAAGTTGCCCTGGTGCAAAGCAACGGGATTGCCCAATGGCTCAAAATGGCATTGGCTGAAGACGCTGCCGAGGACGACCAAGGTGGATGCGGCATCGCCGCAGCAGTCGATGTGCAACTGCCGGGCAGCTTCATGTGGCAGCTTTACCGGTTGGTGTTGGGACGCGAGGAAATCCCCCTCACCTCGTTGCTCGATAAGGCGCCTCTGACTTGGCGTTTAATGCGCCTGCTCCCCGCTCTTATCAACCAGCCTCATTTCGAACCCCTGCAGCGCTTCCTGACAGCAGACACTGACCTGCGCAAACGCTATCAATTGTCCGAACGTCTCGCCGACCTCTTTGACCAGTATCAGGTGTACCGCGCTGACTGGCTGGAAGACTGGGCAGCAGGTCGTCATCAGTTAAAAAGTGCTCGTGGTGATGCCAAGCCGTTAAAGCCGGAAAACTGCTGGCAAGCCGAACTATGGCGTGCATTGTTGTTAGATGTCGGCGCAGAAGGAATGGCGCAAAGTCGGGCAGGCGTGCATCAGCGTTTCATCGAGCGCATTAAAACGATGACGGAGGCACCGCCAGGACTACCTGCGCGCGTCATTGTCTTTGGCATCTCATCGCTGCCCGCCCAAGCGCTGGAGGCCCTCGCTGGTCTGGCCAAGTTCAGTCAGGTTTTGTTGTGCGTCCACAATCCATGCCGGCACCACTGGGCCGACATCGTCGCTGACAAAGACCTGCTGCGACATGAGTACAAACGCCAATCACGCAAACCTGGCATGCCGGTTGTGTTAAACCCCGACGCCCTGCATCAACACGCCCATCCCTTGCTGGCCGCATGGGGGAAACAGGGCCGTGACTACATTAATCTGCTCGACAGCCATGATGACCCCAACGACTACCGCGCCGCGTTCAGGGATGGACGGATCGATCTGTTCAGCGAAAACGATCCGCAAACCCTGCTCAACCAACTGCAAGACGACATCCTTGAACTGCGCCCACTCAGCGAGACTCGCGAAATATGGCCAGCTGTCATTCCTGCACAAGATCGCTCGATCCGCTTTCACGTTGCTCACAGCGCTCAGCGTGAAGTTGAAGTCTTGCACGATCAATTGCTCGTGCGCTTCCATCAGGACCCGGATCTAAGACCCCGTGACATCATCGTCATGGTCCCCGATATCGACAGCTACGCGCCGCACATTCGCGCCGTATTTGGGCAGCTAGAACGTGATGACCGACGCTTCATTCCCTTCACGCTGGCAGACCAAGGGCAGCGCGGGCGTGAACCGCTGCTTATCGCAGTCGAACACCTGCTGAAGCTCCCCGACAGCCGCTTTCCCGTCAGTGAAATTCTGGACCTGTTGGACGTCCCCGCGCTGAGAGCGCGCTTTGGCATCAATGAGCGGGACCTGCCCACTTTGCACCGCTGGATCGAAGGCGCCGGTGTCCGCTGGGGGCTCGATGCACAGCAGCGCGCGGGCCTTGGGCTTCCTGAATCTCTCGAGCAAAACAGCTGGCACTTCGGACTGCGGCGCATGCTGCTGGGATATGCCGTAGGGGCCGGAGCGGCTTACGACGGCATTGAGCCGTACGACGAAATCGGCGGCCTTGATGCCGCGCTGATAGGCCCACTGGTGTCGCTGATCGACGCGTTACAGGTGGCGCACAACGAGCTGTCGCAGCCCGACGAACCGCAGGTATGGGGCAACCGCCTGCAAGCGATCATGCAGCTGTTTTTCCTCGCCGACAGTGAGCACGACGACTACCTGCTGGGCCAATTGGAGACCCTGCGCGAGACGTGGCTGGAAACCTGCGAATCAGTCGGTTTGCATGAAGTGCTGCCACTGACCGTGGTCCGTGAAGCGTGGCTTGCAGGCCTTGATCAAGGGCGTCTGTCGCAGCGCTTCCTTGCAGGCTCGGTAAACTTCTGTACGCTGATGCCGATGCGTGCCATCCCATTCAAAGTCGTCTGCCTGTTGGGCATGAACGATGGCGATTACCCGCGCGCTCAACCGCCTCTGGATTTCGACTTGATGGGAAGCGATTACCGTCCTGGCGATAGATCCCGTCGCGAAGATGACCGCTACCTTCTGCTCGAAGCGTTGCTGTCTGCACGCGATCAGCTTTACATCAGTTGGGTGGGCCGCAGCATTCGCGACAATTCCGAACGTCCGGCATCGGTGCTGATCGGTCAATTGCGCGATCACCTGTCCAGCGGCTGGAAACTGGTGGACGCAGCTAAGCCTGAAGACGACAAAAAGCGTGATCCTGGTCAGCAGTTGTTACACAAGTTGACCCTTGAACACCCACTGCAACCCTTCAGCGCCAAGTACTTTCACGAGAGCCCGGAGTACTTCAGCTTCGCTCGCGAATGGCAGGTGTTGCATGAGGCCGCCGCTGTAACACCAGAACAATTACAGCTCGCACAACACCAGCAAGAAGAGCCGCTGAGCCTTATGCAGCTGCAGGATTTCTTGCGCAATCCGGTCAAACATTTTTTTAGCCAGCGTCTGAAGATCTTCTTCGAAGTCGCCGAAGCGCCTTTGGCTGATGAAGAACCCTTCGTCCTTGATGCGCTTGAGCGTTACGGCCTGAGCGATAGCCTGCTGCAAGCGGCGCTGACTCAGCCTGATCAGGTCGAAGTCGCGCTTCATGCTCAGGCCATCCGTTTGCAGGACAGTGGCTTGCTGCCAATGGCGGGGTTCGGAACCAGCCTTCAGGCTGAACTTATCGAGCCATTGCCCGACCTGATTCAGCGCTACCACTCACTGCTGATTCGTTGGCCCGAACGCTTGCACAGCGCGTTGCCAGTCACTTATCAACACCAAGGCATTGAGTTCGACGGCTGGGTGGACGGCCTGTACCAAAACGCCTCCCATCAACTGCTGTCGATCACCGCGATCCCCAACTCTATAGGCGGCAAGAAAACCCGCAAATGGCATCGGCTGACCCGCCCCTGGGTCAATCATCTGGTGGCTTGCGCTTGCGATCTTTCGCTCACGACTGCGCTGGTCGCCAGCGATGAAACGCTGTTATTAGCCCCCTTGGAAAAAGACCAGGCAGCGCAGGCGCTCAATGATTTGCTGCTTGCCTGGCAGCTCGGGATGCAGCGTCCGTTGCCCGTCGCAGTCAAGACAGCCTTCGCCTGGCTCGGTCAGATCGACGAAACAAAAGCTGAGGCCGCCGCGCGCAAGGCGTACGAAGGTGACGGCCAGACCACCGACGGCGAGCGCCGAGAAAGCACCGCGCTGGCCCGGCAGTTTCCCGACTTCAACGCACTGCTCGATAGCGAAGAGTTCGTCGGCTGGTGTGACGCGCTGTACAAACCTATTTTCGACGCGCCTTGGCAATCGCTGTCCAGCGAAGAGGCGGGAGCATGAACATTCAGACCCAAAAACCATTGGCTCTGAGCTTTCCGCTCAAGGGCAGCCAGCTGATCGAAGCCAGCGCAGGCACTGGTAAAACTTTCACCATTTCTGCTTTGTACCTGCGGCTGGTTTTGGGTCATGGTGGCGAGTTGTCAGGCTTTGGCCGCGAACTGCTGCCACCACAAATCCTGGTGGTGACCTTCACCGACGCCGCGACCAAGGAGCTGCGCGATCGTATACGCACGCGTCTGGCGGAAGCTGCGCGGTTCTTCCGAGAGGAGATCCAGGCGACGGACGCACTCATCGCTGATCTGCGAAACGAGTTCGAACCCGAGCAGTGGGCTGCCTGTGCAAGCCGGCTGGACATCGCCGCGCAGTGGATGGACGAGGCTGCGGTTTCGACAATTCATAGCTGGTGTCAGCGCATGCTGCGTGAGCACGCCTTCGACAGCGGCAGTCTGTTCACCCAGACCCTGGAAACGGACCACAGCGATTTGCTCAGTGAAGTGCTGCGCGATTACTGGCGCAAGTTCTGTTACCCCATGAGCGGCGACGCGCTGGACTGGGTGCGAGCCAACTGGGGCGGACCGGCGGCGCTCTTACCGCGAGTACGAGCCCTGTTCGGCAGCGACAGACCTGCCGTCACACAGAGCCCGACTCAGGTGATCGAGCAGTCGATACATGAGCGTCGCGAAGCGCTGAAAGTGCTGAAAGCGCCTTGGGCCAATTGGGCAGCCGAGCTGCACGCAATTTGCATCGATGGCGTGCAGTGCAAGGTCGTCGACGGTCGCAAGATGCAGGAGCGCTATTTCAGGCCGTGGTTCGACAAGCTCATTGCCTGGGCCAACGATGAAGATCAGGAGCAGCTCGACCTCGGCACTGGCTTCACCCGCCTTACCCCCGACGGCATCGCCGAAGCGTGGAAAAGCAACCCGCCATCACACCCTGCGTTTGAAGCAATGGTCGAGCTCAAAGTGGCGCTGGACACGCTGCCTACGCCAGACGCTGCGGTGCTTGAACACGCGGCGCAATGGGTTGGTGCGCGCTTTGAGGAAGAGAAACGCCGTCGCGCGGAAATGGGCTTCGATGACATGTTGCTGCGTCTGGACGCGGCCCTGCGAGGAAGCGGGGGCGAGAGACTGGCGACGCTCATTCGTGAGCAATTCCCCGTCGCGCTAATCGATGAGTTCCAGGACACGGACCCTGTGCAGTACCGGATTTTCGACAGCATTTACCAGCTTGAACTCAGTAACGAAGAGACAGGCCTGTTTCTGATCGGTGACCCCAAACAGGCGATCTATGCCTTTCGTGGCGCCGACATTTACACCTATCTGCGCGCACGTGCGGCCACCGAAGGTCGCTGGCACACGCTGGACACCAACTTCCGCTCCAGTCACGCGATGGTCGAGGCGGTGAACCATGTATTCGCCCGTGCCGAAACCAGCGCGACTGGGCGTGGCGCGTTCCTGTTCCGTAACGCAGACAGCAACCCGGTGCCCTTTGTCTCGGTAGCGGCACAAGGGCGAAAAGAGCACTTCCAGATTGACGGCACGGTCGCGCCCGCGCTGACTGTCTGGCAGCTGGAAACGGATCAGCCGGTGTCTGGCACCGCTTACCGTCAGCAGTTGGCGGCCAGTTGTGCGAGCGAGATTTCGCGACTGCTGAACGCTGGCCAACGGGGGCGCGCAGGGTTCGCTAAATCAGGCGAACCGCTGCAAGGCCTGGTGCCTGCCGACATCGCCGTTCTGGTACGCGACGGCAAGGAAGCGCAGGCAGTTCGTGCTGAAATGTCGGCGCGCGGAATACGCAGCGTTTATTTGTCGGACAAGGATTCCGTGTTCGCCGCCCAAGAGGCACATGACCTGCTCGCCTGGCTCAAAGCCTGCGCCGAACCTGACGCCGAGCGCACGCTGCGCGCCGCCCTGGCCTGCATCACGCTGGACTTGCCACTGACCGAGCTTGAACTGCTCAATCAGGACGAATTGGCGTGGGAAACCCGGGTCATGCAGTTCCGTGGCTATCGCGCGATCTGGCGCAGCCAAGGGGTGCTGCCGATGCTGCGGCGCTTGCTGCACGACTTCAAACTGCCGCAGTCGCTGATCCAGCGCAGCGACGGCGAACGCGTGCTGACCAACCTCCTGCACCTGTCCGAATTGATGCAACAAGCCGCCGCTGAGCTTGACGGTGAACAAGCGCTGATTCGTCATTTGAGCGAGCACCTGGCGTTGTCCGGGCAAGCGGGCGAAGAGCAAATCCTGCGTCTGGAAAGCGATGAACAACTGGTCAAAGTGGTGACGATCCACAAGTCCAAGGGCTTGGAATATCCATTGGTATTCCTGCCGTTCATTTGCTCGTCGAAGCCGGTGGATGGCAGCCGTTTGCCGCTGCACTTTCACGACCAGCACGGCCGTGCGCAGATCAGTTTGAAACCTACCGCTGCGCTGATTGAGCAGGCGGACGATGAGCGCCTGGCCGAAGATCTACGCCTGCTGTACGTGGCGTTGACCCGGGCCAGACACGCTTGTTGGCTCGGCGTCGCCGACCTCAAACGCGGCAATAGCAGCAGCTCGATCCTGCATCGCTCAGCGCTGGGTTATTTGCTTGGTAGCGGGACGTTATTGACCGAATCCACCGGGTTGAAAGTCTGGCTGCAAGCACTGATCGAAGGTGCGGCGTCGCTGTGCGTTGAGCGTGTGCCGGAGCCGACCGGTGAGACATTTGTCCCGCCCCGGAACGAAGCGGCATTGGTCAAGCCCCGCATGCCTCGACGCAGCGCCAAAGAGAACTGGTGGATTGCGTCCTATAGCGCGTTGCGCATCGGCGACACCATTACCGACAGCGGCGATCAGTCCCCTGACAGCCCCCAGGCGCAGAAACTGTTCGACGACGAACGTCTGGATCCGGAGGCGCCGCGCGAGGTGCTGGTCAGCGGTGGAGATATCCACCGATTCCCGCGCGGCCCGAACCCCGGCACCTTCCTGCATGGCTTGCTGGAATGGGCGGGCGGTGAGGGGTTTTCTCTCGTCGCTCATGATCCGAAAGCGCTGGAAAACGCGGTCGCCAGACGCTGCAATCGACGTGGCTGGGAAGGGTGGATTGTCACCTTGAGCGATTGGTTGCAGCACCTGCTGACATTGCCATTGCGGCTTGCCGAGGGTGATGAGCCGGTCGCTTTGAGTGACCTCGATCAGCCCAATCAGTATCGCGTCGAGATGGAGTTCTGGTTTGCCAGTCATAAGGTCGACGTCGCGCAAATGGACGCGCTTGTTCGCCGCTACACCCACAACGGCGCGCCTCGCGCTGCAGCGCAAACCCATTCACTAAACGGCATGTTCAAGGGCTTCATCGACCTGACGTTCGAGCATCAAGGTCGGTACTACGTGGCCGATTACAAGTCCAACTGGCTGGGCGTGGATGACGACGCTTACACCGAGCACGCCATGGAGGCCACGATCCTCGATAACCGCTACGACCTGCAATATGTGCTGTACCTACTCGCGCTGCACCGCCAACTAAAAGCGCGTCTGGCCGATTATGATTACGACCAGCACATGGGCGGCGCGCTGTATCTGTTCGTGCGTGGTAGCCGTTCGGCCAGCCAGGGCGCCTGGTTTACCCGGCCGCCCCGGGCTCTGATTGAAAGTCTCGACCTGCTGTTTCAGGGGCGGGCGTTGATCCAGGAAGACGTGTCGTCAGGAGACTTCGCATGAGCCGTACTTTCGACCAATTGCTGCCCACGCCGCTGGACGCCCAAAGCCTGATCGACCTCAGGCCCCTCGCCAATGTCGATGACCTGCTGTTGTTGCTTGCGCGCTGGGTTGAGCGTGGCTGGCTGCGCGCGCTGGATAAAGCGTTCGTGGCGTTTCTCAGCGAACTGGACCCGGCGGCGGACTCATTGGTGCTATTGGCGGCGGCTTTGACCAGTCACCAGTTGGGTCATGGTCATGTCTGTCTGGATCTGTACGAAACCCTGAAAGAGCCGGACTTCGCCTTGTCGCTCCCTCCCGAAGGTGATGCGCAGAGTGGGCCAATGTTGCTGCCGTCGCAGTTGCTCGTTGCTCTCGACGGCGCTGCGTGGTGTCAGGCATTGGCAGGCAGCCCGTTGGTGGCTCAGGCCAGCGATGGGAGTGAGGCTGCGTCACGTAAACCATTGGTGCTGTCTGATCGGCGTTTGTATTTGCGCCGTTACTGGACTTACGAGCGGCGCATTGATGCCGCGCTGAACCTGCGCCTGAATCAGGCCGAGGCGGCGCCTGCTGATCTGGCCCAGCGGCTCGATGCGCTGTTCGGCCCGGCCAGCACTGCGCCTGATGCGCTGATCGACTGGCAAAAACTGGCCTGCGCCATCGCGACACGCGGCGCCTTCAGCATCATCACCGGCGGGCCCGGCACCGGCAAAACCACCACCGTTGTGCGCCTGTTGGCATTGTTGCAATCACCCGCTGTTGAGCAAGGCAAGCCGCTGCGCATCCGTTTGGCGGCCCCCACCGGTAAAGCCGCCGCGCGCCTGACCGAATCCATTAGCCACCAAGTGCAATCGTTGGAAGTGCCTGAAGCGGTGCGGCAAAAAATCCCGAGCGACGTCACCACAGTGCATCGATTACTGGGAAGTCGTCCCGGTACGCGTCACTTCCGTCATCACGCGGGCAATCCGTTGCCGCTGGACGTGTTGGTGGTCGACGAAGCCTCGATGATCGACCTGGAGATGATGGCCAATCTGCTGGATGCACTGCCGCCTCACGCACGCATGATTTTGCTGGGTGACAAGGATCAACTGGCTTCGGTGGAAGCAGGCGCCGTGCTTGGGGATTTGTGTCGCGATGCCGAGGCCGGTATGTACAGCCCGCATACTCAAGCGTGGCTGGAGTCGATCAGCGGTGAGGATTTAAGCAATAGCGGCCTGACTCAAGGCAGTGACGCGCAATATCCCTTGGCGCAACAAGTGGTGATGCTGCGTCATTCCCGACGCTTCGTGCAGGGCAGCGGCATTGGGCAACTGGCCAGGCTGGTTAATCAGCAGCAGGACCATCAGGCCCGCGCGTTGTTGGCTGGCGGGACCTATAAGGATCTATTTTCCCTTGCGCTCAAGGGTGAGCAGGACCGAGGGTTCACGCGGCTTTTGCTCGATGGTCATGGCGACGGCCCTCAGGGTTATCGGCATTATCTGGGCGTGCTCGCGTCCCTGCGTCCTGGCGCGCTTGCGCCGGTTGAAGACCCGAGCTGGACCGCATGGGCCCGTGCGGTGCTCGGCGCATTCGACGAGTTCCAGCTGTTATGCGCCGTGCGTAAGGGGCCCTGGGGTGTGGAAGGCCTGAATCAACGCATCACCCGGACGTTGTTTGAAGCGCAGTTAATCGAGAGCGATCAGCAGTGGTATGAAGGCCGTCCGGTGCTGATGACGCGCAACGACTACGGGCTGGGCCTGATGAACGGCGACATCGGCATCGCGCTGCGCTTGCCCGAGGGTGCGCCGGAGGAACAGCGCCAGGCCTTGCGCGTGGCCTTCCCGCGTAACGACGGCAACGGTGGTGTTCGCTTCGTATTGCCCAGCCGGTTGAATGACGTGGAAACCGTGTACGCCATGACGGTCCATAAATCCCAAGGCTCGGAGTTTGCGCACACCGCGCTGATCCTCCCCGAAGCGCTGAATCCGGTGCTGACTAAGGAGCTGATCTACACCGGTATTACCCGCGCGAAAAACTGGTTTAGCCTGATCGAGCCAAGGCAGGGAGTTTTTGAGGAAGCGCTGCGGCGCAAGGTGAAGCGGCTGAGTGGGTTGATGCTGGATTTGTGATGTCCGCAAACCCGTTTCGGCGAGGTTTGCACTGTTCAGTTGGAGGATTTGGGGCCGCTGCGCAGCCCATCGTCGGCAAGCCGGACTCCTACGCCCTTCGGGCAGAGGCGGCATCGCGGTGCGCACAAACCCTGTTGGAGGGAGGCTTGCCCGCGAAGCTTTTGATTCTGCCCGGAGGGCGTAGGAGCGTCGCTTGCTCTGGGCCGCATCCGGACGATCTAGCGCGAAGCGGCAGCGAAACCTGAGAGCACGGTATGTCTGATGTACAAGGTGCCAGGTTTCGGGGCCGCTGCGCAGCCCATCGTCGGCAAGCCGGACTCCTACGCCCTTCGGGCAGAAGCGGCATCGCGGTGCGCACAAACCCTGTTGGAGCGAGGCTTGCCCGCGAAGCTTTTGATTCTGCCCGGAGGGCGTAGGAGCGTCGCTTGCTCTGGGCCGCATCCGGACGATCTGGCGCGAAGCGGCAGCAAAACCTGAGAACACGGTAAGCCAGATGCACCGAGGTGCCAGGATTTGGGGCCGCTGCGCAGCCCATCGTCGGCAAGCCGGACTCCTACGCCCTCCGGGCAGAAGCGGCATCGCGGTGCGCTCCAACCAAGGGAAATCACACGCCCATAAACTTCTTGATCCGTTCGCCACTCTGCGCCGCGCGGATCACTTCGGGGGAGGCATCCAGCTGCACCACGCCGTTCTCCATAAAGATCACCCGGTCGGAAATCGACATCGCAAAATCCATCTCATGGGTGACGATCAGCATGGTCATGCCTTCTTTGGCCAGGTCGCCGATCACCTTGAGCACATCGCCCACCAGCTCCGGGTCGAGCGCTGATGTTGGCTCGTCGAACAACATAATCTGCGGGTCCATTGCCAGCGCCCGGGCGATGGCGACACGCTGCTGCTGACCACCCGACAATTGGTGCGGATATTTCAGCGCGTGAGCCAGCAGGCCGACCTTGTCCAGCAAGGCGTAGGCGCGTTGCTCGCTGATGGCTTTATCGCGGCCGTGGTACCGCGGCGCGAGGGTCACGTTGTCGAGAATGGTGCGGTGGGGGAACAGATTGAAGTTTTGAAACACCATGCCAATGCGCTGCACGCCCTTGCGGATCTGCGGCGCATTCGGGCTGTCTCCGGCGTGAATGAAGCCTTCGCCGAACAGAATGATCTCGCCCTTATCGATGGTTTCCAGGCTGTTCACGGTACGAATCAACGAGGTCTTGCCCGAGCCAGACGGCCCGATAATGGAAATCACCTGACCGACGTTCACGTCCAGATTGATGCCCTTGAGCACTTCGTGTTGGCCATAGCTCTTGTGGATGTTCAGCAATTGCAGCGCAGGCGCCGAGCCTGGGCCGGAATCCGCGCGATTGCCCGCTGATGCCTGCTCCACCAGCGTCGAGCGCAAGCGTTGCAGGCTCACATCATCCAGCGTCTGCGGCTTACGATTATTCAGTTCCAAGTGCTGTTCCAACCAATGAAACAACCAGCCGAAGACCGTCACGATCAGGACGTAATACACCGCCACGGCCGACAGGGTTTCCATCACCAGGAAGTTCTGCGCGTACAGCCGCTGGCCCACGGTCAGCAGCTCGGTCAGGGAAATGACCGAGATCAGCGAAGTGAGCTTCACCACAGTGATGTATTCGTTGATCAGCGTGGGCAGAGAAATCCGAAACGCTTGTGGGATAACGATTAACCGCTGCAAGCCGATCAGACCGATACCCAGCGCGCGCCCGGCTTCCTTTTGGCCTTTGGCAACGGAAATCAAACCGCCCCGGTGAATCTCCGCCATGTACGCAGCTTCCGTGACGACCAGCGCCAACAGACCGGAATAGAAGGGGTTGGACAGCACTTCGCGGGTAAACGGAAACATCTGCGGCAGGTTGTAGACGAACACCACCAACACCAGCAGCGGGACGCTACGGAAGAACCAGATATAAATCGACGCCGGGATGCTGATCCAGCGTGTGGTCGAGAGCTTGGCCGAGGCCAGCAGGAAACCCAACAGCATGCCGATGAACCAGGCCAGCCCGCTGAGCTCGATCACCGTGATGCACGATTCCCAGAAGTCCGAGACCGAAAACAGAGAAAAAAAGTAAGACCATTCGAATTGCATGTACACCTCAAGCTACCAGCCTGGACCGGATCAATACCTGTAGGAGCGCGCTTGCCCGCGATAGATGTAACAGACGATAGATATGTATCGAATGTACCGACGCCATCGCGGGCAAGCGCGCTCCTACAAGGGCAAACCGTCTGGTTTATTAGTTAGCCGGCTCTTCCAGGTTGTATTTCTTCAACAGCGCAGCGTATTCACCGGACTTCTTGGTTTCGTCGAAGGCTTTGAGCAGCGCCTGATACAGCTCGTCGTTGCCCTTCTTCACGTAGATGCCCAGGGTTTGCTGATAGATCGAGTGCTCGGTGCTGACCACCACGCGGCCTTTGGTGCGCTCGGCGATCATGCCGGCGGCGCCGTCGATTTCCACTTGAGCCTGGACGTTGCCCGACAGCAGCGCCTGGGTCACTTCAGGCGCGGACGGGAACTCGCTGACCGAAATTGCGCCCTTGTTGTTCGGGATGCAGTAGTCGGTCGACAGCTTGTTGAACTGCGCCACCCAAGTTGTGCCCTTTTCCAGGCCGACTTTCAGGCCACACAAGTCTTCGGGCACCTTGGGTTTGATCGTGCTGTCCTTGAGCACCATGATCGCCGCGCCAGTCTTGGCGTACGCGATGGTCTGCGCCTGGGTCTGGCGCTCAGGGGTGATGTACATGCCCGAGATGATCGCGTCGTAATGCCCGGCGTTCAGGCTGAGAATCAGGCTGGAGAACTTGGTGTCGACGAACTCAGCCTTGAGGTCCATGTGCTTGGCGAGCATGCGCGATAAGTCCGGGTCGGAGCCCACCACGTTTTTCTTCTCGTCATAGGATTCGAACGGCGGATATGTAATCTCCATGCCGACTTTGAACTGGCCAGGAGTCACAGTCGAAGCAGCCTGAGCCGCCGCGGCGCTTAACAAAGAGCCGCCGAGGACGGCAGCGGCAAGCACGGTCAAGCGGACAGCTGAGTTCATTTTGTTGCGCATCGTCGATGACTCCACGTCAGGAAGGAAAGGCACGGCTGGTGATAGGGCGTTGTCGTTAAACGGCATCAAGACGCTTCCTGCGTCTGGTTTTTCAAGTGGCCGAAGCTCGAGGGCTTGCGCGCCTTTTCGTATAGCTTGATCTCACCGGCTTCGATCTTGCGGCGCAGGTACTGATAGGTCTGCAGAGCTTGGCCAAACATGTGTTCGCCGATGGTGATCTCTTCGTAATCCTTGCCCGCTTGCGCAAACTGCGGCAGCGGCTTGATCTGAGTGTGGAAATCGCAGGCATAAAACAGCGGGAAGGAATAACGCTCCTCGCTCACCGTGCGCACCCGATGAGCCGTAGCAACGAACGTACCAGCGGTCATCACCTCCAGCATGTCGCCAATGTTCACGACAAATGCGCCTTCCACGGGCGGTGCGTCAATCCACTGGCCCTGATCATTCATCACCTCAAGGCCAGGCTTGTCGGCGAGCAACATTGTGAAGCACTCATAGTCCGTGTGCGCACCAATACCGGGCGCGTCCTGCGCGGCGCCATCAAACGGGTAATGAATCAGCCGCAACTTCGAAGGGGGACGCGTGACCAGTGCCTCGAAATAGCCCTCTTCCAGGCCCAATGCCAGTGCGAAGCCATCGAACAGGCGGCGACCTAGTGCAAAGACGGCTGCGTAGTAGGCCTCTACAGCGGGGCGGAACCCCGGCAGATCAGGCCATTCGTTGGCGCCGATCAGTGGCGTTTTCGCAATTACCAGCGGGTCTTCGTCGCCCACCTCAAAGCCGATATCGAACGCCTCTTTATGGTCCGGTTTGCCCTTGGCGTAGACCTCTTCGCCTTCCGGCACGAAGCCTTTGTGGCTGCGCGAAGTACCGATGTAGTGCTGCATCTTGTAGTCGAGCGACTGCGCGAAAAGATCCTTGGCCGCCTGACGCAAGCCATCGATCAACGCCGGATCGATGCCGTGATTTTTCACGTACAGAAAGCCGACTTCTCGGGCGGCCTTGCCCAGTTCATCAGCGACCGCTTGACGCTGTTCGATCTCGGCGCTGAACAGGCCAGCGATATCCACGACTGGAATGCTGTTGAAGTTGGCGACCCCGGCGGGCTTGGTTTGAATTGGATCAGGCATGACGAAACGCTCCTTATCGGCTTGTTGTATGGGTGAAGCGCTGAAAATGTTCGCGTTGGGCTTTCGCCATCCACACGTTCAGCGACCAAAGATCGGCCACCGGGACGTTGGTGAAGGGCAAGCGATGCAGATAGCCGTCGGCGCCGAATTCCGGGGTCAAGGTGCTGACCTGATATCCGCGCGCTTCTTGCGAGCGCCAGATCGCTTCCCAGTGCTGCTGATGGAAGTCCAGTTCTTTGGCGTACTCGGGGGCGGCGGGGTGCGGGACTTGCGGGCCCTGGTCGTAACCGACGCGGGCCTGAATGTGATGCACGCGCTCGACAAAGGCGCCCAGATCGTCTTCGGGGTCATTGAGCAAGCGCTCGCACGTCACGATCCAGTGGCTGATGTCGCTGGTGAAACGCAGGTCGGGCAGTTGGCGAATCAGCTCCAGCGTCACCCACGGATTGAACAGCGAGCGCGCTCGATGGGATTCGAAAGTGACCATCTGCCCGTGCTTGCGGGCGACGTCCATGGCACGACCGAAAAAATCCACCTGTTGCGCCAATTGCCAACGATCGTTGCCGGCCAGCAGGTTGACGAAGCGCGGAGACAATTCTGCGGCCCAGCCCAGCTTTTTATCCAGGTCCGTCAGGTGTTCATCGACCGTTGCCGACTGCTCGGGCAGCACATCGTAGGCGGTGAACACCGTGCTGATGTAGCCGACGTCGTTGGCGCGCAGGAACGCGGCAAATTCGGCACGCTCACTGGCGGCCATAGGCATGCGGGCTTCCATGCCGTCGAAACCGGCTTCCAGTAACTCATCGAGTGCGCAAGCCTTGCTCGCGGTATAGCCCCACAGCGTGCGGAAAATTTCCAGTTTCATCGATCGACCCCAAAGATTCCTGTGGACAGCTGACACGGCTCCGCCGCGGCGCAAACCGAAACGGGTAACAAACGGCAGTGACAATCTGAAAAGGCAATCTTTGGGCCGTGTCTCTGTGGACGGGCTCCTTTATTGGAGCCGATCTTAGGGGCGGGCGACGAGCGGGAAGAATAGGAATCCTCAAATGCATAGTTCAGAGATTTCAAAACATTTAAAAATGTTTCAAAAAGCGCACCACCGCTCGCGAGCACAAAGGTACTATCTTTTTCTTAAGCAACTCTCGACGATCCAGTGAAGGCTGCCAGCCCTCTGTTCAGAGCGTTTGGGCAGCAATTAAGCCGACAATTCTTATATAAGTCCGACGGCAATGTCCCGGCGGGCAAGCAATCGAATAGTACCGACACCGCTGTGGACCAGCATCGCCAAGGCGATGAATCAGCGGCAACCGTGATGAATGCCAGAGGCTTCTTGATGCAAAAATTACTGATCAATGGTCAGGACCATGACGTGGATGTCGCCGACGACATGCCGCTGTTGTGGGTCCTGCGCGATGTGCTGGGCATGACTGGCACCAAATATGGCTGCGGCATTGCGCAGTGCGGCGTTTGTACGGTGCATCTGGACGGCCAGGCCGTGCGCTCCTGCGTATTGCCAGTGAGTGCGGTGGCGGGACGCAAAGTCACCACCATTGAAGCCGTTGCCCAATTGCCGGTCGGCCAGGAAGTGCAAAGAGCCTGGCTGGAACACGAGGTCGTGCAATGCGGTTACTGCCAGCCGGGCCAGATTATGTCCGCCGTGGCACTTTTGCAGGCCCACCCTGACGCCAACGACGAGCAGATCACCACCGCCATGGCGGGGAATCTGTGCCGCTGCGCAACCTACACGCGCATTCGTGCTGCCATCAAAAGCGTCAGCAAGGCCTGAGGAAGTGACCATGACTAATACCAATCGATCGACCGTGTCGGTGTCGCGGCGCGGATTGCTTAAGGGCGGCGCGCTGTCTTTGGGCGGATTGCTGATCAGTGCCTGGTTGCCGCCGTTGGTGACCCGCAGTTTTGCCGCCGAAACCGTCAGCGCAGCGCGTCTGGGTGATGCTGCGTCCCCCGGCTTTGGCGCTTTTGTGCGCGTAGGCCGCGACGGTCGAGTGACGGTGATCTCGCCGAAAATCGAGATGGGCCAGGGCGTGCAGACCGGCATCGCGATGATGGTGGCTGAAGAGCTGGAAGTGCCTCTGAGCCAAGTGACGATCGAAGAAGCGCCGCCCAACGCTGACCTCTATACCGACAACTTGCTGCAGTTTCAGGCCACTGGCGGTTCGTCCTCGACGCGCTACACCTGGGAGCCACTGCGTCGTGCTGGCGCCAGCGCCCGTGTATTGCTGACTCAAGCCGCAGCCCTGCGCTGGAACGTCGCGCCGAGTCAGTGCCACGCCGAAAACGGCCAGATCATCGGGCCGAACGGGCAGAAGGCCGCGTACGGCGATTTGGTCGAAGCGGCTTCCGCGCTGCCGATTCCCAAGGATGTTCCGCTCAAGCTCATCGCAGATTTCAAACTGCTGGGCACCCCGGCACAACGTCTCGACACGCCGAACAAGGTCAATGGCTCGGCGCTGTTCACCATCGATCTCAAAATTCCGGACATGCTGATTGCGTCCTCACTGACCTGTCCGGTGGTGGGCGGCAAGTTGCGCAGTGTCAAGGACGAGGCCGCGCGTAAAGTGCCGGGCGTTCGTGACGTCGTGCGGCTGGACAACGCTGTTGCGGTAACAGCCACCAATTTCTGGTCCTGCCAACAGGCTCTCAAGGCGCTGGAAATCGAGTGGGACCTGGGTCCGCACGCAGGCATTGATTCGGCTCAGCTGGATCAGGCGTTGCTGGATGCCAGCTCCAAAGACGGCGTGTTCGCCAAGCAGACCGGCGACATCGCCGCTGCGCTGAAAAGCGCGCCAAGCCATTTCGAGGCGGTCTACCAGCAGCCGTTTTTGTCGCACTCGCCACTGGAACCAATGACCTGCGTGGCCCACGTGCGTCCTGACATGTGCGAACTGTGGGTCGGTTGCCAGGCGCCGGGCTTTGCGCAAATGGGTGCGGCGAAAATCAGCGGCATGCCGGTGGAGAAAGTAGTTATCCACAACCAGCTCATCGGCGGCGGTTTTGGCCGTCGTCTGGAGTCGGACTTCATCTTTCAGGCCGTGGACATTGCTCGCCAGCTCAGCTACCCGATCAAGCTGATCTGGAGCCGCGAAGAGGACATGACCCACGACAAATATCGTCCGCACTATGTCGACCGGATCAACGCAGCGCTGGACAAGGATTTGCGCCCGGTCGGTTGGGAGCACCGTATCGCTGGCGCTTCCGTGGTCGCCGCTTACCTCGGACAGTTACCCGAGAACGGCGTAGATGGCGATGCGGTCGAGGTAGCGATTGACCCGATCTACGCGCTGAACAGCCTGCAAGTGCGCTATATCCGCCAGGACCCGGAAGCGATTCCGGTCTCTTGGTGGCGTGGTGTGGGCCCATTGCGCAGCACCTACGCGATCGAATCTTTCATCGATGAGCTGGCGCACAACGCCAAGGCTGATCCGGTGGAGTACCGCCTGAGCCTGATGCAAGCGCAGCCCCGTGCGCGAGCTGTGTTGCAAAAGGCGGCCGAATTGGCCGACTGGAAAACTCCACTGCCCAAGGGGCAGGGGCGCGGTGTCGCGGTCAGCGCAGTGTTCGGCAGCTTTGTCGCCACCGTAGTCGAGCTGGAAATGCAGGGGGAGAAGGGCTTTCGCATCAAGCGGTTGATTACAGTGGTCGATTGCGGCTTCGCCAATAATCCCACTTCGGTTGCCTCGCAGATGGAAGGGGGCACGCTGTTCGGGCTGTCGGCGGCACTGTTCAACGAAATCCTCGTTGAAAAAGGCCAAGTGGTGCAGAACAACTTCCACGCCTATCGGCAGATCCGCATGAGTGACGCGCCACCGGTTCAGGTACACCTGATGCCGAGCGTCGAAAGCCCCGGCGGTGTTGGCGAGACGGGTGCAGTGCCTGCCGCTGCGGCATTGGTGAACGCGTTGTACGCCGCGACCAATGTGCGTGAGCGCCGTTTGCCACTGAGCCGTTTCGGCTATTTCACTGTTTGAGGAGCGCAGTCATGAAAACGTTTAACTATGCGCTCGCTGTCGTGAGTGCCGCTTTTGCATTGTCGGTGCAGGCCGCCGACCCCGCCTTGATCAGCAAGGGCGAATACCTGACGCGCGCAGCCGATTGCGTCGCGTGTCACTTGGCGCCAGGTGGCAAACCCTACGCGGGCGGCCTGTCGTTCAAGCTGCCATTTGGCACGATCTATTCGCCCAACATCACGCCCGACAAAGACACCGGGATCGGCAACTGGACCGATGACGACTTCGTCAGCGCGCTGCAAAAAGGCGTTGGCAAGGACGGCAAGCACTACTACCCGGCGTTCCCGTACACGTCCTACACGCTGATGTCCCGCGAAGACATTCTGGCGATCAAGGCGTATCTATTCAGCCTGGAGCCGATCAACCAGAAGCCGCCCGAGAATGACTTGTCGTTCCCGTTCAATCAGCGTTGGGGGATGTTCTTCTGGAACGCGCTATTTGCTTCCAACGAGCGCTTCGTGCCGGACAGCAAACAGTCACAGGAATGGAACCGCGGGGCGTATCTGGTGCAAGGGCCGGGGCACTGTGGCGAATGTCACACCCCGCGCAATATCTTCCAGGCGATGAGCAAGGGCAATTCGCTTGCCGGTGGTGAATTGGGTAACTGGCGCGCCTACAACATCAGCTCCGACAACCAATACGGGATTGGCGCCTGGCCAGAGGAATCGCTGGTCAGCTACTTGAGCCAAGGTTATGCACCGGGTTACGGCGGGGCGGGCGGGCCTATGGCTGACGCGGTCGAGCACAGCTTGCGTTACCTGGACGCAGCCGACCTGAAGGCGATCGCTGTTTACCTCAAATCGACTCCTGCTCGCAGCGAAGGCATTGCCCGCCCAGCCGCAAAGATCAACGATCAAGCGAGCAGTCCGCTGGGCCACAAGCTCTTTGCTGACGCTTGCGCGTCTTGCCACCGTGCGGACGGCACTGGCAATCAATCACCGGTTGCGATGTTGATGGGGCTCAAAACGGTCAACGACCCGAAGGGTACCAACCTGATCGCCACACTGCTGGAAGGCCACACGCCAACCGCCATGCGCGCTGACCAGCGCATGCCAAACTTTGCCCGTGCTTACAACGACACCGAGCTGGCTGCGGTCAGCACCTTCGTGTTGCGCCGGTTTGGACAGAGCAATGGTGAGGTCAAGCCGGCGGATGTGGCGAAGAATCGGGAGAATGCGTTGCACTGATCGTCACGCGATCGTAGGAGCGCGCTTGCCCGCGATTCAGGTAGTCATGCACCGAATGAGGTGACTGACACTGCCTCATCGCGGGCAAGCGCGCTCCTACAGGTTTAATGCTGTAGGAGCGAACTTGTTCGCGAGGCGTCAGATCAGGCCACGAACCGTCCGGCTAATCCAGAAACCCCATCACCTTGGTCTCCCCCAACAAAAACGCTTTGTTCTGATCCGTGCTTTCGCGGATGTAATCCCACAGCAACGTAATCCGCTTCAACTTCCTCAAATCCTCGCGACAGTACATCCAGAAATGCCGGGTGATGTTCACATCCGCCTCCAGCACCGGCAGCAGCCTTGAATCCTGCGCCGCCAGAAAACACGGCAAAATCGCCAGCGCCCGGCCCTGCAAAGCTGCTACGTACTGGGCGATGACGCTGGTGCTGCGCAGTGTCGCGTGGGCGCCGGGCAGCAAGTTGCTCAGGTATAGAAGCTCCGAGCTGAACGCCAGATCATCGACGTAACTGACGAAGGGATGATCGGCCAGATCCTCGACCCGTTTGATCGGCGCGTGGCTGTCGAGGTAGTCCTGGGTCGCATACAGCCGCAAGCTGTAATCGCACAATTTGCAGCACACATACGGGCCGTGCTCGGGGCGCTCCAACGCGATGACGATGTCCGCCTCGCGTTTGGACAGGCTGATGAAGTGCGGCAGTGGCAGGATGTCCACCGAAATGGCGGGGTAGGCGTCGGTGAAATGACTCAGCTGCGGCGTGATGAAGAAGCTGCCGAAACCTTCCGTGCAGCCCATGCGCACATGCCCTGACAAGGCCACTCCCGAACCGGAAACCTGTTCGCAGGCCATGTGCAGCGTGCTTTCGATGGACTCGGCAGACCCCAGCAAACGCTGACCTTCGGCGGTCAGGATAAAACCGTTATTGCGCGACTTCTCGAACAGCAATGTGCCCAGTGAAGTTTCCAGCGAATTGATGCGTCGGGACACAGTGGTGTAATCGACGCTCAGTTTTTTTGCGGCCGTGCTGGCTTTGCGGGTGCGGGCGACTTCGAGGAAAAACTTCAAATCGTCCCAGTTCAATGTGCTCAAGGACGTGATGTTTTTTTGCATGTTGGACCTGCTTTTATGTGCGTTCTTATTAGAAGTTTGCACATCTATACTCCAATGCGACCTGTGATCCAAACCAGACGTGTAGGAGCGCGCTTGCCCGCGATTGAGGTGTATCTGTGCCGAAGTCGTGTCTGACACGACGCAAATCGCGGGCAAGCGCGCTCCTACAGGGAATCGAAACAACCTGATAATCGAGCTCAACGCACCTAAAAAACCGCACCACCCCACACGCCATAACACCCTGCACAACAATAATAAGCGGAGGAGTTTATGAAGAACGCGATAACCGCAGGCCCCGGCGTACTCGACGCCAGCCCTGCAAAGAAAGCCAAATCCTACCGACTGGCCGGCGCTGCCAGCATGGCGGGCACGACTATCGAGTGGTATGACTTTTTCCTCTACGGCACCGCTGCCGCCCTGATCTTCAACAAGATATTTTTCCCCGCGCTAGATCCAATCATCGGTGTGCTCGCAGCGTTCGCGACCTACGCGGTGGGCTTTCTCGGACGCCCATTGGGCGGGATCGTGTTCGGTCACTTCGGCGACAGGATCGGTCGTAAGTCGATGCTGCTGTTCACGCTGATGCTGATGGGGATTCCGACGATCATCATTGGCCTGATCCCCACCTACGAGCAGATCGGTTACTGGGCTGCTGTGATTCTGGTCGCGATGCGCTTCCTCCAAGGTATGGCGGTCGGCGGCGAGTGGGGCGGGGCGGTATTGATGGCCGTTGAACATGCCCCGGAAGGCAAAAAAGGTTTTTACGGCAGCCTGCCGCAGACGGGTGTTGGCGCTGGTTTGGTCTTGGCGTCGCTGGCGATGGGCCTGGTCGCGAAACTGCCGGAAGCGGACATGCTCAGTTGGGGCTGGCGCCTGCCGTTTCTCGCCAGCATCGTGTTGCTGGGCGTCGGTTGGGTCATCCGCCTGAAAGTGCCGGAGTCGCCCGATTTCGAGAAGCTCAAGCAAGATAACATCGCTGTCAAAGTGCCGCTGTTTCGAGTGTTTCGTGATCACCCACGGGAAACCCTGACCATCATCGGCGCGCGCACGGCCGAGAACGCCTGGTTCTATATGTCGGTGACGTTCGCCCTGGCTTACGCCGCCAATCAGCTGCAAATCCCCCGTGGCGACATCCTCAACGCCATCACCGCAGGCGCAGCGCTGTCGTTGATCACCATGCCGCTGTGTGGGGCGATTTCCGATCGGGTCGGTCAGAAGCGTCTGTATTTCGCCGGGCTTCTTCTGCTCTGCGCGTTCATCTATCCCTTCTTCGCCATGCTCGGCACCCGAGAACCGCAGTTGGTCTGGTGGGCGATGGTGTTGGCAGTCGGTGTGGTGTTCCCAATTCTGTACGCACCGGAATCGCTGCTGTTCGCCCGGCAATTCCCGGCGGAAATTCGCTACAGCGGCATCTCGGTATCGGTGCAGCTGGCCGGTGTGCTGGGCGGCGGATTTGCGCCAATGATCGCCACCCAATTGCTGGCGGTCGGCGGCGGCAGCCCGCATTACGTGATCGTCTACCTGCTGGGCATGGCGCTGATTGCATTGGTCTGTACGGCGCTGATGAAGCGTGACCCGCCACGATTCAAACCTTCCTGACACATCCTTTGGCGGCGCTCTCAGGGGTTGCCGCGTTGATTGGAGACAGCTGAAATGAACGCCTCACTGAATAAAAACAACACCACCGTGGCTCGCGTGAAACTGCTAATCAATGGCGAGTGGATCGACTCGCAAACCAGCGAATGGCTCGACGTCATCAACCCCGCCACCCAGCAGGTGCTGGCGCAGGTGCCATTTGCAACCACCGCTGAAGTGGACACAGCCGTTGCCGCGGCACAAGAAGCATTCAAGACCTGGCGCTACACCCCCATCGGCGCGCGCATGCGCATCATGCTCAAGCTGCAAGCCTTGATTCGTGAGCACTCCAAACGCATCGCCGTGGTCCTTAGCGCTGAACAGGGCAAGACCATCGCCGACGCCGAGGGCGACATCTTTCGCGGCCTCGAAGTGGTCGAGCACGCGTGCTCCATAGGCACGTTGCAGATGGGAGAATTCGCGGAAAACGTCGCCGGTGGCGTCGATACCTACACGCTGCGTCAGCCAATCGGTGTCTGCGCGGGGATCACGCCCTTCAACTTCCCGGCCATGATCCCGTTGTGGATGTTCCCGATGGCCATCGCCTGCGGTAATACCTTCGTGCTCAAGCCCTCCGAGCAGGACCCGATGTCGACCATGCTGCTGGTTGAACTGGCCGTCGAAGCCGGCGTGCCAGCCGGGGTGTTGAACGTCGTCCACGGTGGCAAGGAAGTGGTTGACGCGATCTGCACTCACAAGGACATCAAGGCGGTGTCCTTCGTCGGCTCGACGGCGGTCGGCACTCATGTGTACGACCTTGCGGGCAAGCACGGCAAGCGCGTGCAATCGATGATGGGTGCGAAAAACCACGCGGTGGTGCTGCCGGATGCCAACCGCGAGCAGACGCTCAACGCCTTGGTGGGCGCAGGTTTCGGGGCAGCGGGGCAACGCTGCATGGCAACCTCGGCAGTGGTGTTGGTGGGCGCTGCCAAGCAGTGGATTCCGGATTTGAAAGTGCTGGCGCAGAAGCTGAAAGTCAACGCAGGCAGCGAAGCGGGCACCGATGTCGGCCCAGTTATTTCCAGGCGTGCCAAGCAGCGGATTCTGGATTTGATCGACAGCGGCGTGAAAGAGGGCGCCACGCTCGAACTCGATGGCCGCGACATCAGCGTGCCGGGTTACGAAGAAGGCAATTTCGTCGGCCCTACGCTGTTCACGGGCGTGACCACCCAGATGCAGATCTACACTCAGGAAATCTTCGGCCCGGTGCTGGTGGTGCTGGAGGTCGATACGCTGGATCAGGCAATTGAACTGGTTAACGCTAACCCGTTCGGCAACGGCGTCGGGTTGTTCACTCAGAGCGGTGCGGCAGCGCGCAAATTCCAGAGTGAAATCGATATCGGTCAGGTGGGTATCAACATCCCAATCCCGGTGCCGGTGCCGTTTTTCAGCTTCACCGGCTCGCGCGGTTCGAAGCTGGGGGACTTGGGGCCGTATGGCAAGCAGGTGGTGCAGTTCTACACTCAGACCAAGACCGTCACCAGCCGCTGGTTCGACGACGACAGCGTCAATGATGGGGTGAACACCACCATCAATTTGAAATGATGATTTGACTGTAGGAGCGCGCTTGCCCGCGATATCGGTGTGTCATCCAGCATTGATAACTCAGATACACCGTAATCGCGGGCAAGCGCGCTCCTACAAAGGCGTCACTTTTCGTGGAGTAAACAACAATGAAAATCGCATTCATCGGCCTGGGCAACATGGGCGCGCCCATGGCGCGAAACCTGATCAAGGCCGGGCATGACCTCAATCTGTTCGATCTCAATCAGCAGGTGCTGGCGGACCTTTCAGCACTGGGCGGACGCATCACCGAATCGCCCAAACACGCGGCCCAGGGCGCCGAGCTCGTCATCACCATGCTGCCCGCCGCCGCTCATGTGCGCAGCGTTTACCTGAATGAAGATGGCGTACTGGCGGGCATCGCTTCCGGGGTGCCAGCAGTGGATTGCAGCACCATCGATCCGCAGACCATTCGAGACATTGCAGCGCTTGCCGCCAGGCAACGTGTCACGCTTGGGGATGCGCCGGTCTCGGGTGGCACCGGTGGGGCGCAGGCCGGCACACTGACATTTATGGTGGGCGCCAGCACCGAACACTTCGCGCGGCTCAAACCGATACTGGCGCAGATGGGCAAAAACATCGTCCATTGTGGCGATCTGGGCACCGGTCAAATCGCCAAGATGTGCAATAACCTCCTGCTCGGCATCTCCATGATCGGCGTCGCCGAAGCCATGGCTTTGGGCAATAGTCTGGGTATCGACACCGATGTGCTGGCGGGCGTGATCAACAGCTCGACTGGCCGTTGCTGGAGTTCGGAAATCTATAACCCCTGGCCTGGCGTTGTCGAAACGGCGCCTGCATCGCGCGGCTACACCGGAGGTTTCGGCGCCGACTTAATGCTCAAGGACCTGGGATTGGCGACCGAGGCGGCGAAAGTCGCGAAGCAACCGGTCATCCTCGGCGCTGTCGCGCAGCAGCTGTATCAAGCCATGAGTTTGCGGGGCGACGGCGGCAAGGATTTCTCGGCGATCGTTGCGGCGTATCTGAAACAGGGCTGATCCACCACTGTTCTGTAGGAGCCAACTTGTTGGCGAGGCGGGCTATTGGGTAAGTCAGCAAGGACGTCTCGCGAACAAGTTCGCTCCTACAGGTTGGGCGCTTGCGGTCAAACCCGCTCCAGCTTTTTATGGGGCAGTGCCGGGAGTTTCACGATCAGCTCGTCGCCCTTGCGCACCACCCCGCCTTTTATCACCACGGCCATGACGCCGGTCTTGCGAATCACCTCGCCGTCGGGTTTGCGCTCGACCACTGCCGACAGCAGCCCTTTTTGAAGACCGTCTATTTGCGAACAAGGATTGCGAAGGCCGGTGAGGCGTACCACCGCGTCGTCACCCAGTTGCAGTTCGGTATCGACGGGGAGCGAGAGCAGGTCGACGCCGCGTGTGGTGACGTTTTCCCCCAGCATGGAGGCGTCAACCGAAAAGCCTTGCTCGCGCAGTTCATCGAACAGTTCGCCATGGATCAGGTGAACCTGACGCAGATTGGCGCGGGTCGGGTCTCGGGCGACGTCGGACCGATGCTTCACAGTGACACCGCAATGCGCATCACCTTCGATGCCCAATCCTTCGAGCAGAGTGATTTGCGTGGCGGCTTGTTTACTGAACGTATGGCTGGGGCTAAGGCTGACAGCGGTGATGGTGGCATTCATGGCTGCAGGGCACCTCGGGATGTAAAAACCGGAAGGCCTGAGACTAGGCGGCATCGCTTGGGCCTGCCAACTTTTCAGGACAAAAAAGCCGACCGGATTGTGGGAGGGAGCTTGCTCGCGATCGGTCAACTCTGACGACGCTGTGTGGCTGACACACCGCATCGCGAGCAAGCTCCCTCCGACGAAGTCCTTTCCCACCAAGCCATTTTTCCAGCGGGAAGTTGGATAAGTACGGGGTGGAGCTATCAGGCAAATACAAAATACTTGCGCACTGTTTCGACCACCTCCCACGTGCCTTTCATGCCCGGCTCCACGACGAAGATGTCGCCGGCGCGCAGGTGAATCGGCTCCATGCCGTCCGGAGTGATGATGCAATAGCCTTCGCGGAAATCGCAGTACTCCCACTTCACGTACTCCACCCGCCATTTGCCAGGGGTGCAGATCCAGGTGCCCATGATCTTGCTGCCGTCTTCGCTGGTGTAGGCGTTGAGATTGACGGTGTGTGGTTCGCCTTCGATGCGCTCCCACTTGCAGGCGTCGACGACAGGCAAGGGCGTGGTGTCGCGAAGAACGGTGATCGGCTTAGACATAACAGCTCCAGGTGAGAGGCAAAGTTTGCGCTCGTTCACCTTAGGGCTGACGCACTGTGGTCAGTTGTCTGGGCTCGACATTGGGATGTCCATAAGCGCGATGTCGGGATTCAATGCGCGCACCAGTGCCTTGGCATAGGCAGGCAGTGCGTTGAAATCCGCTGAGCAGAGCATCAGCCTGCGATCGGCCCACGGGTCAGTGAGCGCAAGGCTCTTGAACCGCGCCGAATCCTGAAATCGCTCGATGGCCGCCTGCGGCACGATGCCCAATCCGGCTCCGCGCACGACCATGCGCATTACGCCGTCATAGCTTTCGGCGCGCACGCGGATTTTCAGCCGTCTACCGGCGTGCAACGCTTGCTCCTCCAGATAGATCGCCATCGCACTGGCGACGCCAAGACCGATGAATTCGTAATCCAGGCTTTGCGCGAAACGTAGGGTGGATTGCTCGGCAAGGGGATGATCCAGCGGTGTGATGAGGGTAAGTGGGTCGGCGCGAAACGGCAGAGTTTGCAGGCCAGTGGCATCGACAGCGTCGGAAATGATCCCAATGTCAGCCGTCCCGTGGCGTACGGCGTGCAGGATGCGCAGGCTGGGGTGTTCTTCCAGATTGATGTCGATATTGGGATGGCTCACCAGAAAGCCTGCAAGCAGTTCGGGCAGGTATTCGCTGAGTGCTGAGGTGTTGCACAGCAGGCGGATCTGACCCTTGAAACCCTGCACGTAATCGGTGAGATCAACCTGCATGCGCTCGACCTGTTGCAGGATCAGCCGCGCATGTTGAGCCAGCGCCTTGCCGGCAGACGTGGGCGTCACACCGCGGCGGCCACGTTCGAGCAGCGGGATGCCCAAGGATGATTCCAGCCCGCGAATGCGGGCGCTGGCTGAAGCCAGCGACAAATGACTGTGCGCCGCACCCGCGGTGATGTTGCCGCTTTCGAGCACGTGCAGGAAAAGCTTGAGGTCGATCAGGTCGAAGTGCATGGCGTGGCTCTGGATCATCTGTAGCAGCGCGCTTGCCCGCGAACAGGTGTGTCAGTTAACGGACTCGGTGCAGCAAAACCGTATTCGCGGGCAAGCGCGCTCCTACAAAAAAAATCTGGGTTCGGCTGTGGTTCTGTCCTGGGCTGAGGCTGGCTCAGTATATGGCAGATTTTCAGCGCTCGACGTTCAAGGCACGATAGCGCCATGAACACACTCTTTGCGCTATATCAAAGCCTCGGGCTTAGCCTGTCGATACTGGTCCTGGTCACCTTTCTCATGGCCGGCACCGTCAAAGGCATGATCGGCATGGGCCTACCAACCGTGGCCATGGGCATGCTTGGCCTGGCTATGTTGCCCACGCAGGCTGCCGCATTGCTGATCATTCCGTCGACGTTCACCAACCTCTGGCAACTGGCAGCAGGCGGGCATTTGCGTGGTCTCATCCAACGGTTGTGGCCGTTGCTGGCAATGATCGTCATCGGCACGACGTTGTCGTCGTTGTGGTTAGGTGTGGGCAGCGGCAAATCCATGGGGCGCGCGCTGGGCGGGGCGTTGGTGGTGTACGCGTTGTGCGGCCTGTTTCTGCCGACCCTCAAGGTGCCGCCCAAATCCGAATACTGGCTGGGGCCGCTATGCGGGTTCATCACTGGGGTCGTGACTTCGGTGACTGGCGTCTTCGTGATCCCCGCCGTGCCCTACATTCAGGGCCTCGGACTGGATCGCAATGAGCTGGTGCAGGCGTTGGGGATGTCGTTCACCGTTTCCACGCTGGCGCTGGGCGCGGGGCTGTTCTGGCAGGGCGCACTGGGCAGCGGCGAAATGGGGGCGTCAGTACTGGCCCTGATTCCGGCGTTGCTGGGGATGATGATCGGGCAATGGTTGCGGCAGCGAATCAGCGCATTGCTGTTCAAGCGCGTGTTCTTCGTGGGCATGGCGGCGCTGGGCGTGCATCTCTTTATTGCGGGCTGACACTGCGCCGCCATTCGCTGGCGGCACAGGACGAGCTGCGATCAGGCCGGGTTTTTCACGCTGGGGCGTTCCTGGACTTTCGCCTGCCAGGCCGTGAGCGCGGTGCATTCCTCCGGAATCGCAATGCTGGCGAAACCGGCGAAGATCAATCCTGCCAGAACAGTAATGTCCGCCATTGAAAACGCTTCACCGGCTATGTACGGCTGGGTTCTGAGCACCTGATCAAAATACTTCATGCCATTGACCGCTTTGTCACGCTGACGATTGCCCCACTCAATGCGGCCTTCCCATTCAGGACTCTTGTACGGCTGCAGCCCTTCGCCCAAGCCCGGAGTGGCGTGGTGAAAGTAGAAGCCTACCGGATCGGCCAACTCGGATTCCGCGCGCTTTTGCATCATGTGGATCAGGGCTTTTTCTTTCGGCGTTTTGCCGGTCAGGATTGGGTTGCCGTCCAGGTTATCCAAATACTCAGTGATCGCCGTGCATTCGGAAATGTAGGTGCCGTCGTCGATCTGCAACACCGGTACTGTGCCTAACGGGTTGATCGCCAGAAAGGCGGGCTGCTTGTGTTCGGCTGCGGGTAAATCAATCTTAATGAACTCAATGTCGGCGCCCAGGCCTTTCTCAGCGAGAACGATGCGGATGCGTAATGGGTTGGGGAAACCGGGGATGTCGAAAATTTTCATGTCAGCTCCGTAGCTGTCTATCTAGTGGTAGATATACACTGCGCGCAATGCTTTGCTCTTGTCAAAGCCTATCTACCGATAGAGAGAATTTTCCATGACCATCACTGATACCCGGGAAACCATCATGGCGACCGCTCGGAAAATGGTGCAGACCCGTGGCTACAACGGCTTGAGCTTTCGTGAGTTGGCCAAGGACGTCGGCATCAAGAGCGCGAGCATTCACTACCACTTTCCCACCAAAGGCGATTTGGGCGCCGCGTTGGCCAAGCGTTACACCGAGGATGGCCTGGCTTATCTGAACGGGTTACGTGCCGAGTCGGACGATCTCGGCACCTGGATGAAGGGCTACACCGACATCTTTCGCGCGGCGCTGCTTAACGACAACCGCATGTGCTTGTGCGGAATCATGGCTGCCGAGTTTGATGACCTGCCGCAAGAAGTACGGGTGGAGGTCAGTGCGTTCACTGACGTCAACGTGCAATGGCTGTCCGGCGTGCTCCAAGCGTGCCGGCCAGAACTCTCGCCTGAGGAGCAGACGCGTCAGGCGATGGCAATCTATGCAGCCATAGAGGGCGCGCAACTGGTCGCCCGTGGCCGTGGTGATATCTCGGTGTTCGACGTAACGGTTCAGGCGTACAGATCAGCTGGACTGCTGCCCGGCTGATCGACCGCCTGATGCAGGCGCATGGGTTTAAAGCGGGCTCTGGCTTTTGCGAAAAACGAAGCTAATATCCAGCTCAGTTTTGAGCGGAGGACAACAGTGAAAGCCAGATCCGATGAGTTGCAGGTATTCGTGTCGGTGATCGAAAGTGGCTCTATTTCGGCCGCCGCCGAACAGGTAGGACAGACTCCATCTGCAATCAGCCGTACGTTGTCCCGGCTGGAAGCCAAGCTCGACACCACGCTGATCAACCGCACCACGCGGCGAATGGACCTGACCGAAGAAGGCAAATTCTTCCTTGAGCGCGCCAGGCATATCCTGGCGCAGATGGAGGAATTGGAGGAGCGCCTGTCATCGCGTCAACGGGCGCCTTCCGGGCGTCTGCGGATCAATGCGGCATCGCCGTTCATGCTGCATTCCATCGTGCCGTATGTGGCTGAATTTCGCGCGTTGTACCCGGATGTTCAGCTGGAATTGAACAGCAACGACCTGATAATCGACTTGCTGGAGCAGAGTACGGATATCGCGATCCGCATCGGCGCGCTGGCAGACTCGACGCTGCATGCGCGCTCGCTGGGCACTAGCCCGCTGAACATTCTGGCGAGCCCTGCTTACCTGGAAAAGCACGGCATTCCCAAGTCCGTTGAGGCGCTGATCGAGCATTCGTTGCTGGGCTTCACCCAGACCGAATCGCTCAATCACTGGCCATTGCGCCATGCCGATGGCGATCGCCTGCTCATACACCCGGCGTTGTCAGCTTCGAGCGGAGAGACGCTGCGGCAACTGGCTTTGGCCGGGGAGGGCATCGCCTGCCTGTCGCACTTCATGACCCACGAAGACATCCGCACCGGACGCTTGAAAATCCTGCTGCCTGAGGCAAACAGCGGCTACCGGCAACCGATCCACGCCGTGTACTACCGCAACTCACAACTGGCGTTGAGGATTCAGTGCTTTCTGGATTTCATCCAGCAGAAGCTGGCGGGCTATGCCGCTTGAATCGCAGCGCTCCCTGTAGGAGCGAACTTGTTCGCGAGGCGTTTTGGCTGACACACCGCAATCGCAGCCTTCGCCAACAAGTTGGCTCCTACAGGTTCGTGTTGATCGCAGGCGCTTATGGAGCTTGGATGTCGGCGTTACTGTAGGAGCGAACTTGTTCGCGAAGCGTTTTGGCTGACACACCGCAATCGCAGCCCTCGCCAACAAGTTGGCTCCTACAGGT
>NZ_JBSKHW010000001.1:29939-90705 GCF_057128765.1 Pseudomonas corni
CTCGCCAACAAGTTGGCTCCTACAGGTCCGTGTTGATCGCAGGCGCTTATGGAGCTTGGATGTCGGCGTTACTGTAGGAGCGAACTTGTTCGCGAGGCGTTTTGGCTGACACACCGCGTTTGCCATACTCGCCAACAAGTTGGCTCCTACAGGTCCGTGTTGATCGCAGGCGCTTATGGAGCTTGGATGTCGGCGTTACTGTAGGAGCGAACTTGTTCGCGAGGCGTTTTGGCTGACACACCGCGTTTGCCATGCTCGCCAACAAGTTGGCTCCTACAGGTCTGTGTTGATTGCTGGCTCGAATTCGGCTCGCAGCATCGCCACAAACGCCTCGCGCGCCGGGTGGTGTTCGGAGTTTTCGTGCCAGTAAAACAGGTTGTCGATTGAGGTCAGTTCAGGGAATTCGTAACCGACCCAGCCCGCACCTTTGCGGTACTGCTCGAATACGCCCTTGGGCACCAGCGCAACACCAGCCCCGGCGCTGACACATCCGACAATCGTGCCGTAATTGGCGATGCTGATGATCGGCTGCGTCTGGCCGTTTTGCATCAGCCAACGCTCCAGCGCTGCCCGATAGGGACACCCTTCGGGCCACATGAAAATCGACTTGCCGTGCAAATCGGCGGCGCTGCGCAACGGGCCCAGAGACTGCGACGCTATCAACACCAAATCTTCCCGGTACATGCTGGTGCGCTTGAGCCGTGGACGCTTCACGTCGATGGCGACAATCGCGCCGTCCAATTTGTTGTTCTGCGTGGCGTCCAGCAACTGCAAGCCCGTGCCGGTGACCAACTCCAACGACACGTCCGGGTATCTGGCGTGGTATTTGGCGAGCAATCGCGGCAAGCGCGCGGTCGCTGAGGACTCGATTGCGCCGATCCGCAAAGGCCCGGAAGGTGCAGCATCCGGATGCACCGCGCGCTTGGCTTCGTCCGCCAACGTCAGCATTTTGCCTGCGTACGTCAGGAAGATTTCTCCCGCCGGGCTGATTTGCAAACCCCGGCCCTGACGGAAGAACAGCGCGACGCCTAATTCTGCCTCCAGCGCCTTGATCCGCGCCGTGATGTTGGACGGCACGCAATGCAGAACCTCGGCGGCGCGAGCGATGCTGCCGGTGTCGGACACAGTCTTGAACATACGGATTTGTGCCAGTTCCATAGCTCACCAAAAGTGAATGGTCAGGTCATTATTGCTCGGTTGTGGTGAGCATAAGTTGTTTCGATACTGAGGACGACGATTAATAAGTCCCGTCCTGAAGGAGCATCGAAATGAACACCGTGACCCACCCTGCACCGACAATCGGGCCGGACACTGTCGAGGCGAAGCCCTCGCAGCGCGCGACAGGGGTGAAAATCACGTTGGCGACCTTGTTCGTGGTGACGTGCTGGGGATTCTCGCCCACCGGCATCCGCATTGGATTGCTGGGCTACGATCCGGGGCATCTGGCGCTGCTGCGCTTTTTGATCGCGTCGTTGTTCATGGCGCTGATTGCCACGTCGATGAAGATCACCCTGCCGCGTTTACGGGACGTCCCGCTGCTGGGCGTGCTTGGGTTTTTCGCCGTGAGTCTGCACCACATCGCGCTCAACTTTGGTCAGGCCGGTGTCAGCGCTGGGGCTTCCAGCGTGTTGGTGCAATCGACGCCTTTGTTCACCGCGCTGTTGGCGCATTTCGTGTTCAGGGAAAAGGTCGGCGCCTGGTGTTGGGGCTGCGTGCTGTTGGGCATGATCGGTGCGGCCATCGTTGTAACTGGCGATCGCGGTCTGGGCCACATTGATGCGCGCGGATTGTTGGTCCTGCTGGCGGCGTTTTCCTGGAGCATTTATTTCTCGCTGCAAAAGCGTCACTCCCATCGCTACGACGGCTTGACCATGGTCTGTTACACGGTCTGGTCCGGTACCGTTTTTCTGCTGATTTACCTGCCTGGCCTGCTGGGCGAGGTGCTCAATGCGCCGCTGCGAGTCAACGTGGCGGTGGGCGTGCTCGGGTTGTTTCCCAGCGCGCTGGCGTACTTGGCTTGGGCGTATGTGCTCGATCATATGGACGTGAGTCGTGCCTCGATGAGCCTGTACCTGACGCCGCCGATGGCCATTGCGATTGCGTCGGTGATGCTGGGGGAATTGCCCTCGCCCATGGTGATTGTCGGGGCGGTGGTGGTGCTGGTCAGCGTGTTGGCGCTGAATCTGCGGCGTGAGCGGGTGGGGGTGTTTGCAACGCCTAAATCGTAGGAGCGCGCTTGCCCGCGATTACGGTCTGTCAGAGGCTGATTAGTTGCCTGACACAACGCCATCGCGGGCAAGCGCGCTCCTACAGTTGGCAGACTATTCGTGATCTGAGCGAAACATTCATTTGGCCAGGCATGCCTTTTTCGACAGTAATCATCGGCAGATACTCACTCCCATCATTTACATCAAACGGGAGTCAGCCCATGAATATCTTCATCACCGGCGCCGCAGGTTTCATCGGCGGCTCCATCGCGACCGGCCTTGTGCAGCGCGGCCACCACGTCACCGGTCTGGTTCGCAGCGCCGAACAAGCCGAAGAAATGAAAACTCTGGGCATCGTGCCAGTGATCGGCACGCTTGAAGACGACGCACTGCTGACCGAGCAGGCGAGCAAGTCCGATGGCGTGATCAACGCCGCCAGCAGCGATCATCGCGGCGCAGTCGTTGCATTGATCGAAGGCCTCAAAGGCTCGAACAAACCGTTTCTGCACACCAGCGGTTCGAGCATCGTCGGCGATGCCTCCGGCGGTAAAGGCGGCGGTCAGGTGTTCTACGAAGGTCAGTTGCCTGCTGCGACCCCCGACAAAGCAGCCCGCGTTGCCATCGATGATCTGGTGATCGATTCGGCAAAAGACGGCGTGCGCTCTGCGGTGATCTGCAACACGTTGATCTACGGCTTGAGCCTGGGCGTGGACCGCGACAGCGTGCAACTGCCGCGCTTGCTCAAACAGGCACGCAAGAGCGGTGTGGTTCGCCACGTAGGCCCCGGCGAAAACGTCTGGTCCAATGTGTTCATCGAAGACGTGGTTGAGCTGTACGCGCTGGCGCTGGAGAAGAACCCTGCAGGCACCTTCTATTTCGTTGAAAGCGGCGAAGCATCGTTCGTCGACATGACCAACGCCATGGCCGAGGCGCTGGGTCTGGGCAAATCAGAGGACTGGCCGCTGAAGGATGCCGAAGCCGAGTGGGGCTATGAAATGGCCAACTACGGTCTGGGTTCCAACAGTCGGGTGCGCGGCAAGAACGCTCGCGAGCTGCTGGGTTGGGTGCCGAAGCGCACGTCGGTAATCGACTGGATCAAGCACGACATGATCAAAGCCTGATCCGCGTTCCTCAACGGGATAGCGGCCACCTTCGGGTGGCCGTTTGCGTTTGTGGCCGGTTTCATCATTAATGGCAGCGCTTGACGTTACTCTTCTTCAGCATTCAGACAGCAGCCATACAGCACGCGCGTACGATGCTGTCGCGCTACGCCACCAGAGTGCTATCGCACCACGCCATTAAGGAAGCCTCATGCGAGTCGTTATGCTCAAGACCCTCGCGCTGTCGGTCATTTTTGCCGCCAGTACACCGGTATTTGCCGTCGCGCTGGAGGGCGGTGCCGTTGCGTCGCCCGACCGATATGGCGCAGACGTCGCCGCACAGATTCTCAAGAAAGGCGGCAACGCGGTCGATGCCGCCGTCGCCACGGCCTTCACCCTCGCCGTGACCTACCCGGAAGCCGGCAACATCGGCGGCGGCGGTTTCATGACCTTGTTCATGAACGGCAAACCCTACTTTCTCGACTACCGCGAAACCGCGCCCAAAGCCGCCAGCCGCGACATGTATCTGGACGACAAAGGCGAGGTCATCAAAGGCATGAGCCTGATCGGCGCCCGCGCTTCAGGCGTGCCTGGCACCGTGATGGGCATGTGGGAGGCGCATCAGAAGTTCGGCAAATTGCCTTGGTCCGAGCTGCTCACCCCGGCCATCGGTTACGCAAAGAACGGCTTCAAAGTGGCCGACAAGCAATACCAATACAGCGCCGAGTCGATCAAGCAGCTCGATGGCAAGACCAACTTCGGTGACTACTTCGCCAGCATGAAAGCCGGGGAGCTGTTTCGTCAGCCAGAACTGGCCAAAACCCTGGAACGCATCGCCAACAAGGGCGCCAACGAGTTTTATCAAGGGCAGACCGCTGACTTGCTGGTCGCGCAGATGCAGCGTGACAACGGCCTGATCACCAAGCAGGACCTGCAGGATTACAAAGCTCAATGGCGCAAGCCGCTGCACGTCAACTGGCAGGGCAACACGCTCTACACCGCGCCGCTGCCAAGCTCGGGCGGCGTGGCGTTGGCGCAGTTGATCGGTATCAAGGAAGAGCTGGCGGATGACTTTAAAGGTGTGCCGCTTAATTCCGCGCGCTACGTTCACCTGCTGGCCGAAATCGAGAAGCGCGTGTTTGCTGATCGCGCCAATTACCTGGGCGATCCGGATTTTTCCGTTGCGCCGGTCAATCAATTGACTGACCACGCCTACCTCGTCAAGCGCGCCCATGAGGTCAACCCGACAGCGATTTCACCCACTGAAAACATCAAGGCCGGGCTTGAATCGCACCAGACCACACACTTCTCCATTGTCGACTCCAAAGGGAACGCGGTCAGCAACACCTACACGCTGAACTGGGATTACGGCAGCGGCGTGGTGGTCAAGGGCGCCGGCTTCTTGATGAACGACGAGATGGACGATTTCAGCGCCAAGCCGGGCGTAGCCAATACGTTTGGCGTGGTAGGTGGAGAGGCCAATGCGATTGCGCCCGGCAAGCGCATGTTGTCGTCGATGAGCCCAAGCCTGGTAACGCGGGACGGGCAGGTGACACTGGTGTTGGGCACGCCGGGTGGCTCGCGGATTTTCACTACCGTGTTTCAGGTGCTGAACAATATCTATGACCTGCACATGCCGCTCAAAGACGCCGTGGCGGCGGGGCGCGTGCATCACCAGTTGTTGCCCAAAGACACGATCTACACCGAAAACTTCGCACCGCTCGCTGCTCCGGTGGCTGATGAACTGAAAGCGATGGGCTACACGCTGAAGGAGCAGGGCTGGTCGATGGGCAACGTGCAGGCGATCAAGATTGACGGCGCGAAAGTCGAAACCGCGTCCGATCCGCGTGGGCGGGGAGTGGGGATGGTGGTGAAGTGAGCTTGAGGATCTGACGCGGATCAGCCTGCCGAGACTGTCCCGTGGGAGCGGACCTGTCCGCGAATACAATCTGTCAGGCGATGAATATGTAGAGAATGTATCTGCCCCTATATCGCGGACAGGTCCGCTCCCACAGGTTTTGCATATGCCGCCGATTGATTGGCGTGCCGATGACTTGTAGGAGCGCGCTTGCCCGCGAAAGCGATGTTTCAGGCGTTGGAGATGTAGCGGGATGTCCCGGCCTCATCGCGGGCAAGCGCGCTCCTACAGGTATTGCATATGCCCGCCGATTGATTGGCGTGCATGTGATGTGTAGGAGCGCGCTTGCCCGCGAAAGCGATGTTTCAGGCGTTGGAGATGTGGCGGGATGTACCGGCCTCATCGCGGACAGGTCCGCTCCCACAGGTTTTGCATATGCCGCCGATTGATTGGCGTGCCGATGATCTGTAGGAGCGCGCTTGCCCGCGAAAGCGATGTTTCAGGCGTTGGAGATGTAGCGGGATGTACCGGCCTCATCGCGGGCAAGCGCGCTCCTACAGGTATTGCATATGCCCGCCGATGCGGTGGCAGACATGTGATCCTATAGGAGGGAGCTTGCTCGCGATGGCGGTCAGTCAGGCGATAAACGCCTTAATGATGCTCGCGCGTCGCGCGGAATTTCACGTCCGGCCAGCGCTCTTCCATCAGGGCCAGGTTGACGCGGGTCGGGGCGAGGTAGGTCAGGTGACCGCCGCCGTCCACTGCCAGGTTTTCCACGGCCTTGTTCTCGAATTCCTCAAGCTTCTTCTTGTCCGGGCAATCGATCCAGCGCGCTGAATAGACAGTGATCGGCTCGTAGGCGCATTCGACCTTGTATTCTTCCTTCAAGCGACTGGCGACCACATCGAACTGCAGCACACCGACGGCACCGAGAATGATGTCGTTGCTGCGCTGGGGGAAGAACACCTGCGTGGCGCCTTCTTCGGCCAGCTGTTGCAGGCCCTGACGCAGCTGCTTGGACTTGAGTGGGTCCTTCAGGCGCACACGACGGAACAGCTCTGGCGCAAAGTGCGGAATCCCGGTGAAACCCAGTGCTTCGCCTTCGGTGAAGGTGTCGCCGATCTGGATCGTGCCGTGGTTGTGCAAACCGATGATGTCCCCGGCGTACGCTTCTTCCAGTTGCTCACGCTCCGAGGAGAAGAACGTCAGGGCGTCGCCAATCCGCACGTCCTTGCCGGTACGCACATGGCGCATTTTCATGCCCTTGTCGTACTTGCCCGAACAGATGCGCATGAACGCAATCCGGTCGCGGTGTTTCGGGTCCATGTTCGCCTGGATCTTGAACACGAAGCCTGCAAACTTTTCTTCGGTCGGCTCAACCGTGCGCTCGTTGGCAACGCGGGCCAACGGCAGCGGCGCCCAGTTCACGACCGCATCGAGCACGTGGTCGACACCGAAGTTGCCCAGCGCAGTACCAAAGAACACCGGGGTCAGTTGGCCGTCGAGAAACTCCTGCTGGTTGAACTCATGGCAAGCGCCTTGAACCAGTTCCAGTTGATCGACGAATCGATCGTACTCGTCACCCAGATGCTCGCGGGCTTCGTCCGAATCCAGCTTCTGGATAATCTTGACGTCAGTGCGTTCATGCCCGTGGCCTGCGGTGTAGACGATGATGTAATCGTCGGCCAGGTGGTAAACGCCCTTGAAATCGCGGTAGCAGCCAATCGGCCAGGTGATAGGCGCGGCTTTGATTTTCAGGACGGCTTCGATCTCGTCCAGCAACTCGATCGGGTCACGAATGTCCCGGTCCAGCTTGTTGATGAAGCTGACAATCGGCGTGTCACGCAGACGGCAGACGTCCATCAGCGCAATGGTCCGCGGCTCAACGCCTTTACCGCCATCGAGCACCATCAGCGCCGAGTCGACGGCGGTCAGGGTGCGATAGGTGTCTTCGGAAAAGTCTTCGTGGCCCGGGGTGTCGAGCAGGTTGATCATGTGATCGCGATAGGGGAACTGCATGACCGACGTGGTGATGGAAATACCACGTTGTTTCTCCATTTCCATCCAGTCGGATGTCGCATGGCGGTCGGACTTACGGGATTTCACCGTACCGGCCACGGCAATGGCCTTGCCCATCAACAACAGTTTTTCGGTGATGGTGGTCTTGCCCGCATCCGGGTGAGAAATGATGGCAAAAGTGCGGCGTTTCGCGACTTCGGCGGCCTGTCTGGTCATGGGAAATCGCCCGAGAGGTGATTCAAAAAAGGGCGGCGATTATAGCCCAAACAAAGGTAATAACCGAACCGTTCAGTCGATAAAGGGTGGCCAGATGGTGTCTCACGTGGGAACCTTTGCGGTCGTGGAGACGTCCACTCCCTCGCAATCAAGCTTGTCGAGGCCTGCTAAATCAGCAAGTTAGCTTGACGAAGCTGCGCTCATGGCTTGTGAAATCGCCTAACCGGCGACCCACCCGCTGCTCTTCGCGAACGTTCGCACGGCTACCTGAAAGGGTCAGTCAGGCGCGACGCGTTCGCCGACTGAAATAAGGAGTCCGCCTGTGGCTAATCGCTATGGCAAGGGGCTATTGGGAGGCGCGATTACGATCGTGCTCCTGGCCCTGCTGGTCCACTGGATCGGCATCGACACGTTCAAGCAGTATCAAGACGATCTGCTGTTTTACCTGCAAGCGCATCTGGTGCTGGTGCTGGCCTCAATGTTGGCGGCGCTGGTGGTCGGTATCCCGACTGGCATTTTGCTGAGTCGGCCGAGCATGGTTCACCGCGCTGAACGCTTCATGCAGATCTTCAACATTGGCAACACCATCCCGCCTCTCGCTGTACTGGCCATTGCGCTGGGTATTCTCGGCATCGGCAGCGGTCCGGCCATCTTCGCGCTGTTTCTCGCCTCATTGTTGCCCATCGTGCGCAACACCTACGAAGGCCTGAAAAACGTTCAGGGTTCTCTCAAGGAAGCCGCCACCGGCATCGGCATGACACCGCGTCAGGTGCTGTGGCGGGTTGAGCTGCCCAACGCCGTGCCGATCATGATCGGTGGCGTGCGCGTCGCACTGGCGATCAACGTCGGCACCGCGCCGCTGGCCTTCCTGATCGGCGCCAACAGCCTGGGCAGCCTGATCTTCCCCGGCATCGCCCTGAACAATCAGCCGCAATTGCTGCTGGGCGCGGCATGTACCGCCTTGCTCGCGCTGCTGCTCGACGGCCTGGTGACATTGGGCAGTCGTATCTGGCTGGAACGCGGCCTGGCTCGTTGAGCTGCCGTGCAGTGAAAGGAATTTCAATGAAGAAGTTATGCACATTTATAGCGGGCGTGAGCCTGTTGCTGACCGGATTCGTCCAGGCAGCAGAAACCTCCGCCGAGCGCCCCTTGCTGCGCATCGGCGCGCGGGTGTTCACCGAGCAGACCATGCTCGCCGAACTCACTGCGCAATACCTGCGCGACAAGGGTTATCAGGTTCAGATTACGGGCGGCTTGGGCAGTAACCTTGCGCGCAGTGCGCAGGAATCCGGCCAGTTGGACATGCTCTGGGAATACACCGGTGTCTCGCTGGTGGCTTACAACCACGTTGATGAAAAGCTCGACAGCGAGCAGACCTATCAGCGCGTTAAAGAGCTGGACGCCAAAAAGGGCCTGGTCTGGCTCTCGCCGTCCAAGTTCAACAACACCTACGCCCTGGCGTTGCCGGACAAAGTCGCCCGGCAGTACCCGCAGATCAACACCATGTCCGACCTGACCGTGGTGCTCAAGGATGAAGCGAAGAAGGGCCACATCGTTGCGCTGGACACCGAATTCGCCAACCGTTCTGACGGTCTGGTGGGGATGGTCAAGCACTACGACATGAACCTGAACCGCGAGAACACCCGTCAGATGGACGCCGGACTGGTCTACACCGCCCTGCGCAACGGCCAAGTGTTCGCCGGGCTGGTTTACACCACTGACGGTCGTTTGAACGCCTTCAAATTGAAGGTGCTGCAAGACGACAAGCACTACTTCCCGGACTACACCGCAGCGCCAGTGATCCGCAAAGAATATCTGGACAAGCACCCGCAACTGGCTGCGCAGCTCAAGCCGCTCGCCGATCTGCTGGATAACCAGACAATGATCGCTTTGAACGCGCGTATCGATGTTGATCACGAAAGCCCGGCCGCCGTGGCCGCGGAATTCCTGCGGGCCCATCCGATCAATCCGAGCGCGGATGACGCGCCGCTGAAACCGGAGGAAAAGCCATGAATTTTCTCAGCACTTTCTCCCACATCGATTGGAATCAGGTGTTTCACCTGACCCTGCAGCACATCACGCTGGTGGGTATCGCGGTGTCATTGGCAATTATCGTCGGCGTGCCATTGGGCGTGTTGATGACGCGCTTCCCGACTCTCGCCGGTCCTCTGCAGGCCAGCGCTACCGTACTGCTGACGATCCCGTCGATTGCCTTGTTCGGGCTGCTGTTGCCGTTTTATTCCAAGTTCGGTCAGGGCCTGGGCCCGATGCCAGCGATCACTGCCGTGTTTCTCTATTCACTGCTGCCGATCATGCGAAACACCTATCTGGCCCTGACCGGCGTCGAGCCCGGCATTCGCGAAGCCGCCAAAGGCATCGGCATGACTTTCTCCCAGCGCTTGCGCATGGTGGAGCTGCCGATTGCCGTGCCGGTGATCCTGGCCGGTGTGCGTACCGCCGTGGTCATGAACATCGGCGTCATGACCATCGCCGCGACCATCGGTGCCGGTGGTCTGGGCGTTCTCATTCTTGCTTCCATCAGTCGTAGCGATATGTCGATGTTGATCGTCGGCGCCGTGCTGGTCAGTGTGTTGGCGATCATCGCCGACCTGTTCCTGCAATGGCTGCAACGCTCGCTGACTCCAAAAGGATTACTGAAATGATTGCCAAGCAAATGATCGAACTGCAAAACCTGACCAAGACTTTTCAAAGTAACGGCAAAGAAGTCAAAGCTGTGGATTCAGTGAGCCTGACCGTCAATGAAGGCGAGATTTGCGTCTTCCTTGGTCCGTCGGGTTGCGGCAAAAGCACCACGCTGAAAATGATCAACCGCCTGATCATGCCGACCTCCGGCAAGATCCTGATCAACGGCGAAGACACCACCGGCATGGACGAAGTCGAGCTGCGCCGTGGTATCGGTTACGTGATCCAGCAGATCGGTCTGTTCCCCAATATGACCATCGAGGAGAACATCGTGGTCGTGCCGAAACTGCTCGGCTGGGACAAGCAGAAGTGCCACGACCGTGCGCGCGAACTGATGAGCATGATCAAGCTGGAGCCCAAGCAGTATCTGCATCGCTACCCGCGTGAATTGTCCGGCGGCCAGCAACAGCGTATTGGCGTGATCCGCGCGTTGGCGGCCGATGCGCCGTTGCTGCTGATGGATGAGCCATTTGGCGCGGTCGACCCGATCAACCGCGAGATGATCCAGAACGAATTCTTCGAAATGCAGCGCGCGCTGAACAAGACCGTGATCATGGTCAGCCACGACATCGACGAAGCCATCAAGCTGGGCGACAAGATTGCGATCTTCCGCGCGGGCAAACTGCTGCAGATCGATCACCCGGACACCCTGTTGGCACACCCGGCAGACGATTTCGTCAGTAGCTTTGTCGGTCAGGACAGCACGCTCAAACGCCTGCTGCTGGTCAAAGCCGAAGACGCCGCCGACAACGCGCCGTCCGTCAGCCCTGAGACGCCGGTCGCCGATGCGCTGGAAATCATGGACGAAAACGACCGCCGTTATGTAGTCGTCACCGACAGCGAAAACAAAGCCATGGGCTATGTGCGCCGCCGCGACCTGCATCGCCAGGCGGGTACGTGCGAGCAATACCTGCGCCCGTTCAACGCCACCGCCGCCTACGACGAACACCTGCGCATCCTGCTGTCGCGCATGTACGAGTTCAACCGCTCGTGGCTGCCGGTGCTGGATGCTGAAAACGTGTTCCTGGGTGAAGTCACGCAAGAGTCGATTGCGGCCTATCTCAGCTCCGGTCAGTCGCGCGGGATGAAGACAAGTATCGTCTCGCCAGCGGAAGTGGCGGAGCAGGCTGCTTCGGTTTGATTTGGCGCTGACTCTTTGTAGGAGCGCGCTTGCCCGCGATCGGGGGGTGTCATTGATAAATATGCCGGCTGAGAAACCGCGTTCGCGGGCAAGCGCGCTCCTACAAGGGCTGTTGATAACTCCGACAATGGCTATCACCGGGAACATCACCCTGTCACATCGGTCGGTTACTACAGGGTGCATCCCGAGACGCAAATGCCCGTCCGGCAAAAACGGGCGAAATGGCGACATTTTTTGTTGATCTCAAGCCTCTCAAGTCCTACAGTTCGCGCCGAACGTCCAAGCTGGAAACGATCCATCCGGCTCAAGTACTGACGACGAGACAGCAAGGCCAAGGAAGCGTCGCTCTCCATGGCCTTTTTTGCTTTCGGCGGACATGCCTTGGGAAGTAGGCGAACCAAAGTGGGGATACACACGGAGGACGTTCATTTGCACCCATTGTTAATTTCAGTTTGCCAACAGGAGTTCCCAGCATGTCGATCCAGGTCGAAGACTATTTCGAAAAAACCACCTTCGATAAAATGAAGGCGTTTGCCGACAAGCAAGAAACCCCATTCGTGGTCATCGACACCGCGATGATCAGCAAGGCCTACGATGACCTGCGTGCAGGCTTCGAATTCGCCAAGATCTACTACGCCGTCAAAGCCAACCCGGCTGTTGAAATCATTGACCTGCTCAAGGAAAAAGGCTCCAGCTTCGATATCGCCTCTATCTATGAGCTGGACAAAGTGATGAACCAAGGCGTCAGCCCGGATCGCATCAGCTACGGCAACACCATCAAGAAATCCAAGGACATCCGCTACTTCTACGAGAAGGGCGTGCGTCTGTTTTCCACCGACTCCGAAGCCGACCTGCGCAACATTGCCAAGGCTGCGCCGGGTTCGAAAGTCTACGTACGTATCCTCACCGAAGGCTCGACGACGGCTGACTGGCCTTTGTCGCGCAAATTCGGCTGTCAGACCGACATGGCCATGGACCTGCTGATCCTCGCCCGTGAGCTGGGTCTGGTGCCTTACGGCATCTCCTTCCACGTCGGCTCGCAACAGCGCGACATCAGCGTCTGGGACGCCGCGATCGCGAAAGTGAAGGTCATCTTCGAGCGTCTGAAAGAAGAAGACGGCATCGTTCTCAAGCTGATAAACATGGGTGGCGGCTTCCCGGCCAACTACATCACCCGCACCAACAGCCTGGAAACCTACGCTGAAGAAATCATTCGCTATCTGAAAGAGGACTTCGGTGATGACCTGCCGGAAATCATTCTGGAGCCGGGCCGTTCGTTGATCGCCAACGCCGGCATTCTGGTCAGCGAAGTGGTGCTGGTGTCGCGCAAGTCGCGTACCGCCGTCGAGCGTTGGGTGTACACGGACGTTGGCAAGTTCTCCGGCCTGATCGAAACCATGGACGAAGCCATCAAGTTTCCGATCTGGACCGAGAAGAAAGGCGAAGTCGAAGAAGTGGTCATCGCCGGCCCGACTTGCGACAGCGCCGACATCATGTACGAGAACTACAAGTATGGCCTGCCGCTGAACCTCGCTATCGGTGACCGCCTTTACTGGCTGTCTACCGGCGCTTATACAACCAGCTATAGCGCGGTTGAGTTCAACGGCTTCCCGCCGCTCAAGTCGTTCTACGTCTAAAGCTGTTGCGGTGATACAAAAAGCCCGCGAGTGATCGCGGGCTTTTTTATGTGTGCCAATACTGAGTTTGTCCGGCGTGGCTACTCGCCGGTCCTGAGTACCACTATCTCCTTGCCTAGGCGCTGTACTTCATCCAGTTCGACCATTATCAGTTTCATACCTGTAGCCAGTCTGGCCAACGTTGCAACCTTCTCCATGCCAGCAAAACTTTCACTGGCCTTTGCCAGCAGGTAATTGATCCGTTCATGCTGGGTCAGAAAATTGGCCGTTGCCCCCATACCTGCAAAATAATGATACCGGGTGGTGTGCAACAGCTTGCGCGCGGACTCTATGCGTGGCGGTTTAGGACATTTGGCATTGGCGTGATGCAAATGCACTGACATAAAGTCGAAAACCCTGGGAAGTACCTTATAAATGCCCTGGCGTACCTCTTGGTGCCCGGAGGTACTGACACGGGAAATTTCAGAAAACACGCACACCCATCTCTGATGGTATTGCAGCAGCTGGAGGCAGTTTTTTATCGGCTCGGTGCCGGTTGCGGGATAAAGATATGCCGGTACAACCAAACCGCTCAAGCGGGAGACCGGGCCCCTCTTTTCGACCGCTGATAACGTTGGAATGTATGAGTCAAGATACTGGGTGAAGCTTGCAATTTCCTTAAGATGCCCGGTCATGAGCCGGTAAAAGCCTGGGTCAGTTTTAAGTTTCCAAAATCTGGCTTGACTCGCTCCCTCCCTCATCTCTGTGGTAGGCGGCCGCGTAACGCCGAATTTGTTGCCTAGCTCGGCAGCCCGGGTAAATTCACCCACTACGCCCGGCGTCGTTTCGATAAATGCCATGCAGGCGTCAATGTCATCAAACTGACGTTGAGTAATAAATGTTCCGGTCATAGTTTTCTTCTAGAAAAAGCCGGGGTCTAGCATCGATGTGCTCTGCCCCGGCGTTGCTCCCAATGATCAGGCCAACACTTTCAGATAGCCCGACAGTGCAAGAGCGTCGGAAACGAGTTCCGAGACGGTGGATTCGTCCGTCGTCTCGGCAGAGCGATACACGTCGATGAAGGATTGTTTTGCCGCGATGATTTTCCTGAACTGCGCGATGTAGAGATCGCGATGATCATCAAAGCTATGACAGGCGGCGATAAAATCCCTTTTCATGCCGCAAATGCGTAGTTCAACGGTTTTGTCGTAAGTAAGCGCAAGCAAATCGTCCATTTGTTTGCGGATCGCGTTGCGAGCGTCCATCAGTCCAAAATAGTTGATCAGGGATTCCAGCCTTTCCATCACTTGCTGGGCCAGTTCGATAGCCTTCTCAACCACGGCGACTTCGGGGCCAGCCATGCCCAGTTTGGCGATTTCCTGAGCATTGAGCATCGTGTCCTTACCGACCTGCGCGAAGCTTTTGCCTTCGATAAGGGCCATGGCTTCAGTCAGTGTCTGGCGCTTTTGCTCCAAGGCCGTCATGCGCTCCTGAATTTCCAGAATTTCCACTGGCAGGCGTTGCTGCTCAGCCTCCAGTTGCACGAGGTACTGACGGGTGGCGACCCGGTCGATGGGTTGCGTCATAGGGACCAGTAACTGTTGAAGCGTGGTGTGACCCTGGCTTACGACTTTCAGGACTTTTTCAGCCTGACTGCCAATATCTTCCAGAATCTCCTGTCTGTCCGTATCCCCGGCGCTGGCGAGTTCCACCTGATATTCCTTCAGGGTTTTGGTATTGATCAGTAGTTTTGTATTTGTGGACAAGGCCACTTCCCTGAGTTTAAACACTGCGTCGCGCATGGCGTCATCCACGCCGATAACTCGGGAATGCAGACTGGGAAGGTAATCGGTCTGAATAAACAATCGGCGGACTTCAACGCCGGCCTGACCCGCATCGCCAGCAGACTGGCGAAGGATTGAAGTATCCAGATCAGGGTATTCGATGAACGAAGGGAATCGAGTAACGTTATTCATTTTTTAACTCCGTATTCTTCTCTAAACTCGGCGTCTGCCTGTGCGAAAACGGCTTGCAGGGCCTTAGCGTCTTTTTCGATGGTTGCCCATGGGGCTACAACCAGATTGAATTGATTCTTGAAACGACGAAGGCTGAGCCCGTCGTTGATTCCTTTGATCTCTTCGCTGGAAGCCGCGATAAAGGTGCTCAGCGTGTTCCATACAGTGATGAGATTCTTGGTCGCGATGTCCGCGTCGATAACCAGAAGGTCCAGATCCTGAAAATCTGCGCGTACTCGGTTAAGCGATGCCAGAATTCGGCTCTTGGATTCCATGAGCGCAATGTCGGCGTCTTGTCGCTGGCGCAATTGATTGCGTTCCTTGCGAATTTTTTCGGCCTGCACACTGACGTAAATGACGAAGATCAAACCGGAGGTGACACCGCCAATGGCCTCTTTTACAAGTTGTTTGTATTCTTTGTTCTTTTCTTCAATGTCTTTGGCGCGGGCATCAATTTTTGTTTGCAGTGATTTGATTTCACTGCCTAATGAATTGTTGTCGATAGTTGCGAGCTTCAGTTTTATTTCAGGAATGACCTTGTTTGCAAGCTCTTTGCCAAACTTATCCAGTCGCTGTTTTATCGTGTTGGCCTCAGCTTCCCGCTCACGCACTTTCCCGAGGATTTGGTCCAGGTAGTAACCAATGTCCTCGCGATCGATCTTTTCGATGTCCGGAAACTTGGTGCCCAGTTCCATCTCAACGCGACGTAAGTCAGCAAGCGTTTTAATATCGTATTTCTCGATGAGGCCAAGAGCTTTGATGTCATCGAAAACTTCGGTCATGCTTTTGCCATTCACCTGCATCGAGACGGCAAAGGTTTGCAGTCTGTCACTTACCGTTAGCAGGTCCGTGCGCAGTGGATTCCATTGGCCGGCGTGGTCATGAATCAGCTGAAACGAGCGCTGAAAGTCGGTGGCTTCCAATCCTTTTCCTGCACCTGTTTCGTAGCCCAGATAAGCGATGACGTCGTCGATGTCAACGGGAAGCGCCAGTCCCGCCATTTCATATCGCTTGAGATGTTTAACTTGTTCCTTGGTTAAAATCAGGCCGGTGTCTCGAGTTTCATCCGAGTCCGCGATGGACTTGGTAAACAGTGACAACGGCTCCTCTGCGGCTGCTTCGGCGATAATAAGATTGTTAAATTGCATGATCATTAATCCTTTAATGATTCGGAATTTACATAGTTGAGAAACTTTATCTCGGTGTTGGGCAGCATTGCTTTGCAGTTCTGCACGTCGAAAAGAGTAAGTTGCAGTCTGCGGAGCGTCAAATAGGAAAGACGGTCTGAAGATGTAGGAGGTTTCTAATGCCAATTATTGCTGGGAGCTGAAGTGCCCGGATCTGCGGGATGAACCCATTTGCGTGAAATATTAAGTTATCCAATCCTGAGTCAAAGTCTGCACGACGTTGAGCTCAATTCAGAAACTTATCGGTATCAGTCGGTTTTAAAAAGTCTGGCGTATTCACGTTTATCGTATTCATCACCCAGCTCGGCGGCACGCTTGAAATACTCGACCGCCAGAGCGCGCAACTCACTTTGGGTGGCTGACAAGAGCGTTTGGCGGCTGACACGCAAAAAGTTGAGATTGCCGATACTTAACGCGGTGTTGAGCCACAACAAGGCTTCTTCGATCCGCCCCTGATCGGCCAACACGCTGGCGTAGCTGAATTGGCCCCTGAAATCTCCAGCCTCGGCCGAGCGCCGATACCAGATGTACGCTGAGGGTAAGTCTTGCTCGCAGACCAAACCCTCTTCCAGATACCGGCCTAACAGATTCATCGATTTCCCATGGCCCATTTCGGCGCCGCGGCGATAGCAGGCTAGGGCACCAGCCTGATCTTCAGCAACGCCACGGCCCGTTGCCAGTAGATTGCCCAAGTTGTACAGACCCCAATCGAGCCCGCTATTTGCCGCCTGCCGATAGTACTTCGCGGCGAGTGTGGCATCTGCGCTGCAACCCCACCCATGCTCATGGCAACGGCCAAGCATGTTCGCAGCCATCGCGTGACCGTTTTGCGCCGCGATCTGAAACCAGATAACGGCCAGCGCCGGGTCACGTTCGATACCGTTTCCGTCCAGCAATATCTGGCCGAGCAATGCCTGGGCATCGATGATTTGCGCTTTTGCGGCGACGAGTATTGCCTGCGCCGCGCGCGCCGGGTTTTCACTGAGCATCATTCGCAGCTGCTCGCCGTCGAGCACTTCTTCGCGGCGCAGTTTCCAGGTCATGTCAGACCTCGACCCAGCGGCGCAACAAGTTGTGATAGGTGCCGGTGAGTTGGATCAAGGACGGATGATCGGGCACGTCGCGGGTCAGTTGCTGGATCGCGTTATCCATCTCGAACAGCAGCGCGCGCTGGCTGTCCTCGCGCACCAGGCTCTGCGTCCAGAAGAAGGAAGCAAACCGGGCACCCCGCGTGACCGCGTTGACCTTGTGCAGACTGGTGGCGGGGTAAAGCAGCAAATCTCCGGCCGGCAGTTTGATGGCGCGGGTGCCGAAGGTGTCCTGGATTTCCAGCTCGCCGCCGTCGTAGTCATCCGGGTCACTGAAAAACAGCGTGGACGACAGATCGGTGCGCACACGTTCAACGCTGCTTTTGGACTGGCGAACGGCGTTATCGATGTGAAAATCAAAGCTGCCCCCAGCCGTGTAACAGTTCAGTAACGGAGGAAAAATCTTGTGTGGCAGCGCAGCTGACATGAACAGCGGGTTCTTCCATAGCCGTTCCAGCATCGCCGCGCCGATCTCCACCGCCAACGGGTGGCCCTCAGGCAACTGCAGGTTGTGCTTGGCTTTGGCCGATTGAAAGCCCGCTGTCAGCTTGCCGTCTGCCCAGTCCGTTTGCTCCAGCGCGTGGCGGATACGCACCACTTCCTCACGGGAAAACAGGCCGGGGATATGTAGGAGCATGAGATGTGGCCTGTAGGAAGCGGGATGTAGCGAATGGTAGTGATTCTTATTGGCTGTGTAAAACGGCGCAGCGGGCATAACCGGATGAAAGTGAAAAATATGTGATAGGGAAATGTAAAGAATGTAAATTTGTCGCGAATAACAATCTTTCGCAATTGTTACGAATACCTGTTTACCCTATATTCCGCCGCCTCAACTCCTTGGGGAAGGAATTCAATTATGTCGCGCCCAACACAATCATCCGCCCAATCACAGCGCTCCATCGCTTCCGCGGTAGGTGTGGCCATTGCTGCGATGTCTGCTGGCCATCTGGCGCAGGCTGCTGAAAGCAGCGACGACAAATCGATCAATCTGGGCGCTACCAGCATCACTGGCGAACAAGCTGAAACCAGCTACAAGACCGACGACTCTTCGTCCGAGAAGTACACCGCGCCGCTGCGCGAAACGCCGAAAAGCGTGACCGTCATACCGCAACAAGTGATTCGCGACACCGCCGCCACCAGTCTGGCCGATGCGCTGCGCACCACGCCGGGCATTACCTTTGGTGCGGGCGAGGGCGGTAATCCAAACGCTGACCGTCCCATCATTCGCGGTTTCAACGCCGAAAGTGACGTGTTCATCGATGGCATGCGCGATGTTGCCGCGCAAAGCCGCGAGATCTTCAACGTCGAATCCGTCGAAGTCAGCAAAGGCCCAGGCTCGGCGTTCACGGGCGCTGGCTCCACTGGCGGCAGCCTTAACCTGATCACCAAGGGCGCTCATCTGGGTGACGCTTATAGCGGCGGCTACACCTTCGGTTCCGACCAGACCCAGCGCTATACCCTGGACGTCAACCAGCAGATGACCGACACCTCGGCAGTGCGTCTGAACCTGATGAAGCACGACTCCAATGTCGCCGGTCGTAACGATGTCGACAACAGCCGTTGGGGCTTCGCGCCGTCCTTTGCCTTCGGCCTGGGCACGGACACTCGGGTGAAAGTCGATTACTACCACCTGAAAACCGACGATATGCCGGACTACGGTATCCCGCTGACCAGCACTACCGGACGCAGCAAGTACATCGTCGACAAGCCGGCCCACGTTAACGAAAACAATTTCTACGGCCTGACCGATCGCGATTACCGCAAGAGCGTTAACGACAGCGGCACGTTCCGGATCGAGCACGACCTGAACGACAACCTGACGCTGTCCAACAGCTTCCGCATGTCGCGTTCGACCCTGGATTACGTCGTCACCAACCCGGATGACAGCCGTGGCAACGTGGCTAATGGTCTTGTGTCGCGCTCGGCCAAGAGCCGCAACTCCACCTCCAGCGGCTTCGTCAACCAGACCGACCTGACCGCCAAGTTCAACACGGCCTTCATTGAGCACAGTCTGGTGACCGGGATCGAGTTCTCCTATCAAGACACTCACAACCGTGGCTACAACGTGCTTAGCGCAACCGGCGGCGCCATCGGTTCGGTCTGTAATGCGGCATTGCTGCGCTCTGGCGATTGCACCAGCCTTTACAACCCGTCGCCGAAAGACCCATGGAACGGCACCATCACCGACAGCCTGGCTTACACCGACACGGACACCAAAACCAGCGCCGCGTACGTGTTCGACACCCTGAAGTTCAACGAGCAATGGTCCCTGAACCTGGGCCTGCGCTATGACGATTACGACGTACGTTCCAGCGGTTACAGCACCGGTGGCCGTGGTGCGGTGGCCGGAGACTTCGACCGCCAGAACACCAGCCAGCTGTGGAACTACCAGGTTGGCCTGGTCTACAAGCCACTGCCAAACGGCAGCATCTACGCGGCCTGGTCGACGTCCAGCAACCCATCGGGTGAAACCAGCGGTAACGGCGGTCTGGAGATCGCCGCCAACAACAGCGATCTCGATCCGGAAAAGAACCGCAACTACGAGTTGGGCACCAAGTGGGACTTCTTCAACGACGACCTGTCGCTGACTGCTGCGCTGTTCCGCACCGAAAAGACCAATGCGCGCATCAACGACCCGGACAACACCACGTTCCAGGTGCTTGATGGCGAGCAGCGTGTGGACGGTTTCGAGTTCACCTACACCGGCAAGATCACCAGCAAGTGGAAGGTCTACGGCGGCTACACCTACATGGAAAGCGAGATCGTCAAAGCCACCAGCAAGGCCGACGAAGGCAATCACATGCCAAGCACGCCGCGCAACAGCTTCAACTTCTGGTCCACGTATGACCTGATGCCCAAGCTGACCGTGGGTGGCGGCGCCACCTTCGTCGATTCGCGTTTCGGCAACGAAGCCAACTCGGTGGAAGTGCCGTCGTACTGGCGCTATGACGCGATGGCGACTTACGCGCTGACCAAGAATGTTGACCTGCAATTGAACGTGCAAAACCTGACCGACAAACGTTATTACGATCAGGTGTTCACCACCCATTACGCACACATGGCCGCAGGCCGTACCGCGCTGATGAGTGCCAGTTTCCACTTCTAAACAGCGGAAACCGCAAAGCCCTGCTTGCCGATGGTGAGTGGGGCTTTTGTGTGAGCGGGGGTGTGTGGAGATCATGTGTAGGAGCGCGCTTGCCCGCGATAGGGCGGTACATCCGAAGGATGTGTGTCGCCTGGCAGATTTTTCGCGGGCAAGCGCGCTCCTACAGGTTCTGCGTTGCTGCCGCGTTTATCTGTAGGAGCGAATTCATTCGCGAATCGGTGGAACAGGCGCTGGATGTGTGGCGCCGATACGGGCGTCTCGCTAACAAGTTCGCTCCTACAAATCCGGGTTCGCATCCGTGCCTGTAGGAGCGAATTCATTCGCGAGCAGTTAGTACGGTATCCAGAACGATACACAGATGAGAATCCTTTCCGTTCAGCGCATACTTCGCGCGCAACGGTTATTGAGGTGGTCGAGGGTGTTGAAGAAAGTCCTGTTTCAAGTTCACTGGTTCTTTGGCATCACAGCGGGGCTGGTCCTGGCGCTGATGGGCATCACCGGGGCGTTGTATTCGTTCGAAGACGAAATCCTCGACGCGATCAACCCCACGGCGCTGTTCGTGCAGCCGCTTGACGCTCAACTGCCACCGGTCGAACTGGTGCGCAAGATCGAAGCGCAAGCCAATGACACCGTCGCCATGCTGCGCATCGAGGTCGACGGCGACAAAGCCGCCCAGGTCTGGTTCAAGCCCGCGCCGGGCGAGCGTCGCGGGCCAATGCGCAATTTCGACCCCTACACTGGTGAACTGAAACCCGACGCGACGGGGCAGGAGGTTTTCGGCTTCATCCTGCAACTGCACCGCTTTCTGGCGGCGGGGGAATACGGCAAGCAAGTGACGGCCGCCTGCACCCTGATCCTGGTGTTCTTCTGCCTCTCGGGTCTTTATCTGCGCTGGCCGCGCAAGGCGCTCAACTGGCGCGTCTGGCTCACGCTGGACTGGGCGAAGAAGGGACGCAGTTTCAATTGGGACCTGCACTCGGTATTTGGCACTTGGTGCCTGGTGGTTTACCTGCTACTGGCGACTACCGGTCTGATGTGGTCCTACGACTGGTTCAGCAACGGCATGACCAAACTTATCGGCGATGCACCCACAGCGGGAGAACAGCGCCGTGGCGAAGGCGGTGGGCGAGGTCGCCCCGGTGGCCAACCGACGCCTGATGCTGCGCCGCTGGTTGTGGATTATGTAGCGATTTGGAACACCATCCAGAAAACTGCCGGACCCGGGCTCAAGGCGTACAACCTGCGCCTGCCACCCGCAGCTGGGCAGCCCGGCCAGGTTTTCTACCTGCTCAAAGATGCGCCGCACCCTCGTGCGCTGAACCAGATCACCCTCGATCCCGCCACCGGCCAACTCAAGTCGGTCTCACGCTACAACGAAAAAGGCCTCGGTTCGCAGCTGCTCGTCAGCAATTACGCCCTGCACACCGGCAGCTATTTCGGCCTGATCGGGCGCATCGTGATCACTGTCGCTGCGCTGCTGATGCCCCTGTTCTTCATCACCGGTTGGTTACTCTATCTGGATCGCCGTCGCAAGAAGCGCGAAGTGCGCAATGCCCGCGGCGGTGTTTTGCTGGTCGATGGGAACGAGACGAGCCCTGCGTGGTTGATCGGCTTTGCCAGCCAGAGTGGTTTTGCCGAACAGCTGGCATGGCAAACCGCCGGGCAGTTGCAGTCTGCGGGAATGCCGGTGAAGGTGCAGCGCCTTGGCGACATCACCGAGCAAGACCTCAACAGCAGCCACAACGCACTGTTTGTCGTCAGCACATTTGGCGACGGCGAAGCGCCAGACAGCGCTCGAGGTTTTGAGCGCAAAGTGCTTGGCAAACCGCTCTCGTTGAGCAACTTGAACTACGCCGTCCTGGCCCTTGGCGACCGGCAATATCAAGACTTCTGCGGTTTCGCCCTGCGTTTGCACGGCTGGCTGGCCTCCCGTGGCGGCAGCACGCTGTTTGCTCCTGTGGAAGTGGACAGCGGCGACAGTGCTGCCCTGCATCAGTGGCAACAGCAATTGGGGCAACTGACCGGCAGCGTGCCACTCACCACTTGGCAGGCTCCGGCGTTTGGTAGCTGGACCTTGACCAGACGTGAATGGCTCAACCCGGGCAGTGCCGGTTCCAAGGTGTTTCTGCTGGGCCTGACTCCACCCGACGCTTCTGGCTGGGAGGCGGGTGATCTGGTGGAAATCTTGCCGCGCAACAGCGGCGCTGCGGTTAATCAATTCCTCACCGGCATGGGCATCCCGTCGGACACCCAAGTTTCCGTCGATGGCTTGCAGGAAACCCTGAGCCAAGCCTTGGCATCGCGCCAGTTACCACCGAGCCGTGGACATTTGGTCGGCCTGCATGCCCAGGCATTGGTTGATGCATTGGTCCCGCTGGCAATGCGCGAGTACTCAATCGCCTCGATCCCTGAGGATCACTCGCTAGAACTCATTGTCCGTCAGGAGTTACATCCCGATGGATCGCTCGGATTAGGGTCGGGATGGTTGACGGAGCATGCGGCGCAGGGCGATTTGATCAGCGTCAAGGTGCGTCGCAACAGTAGTTTTCATCTGCCAGCCGACCCGGTGCCGTTGATTCTGATCGGCAACGGCACCGGGCTTGCGGGGTTGCGCAGCCTGCTCAAGGCTCGTATCGCTCAGGGTCAACAGCGTAATTGGCTGTTGTTTGGCGAGCGCAATCTGGCCCATGACTTCCACTGCGGTGCAGAGCTGCAAGGCTGGTTGATGACGGGCGATGTCGAACGCATGGATCTGGCGTTTTCGCGGGATCAGGCCGAGAAAGTCTACGTTCAGGATCGGCTGCGTGAAGCGGCGGATGAGCTGCATCGCTGGCTGGACGACGGTGCGGCGATTTACATCTGCGGCAGTCTGGAAGGTATGGCTGCGGGGGTGGACGAGGTATTGAAGGCGCTGCTGGGCAAGGATGGCGTTGAAGCGTTGATCGAGCAGGGGCGTTATCGGCGGGATGTTTATTGACTAAAGCGCACCACGCTTCTGGCCGGAGGCCGTAGGAGTCCAGCTTGCTGACGATTGGCTGCGAAGCAGTCATGCACCTAACGATGAAACATTGGGTGGATATCCATTATCTCGGGTGTTGCTGATATCGGTAGAGCTAGTGCGGGTGACACGGTCTCTGTAGGAGCATTCGGAGGTTACGACGGGCGCGATGCGGTGTGTCGGGTGTACTGGGATTGTGTGTATATCCGTTATCTTGGGTGCTGCTGATGTTGGTTGCGCCCTTACGGCGCGTCACTTTTGCCAAACGCCGCAAAAGTAACCAAAAGGTCTCGCTCCCGTGTCCGGCCCTCCTTCGTCGGGTTCCCTCGCTCCGGCATTGCTCCGGGGACACGCCGCCATCGGCCATCCATGGCCGGGGGCGGCTAGCGCGGCATCCATGCCGCGCTGTCCCCTACGCAACGCCTGCGCTCGGCCTTCCAAAGTCGCACTTTGTGGCGCTTACAAAATCTCGGCACGACACAGAACCTGTAGGAGCGAATTCATTCACGAGAGGCCTGTGGGGTTGTGACAAAGCCCAGCACAACGCCCCAAAGCAGAAAAACAAATGCTTTTGCTCTTCTTCCACGTCAGCCCAAACACCGCAAAACGCGACCTGGGTGCAGGCCGAACGCAGGTGCCCACGGAGCGTCGCCGGAGTGAGGGAACCCGACGCAGGAGGGCCAAACCGGGAGCAAAGCGTTTTTGGTTACTTTTGGCTGGGCCGGCTTCCGGGCGTTTTTGCCAAAAGTGACCCGCTGTAAAAGCGGAACCAATACGAGCAGCACCCGAGATAACGGATATACACACAATCCCAGTACACCCGACCCACCGCATCGCAGCCTCCCGCTGGTCGTCAGCTCCTACAGGGAATCGCGTGATCGGCAAACAACCAGCCACAAAAAAAGCCGTTGCACGAGCGCGCAACGGCCTTTGATCAAAACACCGCAGCGCGGCTCATATCACGCCACAAACTGCTCCGCGTAATGACAAGCAACCTGACGGTTGTCGACTTCACGCAGCGCTGGTTCTTCATTCACGCAACGCTCCGTCGCATACGGACAGCGCTTGTGGAAAGCACAGCCGCTTGGCGGATTCAGCGGGTTAGGCAGTTCGCCGATGATCTTGATCTTCGGCTTCAGCGGGTCCGGGTGAATCGTCGGGGTCGCCGACAACAGCGCCTGGGTGTACGGATGCAGAGGACGCGCGTAAATATCCTCTTTCGGGCCCATCTCCGCAGGGCGACCCAGATACATCACCAACACCGTATCGGCCACATGACGCACCACCGACAGGTTGTGCGAAATGAACACGTAGGCCGTGTTGAATTCCTGCTGCAGATCCATGAACAGGTTCAGCACCTGCGCCTGAATCGACACGTCCAGTGCGGAAGTCGGTTCGTCCGCCACCAGCACTTTGGGTTGCAGCATCATCGCCCGGGCCAGCGCGATACGCTGGCGCTGACCGCCAGAGAACATGTGTGGGTAACGCTGATAATGCTCAGGGCGCAGGCCGACCTGTTTCATCATCGCTTGCACTTTCTCACGACGTTCAGCCGCCGACAGGTTGGTGTTGATCAACAGCGGTTCCCCGAGCTGATCACCGACTTTCTGCCGCGGATTGAGCGAAGCGTAAGGGCTCTGGAACACCATCTGCACGTCTTTGCGCAGCTGTTTGCGTTGATCCTTGGTGGCGCCAGTCACTTCCTGGCCGGCGATTTTCAATGAGCCGGAGGAAGGTTCTTCAATCAGCGTCAGCGCGCGGGCCAGGGTGGATTTACCGCAGCCTGATTCACCGACCACAGCCAATGTCTTGCCAGCTTCCAGCTCAAACGACACGCCATTGAGTGCACGCACGATGGCGTGCGGCTTGAACAGGCCACGGGAGACTTCGTAGTGACGGGTAAGGTCGCGGGCGGTAAGAACGACGCTCATTACGCCACCTCCTGATTCAGCGGATAGAAGCAGCGCGCCAGGCTATGGGCTTTTGGGTCCAGGGCTGGGCGTTGCTGATGGCATTTTTCCTGAACGTACGGGCAGCGCGGCGACAGCAGGCAACCCACCGGACGGTCGTAACGACCGGGCACGATACCCGGCAGCGTCGCCAGTCGCGCAGCGCCCATGCTGTGCTCCGGAATCGCCGCCAGCAGTGCTTCGCTGTACGGGTGCGCCGGGACGTCGAACAGGCCAGGCACCTGACCGACTTCCACCGCTTGCCCTGCGTACATCACGCACACGCGTTGGGCGGTTTCGGCCACGACCGCGAGGTCGTGAGTGATCAGCACCAGGCCCATGTTCTGTTCTTTTTGCAGCGCCAGCAGCAGGTCCATGATCTGCGCCTGAATCGTCACGTCGAGTGCCGTGGTAGGTTCGTCGGCGATCAGCAGTTTTGGCTCACCGGCAATCGCCATGGCAATCGCCACCCGCTGGCTCATACCGCCGGACAACTGATGCGGATAGGCGTCCAGACGCTGAGCCGCGCCCGGAATTTCCACTTTCTCAAGCAGCTCCAGTGCGCGTTGGCGAGCAGCCTTGCCCGACATGCCCAAGTGGGCGCGCAGCACTTCTTCGATCTGAAAACCTACGGTGTAGCTGGGGTTCAGCGCGGTCATCGGGTCTTGGAAGACCATCGCCAAGTCTTTGCCGACCACTTGACGACGCTGGCGCGAGCTGAGCTTGAGCATGTCCTTGCCGTCGAAGATCAGCGAATCGGCGGTGACGATGCCGGGGGAGTCGATCAGTCCCATCAGCGCCATCATGGTCACGGATTTACCCGAGCCCGATTCGCCGACGATGGCCAGCACTTCGCCCTTGTCGCAGCTTAGGTCCAGACCGTCGACAACCGGTGTAGCCTTGGCGTCGCCGAAGCGCACGTTGAGGTTCTTGATTTCTAAAAGAGACATTCGGACGTCCTCAGGCGGCGTTCTTGAGTTTCGGGTCCAGCGCATCGCGCAGACCGTCGCCCATCAGGTTGATTGCCAGCACGCTGAGCAAAATGGTCAGACCGGGAAGGCTCACGACCCACCAGGCACGTTCGATGTAGTCACGGGCCGAAGCGAGCATGGTGCCCCACTCAGGCGTCGGCGGCTGTACACCCAGACCCAGAAAGCCCAGCGCAGCGGCGTCGAGGATTGCCGAGGAGAAACTCAACGTGGCCTGCACGATCAGCGGCGCCATGCAGTTAGGCAGCACGGTGACGAACATCAGTCGCGGCAGGGTGGCGCCAGCCAGGCGTGCGGCAGTCACGTAGTCGCGGTTCAGTTCGCCCATTACCGCAGCACGGGTCAGACGCACGTAGGACGGCAGCGAGACGATGGCGATGGCGATTACGGTGTTGATCAGGCCAGGGCCGAGGATCGCGACGATGGCAACAGCCAGCAGCAGCGACGGCAGGGCAAGCATGATGTCCATCAGGCGCATGATGGTCGGGCCGAGAATCTTCGGGAAGAAACCGGCGATCAGGCCCATGAAGATGCCCGGAATCAGCGACATCACCACCGACGACAGACCGATCAGCAACGACAGGCGCGAGCCCTGGATCAGGCGCGACAGCAGATCGCGACCCAGTTCGTCAGTGCCCAACAGGAACTGCCATTGGCCGCCTTCGAGCCAGACCGGCGGGGTCAGCAGGAAATCACGGTATTGCTCGCTCGGGTCATGGGGGGCAACCCACGGCGCGAACAGTGCGCAAAAAACAATCAGCAGCATGAACAGAAGGCCGGCAACAGCCCCCTTGTTCTTGGAGAACGCTTGCCAGAATTCTTTGTACGGGGACGGGTAGAGCAGGCTTTGATCGACTGCTACTACAGGAGTAGGTGTGCTCATTAAAGTCATCTCAGCCGTGGTGACGAATGCGTGGGTTGGCAAATCCGTAAAGGATGTCCACCAGGAAGTTGACCAGGATCACCAGGCAGGCGATCAACAGGATTCCGTTCTGCACCACAGGGTAGTCACGGGCACCGATGGCTTCGATCAGCCACTTGCCGATGCCAGGCCAGGAAAAGATCGTTTCGGTCAGTACCGCGCCCGCCAGCAATGTGCCGACTTGCAGGCCGAATACGGTCAGTACCGGGATCAGTGCGTTGCGCAGGCCGTGCACGAACACCACGCGGGCAGGGGACAGGCCTTTGGCGCGGGCGGTACGCACGTAATCTTCGCGCAACACTTCCAGCATCGAGGAGCGGGTCATCCGGGCGATAACGGCCAGCGGGATGGTGCCCAGCACGATGGCCGGCAGAATAAGGTGATGCAGTGCGTCGAGGAACGAGCCTTCTTCATCGCTGAGCAAGGTATCGATCAGCATGAAGCCGGTTTTGGGCGGGATGTCATACAGCAGGTCAATCCGTCCGGAGACTGGCGTCCAGCCCAGAGACACCGAGAAAAACATGATCAGGATCAGGCCCCACCAGAAGATTGGCATCGAGTACCCCGCAAGCGAAATACCCATGACCCCATGGTCGAACAGGGACCCTCGTTTGAGGGCTGCGATCACCCCGGCCAGAAGCCCGAGAATGCCCGCGAAGATCAACGCCGCAATCGACAGTTCCAGGGTGGCCGGGAACAGCGAAGTGAATTCGGTCCACACGCTCTCACGCGTACGCAGCGATTCGCCGAGGTCGCCATGGGCGAGCTTGCCGACGTAGTCGATGTATTGCGCATAAAGGGGTTTGTTCAGGCCAAGACGTTCCATGGCTTGGGCGTGCATTTCCGGATCGACCCGGCGCTCACCCATCATGACTTCGACCGGGTCACCAGGAATCAGGCGAATCAGGGCGAACGTCAGCAAGGTAATGCCGAAGAAGGTGGGTATGAGTAACCCCACTCGGCGGGCGATAAAACTAAACATCGTGTCGTGTACCTCATCAGCCGGTTAGGCGTGTACCGGCGGGGCCCCTGATTTGGAGCCCGCCAGATTCTTCTTCTACTTCACTTGGGTAGTAGCGAAGTTATTAGTGGTGAGAGGGCTGATGTGATAGCCCTCTACGTTCTTGCGCATTGCAGTGAACATCTTGGTGTGGGCCATGCTGATCCACGGCTGGTCTTCATTGAAGATGACTTGAGCCTGTTCGTAGAGCGCCGCACGTTCGGCCGGGTCGGTTTTTTCCCGAGCCTGATCGATCAGCGTCTGAAACTTCTGATTGCACCAGCGCGCGTAGTTTTCGCCGTTTTTGGCGGCCTCGCAACTGAGCATTGGGGTCAGGAAGTTATCAGGGTCGCCATTGTCACCTGCCCAGCCAGCCGAGACCATGTCGTGTTCGCCGTTTTTGGCGCGTTTGAGCATTTCGCCCCATTCCATGACGCGAATATCTAACTTAATGCCGACTTTCGCTAAATCGGCTTGCATCATTTGTGCCCCCATCGTCGGGTTAGGGTTGGTCGCGCCTCCACCGTTGCGGGTGAACAGAGTCAAAACCGTCCCCTCAGGCACACCGGCTTCCTTGAGCAAAGCACGGGCCTTGTCCAAATCATGGGCCGGGTTTTTCAGCTGATTGTTGTAACCCAGCAGCGTAGGCGGGTACGGGTTGACTGCGACGCTGGCGTTGCCTTTGCCAAACAGAGCGTTGACGTAGGCTTCTTTGTCGAAGGCGATGTCGATGGCTTTGCGCACGCGCACATCGCTCATGTATTTGTGCGTGGTGTTCAGCGCGACGTAGGCGGTGGTCATGGCCTGCAGTTCATCGATCTTCAGGCTTGGGTCTTTCTTGATGTTGGGGATGTCGTCAGGCTTTGGATAAAGCGCGATCTGACACTCGTTGGCCTTGAGCTTTTGCAGGCGCACGTTGCTGTCGGTGGCGATCGCCAGAATCAGGGCGTCGGCTGGCGGCTTGCCACGGAAGTAATCCGGGTTGGCCTTGAAGCGCACCTGGGCGTCTTTGGCGTAACGCACGAACACGAACGGGCCGGTACCGATCGGGTGGTTGTTGAGCTCTTCGGTCTTGCCTGCCTTGAGCAACTGATCGCCATATTCAGCGGAGTAGATCGAGGCGAAAGCCATGGCCACGTCGGCCAGGAACGGCGCTTCACGGCGAGTCAGGGAGAATTTGATCGTGCTGTCGTCGACTTTCTCGACGCTTTTGAGCAGCTCTTTAAAACCCATGCTTTCGAAGTATGGGAAACCGACGGTCGATTGTTTGTGCCACGGATGGTTCGGGTCCAACTGGCGCTGGAAGCTCCAGACGACATCGTCAGCATTCATGTTGCGCGTCGGTTTGAAATAGTCGGTGGTGTGGAACTTGACGTCTTTGCGCAGGTGGAACGTGTAGGTCAGACCGTCGTCGCTGATTTCCCAGGACTCAGCCAGTGCCGGTTCGATCTCAGTGGTGCCAGGTTTGAAGTCCACCAGGCGGTTGAAAATGGTTTCCGCCGCGGCATCGGCAGTGACGGCGGTGGTGTAGAGCGCCGTGTCGAACCCTTCCGGGCTGGCTTCGGTGCAGACCACCAGAGGTTTGGCTGAAACGCCGACTGCCACACTGAACAAGGCCAGTGCGACTGCGTTGCGTAACGTTGCGAGCTTAAATTTCGATTTCATGAAAACGCCCTCCGCATGTATGAAGCCATAAAGTGATCAGGTGGCGAGCCCGTTGGCCTGACTCGCCGCCCAACCGCAGGTTTTACAAAATGTTGAATGGAATCGTGGTCACCAGACGGAACTCATTGATGCTGCCGTCAGCCTGTTCTGCGCTGGCGCGGTGCGTGGTGTAGGTCGCGCGCACGGTTGTCGCTTTCAACGGACCCGATTGCAGGGTGTACGAAGAGCCAACGCCGTATTCGTAATGGGTCTCGCCGTCCATGCGCGACACGTCATACGCAGTGCCTTTGTAATGGGTGCCGTCGATGTCGAAGCCGCGAGCCTGGTAAACGTTGAACTTCAGGCCTGGCACGCCGTAGTCGGCCATGTTCAGCAGGTAGCTCAGTTGCACCGACTTTTCGTTCGGTCCGTTGAAGTCAGACAGCAAGGAGTTGGCCAGGAAGATGGCGTTGGTGTCGTGCACGTAGTCGAAGTAGGTGTCGCCTTCGACTTCCTGGTACGCAATGCTGAAACTGTGTGCCTTGTGGGTGGCGGTCAGCGACAGGCTGTAGGTGTCGTTGTCGATCTCGCCCATCTTTCTGGCGCCGGAGTCTTTGGTCTTGTAGTAGTTCAGGTTGGTGCTGATGCCGACCACATCGGTGTCGCCCATTTCATGCAACACGCCCAGGTAATACTGATGCCAGAAGTCTTCGACGTTGGAGGCATACAGGCTGGTGGTCAGGCTCTTGAACGGCTTGTAGTCGAAGCCGGCCATGTCGACGCGATCAGCTTTTGCGCCGTTGGCGTTGTACTCGGACGTGAACTTGGTGAGGCTTTGTTCGGAGCGCGGGGATACGCGGTCGAAGCTACCGGCCTGGAAGGACAGGTTGTTGAGTTCGTCGCTCTGCAGGCTCACACCTTCGAAGCTCGACGGCAGCGCACGGTTACCGATGAAGGCAATCACCGGCGTGTTCATCGACTGGCGACCCAGGGTCAGCGTGGTGTTGGAAACACGTGCCTTGACGTTCGCCAGGCCCATTTTGCTCCATTGACCAACTGCGTCGCCGTTGCTGCGAGTCAGGGTGCGGTTGTTCGGGCCCATGATGTCGCCGGCGTCCTGGTCCAGTGCGACAGCGTTGTACATCGCCAGCTGGGTGGCGAAACCGACGACGCCCTGCGTGAAGCCCGAGCTGTAATCGATAATGGTGCCTTGCACCCAGTTGATGCGGCGCGGATCGCGGTCGACGACAACGCCATCCTCCCGACGACTGAACTGGCCGCCACGGCGCTGCAGCTCATTGGCGTACCAGTTACGGGTGGAACCGGTCAGTTTCGAATCTTCGAGGAAACCCTTGGCTTCACTTTGAAGGTTGCTTGAGGCCAGTGTGGTCGGCACGAAGTCCTGACTGGTTGGCTCTGCCTGGGCCGCGACGCTCAAAGCGATCATGGATACGGCGAATACAGCGGTGCTGGCTTTTTTCACGTTTTGAAGCTCCCTTTTACTACTTTTATTAAGGCCAGTTTTTATGAGTGGGCTGGCTTGGGTGGATCTTGTTATGCCGCCGTTTTGATCGTTTTTTGATCAGAAAAGCGGATTGCAGAAATAGCTGCGCCAAAGAGCGGGATTCGCCCTTGGCGCGTATTCATGGGTTATTGAGCGATATCGACGCCCGAAAAGTTATTGCGTCCGAACGGACTGACCTGGAACCCTTCGACCTCGGCGCGCAATGGCTGATTGACTGTGGAGTGGGCAATCGGCGTGATCGGCACTTGCTCTTTCAGGTAGTGCTGCGCCTGTTTGTACAGGTCAATGCGTTGGGCTTTGTCTGAGGTGGCGACGGCGGCTTTCACCAACTTGTCGTATTTCTCGTCACACCACATCGAGTAGTTGTTTCCGCCAATGGCCGCGCAGCTGTACAGCGTGCCGAGCCAGTTGTCCGGGTCCCCGTTGTCGCCAGTCCAGCCGATCAGCGAGATGTCGTGTTCGCCGTTCTTGCTGCGCTTGAGGTATTCACCCCACTCGTAGCTGACGATGTTGACCTTGAGGCCAATCTTCCCCCAGTCCGATTGCAGCATCTGCGCCATCAGCTTGGCATTCGGGTTATACGGGCGCTGAACCGGCATGGCCCAGAGGTTGATCACGGTGCCTTCCTTGACGCCTGCGGCACGCAGCAGTTCTCGTGCTTTTTCCGGGTTGTAGGGTGCGTCCTTGATGGACTCGTCATAGGACCATTGCGTCGGTGGCATGGCGTTGACCGCCAATTGGCCTGCGCCCTGATACACGGCCTTGATGATTTCCGGCTTGTTGATCGCCATATCCAGCGCCTGGCGCACCTGCAGGTTATCCAGAGGCGCATGGCGCACGTTGTAGGCGATGTAACCCAGGTTGAAGCCGGGCTTCTCGATAACCTTGAGCTGCTTGTCGGCCTTCAGTGCGTCGAGGTCGGCAGGGCGTGGGTTGGACGTGACCTGACACTCGTTCTTCTTGAGTTTCTGCACCCGTACCGAGGGATCGGTATTGATGGCGAAAATCAATTGGTCCACCTTCACCCGACTGGGGTCCCAGAACTGTTTGTTGGCGATATAACGAATTTGTGAATCTTTTTGATAACGCTGGAATACAAAGGGCCCGGTACCAATCGGTTGTTGATTGATATCCCGAACATCACCAGATGCCATCAGTTTGTCAGCATATTCGGCGGAAAGAATGGAAGCGAAGTTCATCGCGATATTCTGAATGAAAGCAGCGTCCACATTGTTCAATGTAAACACGACGGTCAACGGACCGGTCTTCTCGACGGATTTAACATTCTTGTCCATTCCCATCCCCGTGAAGTACGGAAACTCGGTCGGATAAGCGACGCGGAAAGGTTGATCCTTGTTGAGCATTCGACTGAATGTAAAAACCACATCGTCTGCATTGAAATCACGGGTCGGAGTAAAGTTTTTGTTGCTATGAAATTTCACCCCCTCGCGCAGGTGAAACGTGTAGACCAAGCCATCCGGGGAGACGTCCCAGCGGGTGGCGAGGGCTGGAACCACGCTGGTGCTGCCTTGTTCGAACTCGGTCAGGCGGTTGTAGATGGGCTCAGCGGCATCATTGTCGGTGCCCGACGTGTATTGCGCGATATCAAAACCTGCCGGGCTGGCCTCCGAACAAAACACCAGACTCTTGGTAGCGGCTTGGGCTGTTGGAGTAATGGCTAATAGCCCTGCGCTAATTGCAATGGGCAACAGCGATGAAGCAAAGAGTTTATTACGCATGACAATCCTTATCGTTTAAATGCGAAAGCGCCTGCACTGCCAGACGATTCATTTGCGCAACTGTTTGCGCAAACGAGACTTGGTGTTTCAGATCTGGCGTTCATAAACGAAAACAAAAAGCACAGGCGCTGACGACGGTATGTCCGTCAGCCCGTACAGTAAAGAGTTGTAGGCACTGCAATGTATGTAGGAAAAGTGCATATCGTTAGTAGGCAATGGCTTTATTTGAACTGCAAACTAACGATAGGGACCTTCGCAACAAATCGATTTCCCACAAAACGTCACAGCCGCATCGCCCGAAGGTGACGCGACTGTGAGTCGATTTCAGATCGATTACTTGCCGCTAACGCTAACGCCGTAGAACGAGTTCAGACCGAACGGGCTGATCTTGAAGTCCTGAACTTCCTTGCGCATCGGCTGATAAACAGTCGAGTGGGCAATTGGAGTCATCGGAACGGCGTCTTTGAGCAGGTGCTGCGCCTGTTTGTACAGTTCGGTGCGCTTGGCCTGGTCAGTAGTTTCTTTAGCCTGGTGAATCAGGGTGTCGAACGGCTTGTCACACCATTTGGCGAAGTTGTTGCCGTTGACGGCGTCACAGCCAAACAGAGTACCGAGCCAGTTGTCCGGGTCACCGTTGTCGCCGCTCCAGCCAATCAGCATCGCGCCGTTTTCACCCGCTTTGGCGCGTTTGATGTACTCGCCCCACTCGTAGGAAACGATCTTGGCGTTGATACCGATCTTCTTCCAGTCGTTCTGGAGCATTTCGGCCATCAGCTTGGCGTTCGGGTTGTAAGGACGCTGAACCGGCATCGCCCACAGGGTGATTTCGGTGCCGTCTTTCACGCCTGCTTCTTTAAGCAGTTCCTTGGCCTTGGCGACGTCGTATGGCGCATCTTTGATCGTAGTGTCGTAGGACCATTGAGTAGGCGGCATGGCGTTGACTGCCAGCTGACCTGCACCCTGATACACCGCATCGATGATGGCTTTTTTGTCGACAGCCATGTCCAGTGCCTGACGCACTTTCAGCTGTGCCAATGGATTCGGCTTATCGTCGCCTTTGATCTTGTCCATCGTGTTGTAGGCGATGTAACCCAGGTTGAAGCCCGCCTGATCAGGCATCTTCAGTGCAGCGTCGGCCTTGAGTGGTGCAAGGTCGGCTGGACGCGGGTAAGCGGTGATCTGGCATTCGCCTTTCTTGAGCTTCTGCGCACGGACCGAGGCATCGGTCGTGATCGCGAAAATCAGGTTGTCGACTTTGACGTCTTCAGGCTTCCAGTAGTCCTTGTTCCCGGTGAAGCGGATGTTGGAGTCTTTCTGGTAGCTCTTGAAAACGAACGGACCAGTGCCGACTGGCTTCTGGTTGATGTCGGCGGCCTTGCCTTCCTTGAGCAACTGGGCTGCGTATTCAGCGGACTGAATGGACGCAAAGCTCATGGCCAGGTTCTGGATGAATGCCGCGTCGACAGTGCCCAGGGTCATCTTGACCGTGTTGGCGTCAACCTTCTCGATCTTGGTGATGTTGGTGTCCATCGCCATGTCGGTGAAATACGGGAATTCGGTCGGGTAGGCCTTACGGAACGGGTCGTCCTTGTTGATCATGCGATTGAACGTGAACAGCACGTCATCGGCATTGAAGGTACGCGTTGGTTTGAAGTAAGGCGTGGTGTGGAACTTGACACCTTCACGCAGGTGGAAGGTGTAGGTCAGGCCGTCTGGAGTGACGTCCCAGCTAGTGGCCAAGCCTGGAATGACAGCGGTGCCGCCACGTTCAAATTGGCTCAAACGGTTGAAAATGGTTTCCGCAGAGGCGTCAAAGTCGGTACCGGTGGTGTATTGACCTGGGTCAAAGCCAGCTGGGCTGCCTTCGGAGCAGAACACCAGGTTCGATGCCGCTTGTGCGAAGGGAGCGCTGGCGATCAAACCTGCGCTGAGTAGAAACGGAATGACCGCTTGTTTGAGCATGGTGGCCTCAGTTGTTGTCATTTTTTAATAGAGGGAACGACCTCGTGGGTCATTCCTGCGGATACTTATGCAGGCGTCATACCCAAAGCAAGACACTGGCGCCAATGAAGTGTCAAAGAGTGGCACGAACGTACACGAATGTCGCAAAAGTATAATTTCTGACGCAGTTGAACGTTTGCGTGTCGCATATCGATATCTTTCACGCACCAAGCGGGCGCATGCAAACGTGACGAATGCACCCGATTGGTACGCAGTTGTTACCCCTCAAACATCCGTTCAGCTATTTGCTCAGGCTCACACCATAAAAAGGCGTCAGCCCGAACGGACTGAGTTTGAAGTCCTGGACTTCCTTGCGCATCGGCTGGAAAACCTTGGAATTGGCGATAGGCGTGATGGGCACATCGTTTTTCAGAATGTTCTGCGCCTGCTGGTACAACTTGATCCGCTCATCGCGATTACTGGTCAGTTTTGCCTGGGTTACCAGCTTGTCGTAGCTTGGGTTGCACCATTTGGCGTAGTTGCTGCCCTTGACGGCGGCGCAGCTGTACAGCACGCCGAGCCAGTTGTCTGGGTCGCCGTTATCGCCCGTCCAGCCGTAGATCATCGCGTCATGTTCGCCAGCCTTGGCGCGCTTGATGTACTCGCCCCATTCGTAGCTGACGATATTGGCCTTGATGCCGATCTTGGCCCAGTCAGCCTGGATCATCTGCGCCGACATCCGCGCGTTTGGGTTAGAAGCACGCTGCACGGTCATCGCCCACAAGTTGATCTGCGTGCCAGGTGCAACGCCTGCTTCCTTGAGCAGCTGCTTGGCTTTTTCGGGGTCGTGAGGTGCGTCTTTGATATTGGGATCGTAGCTCCACTGATCCGGCGGCAGGGCGTTTTGCGCCAACTGGCCCGCGCTCTGGTAAACCGCCTTGATGATTGCCGGTTTGTCGATGGCCATGTCCAGCGCCTGGCGCACTTTCAGTTGGTCCAGCGGCGGATGCGTCACGTTGTAGGCCAAAAACCCCAAATTGAATCCGGCCTGGCTCAGCACTTTGAGGTTTGGATCTTTCTGCGCTTCTTCGATGTCCTGCGGACGCGGGTAGCCGCTGATTTGGCATTCGTTGGTCTTGAGCTTTTGCAGGCGCACTGCCGCGTCGCTGGTGATCGAGAAGATCAGGTTATCGATCTTCACGTCTTCGGGCTTCCAGTACGCAGTATTGCCGATATAGCGAATCTGCGAGTCCTTCTGGTAGCGCTTGAACACAAACGGCCCGGTGCCGATGGGCTTCTGGTTGATGTCTGCCGCCTTGCCTTCCTTGAGCAACTGCGCGCCGTATTCAGCGGACTGAATGGAAGCGAAACTCATGGCCAGGTTCTGAATGAACGCCGCATCGATGTTGTTCAGACTGAACTTCACAGTCTGGTCGTCGACTTTTTCGACGCTCTTGATGGTGGTGTTCATCCCCATGTCAGTGAAGTAGGGAGACTCAGCAGGGTAGGCCTTGCGAAACGGATCATCAGCCTTGAGCAGGCGATTGAACGTGAACAACACGTCATCGGCGTTGAAGTCCCGGGTCGGCTTGAAGTAGTCAGTGGTGTGGAATTTCACGCCGGGCCGCAGATGAAAGGTGTAGGTCAGGCCGTCGCTGGAGACGTCCCATTTGATCGCCAGTCCGGGCTCGACTTCAGTGCCACCGCGTTTGAACTGTGTCAGACGGTTGAACACGGTTTCGGCCGACGCATCGAAATCCGTGCCGCTTGTGTATTGGCTCGGATCGAAACCTGCCGGGCTCGCTTCCGAGCAATACACCAGAGTACTTGCCGCCTGGACCATCGGCGTGCAAGCCAGCAGAGCTGTGGTGAGCAGCAGGGGTTGAAACGTCTTGCCCATGGAAACCTCGCGCTTGTCCCAAAATAGTGTGCGGCAATCCCGCCGCCCGTTCATCGAAGATGATAGACCGCAGAGATTGCCGCACTGCTGAGTTTTCCTACAAGCGCGTGTGCGTGGCTTAAATCAGTTTCAGGTGTTCGAGCACTTTCCTCGACAGGTAACCAAAGGGCGTCAAGCTGTGGAGAAACCACAGCGGTGAATCCTTGTCGAGAAACTCACCTCGTAGAAACATCAGGTAGGCCGTGCTGTCCTTTCGCATTTGTTCCAGCGCATCACCCCCAGCATGGGCGAGCTTCTTGCTGATCTCGGCGAGTTCGGTCTTCGATTGGCTGCGGCGTAGCTCTGCCGGATGGGCCGCAGCCCAGGCAGTGACTTCTTCGTCTTGCCAAACGCTGTCCTGAGGATGTTTGAAGTAAGACCTGGCTACGGCGATAGGGTCTGCGCTGGCGTCGCCATTCCAATACTCCACCATTGCCTGGGCGACCTGCTCAACAGCCTGGGTCGCTAGCGTTCCTGCCAGTACATGCAACGGATGCTCGGCGTGGTCTTTGGCCAACTGCGAGTGTGTCGGGTCAGTGGAGCCGTTGATGTGCGGATCTTGCCCGTATCGGGTCTGCCAGTCGTCCACGTTCTCGCCCAAGTGCGTGAGCATGTCTTTCATAACGATGCCGACGGCATTGCCGACGACGGCCGACAAACCCTGCAGGTAGTGCGCCGACCTTTGCAGGAACTCTACAAACGGCAGGTCGACCCATTCGTCACGCATTGTCAGATAAGTGTTGAAGGTCTGCAGGTAGCTTGGGTTGTGATGCTCTTCCAAGAGGATCAAGAGCACTTGTTCCCGTGGGCTGCGATCACCCGCTTTGACTGGTTTATAGGTGACATCTTCGGTGGAAAACAGAATCTCGCCCAGTGGCCCGGCCACGCTTGCGAGTACATCTGTTGCGCCAAACATGCCGGTGACCAGCGGCAAGCCAGCCTTGCACGGCGCCGGGGAGGTCCATGGCACGACCTCGGAGTGACCGTTTTTGATCAGGCTCAGTTCGACGAAGTTGGAATGCGCAAAGAAGTCTTCGAGTACATGCAGCGCAGAACCGAACGCGCGCATGCCGGTGAAGGTCCGGTTCTCCTTCATCGCGACTGTCAGTTCAGCCTGCATGAACGCCACCGAGCGCTCGATGTAGCGCTTCATCGAGGTGTCGTAGTCAATTTCCAGTAACGGATTTGATTCCCGCACCAGGTGCTCGAAATCCGGATCGCGGGTGGTGGGGTCAAACGCGTTCGGGTCAGTCACCTTTGGGTTATCGATGTGTTCACTTGGGCGGTAAACCCCCAGCTTTTCCGGGGTTACGGTGAAGTGTTGGGGGAAGTTGCGCCTCCACCTGAAGCGCTTCACTGCCAGGACGTCGACGATTCGGGTCAGCGCATCCCGGGACAGGACGTCCGGAAAGTCTTTCGGCATATCCGTGGCACGAACGATTTTCGGATCGAGCAGTTGCGAGTAGTCGCGCAGCCAATTGCCGAAGTAGACCGCTTCGATCTCGTCCCGATCAAACCCCTGGGTGCTCAATACGGCTTCGATTCGCCGATGCGTCATTTGATGGTCGTCTTCGTGCCCTGCTTCAAACGCCTCACGATCTGGATGAGTATGGATACCGCCGTCGCTGCAATCGACGTCACTGTATCGGGCCTGGATTTGTTCCGCAGCGGCCTTCCATTGAGCGGTTATTTCTTGGCTCAGATCCTGATAACCGCTGAAGCAAGTAACGATGGTCACCTCGTTTGCATCGGGTTCACCGCGCAGTGCCATCCAGCGGGAAAAACGCTGACCTTCCTCGCCCTTGGCGTCTGAGGCCAGCACCGGGTTGCCGTCGGCATCTCGATCGCTGAGGTCGTGTCGCAGAATATTGTCGATGTGATGACCGAATTCGTGCAGCAGTGCATCCAGAAGCCAGGAGGTGTCCAGTCCCTGCTCGATGCGCCTGAAGAATCCCCGGTCGATGCGCACAATGCGCTCGCGGTTGTCGTAGTCCGCCTCATACCCCAAGGCATCGGTGAGGATGATCTTCGGGCTTTCAATTTCTTGCGCCAGCAAACGCTGGTGCAGCGCTCGATAGGTGTGAGTGGGAATATCGCTTCCGAAAACCGTCGACAAGGCTGCGGAAAATCGCTCGGCCGTTAGTTGACGGGCTACCTGGGTGAACAGGTCCAGGGAAAGGGTGCTGTGAAGCCGCTCGTCTGAGAGGTCGATGTGTTTTATGGCTGTCGCTTTAAAGGACATGATTGGATTCTTCCGTGATCCCGTTAAATGAATACGCCCTGTCATTAGGGCGACTGCGTCACCGCGCTCATGAGGTGAGCGCGTGCGCCGTTCATTTTATGGAGCGTCACGGGAAAGCAAATCGGGAAGATCACTACAGCGCGTAGGAGAGAGGAACCGGCCTACGGAGCAAGTGCGACTGAGTGACACGTAAAACGCTGAAACAAAGGAGGGAAACAGCGGCAGCCCAATGCTGCCGCTGCCTGGCGTCACGGTATCGCGACTTCGATCACACCGTCGGCAGTGACGCTGACTTCGGCAGTGCCAGCTTCGACGTCTGGCGCCGGGGCTGCATCGCTACGCGCAGCTTTCATCATCATGACCGGGGCGCGCGCATAAGGCTGTGGATAGCCTGAGGTGTTCAGGTTCAGGTTGACCAGTTTGTAACTGCTGCCGCCCAGCGCGTCGGTGACCAGTTGGGCGCGGGTTTTGAACGCGGCAACGGCGTCCTTGAGCAGGGTGTCTTCGCTGGCTTTGCGCGCAGGCTTGGAGATTGAAAAGTCCATGCCGCCCATTTTCATCTCGGTGCTCAGCAGGTCGCCGGTCAGCTTGGACAGTGCTGCGAAGTCGGCGCTTTCCAGACGCAGCTCGGCACGTTCGCGCCAGCCGGTGATTTTCTGGCCTTTGTCATCGTAGACCGGGTAGCTGTTGCGGTTGCCCTGGCGGATAGTCACGTCTTTGACCTGACGGGCCTGGCCCAGCGCCTTGTTCAGGTTTTCGGTGATTTCTGCAGCCAGTTTGGCAGGGTCGGAATTCTGGGATTCGCTGTAAAAGGTGACCATCATCAGGTCACGCTGAACGTCCTGATTGACCTCGGCACGCACTGAAACCTGGTTGTAGTGAACGTCATCGGCCAGGGCGGGAAGGCTGGCGAGCGCGGCAGTGCCGACAGCGACGAGGGTGGCAAGCGGGCGACGGATGAACATATAAACTCCTTGTTGTGTGGACCGTAGGCGATGGCTCGCCGCACGGATGCCAATGAGACTGTAATCCGGGGGTCTTGTTCCTGATCGACATTGTAGGAGCGCGCTTGCCCGCGATTGCGGTGTGTCAATTTAACGAAATGCTGGATGTGCCGACGTCATCGCGGGCAAGCGCGCTCCTACAATGGGCGTCATCTGCCGCGAGGAACGCCACACATGTGGCGCTTTGACGCACTGACGCTGCATTCCCGGCGGCATTGGTTATACTCGCTCCGATTCGCCTGGAGCGCTCATCAGGAGAGCTCATGCTCGCCCCCGTCCAAATGCTTTCTGCTACCCGCCAAAACCTCTGGCGGCTGACGTTCGTGCGCGTGCTGGTATTGGCCGCGCAGGCTGGCTCCGTCGGGTTTGCCTACCTGTTCGATCTGCTGCCGCTGCCCTGGCTACAACTGGACGTCACGCTCGGCATATCGGGCATCGTCTGTTTGCTGACGGCCCTGCGCCTGCGTACCTCATGGCCGGTGACCGAGCTTGAATACGCCGTGCAGCTGGCGTTCGACCTGTTTATCCACAGCGCACTGCTGTTCTTCTCCGGCGGCTCGACCAACCCGTTCGTTTCTTATTATCTGGTGCCGCTGACCATTGCTGCGGTGACGTTGCCGTGGCGCTATTCGCTGATCCTGTCCGGTATCGCGCTGGCGCTGTACACCCTCATGCTGGCGCAGTTCTACCCGTTGGCGGCCTTCGCGGCGTCGCGGGAAAAGCTACAGATTTACGGCATGTGGCTGAGCTTCGCCCTGGCGGCGGGTGTGATCACCTTCTTTGCCGCGCGCATGGCCGAGGAGCTGCGTCGCCAGGAGCACATGCGAGCGCTGCGCCGGGAAGAGGGCGCCCGCGATCAACAGTTGCTCGCGGTAGCGACCGAAGCCGCTGGCGCTGCGCACGAATTGGGCACGCCGCTGGCCACCATGAGCGTGCTGCTCAAGGAAATGCGTCAGGACCATCACGATCCAGCACTTCAGGAAGACCTGTCGATACTGCAAGACCAAGTCAAGCTGTGTAAGGAAACCCTGCAGCAACTGGTACGCGCAGCTGAAGCCAATCGCCGTCTTGCGGTACAAGAGCAGACTGTCAGCCACTGGCTCGATCAGGCACTCAATCGTTGGCACCTGATGCGCCCCGAAGCGAGCTATCGTTTCCAGCGTCTGGGTCAGGGCGAGCTGCCGATGATAGCGCCGCCGCCGGACCTGACCCAGGCCCTGCTGAACCTGCTGAATAACGCCGCCGACGCCTGCCCGGAAGGGCTTGAAGTCAATCTGGACTGGGACGAACACGAGATCTGCATCAGCATTCGGGATCATGGCGCTGGCGTACCTTTGGCGGTCGCAGAACAAATCGGTAAACCGTTTTTTACAACGAAGGGCAAAGGCTTTGGCTTGGGCCTGTTCTTGAGCAAAGCCAGCGTGACCCGCGCGGGCGGCTCGGTGAAACTCTATCCTCACGAGGAAGGCGGCACGCTCACCGAGCTGCGCCTGCCCCGTGACGCACGAGGAGATGAAGCATGACTGACGAAATTCAGGTTGAAGGCGAAGAGCTGCCACATTTGTTACTGGTCGACGATGACGCCACCTTCACCCGTGTGATGGCACGTGCCATGGCCCGTCGTGGTTTTCGCGTCAGTACCGCAGGTTCTGCCGAGGAAGGTTTGACTCTCGCCCAGGCAGATATCCCGGACTACGCGGCTGTCGACCTGAAGATGGAGGGCGACTCGGGACTGGTGCTATTGCCCAAGCTGCTGGAACTGGACCCGGAAATGCGTGTCCTGATACTGACCGGTTATTCGAGCATCGCCACGGCTGTCGAAGCCATCAAGCGCGGCGCCTGCAACTACTTGTGCAAACCGGCCGACGCCGATGACGTGCTGGCGGCGTTGCTGTCCGAGCACGCCGACCTCGACACCCTGGTGCCAGAAAATCCTATGTCCGTGGACCGCTTGCAGTGGGAACACATTCAGCGCGTGCTGACCGAGCACGAAGGCAACATCTCCGCCACGGCGCGGGCGCTGGGCATGCACCGCCGTACCCTGCAACGCAAGCTGCAAAAGCGGCCGGTGCGTCGCTGAGGAGTTAAAACTTTATTCATGGAAGATCGTGGGTGGCGTCTGGCACATTGTTAAGACGCTACTAAATACCTGCCACTGAGCCTTAACCATGAATTTGAATCCCGAAGAATCCACGGTCAACGACACCGTGTCAGGGAAGTTTTTTTCCCGCGTCTGGAACCTTGTCACGCCTTATTGGCGCAGCGAGGAAAAAGGCATGGCGTGGGTTCTGCTGATTGCCGTGATCATCCTGTCTTTGTTTAGCGTGTTCATCTCGGTGCTGGTCAACAGCTGGTATCGCGACTTCTATAACGCGCTTCAGAACAAAGACCTCGCTGCGTTTACCCACCTGATCCTTTACTTCTGCGGGATCGCCGCCATCGCCATTCTTGGCGCGGTTTATCGCCTGTACCTCACGCAAATGCTGACTATCCGCTGGCGGCGCTGGTTGACCGAGCAGCACTTCGCCAAGTGGCTCGCGCACAAGAATTATTACCGACTGGAGCAGGGCGGTTACACCGACAACCCTGACCAACGTCTGTCCGAAGACCTCAACAACTTCACGTCCGACACCCTGAGCCTGAGTCTCGGCCTGCTGCGCACGGTGGTCAGCCTGGTGTCGTTTTCGGTCATTTTGTGGGGCGTGTCCGGCAGCATCGAGTTGTTTGGTATCACCATTCCCGGCTACATGTTCTGGGCTGCGCTGGTCTATGCGGCCGTCGGCAGTGTGCTGACCCACCTGATCGGCAAGCGTTTGATCCTGCTAAGTAACCAGCAGCAACGCTACGAAGCCGACATGCGTTTCTCGTTGGTGCGCGTGCGTGAAAACGCTGAAAGTATTGCGCTGTCGAACGGCGAGGCCAACGAAAACGAACGCCTTAGCAGCCGCTTCGGCATGGTCTGGAGCAACTTCTGGACGATCATGAAGGTGCAGAAACGGCTGACGTTCTTCACCGCTGGTTACTCGCAAATCGCCATTATTTTCGCCTTCGTCGTCGCTGCGCCACGTTACTTCGCTGGCAAGATTGAATTGGGCGAACTGATGCAGATCAACTCCGCGTTCGGCAATGTGCAGGAAAACTTCAGCTGGTTTATTGATGCGTACGCGTCATTGGCCTCATGGCGCGCCACGTGTGATCGTCTATTGAGCTTCCGCCAGGCGATGGATCAGAACGAGGCACGTGTGCCCGCAATCAACGTGACCCACGAGCAGAACGCACTGCGCCTGGAAGGGCTGGATTTGTCACTGGCCGGTGGGCGTCAATTGCTGACCAACGCCAATGCCAACATCGCCGCTGGCGATAAGGTCATGCTCAGTGGTCGCTCGGGCAGCGGCAAAAGTACCTTGCTGCGCGCAATGGGTGGCTTGTGGCTGGATGGTCATGGCGCCGTGAAGTTGCCAGCGCAGCGTTCATTGTTCCTGCCGCAGAAACCGTATCTGCCGATCGGCACCCTGCGCGAAGCCTTGAGTTATCCACAGCTGCCGGAAGTGTACCCGGCCGAGCGTTTCGCTCAGATCCTCGAAACATGCCGTCTGAGCCATTTGATTCCTCGTCTGGACGAGAGCAATCACTGGCAACGCATGCTCTCCCCCGGCGAGCAGCAGCGCGTGGCCTTCGCTCGCGCGCTGTTGTACGCGCCGCAATGGCTGTATCTGGACGAAGCGACTTCGGCGATGGACGAGGAAGATGAAGCGGCGCTGTATCAGGCGTTGCTTGATGAACTGCCGGGCCTGACCCTGCTCAGCATCGGCCATCGCAGCAGTTTGAAACGCTTCCACGGTCGCCATTTGCGCATCGACTCGGGTCAGTTGCGTGAGCAACCTTTGCCCGAGCCGGTGGTTTAGCACGACGCTGGCACAATAGCCCTTTGGTTAATAAGCTCGCCGGGTGTGATCGTACAACCCGGTGAGCTATGATTACCCTTTCACCGTATTTAGAGACGCATGTTGGATATGGAAAATCAGAGTGCTCCGCCTCGCGCCCGCCGAAAGCACCGCAGCCTGGCCCAAGAGTTGGTGACCGAGCTGTCCGAGCGCATTCGCAGCGGCCTGTTGAAGCGCGGCGACAAGTTGCCCACCGAGTCAGCGATCATGGAAGAGCAGGGCGTCAGCCGAACGGTTGTACGTGAAGCGATTTCCCGCTTGCAGGCGTCTGGCCTGGTTGAAACCCGTCACGGCATCGGCACCTTCGTGCTGGACACGCCGAGCCCCAGCGGCTTCCGTATCGATCCGGCGACCATCGTCACTCTGCGCGATGTGCTGGCGATTCTTGAACTGCGCATTAGTCTGGAAGTGGAGTCCGCAGGGCTGGCGGCGCAACGTCGCTCCCCCGAACAACTGGCCGATATGCGCGCTGCACTGGATGCGCTGAATGAAGGTGTGTCGCACTCAAGTGATTCGGTCGGACCAGACTTTCAGTTTCACATGGCGATTGCGCTGTCGACCGGCAACCGTTACTTCACTGACATCATGAATCACCTGGGCACCAGCATCATTCCCCGTACTCGGCTGAATTCTGCACGCATCGCTCACGATGACCATCAGCACTACATGGGTCGATTGAGCCGCGAGCATGAAGAAATCTACGACGCCATCGCCCGCCAGGACTCCGACGCCGCCCGCGCCGCGATGCGCCTGCACCTGACCAACAGCCGCGAACGCTTGCGTCATGCCCATGAAGAGGCAGAGTCGCAGCGGGCTTGATCCCACAGTGGCTGCTTTTGTAGGAGCTGACGAGCCGCCGAAGGCTGCGAAACAATTTGTCTGACACAGCGCATCGCAGCCTTCGGCGGCTCGTCAGCTCCTACACGATCTAAAGCAAATTCCACCATTCATCCCCCCAAACATAAATTTTCAGACCCCCTATTGAGTCCTCCCGATTACAGTTGTACGATGACTTACGACATCAGCGCAGGACTGATGCTTCATCCACAAAATCCACAAAAATTGTCCCAGGGTGTTCGAATAATGAATCCACAAGAACTGAAGTCCGTCCTCTCTGCCGGTCTGTTGTCCTTCCCGGTTACCGATTTCAATGCCCAGGGCGATTTCCACCGCGCTGGCTATATCAAACGTCTGGAGTGGCTTGCTCCGTACGGCGCAACTGCCTTGTTCGCCGCCGGTGGTACTGGTGAGTTCTTCTCCCTTGCCGCCAGCGAATACTCCGAAGTCATCAAAACTGCCGTCGACACTTGCGAACACAGCGTGCCAATCCTGGCCGGTGTCGGTGGCTCGACCCGTCAAGCGATCGAATACGCTCAGGAAGCCGAGCGTCTGGGCGCCAAAGGCCTGCTGCTGCTGCCGCATTACCTGACTGAAGCCAGCCAGGACGGCGTTGCCGCTCACGTTGAAGCCGTTTGCAAATCCGTCAAAATCGGCGTTGTCGTTTACAACCGTAACGTCTGCCGCCTGACTGCTCCGCTGCTGGAACGTCTGGCCGAGCGTTGCCCTAACCTGATCGGTTACAAAGATGGTCTGGGCGACATCGAGCTGATGGTGTCGATCCGTCGTCGTCTGGGCGATCGCTTCTCTTACCTGGGTGGTTTGCCGACCGCTGAAGTCTACGCTGCGGCCTACAAAGCGCTGGGCGTGCCGGTCTACTCATCGGCGGTGTTCAACTTCCTGCCGAAAATGGCGATGGATTTCTACCACGCCATCGCTCGCGACGATCACCAGACCGTCGGCAAGCTGATCGACGATTTCTTCCTGCCTTACCTCGATATCCGTAACCGCAAATCCGGTTACGCCGTCAGCATCGTCAAAGCAGGCGCGAAAATTGCCGGTTACGACGCAGGTCCGGTTCGTACCCCACTGACCGACCTAACCGCAGAAGAGTACGAAATGCTCGCTGCACTGATGGACAAGCAGGGCGCGCAATAACCGGCACGCACCTGATCAAGAACCGCTGAGCAATCAGCGGTTTTTTGCCGTCGGGCTTTAGCGTTTCACCGCATCAATCGCAGCTGAACTAAGGGGCAGCGGCGAGTAGCAAGCACACACATAAGATCGTTTAACCCGCACAAAAAAATAATTAGTGGGAGTTTCTGACATGCTGAAAACCAAGCCGACTCACGTCCGGTATTTGATCTTGCTCATGCTTTTTCTGGTGACCACGATCAACTATGCCGACCGTGCAACCATCGCAATCGCAGGCTCCAGCCTGCAAAAAAGTCTCGGCATCGATGCCGTCACCCTCGGTTTTATCTTCTCCGCGTTCGGTTGGGCCTATGTCGCCGGTCAGATCCCCGGCGGCTGGTTGCTTGACCGCTACGGCTCCAAGAAAGTCTACGCACTGAGCATCTTCACCTGGTCGCTGTTCACCGTGCTGCAAGGCTATGTCGGTGAGTTCGGTCTCTCGACTGCAATCTTCCTGCTGTTCGCCCTGCGTTTCATGGTGGGCTTGGCGGAAGCACCTTCCTTTCCTGGCAACGCCCGTATCGTCGCGGCCTGGTTCCCGACTTCCGAACGCGGGACTGCTTCGGCGATCTTCAACTCGGCGCAATACTTTGCCACCGTTCTGTTCGCCCCGATCATGGGCTGGATCGTCTACACCTTCGGCTGGCAGCATGTGTTCGTGGTCATGGGCAGCATCGGCATCATCTTCTCGCTGATCTGGCTGAAAGTTATCCACAGCCCGCGCAACCACCCGAAAATCAACAAGGAGGAGTTCGATCACATCGCCAACAACGGCGGCATGGTCGACATGGATCAGGACAAGGGCAAAGGCTCGGCCAGCGGTCCGAAATGGGACTACGTGCGTCAGTTGCTGACCAACCGCATGATGCTGGGTATTTACCTGGCTCAGTACTGCATCAACGGCATCACCTATTTCTTCCTGACCTGGTTCCCGGTGTACCTGGTGCAAGAACGTGGCATGACCATCCTCAAGGCCGGTTTCATTGCCTCGCTGCCAGCCATCTGCGGCTTCATCGGCGGCGTGCTGGGCGGGGTGATTTCCGACTATCTGCTGCGCAAAGGCCACTCGCTGACCTTCGCCCGCAAGGCGCCAATCATTGGCGGTCTGCTGCTGTCGACTTCCATCGTGACGTGTAACTACGTCGATATCGAATGGGTCGTCGTGGGCTTCATGGCTCTGGCCTTCTTCGGCAAAGGCGTGGGCGCACTGGGTTGGGCGGTCATGTCCGACGCTTCGCCAAAGCAGATTGCCGGCTTGAGCGGCGGCCTGTTCAACATGTTCGGCAACATCGCATCGATCACCACCCCGATCGTGATTGGGTACATCATCAGCACCACCGGTTCGTTCAAATGGGCCTTGGTGTTCGTCGGCGCCAACGCGCTGGTGGCGGTGATCAGCTACGTCTTCATCGTCGGTGAAATCAAACGTGTAGAACTCAAGGAAACCCCATCGAAGGGTCTCCAACCGGCCAGTGAAGCCGATCTTTCTCAAGCGAAACTCTGAGGAAAAACCGTGATGAACTTGATCCAACATGCCGACTCGCCGCGTTACATCCGCTTGCATGCGCTTGATAACGTCGTCGTCGTGGTCAATGACCAGGGCGTCCCGGCGGGGACAGAATTCGATAACGGTCTGGTGACCATCGACAACGTTCCGCAGAGCCACAAGGTCAACACCGTGGACATTGCCGAAGGTGAGCCGATCATTCGTTATGGCCACACCATTGGCTACGCGCTGCAACCGATTCCGAAGGGCAGTTGGGTCAAGGAAGATCAATTGCGCATGCCGTCGGCGCCGCCGCTGGACAGTCTGCCGATGTCCGACGCTGTGCCGGTGCGAGGTGAAGCCCTGGAAGGCTTCACGTTCGAGGGCTATCGCAATGCTGACGGTACAGTCGGCACGCGCAATATTCTGGGGATCACCACCACGGTTCAGTGCGTCACTGGCGTACTGGATTTCGCGGTCAAGCGCATCCGTGAAGAGCTGTTGCCCAAGTACCCCAATGTCGATGACGTAGTAGCCATCACCCACAGCTACGGCTGCGGCGTGGCCATCACGGCCAAGGACGCCTACATCCCGATTCGCACCGTGCGCAATCTCGCGCGTAACCCGAATCTGGGTGGCGAAGCGTTGGTGATCAGCCTGGGCTGCGAGAAATTGCAGGCCGGGCAGGTTATGCACGAAGATGATGCTTCGGTGGATCTCACCGATCCGTGGCTGTACCGGTTGCAGGATTCCAGTCACGGCTTCAATGAAATGATCGAGCAGATCATGGAACTGGCCGAAACCCGCTTGAAGAAACTCGATCTGCGTCGTCGCGAAACCGTGCCGGCGTCCGAGCTGATTCTGGGTATGCAGTGCGGCGGCAGTGACGCGTTTTCTGGCATTACCGCCAACCCGGCGCTGGGCTATGCGTCGGACTTGCTGCTGCGCGCGGGCGCTACGGTGATGTTTTCCGAAGTGACCGAAGTCCGGGACGCCATTTATTTGCTGACCTCTCGCGCGGAAACCATGGAAGTCGCCGAAGGGCTGGTGCGGGAAATGGACTGGTACGACCGTTACCTGGCCAAGGGCGAAGCGGACCGCAGCGCCAACACCACACCGGGCAACAAGAAGGGTGGGTTGTCGAACATTGTCGAGAAGTCCCTGGGGTCGATCGTCAAGTCCGGCAACAGCGCGATCAACGCGGTGCTGGGCCCTGGCGAACGAGTGTCGCGCAAAGGGCTGATCTTCTGCGCCACACCGGCGAGCGATTTTGTCTGCGGGACGCTGCAACTGGCGGCCGGGATGAATCTGCACGTGTTCACCACCGGGCGCGGCACGCCGTATGGTCTGGCGATGTCGCCAGTGGTGAAAGTCTCGACCCGCACCGAACTGGCGCAACGCTGGCCGGACCTGATCGACATCGACGCCGGGCGGATTGCCACAGGGCGTGCAAGCATTGAAGACCTGGGCTGGGAGCTGTTCCACTTCTATCTGGATGTCGCCAGCGGCAAAAAGAAAACGTGGACCGAGCATTATCGTTTGCACAACGACATCACCCTGTTCAACCCGGCGCCGATTACCTGATCGACCGCTTCGCGGGCAAGCGCGCTCCTACAGAACAGCGCTAAATCTGTGGGAGCGGACCTGTCCGCGAAGACGTTGTGACATTCGATACAAATCCCTTGCCTGAAACACTGTATTCGCGGACAGGTCCGCTCCCACGAGTTTTGGTACGGCAACCGCTGTGCGCCGATCACGGATTCTGTTGGAGCGAGGCTGCCCCTCCCACAATTCCTGCCGCTCAATGCCGCACATGATCCTTGTGCGGATGCTCGCCGCAAAACCGGGCCAGGGTCACGATGCTGCGGGTAATCGGCATCGGGATGTTTACCTTGGCGGCCATCTCCAGCACCGCATCGCCAATCGCCGCCAGCTCAAGTGGCAGGCCCTTGTCAAAGTCCTGCAGCATTGATGTGCGCACCGCGCCCATGCTGGCGCCGAACTGCATGAACGTCGTCGGCTCCATGCTCAGTCGTGCGTCGTAAGCCGTGGCAACCGCCATTGCTTCATGAAAAGTCGCCAGCGCCAGTTCGCGCATTTCCGGCAAGCCATAAATCTGCTCAAGCGTGGCTCCGGTCACGACCGACACAGGGTTTGATGTCAGGTTGGCGATGATCTTGGTCCACAGCTGATCGCGGATACGGTCCGAGCCTTGGGCTTCAATGCCAGCGCGGTAGATCAGCGAGCAAACTGTTTCCAGCCGCGGCGTCAGCTCGTTGTTCAGTTCCCCGAAGATGATTCGGTACGCGTTATGGGTGCTGACCACACCTGGCGCCGAGCTTTGCGCGGTCATGAACACCACGCAGCCGATGACGTTATTCAGGTTCAGTGAGTCGTGGATCACGCCGTCAGGGTCGACGCTGGCAATGCGCTCACCTTCGAACTGGCCACCTTCGCCATGGAAATACCACCACGGCACGCCGTTAACCATCGGAATCACCAACGTATCGGGTCCGATCAGTGGCTGAATCTGCGGCAACAGCGTGGTCAGCGAAGGCGCCTTGGTGCACAGAAACACCACGTCCTGCTCGCCCAGGGTCTGTGCGTTGTCGCTGGCGTTGACCTTGACGTGATGGCGCCCCTCAAGATCCTTTAAGTGAATGCCGTTGCGCTTCAGCGCATCGAGGGTCTTGCCGCGAGCGAAGACGCTGACCGGCTGACCACTCAAAGCGATACGCGCCGCCAGCGTGCAGCCAATGGCGCCAGCGCCGGCAATGCAGACGCGCAAGGAAGAAGAATTCATGACAGCTCCAAGTGATCGGACATCGGCTGCGTGTGAGGCCAGCCTGTTGCGCAATATCGCCTGAATTTCATTGTAAGCGCCAGTGCGGTGAAGGCCCTGTAGGAGCGCGCTTGCCCGCGATTGCGGTGTGTCATCACGCGATTTGTTTCTGACCCATCTCAATCGCGGGGCAAGCGCGCTCCTACAGCGGTGAGCTTCACCCTCCCGCCCGTCCGCTTCCCGTCGCGCGTACCTGAACTTCGCGTCGCGTTCGCTCCTCCCTATTCCATACAGGCGGCGCAAGCCCCACGCGCTGCGCCGCAGCTTATTGGCTAAGGCAAAACAAGGAGAAGTTCATGCGTGCACTGACCTACCACGGCGCCCACGACGTACGTGTCGAAACCGTCGCCGATCCCATCATTCAAGAGGCCGATGACGTCTTGCTCAAAGTCACGGCCACTGCCATCTGTGGCTCGGATCTGCACCTGTATCGCGGCAAGATACCGGCGACCGAGCACGGCGATATCTTCGGCCATGAATTCATGGGCATCGTCGAAGAAGTCGGCCCGCAAGTGACCGCAGTCAAACCGGGAGATCGCGTGGTCATCCCGTTCGTGATCGCGTGTGGTGGCTGTTTCTTCTGCCAGATGGATCTGTTTGCTGCGTGCGAAACCACCAACACCGGGCGTGGCGCGATCCTGAACAAGAAGTCGATTCCGCCAGGTGCTGCGCTGTTTGGTTTCAGCCATTTGTACGGAGGCATTCCGGGTGGTCAGGCGGAATATGTCCGGGTGCCCAAGGGCAACGTCGGGCCTTTCAAAGTGCCGGGCACTCTGTCCGACGAGAAGGTGCTGTTTCTGTCGGACATCCTTCCGACGGCCTATCAGGCAGTGCTCAACGCGGGCGTAGGACCGGGGTCGAGTCTCGCCATCTACGGCGCCGGTCCGGTAGGGCTGCTTGCCGCTGCCTGCGCCAAGATGCTTGGGGTGGAGCAAATTTTCATGGTCGATCACCACGCCTATCGCTTGGCATACGCGCAGTTCACCTACGGCGTTATTCCGATCAACTTCGACGAGGACGATGATCCGGCAGACACCATCATTCGCCAGACCCGCGGCATGCGCGGCGTTGACGGTGTGGTTGATGCAGTGGGGTTTGAGGCGAAGGGCAGCACCACTGAAACCATCCTCGCCACGCTCAAGCTGGAAGGCAGCAGCGGCAAGGCGTTGCGCCAGTGCATTGCAGCCGTGCGCCGTGGCGGCACCGTAAGCGTGCCCGGGGTTTACGCCGGATTCATTCACGGCTTCATGTTCGGCGACGCGTTCGACAAGGGGCTGACCTTCAAGATGGGCCAGACCCATGTGCAGCGCTATCTGCCGGAATTGCTGGAGTTCATCGAAAGCGGTGCGCTGTCGCCCGAGGCGATCGTGACGCACCGGTTGTCGCTGGAAGAGGCGGTGGAGGGGTATCGAATCTTCGACAAGAAAGAAGAAGACTGCCGCAAGATCATCCTGACGCCGGGGTTTGATAGCCGTACTGAGTTGTCGGCCAATGATGTGGTGGTGCAGTAGGGATTTGTCTGATTAGCTCGCTCCAACTGCGACGCAACCTGTAGGAGCGAACTTGTTCGCGAGAGGGCCTGTTTGATACACCGAGGTGCCTGCCTCGCCAACAAGTAGGCTCCTACAGAATCGCGGCGCGCTTAGAACCGCGATCAGGCAAATGCAGAAGAATGCGGGTAATCAATGATTCGCGAGCCAATCACCATTTCGCTGATCCAGTTGGTCAGCATAGTGGTGTACGCGAGCTGACTGGTGTCGCTGGTCAGCGCATGGTCGGCGCCGTCCACCAGGCGGTAGGTCAGCGAGTGCGCCAGGTCGAACGCCGTGCGATAGCTCATCACCGTGGCGTGGGGCACATAGTCATCCGTTTCTGATTCGACCAACAACACATCGCCCTTGAAATCCTTGCACGCCGCCAGGGCTCTATTGTCAGCAGCGGTCACGGCGGAGCGTCGGTAGTGCGCAAGCTTGTCGCGGTCCAGCGCCTGTTTGGGCATGTCCCAGTCCGCGTCCCAGTACAAGGCCGGCACCCGCAGCGCCAGCCATTTCACCGGACGAATACCGCTCAAAATCGTCGCCAGATAACCGCCATAACTGCTACCAATCACCGCAATCGCGTTGTTATCCACAGCCGGATGGCTAGCGAGCCTGTCATAGGCAGCCAAAAGGTCCGCCATGCTTTGCTCACGGGATACCGAAGCACGCATTTCATGAGTGCGTTCGTGTCCGCGCAAATCGAACGTCAGGCAAACGCAACCCAGGCCCGTGATGTTCTTGGCTCGCGCCAGGTCCCGCTGCTGACTGCCGCCCCAACCATGGACGAAGAGGATGCCGGGCAATTTGGCGCCCGGCGTGAGGATGGTGCCGGAAATGCTTTGATCATCGACAGCGATGTCGATGGTTTCACTGCGAACCGTCATAGGGCTGGACCTGTGTGAATTTGGTGATGAAGCCGACGTCTGGGTCATCGCCTTCGTAAAGCACGTTAGCGCCTGGGGGCAGGGTGGTTTCGCCGTAAATTTCGTGGGTCGACACGCTGATATGGTTCAGGCCCGGATCGGCGGCGAACGCCACCAGCGCCTGGACTTCCGCTGGACTCGCACCGCCGATTCGCCAGGACTGCTCGAGCACGCCGGAGCACACCTGCCCGCGTGAGTTCGTGCCATGTGCGATGTCGTAGTTTCGCCTGGAAGCTAGGAAGTCCGGGAAGCAATCGTGTGCCGCCTTCTCGTAACTCATCGCCTGATTGACCGATTTTCTGACATCCGCGTCGAGATCGAGTTTGAGCAATTCGTCGTAGTCGCCACGTACCAGCCACAGTTCCGACCCTCCATAAACGGTCTCGCCGTCATTGTCTTTGGTCAGGCTTTGGGTGCCGTGGTAGCTGATCACGATGCCAGCCACCTGGATCTGCCCGACGCTGTAAGTGATGACGTCGTGCAAGTCCTCTTCGAGCACAAGCCCCCATTCCTCGATCTCGCCACGCTCTTGTGCATCGATGGCTTGGTCCAGTTCGGTTTCGGACGTGACCACTATTTGCCCGCGTCCGGCTGTCGCCAGCACTGGCTTCACACGAACAGGGCCCTCGGCCAGCAGCTTTCTGCCTGCGCGATGAGCGTCCGCCAGGTTAAATACGGTGAAACCGTGAAGCACAGAATCGGCGGCGTCCTCAAAAAACCTGTCCGACCAGCCTTCCGGTTTTGCCGTGGCGTCATCGAGCAAGGGATGGGAAATTGCTTTGGTTGCCATGAACGGGTGCTGGATCAAGCCGCCGAAGAAATCGCGCACTGAGCGAATATTCAGCGCATCGCCAGCGTCTTTGCCGATCAGCGTGTCGGAAGGGATGAAGTACAACCCCGGACCCTTGTGCAGGGCGGGGTCATACAAGCCGGAAAATTTGGCGCCCAGCAGCTTGGCGATCTGCTCACCAAGGGCCGAGTGAACACCGACTTCATGTGTAGCGAGTTTCTTATGGGTGGAGAGCAGAACAACTTCAGACTTTGCAGTGCTGGTTTCTGACCCGCTCATGCGCAAACTCCCTGTTCAAAAATTGGCAGCGAATTCCTCTGTAGGATTAGGGCCCCGCAGAGGACCGTAGTTCCTCAACGCTGATCAGTGGCCATCTTGTCCACTTGCTCGTCGGACATGGGTTCCGGGAACGGCTGGGTGTGATCGATTTCTTCGCCAGCGCCCATAGCCTTGTACTTCTTGCGCAAAGCGTGCAGCTCTTTCTGGTTCAGATTATCCAGGCTCAACACTGCGTTTTGCGCGTCTTTGGACACTCGCAACAGCTCATCGATCTTGATGTGCAGCTCGTCTGTGTCGCGGTTTTGGGTGTTTTGGATCAGGAAGACCATCAGGAAGGTAATGATGGTGGTCGAAGTGTTGATGATCAGCTGCCACGTGTCGTTGTAGTGGAATAGTGGCCCGGTGCAGGCCCAAGCGATGATCAGCAAAACGGCGATCAGAAAGGTCTTGGGGCTGCCTGTCCACTTAGATAACGCCTGAGCGAACCTGGAGAATTTCATTGCCGGTGTCCTTGGTACAAATGAGTGATACCTAAGGGACCGCAGCTGAGCTTTGAAATTTCTTCTTACAATATGAAATCGGTGACAGTTTCAGCGCCAATCGAACAGTTGATTCGCGTTGTGAGTACTGGCGTGCGCCAAGGCGTCGGGCTCGATGCCCATGATTTCTGCCAGCGTTGTGCAAATCTGCGGCAGGTTTTCCGGGCTGTTGCGCTGATTGGGGTACATCGCAGGGGCCATGTCCGGCGAGTCGGTTTCCAGCACCACGCTGTCCAGCGGCAGATCAGCAAGGACTCGATGCATGCGCAGCGCCTGAGGCCAGGTTGCCGCGCCGCCAAGCCCGAGTTTGAAGCCCAGCTTGGTGTACTCGCGCGCTTCTTCGCGACTGCCAGCGAACGCATGAATGATCCCCGCCCGCTTGAGTTTGAAGCGCTTTAGCGTGGCGATGACGTCCGCGTGGCTGCGGCGCACGTGGAGCAGGGCGGGCAAATCGAAGTCAGCAGCCATTTGTAACTGAGCCTCGAACACCTGTTGCTGGCGCACGCGGTCCAAACCTTCGACGTAATAATCCAGACCGATTTCGCCGATGGCACATAGCTTTGGATGCCCGGCCAAATGACTCAATCGCTCGCGCAGTTGGTCCAGATGCGCCGGGAGATGCTCATCGATGTAAATCGGGTGCAGCCCCAGTGCGGCATACACTGACGGCTCACTCAAAGCCAAATCCCACACCCGTTGCAGATTGCGCTCATAGACGCCCAACACCACCAACCGCTCGACGCCCAATTGCTGACAGTGCGCGAGGACATCGGGACGATCCTGGTCGAAATCGTCAAAGTCCAGATGGGTGTGGGTGTCGATCAGCTTCACGCTCATCCCTCGTGAATGCGCTGCTTGAACGTACGAACGATGGCATGCACCCCCGGCTCGTACACGTCTTTCTCAACCGCATCGAGCGCCAAGGCCAAAGCTTTTTCAGCGATCAACTGATGCTGCTGGGCCATGGCGTTCACCGGCAGCGGCAGGAAATCCAGCAGTTGGGTGTCGCCAAACGTCCCGAGGTGCAACTGATCCGGATTCATACGGCGTTTGTGCAACAAGTCGAAAACGCCCTGCAACAACACATAGGACGTAGTGATCAACGCGTCGGGCAAGTGGCCCAATCGGTCAAACAGTTCACCCGCCAGGCGCAGCCCGCAGTCACGGCTGAATGCTTCGCCGTGCTCGATAATGACCTCTCCGGTGAAGCCGTCCAGCGCGTCCTTGAAGCCTGCGGCGCGTTCGCGACTTACGCTCAGCTCAGGGCGAGCGCCCAGCAGAGCGATGTGGCGCGGGCGGGTTTGCAGCAGGCTGCGGGTGAGTTGCTGGCTGGCGTCATGGTCATCGCTGACCACCGAACAGAACAGCGCGGGGTCCATTTCCCGGTCGATGGCGATGATCGGCAGCCCCTGTTTTTGCAGCTCGCGGTAACTGTCGTCGCTGGCCGGAAGACAGCTGGCGACGAACAGTGCGTCGCAACGTCGGGCGCGAAACAGCTGCAACAATTGCAGCTCGCTGATGGGATCATCGTCGGAGCTGGCGATCAGTAGCTGATAACCCCGCGCCCGGGCGCCTTGTTCCAGTTGCTTGGCGATGCGCGCGTAACTGGGGTTTTCCAGGTCCGGCAGAATGAAACCCAGCGTGCGCGTATGACGACTGCGCAAGCCGGCGGCCTGAGGGTTAGGCCGAAAACCATGTTCGTCGACCACCGCGCGAACACGCTCCACGGTAGCGCTGCTAATGCGTTGTTGCTCGGCCTTGCCGTTGATCACGTAGCTGGCAGTGGTCACAGACACACCTGCCAAACGCGCAATATCACTGAGTTTCAACCCGAACATTCCTTTTGTTGTGTGAGGCGGGTTTGATCATATCGCCAGGGATTTTCACCGATCTGCGTCATCATTGCATCAGCCTCACGCCAGACGACGCATTACTGTAGGAGCGAATTTATTCGCGAGACGATGTTACTTCCGGCAAACGGTGTGAGCTGAAACTCCTCTCGCGAATAAATTCGCTCCTACAGATCGACCGGATGGACTTCAACCCAAGGAGATTATCGAGTAACGTGCCCGGCAATTTAGATTAAACGATTCAGCAAGCCTATTTGCTGTGCTGCAATCGAGCGCAAGTGGTGGTCAGAGTGATACCGCTTGTCCGCTGGCACGGTCGATCATTGATGATCGATCCACAAAACAAGAACCGGGCGCGACCCTGCGCTGTAAGGAGAGAAGCATGCTCGAGCTCACCATAGAGCAGATTTCCATGGCGCAAACGGCGGCGGACAAACCCGCTGCCCTGAAGCTGCTTGCCGATTTGCTGGTGGCCGACGGTCTGGTTGCCGAGGGTTATCTAGCGGGGTTGCAGGCTCGCGAGCAGCAGGGATCGACCTTCCTTGGTCAAGGCATCGCCATCCCCCACGGCACCCCGGACACCCGCGATCTGGTATTCGCCACCGGCGTGCGCTTGATGCAATTTCCCGAAGGCGTGGATTGGGGCGACGGCCAGATCGTCTACCTCGCCATCGGCATCGCTGCCAAGTCCGATGAACACCTGCGCTTGCTGCAGTTGCTGACCCGTGCCCTCGGCGAAACCGATCTGGGTGAGGCGCTGCGTCAGGCCGATAGCCCCGAAGCGCTGCTCAAGCTCCTGCAAGGCGCGCCGCAAGCGCTGGCGCTCGACGCGCAGATGATCAGCCTCGGCGTTTCCGTCGATGATTTCGAAGAGCTGGTCTGGCACGGCGCGCGTCTGTTGCGCCGGGCTGATTGTGCGAGCAACGGCTTTGCTGCCGTGCTGCAACAGGTCGAACCGCTGCCATTGGGCGATGGCTTGTGGTGGCTGCATAGCGAGCAAATGGTCAAGCGCCCGGGTCTGGCGTTCGTCACGCCCGACAAACCTATTCGTCACCTCGGTCAGCCATTGACGGGCCTGTTCTGTCTGGCCAGCCTGGGCGAGGCGCATCAAGCGCTGCTCGAGCGTCTGTGTGCGCTGCTGATCGAAGGTCGTGGCCACGAACTCGGCAGCGCAAAGAACAGCCGTGCGGTCTTGCAAGTGCTGGGCGGCGAAGTGCCAGAAGACTGGCCCACTGAGCGCATTGGTCTTGCCAACGCTCACGGCTTGCACGCGCGCCCGGCGAAAATCCTCGCGCAACTGGCAAAAAGCTTCGAGGGCGATGTGCGTGTGCGCATTGTCGACGGCGGCGAAAGCGCTGTGTCGGTCAAAAGCCTGAGCAAACTGCTAAGCCTGGGCGCGCGACGGGGCCAGATACTTGAATTTATCGCGGAGCCCAAGGTGGCCGGCGATGCATTGCCTGCGCTGATCGCTGCCGTTCGCGAAGGCCTCGGCGAAGACATCGAACCGCTGCCGACCGCCGTCGCGCCCACTCCCATCGCTGCGGTGATCTCCAAAACCCTGGAAGCGCCGGCTGATGGCAGCCAGCTCCAGGCCATCGCCGCCTCACCGGGCATCGCCATCGGCCCGGCCCACGTTCATGTGCTGCCGGTGTTTGAATATCCGTTGCTGGGCGAGACCCATGCAATCGAACACGAGCGCCTGCAATCGGCACTGGCCCAAGTGCGCGAAGACATCCAGCGTCTGATCCAGCGCAGCACGGCCAAGGCCATTCGCGAGATTTTCATCACCCACCAGGAAATGCTCGACGACCCGGAACTGGTCGACGAAGTCGCCGCACGCCTGAAGAAAGGCGAAAGCGCGGCCGCCGCCTGGATCAACGTGATCGAAGAAGCAGCCCGTCAGCAGGAACAACTGCAAGACGTATTGTTGGCCGAACGCGCAGCAGACCTGCGAGATGTCGGGCGCCGGGTGCTGGCGCAAATATGTGGCGTCGACGATCTGGTCGAGCCTGAGCAACCGTACATTCTGGTGATGGACGAAGTCGGTCCGTCGGATGTCGCGCGTCTGGACCCAGTGCGTGTTGCCGGAATTCTCACCGCACGCGGCGGCGCCACTGCCCACAGCGCCATCGTCGCCCGTGCCTTGGGTATTCCGGCGCTGGTCGGGGCTGGCGACGGGGTGCTTTTGATCAAATCCGGCACAACGCTGTTGATCGACGGCCAGCGTGGTCGGCTCAACGTGGCACCGGATAACGCCACCGTTCAGCGCGCCATTGAAGACCGCGACGCCCGTGAAAAGCGCTTGCAGGCTGCTGCCGCTTTGCGTTTCGAGCCTGCGGTAACGCGCGATGGCCATGCAGTCGAAGTGTTCGCCAACATCGGCGACAGTGCAGGCACGCCAGCCGCAGTGGAGCAGGGCGCCGAGGGCATTGGCCTGCTGCGCACTGAATTGCTGTTCATGGCCCACAGTTCGGCGCCCGATGAGGCCACGCAAGAAGCCGAATACCGCCGTGTGCTCGACGACCTGCAAGGCCGTCCACTGGTGGTCCGCACCCTCGATGTCGGCGGTGACAAACCGCTGCCGTACTGGCCGATCGACAAAGAAGAAAACCCTTTCCTCGGCGTGCGCGGCATCCGTCTGACCTTGCAGCGCCCCGATGTCATGGAAAGCCAACTGCGCGCGCTGCTGCGTGCCGCCGATAACCGTCCGCTGCGCATCATGTTTCCCATGGTCGGCACCGTTGAGGAGTGGCGTCAGGCGCGGGACATGACTGAGCGTTTGCGCCTGGAGATCCCGGTGGCTGACTTGCAGCTGGGGATCATGATCGAAGTGCCGTCTGCTGCGTTGCTGGCGCCGGTGCTGGCACGGGAAGTGGACTTCTTCAGCGTCGGCACCAACGACCTGACCCAGTACACCCTGGCCATCGACCGCGGCCATCCGACGCTTTCGGCCCAGGCTGACGGCCTGCATCCGGCCGTGCTGCAACTGATCGACATCACGGTTCGCGCGGCCCATGCCCATGGCAAATGGGTCGGTGTATGCGGCGAGCTGGCGGCAGATCCAATAGCAGTACCGATTCTGGTGGGGCTTGGGGTCGATGAATTAAGCGTTTCGGCGCGCAGCATCGGCGAAGTCAAAGCCTGCGTGCGCGAATTGAATTTGATCGGCGCAAAACAGCTGGCGCAGGCGGCCTTGATCGTCGGCACGGCTGGCGAAGTCCGCGCGCTCGTGGAGGGCCTGTAATGGCGAAAATTCTGACATTGACCATGAACCCGGCGCTGGACCTGACCGTGCAGTTGGGCCCGTTGCAGGTCGGACAGGTCAACCGCAGCGAAGCGATGCTGTGTCACGCTGCCGGCAAGGGCCTGAACGTGGCGCAGGTATTGGCAGATCTCGGCCATGAGCTGACTGTGGCGGGCTTTCTCGGGGTGGATAATCAGCAGCCGTTTGAGACGCTGTTTGCCCAGCGCGGCTTCATCGATGAGTTTGTGCGCGTGCCGGGGGAGACCCGCAGCAACATCAAGCTGGCCGAAAGCTCCGGGCGTATTACCGACGTCAATGGCGCAGGGCCGCAGGTCAGCGTCGAGGCGCAGCAGGCACTGGCCGCTCGGATCCAACAGATCGCCCCGGGTTTTGATCTGGTGGTGGTCGCGGGCAGTCTGCCCCGTGGCGTCGATGCGCAATGGCTCAAGACCTTGCTGCTGAACCTCAACGCTCAAGGACTGAAAGTGGCGCTGGACACCAGCGGCGAAGCCTTGCGCGCGGGGCTCGAAGCTGCGCCGTGGCTTATCAAACCCAACACCGAAGAGCTGGCCGACGCACTCAATGCGCCCATCATTTCGATTGCTGCCCAAGCGGAAGCCGCTGCGCAATTGCGCCAGAACGGCATCGAGCACGTGGTGATTTCTCAAGGCTCCGAAGGCGTGCATTGGTTCAGCTCAACCGTCGCGCTGCAGGCGTTGCCGCCCAAGGTCACGGTCGCCAGCACGGTCGGCGCGGGCGATTCGTTGCTGGCAGGCATGGTTCACGGCTTGCTCAGCGGGCATCCCGCCGAGCAAACCCTGCGCATCGCCACCGCCATTGCCGCCATGGCCGTTACCCAAATCGGCTTCGGCATCAACGACGTCGCACAGCTCAAGCGACTTGCCAGCGGCGTAAACATACGCCCGCTGACTGAACAATGAGTGCGCTCCCGTTGTTCAAACGCAGTTTCTGTAGGAGCGAACTTGTTCGCGAGGCGTCTTGGCAGGCACACCGCGTCAGCCGTCTCGCCAACAAGTTGGCTCCCACAGAGCTGCGCGCCGTTCCTGGCCCCTGTAGGAGCGAACTTGTTCGCGAGGCGTCCTGGCAGGCACACCGCGTCAGCCGTCTCGCCAACAAGTTGGCTCCTACAGA
>NZ_JBSKHW010000001.1:90715-222257 GCF_057128765.1 Pseudomonas corni
AGGAGCGAACTTGTTCGCGAGGCGTCCTGGCAGGCACACCGCGTCAGCCGTCTCGCCAACAAGTTGGCTCCTACAGAGCTGCGCGCCGTTCCTGGCTCCTGTAGGAGCGAACTTGTTCGCGAGGCGTCCTGGCAGGCACACCGCGTCAGCCGTCTCGCCAACAAGTTGGCTCCTACAGAAGTCTGGGTCGTTCGGAGGGCACCCAAAATAGCCCGTTCAGTTTGTGTTGAAAGGAGAGGATTGTGATGAAGTTAGCGATTGTTACGGCCTGTCCCAACGGCAAGATCAGCAGTGTCTTGAGCGCGCGTCTGCTCGATGCTGCCGCGCAGCGTCAGGGCTGGAGCACCAGCGTCGAGGTTCACAATCCGCGCAATCCGGAACAGCAACTGACGGCTGCCGACATCGAGGCTGCAGACTGGGTTCTGGTGGTCAACACCGGCCCGTTGGACCTGACTCGTTTTGCCGGCAAGCGCCTGCATCAAGCGACGCCCGCGCAAGCGTTGCAGGACGTCGATGGTTTTCTGCGCAGCGCCTTTGATCTCGCAAAACCCTACGAGGGTTCTTCCGCTTCCAACGTCGCGCTGCCGGCTATTTCTGCCCAGCCGCGTTTGGTGGCGATAACCGCCTGTCCGACGGGTGTGGCGCACACTTTTATGGCCGCCGAGGCGATTCAACAGGCGGCGAAAAAGCTCGGTTATGAGTTGCAGGTCGAGACCCAAGGTTCGGTCGGCGCACGCAACCCGCTCAGTGCCCAGGCCATCGCCGAGGCCGATGTCGTGTTGCTTGCAGCCGATATCGAAGTCGCCACCGAGCGTTTCGCTGGCAAGCGCATCTATCGCTGCGGCACCGGTATCGCGCTGAAGCAGGCTGAGTCGACGCTGAAAAAAGCCCTCGCTGAAGCCGAGGTCGAATCTTCGGCCAGTGCTTTAAAGACGCCGGCCAAACAGGAGAGAACCGGCGTCTATAAGCACCTGCTGACCGGCGTCTCGTTCATGCTGCCGATGGTGGTGGCGGGCGGTCTACTGATCGCGCTGTCGTTCGTGTTCGGCATCCACGCGGCGGAAGAACCAGGGACCTTGGCCGCCGCGTTGAAACAGATCGGCGCTGGCGCTGCGTTCCAGTTGATGGTGCCGTTGCTGGCCGGTTACATCGCTTACTCGATTGCCGATCGGCCAGGGCTTGCCCCCGGCATGATCGGTGGTCTGCTGGCGAGCACACTGGGCGCTGGATTTATCGGTGGGATCATCGCCGGTTTTCTTGCGGGGTACAGCGCTTGGGCGGTCAATCGTTATGCCAAGTTGCCGCCAAGCCTTGAAGCGCTCAAGCCGATCCTTATTATTCCTTTGCTGGCGAGTGCCTTTACCGGGCTGGTGATGATCTACGTCGTCGGTCAGCCGGTCGCGGCCATGCTCGAAGGCCTGACGCATTTTCTCGACACCATGGGCACTGCAAACGCCGTACTGCTGGGCGTGCTGCTGGGCGCGATGATGTGCGTTGACCTAGGCGGGCCGATCAACAAGGCGTCGTACGCGTTTTCGGTGGGGCTGCTGGCGTCGAGCAGCGGCGCGCCGATGGCCGCGACCATGGCTGCAGGCATGGTGCCGCCGATAGGTATGGGGATCGCCTCGTTCATCGCCCGCCGCAAGTTCGCCCAGAGCGAACGCGAAGCAGGCAAAGCGGCGCTCGTGCTGGGGCTGTGTTTTATCTCCGAAGGTGCGATTCCGTTTGCCGCGAAAGACCCGCTGCGGGTGATCCCGGCCAGTATCGCGGGTGGCGCGCTGACCGGCGCATTGTCGATGTATTTCGGCTGCAAACTCATGGCACCCCATGGCGGGCTCTTCGTGCTGCTGATCCCCAACGCAATCAACCATGCGTTGCTGTATCTGCTGGCGATTGTGGCGGGCAGTCTGGTGACCGGATTGCTATACGCGGTATTGAAACGGCCTGAAGCGGTCGAGCTGGATGCGGTGCCTGCCGGGGCTTGATCTGTTGACTGGTCCGAAGCCATCGCGGGCAAGCGCGCTCCTACCGACTGAGCGTGTTATGACGATGGACCGCGGCCCCGTGTAGGAGCTGACGAGCTCCGCGAGGCTGCGATGCGGTACATCTGACACACCGCAATCGCAGCCTCCCGCTGGTCGTCAGCCCCTACAAAAGCGAGCGTCCGGTAGTTGCCCGTGTCTGCCGCCAGAATCAATAACACGCTGTCACATTCCGGCCAACATCAGGCTGTAGGTTTTACCCCTTCGCATTCGCTCGATGGGGATACACATGACTCAATTCGACCTGACCCGCCGCCGCATCATTCAAGCTGCCGGCGCCGGTTTGCTGCTGCCCGGCCTTGCGCCTGCGGTCATCGCTTCCGTCAAAGACCGTCCGAAAATGACTGATGGCGTGCAGTCCGGTGACCTTCAGGGTGATCGGGCGATGGTCTGGAGTCGCAGCGATCGTCCCTCGCGCATGGTGGTCGAGTGGGACACCCGCAGCATGTTTACTAATCCGCGTCGCAGCGTTTCGCTGCTGGCCGACCAGCGCACCGACTTCACTGCCCGCGTCGAACTGACCGGTCTGCCCACCGATCAAGCGATCTTCTATCGCGTGTTCTTTGAAGACGCCCAAACCGGCGTCGCCAGCGAACCCTGGTTCGGCCACCTGCGCAGCGTGCCGCAGACCAAACGCGACATCCGCTTCGTCTGGAGCGGCGACACCGTCGGCCAGGGCTTCGGCATCAACCCGGACATCGGCGGCATGCGCATCTACGAGGCCATGCGCCTGCGCTTGCCGGATTTCTTCATCCACAGCGGCGACACCATTTACGCCGATGGCCCGGTGCCCGCCGAGATCGTTGCTGAAAACGGCCGTGTCTGGCGCAACATCACCACCGAAGCCAAAAGCAAAGTCGCCGAAACCCTCGATGAATATCGCGGCGCCTATCGCTACAACTTGCTGGACGACAACCTGCGCCGCTTCAACGCCGAAGTGCCGCAGATCTGGCAGTGGGACGATCACGAGGTGTGCAACAACTGGTCGCCGACCAAGCAACTGGATGACCGCTACAAAGTGAAAGACATCCAACTGCTCGCCCAGCACGGCCGCCAGGCGTTTCTCGAATACGCGCCGATGCGGTTGCAGAGTGCCGACAACGGTGGCCGGGTGTATCGCAAGCTCAGCTACGGCCCGATGCTCGATGTGCTGGTGCTCGACATGCGCAGCTACCGCGACGGCAACGACGCCAATCTGGCTGAAAAGCCCGGTCCAACCACTGCGTTTCTGGGGCGCGAACAACTGGATTGGCTCAAGCGCGAACTGGCCGCTTCCACCGCGAAATGGAAAATCATCGCTGCCGACATGCCCATCGGCCTTGGCGTCCCGGACGGCGAAGTCAGCCCTGGCGTGGCGCGCTGGGAAGCCATCGCCAATGCTGACAACGGCGCGCCGAAAGGACGTGAGCTGGAGGTCGCTGAACTGCTGGGCTATCTGCGCGCGCAGAAGATCAAGGATTGCGTGTGGCTGACGGCGGACGTGCATTACTGCGCCGCGCATCACTATCAACCGGATCTGGCAGTGTTTCAGGATTTCGATCCGTTCTGGGAGTTCGTTGCAGGTCCCTTGAATGCCGGGACCTACGGGCCAAACGTGCTGGACAAAACCTTCGGCCCGGAACTGGTGTTCCAGAAAGCCCCGACCGCCCAAAACATGTCACCGTTTGCCGGGTATCAGTTTTTCGGCGAAGTGAATATCGACGGCCAGACGTCCGAGCTGACCGTAACCCTACGTGATCTGGACGGGGTATCGGTGTTCGAGAAGAAGCTGGCGCCTGCGAAGGGTTGATGTCCCGCTATTGTAGGAGCGCGCTTGCCCGCGATTGCGGTGTATCAGCCGCATTTCGGTGGGCTGACAGAATGCAATCGCGGGCAAGCGCGCTCCTACAGTGGTGAGGTTGTCTGATAACTATTCAAATCCCTGCCCCAGAACCGTCCTTGGTGACCTATCATTAGCCACCTAACGACGGGACAGGGTTTGCGCATGCTGGACATTTTTTCCGAGACCCTGGCTATCACCGCGCCGGTGTTCGCCATGTTGTTTCTTGGCGTGGTGCTCAAGCGCGTTGGCTGGATCAATGACAGTTTCATCCACACCGCGTCGGCGCTGGTGTTCAACTGCACCATGCCGGCGCTGCTGTTTCTGGGGATCATTCACGCAGACCTGCACGCCGCGCTGCAGCCGGGTGTGTTGATCTACTTCATCGTCGCTACGCTGGTGGGCTTTGCCATCGCCTGGGGCTGGGCCATTTACCGGGTGCCCTTCGCCGAACGCGGGATCTACACCCAAGGCGCGTTTCGCGGCAACAACGGCGTCATCGGTCTCGCGCTCGCGGCCAGTATGTATGGTGATTACGGGATTTCGCTCGGAGCAATCCTCGCAGCCCTGGTGATTCTGTTCTACAACACCCTCTCCACGGTGGTGCTCGCCGTGTACAGCCCGGTGATCAAGTCCGACCCCTGGAGCATTTTCAAAAGCGTGCTCGCCAACCCGCTGATCATCAGCATCGTCTTGGCCACGCCTTTCGCCTATTTCTCGATTCCGTTTCCCAAGTGGCTCGACACGTCCGGCAGCTATCTGGCGCAGATGACCCTGCCGCTGGCGTTGATGTGCATCGGCGGTACCTTGTCGCTCAAGTCGCTGCGTGAAAGTGGCGGGCTGGTGATCAGTGCCAGCCTGATGAAAATGGTGTGGCTGCCGATCATCTGCACCTTCGGCGCCTGGGCGCTAGGGTTTCGCGGCGCGGAGCTGGGGATATTGTTTCTGTACTTCGGCGCCCCGACCGCGTCGGCCAGTTACGTTATGGTGCGTGCGGCCAACGGCAATCACGAGCTGGCGGCGGCAATCATCGTCATGACCACGCTGGCGGCTGCGGTGACGACCAATATCGGGATCTTTATTTTGCAGTGGGGTGGGTGGATTTAGCGGAAATCTGTAGGAGCCAACTTGTTGGCGAGGCGGATCACTAGATGCTTCAGGTGCGACGCCTCGCGAACAAGTTCGCTCCTACAGAGGCTGCCAACTTAGTGCTGGCGCCGCCACGCGCGGGCGGTGCTGATTGCCACACCCACCGCCAACACCGGCAGCACGTAGTGAATCATCAGGGTTTCCAGGCGGTCAGCCAGCGGCATACCGGTGGTGAATGACACGATGTGCAGTCCGTACACCACGTACAACGCCAGCAACAGCAGGCCTTCGATGCGCGTCACTCGGTAGCCCGAGTAAAAAAGCGGCAGGGCCAATGCCGCCGCCCCCAGCATCACCGGCAGATCAAACACCAGCGCATTGGGCGAGATGGACAGCGGCTCCGGGCTGATCAGTGCGGTGGCACCCAACACCCCGAGCAGGTTGAACAGATTGCTGCCGATCACGTTGCCCACGGCAATGTCGCGCTCGCCGCGCAGTGCTGCGATCAGTGAGGTCATCAACGCCGGAAGCGAGGTAGCGATGCCGATCACGGTCAGGCCGATGACGCGTTCCGACAGCCCCAGATCCTGAGCGATCACGGTCGCCGCGCTGACCAGAAAATGGCTGCCGTAAATCATCAGCACCAGCCCGCCGATCATCATCGACAGGCGCCCGATCAGCGGACGGATTCGGCGTTTCGATTGATCCGGCGCCGGGCTGAAGTGCCGGGTGCCATGGGCGAACTGGCGCAGCACGATCACCAGATAGCCGCCGAGCGCCAGCAGCAGGATCACCCCGTCCAGACGGCTGAGCACACCGTTCCATGCCAGCGCCGTCACCAGTGCCGTGGCGGCAATCATCAGCGGAATGTCGACCCGCACCAGTTGCCGGGCGACCCGCAGCGGAATGATCAACGCCGCCAGGCCGAGGGTCACCAGCACGTTGAAGATGTTGCTGCCGATCACGCTGCCAATCGCGATGTCGCTGCTGCTGGAGAATGCTGCCTGCAAGCCAACGGCCATTTGCGGCGCACTGCTGCCCAGCGCCACCACGGTCAGGCCGAGAAACAACGGCCGGGTTTGCAGGATGACCGCCAGCCCCACGGCAGCGCGTACCGACAATTCAGCACCGATGATCAGTAACAGCAGGCCGCCAATCAGCTCAATCAGGTTGGGCAGCGGCAGTGTGGATAATTCGAGAATTGCGGGTACCTGTAGAGGTCAATGAAACATTGGAATTCAGTCCAGCGCTTGCACGCGAACCTTGGCGGTGCCGCTGCGCAGCATGCCCAATTGCGCTGCAGCCGCGCGTGATATGTCGATCAGGCGCCCACGGGTGTGCGGGCCGCGATCATTGATGCGTACCACGACCTTTCGATCATTGCTCAGGTTGGTGACCTGTACCCGAGTACCGAAGGGCAGTTGGCGATGCGCTGCCGTGAGACTGTTTTGATCGAAGCGTTCGCCGCTGGCAGTACGTTTGCCTTGATGCCTGGGCCCGTAATAGGACGCGCCGCCGGTGGCGTTGTAACCGTGTGGGTCGATGATGCTGTCGCTGGCACAACCGGCCAGCAGGGAGAGCAGGGCGCAAGCGCCGAGAAGCCGCAGCATTGGTGGCAGTCCTTGATCGTATTGAGCCTCCGACACCTGTAGGAGCGCGCTTGCCCGCGATTGCGGTGTATCAGCTATGCATGTGTTAGCTGACAGAATGCAATCGTGGGCAAACGCGCTCCTACGGGGCAGTCGTGCTTAACCTTCCAGCTTGCTCTTCAACAGTTCGTTGACTTGCTGCGGGTTGGCCTTGCCCTTGGACGCTTTCATTGCCTGACCGACGAAGAAGCCGAACATCTTGCCGCGTTTGGCTTCGTCTGCCGCGCGATATTGTTCAACCTGCTCGGCGTTGGCTGCCAGCACTTCGTCCAGCATCGACTCGATGGCGCCGCTGTCGGTGACTTGCTTGAGGCCGCGCTTCTCGATGACCTCATCGGCGCTGCCCTCGCCATTGGCCATCGCCTCGAACACCATCTTCGCGATCTTGCCGGAGATAGTGTTGTCAGTGATGCGCAACAGCATGCCGCCCAACTGCTCGGCGCTGACCGGCGACTCGTCGATCTCCACACCTTGCTTGTTCAGCAGCGAACCCAGCTCAACCATGACCCAGTTGGCTGCCAGCTTGGCGTCACCGCCGATGCTGACCACTTTCTCGAAGTAATCGGCTTGCTCGCGACTGGAAGCCAGCACGCTGGCATCGTAGACCGACAGACCGAACTGCGACTGGAAGCGCTCGCGTTTTTGCGGCGGCAGCTCAGGCAATGTCGCGCGGACCTGATCAAGGAAAGAGTCCTCGATGACCACCGGCAGCAGGTCAGGATCGGGGAAGTAACGGTAGTCGTTGGCTTCCTCTTTGCTGCGCATGGCGCGGGTTTCGTCTTTGGCCGGATCGTACAGACGGGTCTGTTGAATGACCCGGCCGCCGTCTTCGATCAGCTCGATCTGACGCTGGATTTCGCTGTTGATCGCTTTTTCGATGAAGCGGAACGAGTTGACGTTCTTGATCTCGCAGCGTGTGCCGTATTCAACCTGGCCTTTGGGGCGGATCGACACGTTGCAGTCGCAGCGCAACGAGCCTTCGGCCATGTTGCCGTCGCAGATCCCGAGGTAACGCACCAGCGCGTGCATCGCCTTGACGTAGGCCACCGCTTCCTTGGCCGAACGCATGTCCGGCTCGGAAACGATTTCCAGCAGCGGAGTGCCCGCACGGTTCAGGTCGATGCCGGTCATGCCGCTGAAATCTTCATGCAGGCTTTTGCCCGCATCTTCTTCCAGGTGCGCGCGGGTTACGCCGATGCGCTTGATCGTGCCGTCTTCCAGCGTGATATCCAGGTGGCCTTTGCCAACGATGGGCAATTCCATCTGGCTGATCTGGTAGCCCTTGGGCAGGTCCGGGTAGAAGTAGTTCTTGCGGGCGAACACGTTGTGCTGGCCGATTTCAGCGTCGATGGCCAGGCCAAACTTGACCGCCATTTGTACCGCTTCTTTGTTCAGCACCGGCAGTGAACCGGGCATGCCCAGATCTACGAGGCTGGCCTGGGTGTTTGGCTCGGAGCCGAACGTGGTGGAGCTACCGGAGAAAATCTTCGATTGGGTGGTGAGCTGGGTATGAATCTCCAGCCCGATCACGACTTCCCATTGCATGTGTTTTCTCCTTAGAAGCCAGCCGGCGAGCGGGTGTGCCAATCAGTTACCTGTTGGTATTGGTGGGCAACGTTTAACAGGCGGCCTTCCTGGAAATACGGCGCGAGCAATTGCACGCCCACCGGCAGACCGTCAGCGAAGCCCGCGGGCATCGACAAGCCCGGCAGACCCGCAAGGTTGGCGGTGATGGTGTAGAAATCTTCCAGATACGCAGAAATCGGGTCGCTGTTCTTGGCGCCGATTTTCCAGGCCGGGTTGGGCGTGGTCGGGCCGAGGATCACGTCGACTTCAGCAAACGCGCTCATGAAGTCGTTCTTGATCAGGCGACGGATTTTCTGTGCTTGCAGGTAGTAGGCGTCGTAGTAACCGGCCGACAGGGCGTAGGCCCCAACCATGATCCGGCGTTGCACTTCCGGGCCAAAGCCCTCTGCGCGGGATCGCTTGTACAGGTCGGTCAGGTCTTTGGGGTCTTCGCAGCGATAGCCGAAGCGCACGCCGTCAAAACGCGACAGGTTAGAGGAAGCTTCTGCTGGCGCGATCACGTAATAGGCAGGGATCGCGTGTTGCAGGTTCGGCAGGCTGACTTCCTTGACCACAGCACCGAGCTTTTTCAGCTCTTCAACGCTGGCCATGACCAAGTCAGCGATGCGTGGATCGAGACCGGCGCTGAAGTATTCCTTCGGCACGCCGATGCGCAAACCTTGCAGCGAGCCATTGAGGCTGGCGGCGTAGTCGGGCACCGGTTCGTCGATGCTGGTGGAGTCATTGGTATCAAAACCGGCCATGCCTTGCAGCAGCAGTGCGCAGTCTTCGGCGGTACGCGCCATCGGGCCTGCCTGATCGAGGCTCGACGCGTAAGCGATCATGCCCCAGCGCGAAACACGACCATAAGTGGGTTTCAGGCCGGTGAGGTTGGTCAGCGCAGCAGGCTGACGGATCGAGCCGCCGGTGTCGGTGCCGGTCGCGGCGGGCAACAGACGCGCAGCCACTGCCGCAGCAGAACCCCCAGACGAACCACCCGGTACGTGCTCAAGATTCCACGGGTTGTTCACCGGGCCGTAATGGCTTGATTCGTTGGCGGACCCCATGGCGAATTCGTCCATGTTGGTCTTGCCCAGCGTGACAGTGCCCGCAGCGGCCAGCTTGGCAACCACGGTGGCATCGTACGGCGCTTTGAAGTTGTCCAGCATTTTGGAGCCGCAGCTGGTGCGGATGCCTTTGGTGCAGAACAAGTCCTTGTGCGCCAGCGGCACGCCGAGCAGGGCGCCATTCTCGCCAGCAGCACGACGCGCGTCGGCGGCCTGGGCCTGAGTGATGGCCAGGTCTTCGGTGAGAGTGATGAAGCTGTTGATCTGCGGGTCGAGCTGAGCGATACGCGTCAGCAGCGAGCGGGTCAATTCTTCGGAGGAAAACTTTTTGTCGGCGAGTCCGCGAGCGATCTCTGCCAGTGTCAAATCGTGCATTACGGGCACATTCCCTTAGTCGATGACTTTCGGAACCAGATAAAGGCCGTCTTGGACCGCTGGTGCGATGGCTTGATACGTGTCACGGTGATTGCCTTCGGTGACTGCGTCTTCTCGCAGGCGCTGAGAGGCTTCAAGCGGGTGCGCGAGTGGTTCGATACCGGTGGTATCAACCGCTTGCATCTGGTCGACGAGTCCCAGAATGCTGTTAAGTGCCTCGGTAGTACGTGGTATATCAGCGTCATTCAGGCCAAGTCGGGCCAGATGGGCGATTTTTTCCACGTCGGAGCGATCAAGCGCCATGGGGTTCTCCAGTGGAATGCGTAGGGCATGCGCCGTACGTCAGATTGCGGAACACTACACGCTTTAAACGGTCATAAGGCCGCGAACGTCGAGGGTAGTGCTCGGAAAAACAGCCAATTTAACATATTGGCTCCTTGCCCAAAATCCCTGTCGTTGTTAGAGTTTGCCGCACTTTTTTACCCACGCGTTCCCTAGGGTCCCTTTCCCATGTTCAAGAAACTGCGTGGCATGTTTTCCAGCGATCTTTCCATCGACCTGGGCACTGCCAACACCCTTATTTACGTGCGTGAGCGCGGTATTGTCCTGAACGAGCCATCGGTTGTGGCCATTCGGACCCACGGAAATCAGAAGAGCGTCGTTGCTGTCGGGATGGAAGCCAAGCGTATGCTGGGCCGTACCCCGGGCAACATCGCTGCCATTCGTCCGATGAAAGACGGCGTAATCGCCGACTTCAGCGTGTGCGAAAAGATGCTGCAGTACTTCATCAACAAGGTTCACGAAAACAGCTTTCTGCAGCCCAGCCCTCGCGTGCTGATCTGCGTACCGTGCAAATCCACTCAGGTCGAGCGTCGCGCCATTCGCGAATCGGCACTTGGCGCCGGTGCCCGTGAAGTATTCCTGATCGAAGAGCCAATGGCTGCTGCCATCGGTGCCGGCCTGCCGGTTGAAGAAGCCCGCGGTTCGATGGTTGTCGACATCGGCGGCGGCACGACTGAAATCGCGCTGATCTCCCTCAACGGTGTGGTTTACGCCGAATCCGTACGTGTGGGCGGCGACCGTTTCGACGAAGCCATCATCACTTACGTGCGCCGTAACTACGGCAGCCTTATCGGTGAATCCACCGCTGAGCGCATCAAGCAGGAAATCGGCACTGCCTATCCGGGCGGCGAAGTACGTGAAGTCGACGTACGCGGCCGTAACCTGGCTGAAGGCGTACCACGTGCCTTCACCCTGAACTCCAACGAAGTGCTGGAAGCGTTGCAGGAATCCCTGGCAACCATCGTTCAGGCCGTGAAAAGCGCGCTGGAGCAATCCCCACCTGAATTGGCATCGGACATCGCCGAGCGCGGTCTGGTCCTGACCGGTGGCGGCGCGTTGCTGCGTGATCTCGACAAGCTGCTGGCCCAGGAAACCGGTCTGCCGGTCATCGTTGCCGAAGACCCGTTGACCTGTGTAGCGCGTGGCGGTGGCCGTGCCCTGGAAATGATGGACAAACACACCATGGACCTGCTCTCGAGCGAGTAAAGCGCTAGAGTTGCACCTGTGATGAACCCGACAGGCGACACCCCCGGTGTTGCCTGTGTGTTCGTTGTGTCGACGACACCCTTTGGCGTTCAAAGTCTGTCAGTCTGTAGTTTCCGTCAACCTGCACCGGGCCGGTTTCATGTCGCATGAATAAGCACACCCCATCGAAGCGCAATCTGTCGAACGCATGCCTGGAAGGAGCGGCCTATTAAACCGCTTTTCTCAAAGGGCCCCTCGCTGGGCGTTCGTCTGCTGGTGCTGGTCGTGCTGTCCGTTGCGGTCATGGTCGTGGACGCACGCTTCACTTTGCTCAAGCCTGTCCGTAGTCAGATGTCACTGGTGTTGATGCAGTCCTACTGGATCGCCGATTTGCCGGAACGTCTGTATCAAGGCGTCGCCAGCCAGTTCGGTAGCCGCACTGAACTCGCCGCCGACAACGAAAAACTCAAGACCGAAAACTTGCTTCTGCAAGGACGCCTGCAAAAGCTCGCGGCCCTGACCGAGCAGAACGTACGTCTTCGTGAATTGCTCAATTCCTCGGCGTTGGTCAACGAAAAGGTCGAAGTGGCCGAGTTGATCGGCATGGACCCCAATCCCTTCACTCATCGCATCATCATCAACAAGGGTGAGCGCGATGGCGTAGTGCTGGGGCAGCCGGTGCTCGATGCGCGCGGGCTGATGGGGCAAGTGGTCGAATTGATGCCGTACACCTCACGCGTCTTGCTGCTGACCGACACCACCCACAGCATTCCGGTGCAGGTGAATCGCAACGGCCTGCGCGCCATCGCCAGCGGCACCGGCAATCCGGAGCGGCTGGAACTGCGTCATGTGGCGGACACGGCAGATATCAAGGAGGGCGACCTGCTGGTCAGTTCCGGTCTTGGTCAGCGGTTTCCGGCGGGTTATCCAGTGGCGACGGTGAAGGAAGTAATTCACGACTCCGGCCAACCGTTTGCCATCGTACGAGCGGTGCCGACTGCGGCATTGAATCGCAGCCGTTATCTGTTGCTGGTGTTCTCCGACGGACGCTCGCCGGAAGAGCGCGCCGCCGATGCCGCGCAACAGCAAGAATCCCTTGAACACCCTACGGCCGATCCTGCGGTCGTCCCGTCAGCGACATTGCCCGCCGCCGCTCCGGCTGGTGCGGCAACCGCCGTTAAGCCAGCGTCCGCGACGCCAGCTAAACCTGCCGCCACTAGGGCAGCGTCGGCGCCAGCCGCAACGCCTGCGGCTACGCCCGCTGCTGCACCGACCAAAACACCAACCACCAAGGCTGTTGCCAAACCGCCTGCCAAGCCTGCAGCGACCAAATCTCCGGCCGCAGCGCCTGAAACGCTACGGCAGAGGGAAGAATAATGGCTCGTCATGCCCCCGCGAGAAACGGTTGGGTCGTCTGGTTGACCTTCGCCATCGGCCTGCTGCTGAGCGTTTCGCCGCTGCCGCAGTTCATGGAAATCTTTCGTCCGCTGTGGCTCGCGCTGCTGCTGGCTTTCTGGGCTTTGGCGTTGCCGCACAAGATTGGAATGGTTACGGCGTGGATGCTGGGGCTCGCCGAAGACGTGCTCTACGGCACGCTTTTAGGCCAGAACGCGCTGATCCTGACCCTGATTACGTTTTTGGTGCTGTCGCTACAACAGCGTTTGCGTATGTTCCCGATGTGGCAGCAATGCCTGGTGATTCTGGTGATTTTCGGCCTGGCGCAGTTGGTCCAGTTGTGGCTCAGCGCCCTGACCGGCAACCGCCAACCGACCTTGGCGCTGGTCCTGCCGGCGTTGGTCAGCGCATTGCTGTGGCCATGGGTGAGTTATGGTTTGCGCGGGTTGCGCCTGCGATTGAAGATAAATTGAGGATGTAAGGCCCCTGGGTGCTGGTCTGGTGGGAGGGAGCTTGTTCGCGATGCTTTGGCCCGGCTGAGGATATGCCGGACTGAGAGGAATTATCGCGAGCAAGCTCCCCCCCACAAAGTAATGCAACGGCAGAAAGCTTACTCGGCCTACCTTGTAAGCAGCCAAGCTGAAATCACTGACACGGAGACGTCCCATGCCCCAACTTCACCTGGCCTCTGGCTCACCTCGCCGTCGTGAATTGCTGACTCAAATCGGCGTGACATTCACTGTTATCAGCGCCGATATCGACGAAACCCCTCTCAACGACGAAACCCCAACCGCTTATGTCGAACGCCTGGCGCGCAGCAAGGCTGACGCCGGCCTGCTGTTTCTCGCCAACGACCCCGCCTATTCAAGCGCTTGCGTTCTCGGCGCAGACACCGCCGTGGTGCTAGACGGCAAAATTCTCGGCAAGCCCGTGGATGAAGCAGACGCACTGGCGATGCTGGCGGCCTTGTCGGATCGCGAACATGAAGTACTGACTGCCATCGCTGTGGTCGACGGGGAGCGCTGCGAAACCCGCATTGTTAGCAGCCGCGTGAAGTTTCGCGCGATATCCGCCGAAGAAGCGAGCGCCTACTGGGCAAGCGGAGAGCCTCAGGACAAGGCTGGCAGCTACGCGATTCAGGGCCTGGCTGCGGTTTTCGTCGAAAGCCTCAATGGCAGCTATTCCGCGGTGGTCGGCTTACCGCTGTGCGAAACCGCAGAAATCCTCCAGCGTTTCGGCATACCCTGTTGGCAATGCCTGGAAGGTAAAAAGTCATGAGCGAAGAGATTCTGATCAACATCACGCCGATGGAATCGCGCGTGGCCATCGTTGAAAACGGGGTATTGCAAGAAGTCCACGTCGAGCGCACCCAGCGCCGCGGGATCGTCGGCAATATCTACAAGGGCAAGGTCGTCCGGGTTTTGCCCGGGATGCAAGCGGCTTTCATCGACATTGGCCTGGACCGCGCTGCGTTCATTCACGCATCGGAAATCTCTATGCGTGAAGGCCCGGCAGTTGAGGGCATTGCCTCGCTGGTGCATGACGGTCAGAGCCTGGTGGTACAAGTCACCAAGGACCCGATCGGCAGCAAAGGCGCGCGCCTTACGACTCAATTGTCGATCCCTTCGCGGTATCTGGTTTACATGCCGCGCACTGCCCACGTCGGCATTTCGCTGAAGATCGAAGACGAAGCCGAGCGCGAACGCTTGAAGAAAGTCGTCAGCGACTGTGTGGCCCAGGAAGGCATCAAGGAAGCGGGCGGGTTCATTCTGCGCACTGCGGCCGAAGGCGCCGGGGCCGACGAAATCCTGATGGACATTCGTTACCTGCGCAGGCTGTGGGACCAGATCGGCGAGCAGATCAAAACCATCGGCGCGCCCAGCGTAATTTATGAAGACTTGGGTCTGGCCCTGCGTACATTGCGCGATCTGGTCAGCCCGCGCATCGAGAAGATTCGCATCGACTCGCGGGAGACGTTCCAGAAAACTACCCAGTTTGTCGCTGAACTGATGCCTGAAATCGCTGATCGCCTGGAGCACTACCCCGGCGAGCGGCCGATTTTCGACCTTTACGGTGTCGAGGACGAAATCCAGCGCGCCCTTGATCGCAAGGTTCCGCTCAAGTCCGGCGGCTATCTGGTCATCGACCCGGCTGAAGCCATGACCACCATCGACGTCAATACCGGGGCGTTCGTCGGTCATCGCAATCTCGAAGAGACCATCTTCAAGACCAACCTGGAAGCGGCAACCGCTATTGCCAGGCAAATGCGCCTGCGCAATATGGGCGGGATCATCATCATTGATTTCATTGACATGGAAGACGCAGAGCACCAGCGTCAGGTCCTGCGCACGCTGGAAAAACAGCTTGAACGCGATCACGCCAAAACCAACATCATCGGTATTACCGAGTTGGGTCTGGTGCAGATGACGCGCAAGCGTACCCGCGAAAGCCTTGAGCAAATACTGTGCGAGCCGTGCGCGTGCTGTCAGGGGCGCGGCAAGCTGAAGACACCTGAAACGATCTGCTATGAAATATTTCGCGAGATCTTGCGCGAAGCCCGTGCCTATCAGGCCATTGGTTATCGTGTTCTGGCCAACCAGAAAGTGGTTGATCGGTTGCTCGACGAAGAGTCGGGCAATGTCGCTGAGCTTGAAGCGTTTATTGGCCGCACTATCCGTTTTCAGGTCGAGACCATGTATTCGCAGGAACAATACGACGTCGTGCTGCTCTGACTGAACGAGAACGCCCCTGTTCTTTGACTGACGGGGTCACGAAAACCAGAAATTGCGCCCGACGGGCCGACGGCATGGATGCCCTTTAAAGAGAATGTTGCGTGGCAAATGAGCACTTCCCGGACGTACTGACACCTGCACTGAGCCGGTTGCGATTTGCCCACGTCCTGAGCGGAGGCGCGGCGACATGGAGCGTCTGACCCGTTTTCTTGGGAGCCTTTTGCGCTGGGGCTTGAGTCTGTGTGCGCTAGTGGTAGTGCTGACGGCACTTTATGTGAGCGTTGGTCGCGAGCTGGCGCCGATGGTGGCCGAGTACCGCGTTGAAGTACAAAACAAGGTGCAGGCTGCGCTTGGCATCCCACTCAGCATTGGGCGTCTGGAAGGTAGCTGGAAAGGCTTTGTGCCGGTCTTCGTCGCCCATGATGTGATGGTAGGCGAGGGCGCCAGCGCCGTGCGACTCGATCAGGTCCGCGCCGTCCCCGACCTTTGGAAAAGCCTGACAGCGCGGGAAGTGCGGATTGCCAACGTCGAGCTCGACGGCTTGCAAGTCAGTCTCAGTGAGGACCAGAACGGCCATTGGTCTTTGCAGGGCTTGCCGATCAGCAACGACAAACCCCTCAATCCGGAACAAATGCTGACGCAGATGCAAATGGTCTCGCGCCTGTCGCTGTTCGACAGCCAGATTACCTTGCAGCCTTTTGCTCAGGCCCCACTGACACTGACCTATGTCAGCCTGACCCTGAAAACCGGCAGCAGCCATCAACGTCTGGATGCTCGTCTGACCTTGCCTGACGGCCAGCCATTGGCGCTGAACGTCAATGCCCGGGTGCAGGCGACACAATGGCGGGACGGCGAAGCCGACGCCTACTTGAGTCTGCCGCAGAGTGATTGGGCGCAGTGGTTGCCCAAAAGCCTGACCCACGACTGGAAAATCAAATCCCTCAAAGCCGGTGGCGAATTCTGGCTGAGCTGGGGCAAGGGGACTGTGCAAAGCGCTGTTGCGCGGCTCAATGCTCCTCTGGTGAAAGGCGCCTATGCCGATCGCAAGCCGCGCAAGGTCGAAAATCTGGCGCTCAACGCGTGGGCTCAGCGCAACGACACGGGCCTTGCGATATCGCTGGATTCCCTGGCCATGAACCTGGGCGACAAGCGCTGGGAAAGCCGGATTCAGGTCCAGCAGACCGCAGCGACCGCTGACAGTGAAGAACTCTGGCACCTACAGGCCGACCGGCTTGATCTGACGCCGATCACTCCGCTCCTCGACTCTTGGGCCCCACTACCGGACAAGGTGATGGAGGTCGTTGATCATCTGAAAGTTACCGGCGGTCTGCGTAATGCGCTTGTTGATTACCGCCCCCAGGCCACCGGCGCCAAGCGTTTGAGCTTTGCTGCCAATCTGGACAAGGTCGGCTTCGACGCCTATCACGGCGCGCCGGCCGCGGGGAACGTTACCGGCTCGATCAGTGGTGATCTGGGACAGGGCGAGCTGCGCCTGAACACTGACGACTTCATGCTGCACCTGGACCCGATTTTCGCCAATGAATGGCGCTACAAACACGCCGAAGCCCGGTTGACCTACGCATTGGACGATCAGGGCTTCACCCTTATCGCACCGTACATCAAGGTGCTCGGTGATGAAGGCAAGATCGCCAGTGATTTTCTGATTCGGCTGCATTTCGATCACAGTCAGGAAGACTACATGGACCTGCGCGTGGGCATGGTCGATGGCGATGGTCGCTACACCTCAAAATACCTGCCGCAAGTGCTGAGCCCGGCCCTTGACGAGTGGCTGCGCACGGCCATCCTGAGCGGTAACGTCGACCAGGGCTTCTTCCAGTATCAAGGCTCGATCAACAAAAGCGCCTCGGAAGTGTCACGGGTCATCAGCCTGTTCTTCAAGGTGCGCAACGCAAACCTGGCCTTCCAGCCAGGCTGGCCGCAGCTGACCGGCGTTGATGGCGACGTGTTCGTCGAGAACAGCGGCGTGCGCATTCGGGCCAGTAAGGGCAAGTTGCTCAATACCCAAGTCAGCAAGGTTTCGGTCGATGTGCCCCACGTGCCTGCCGGTCAGCCAAGTCATCTGCTAGTTGATGGGGACTTTGCCGGCGGCCTGGATGACGGCGTGAAGATTCTTCAGGAAGCGCCGATCGGCACTGCGCAGACGTTCGCCGGATGGCAGGGCGAAGGGCCGTTGCAGGGCCATATCAACCTCGACATCCCGCTGGTCAAAGGCCAGGAGCCGAAAGTCGTCGTGGATTTCAAGACTGATAACGCGCGACTCAAACTCGCCGATCCGGCGCTTGAATTAACTCAGCTCAAGGGCGATTTTCGATTTGATTACGCCAAGGGCCTGAGCGGCAAAAACATTAAGGCGACAGCGTTCGAGAAGCCGGTCACTGCCGAGATTTTCGGTGAGGGCAAACCCGGAGCGCCGGTGACTCGCATTGCCGCCAGCAGCCAGATCGGCGTCAAGCGCCTGACTGATTGGCTGGGCGTGACGCAAACGATGCCACTGTCGGGCGATTTACCGTATCAACTGCAGGTCACGCTGAACGGCAACGACAGCCAGTTGCGGATTAATTCCAGTCTCAAGGGCTTGGCTATCGATCTGCCTGCGCCGTTCGGCAAAACCGCCGACGAGGTACGCGATAGCGATTTCAGTATGAACTTGCAAGGCGCGGAGAAGCGTTTCAATGCGGGCTACGGGAATCTGGCCAACTTTGCGTTCGCCGCCCCCGGTGGCAAATTTGCCGATGGCCGTGGAGAGTTGTTTCTGGGCGAAGGCGGAGCCATCGTTCCTGAAGCCAAAGGCCTCAGGGTACGCGGTTCGCTGGCGGAACTGGACATCGCGCCGTGGCAGGCGATGGTGCAAAAGTACGCTGGGGACGACCCTGGCGGCAGCGCCAAACAGTTGCTTAACAGTGTGGACTTGCAGATCGGCAAGTTGACCGCTCTTGGCACAACGCTCAATCAGACCAGTGTTCAGCTCAACCGCAAAGACATGTCTTGGGCACTGGCGCTGGACAGTTCGCTGATGAAGGGCACGGCCACGTTACCCGACAGCAAGACCACCCCCATCGATATCAATCTGCTGTATGTACGCCTGCCGGCGCCCGATCCGACCGCGGCAGTAGTCGAAAACGCCCCCGATCCGTTGGCTGACGTCGACCCCCACAAAATCCCTTCTATGAATCTCAAGGTCACTCAGGTATTCCAGGGCGATCAGCTGATGGGTGCGTGGTCGTTGAAGACCCGCCCGACCGCTAATGGCATGCAACTGGCGGACATGGATCTGGGCCTCAAAGGCATGACATTGAAGGGTAACGGCGGTTGGGAAGGCGCGCCAGGCTCGACTAGCAGTTGGTTCAAAGGGCAAGTCACGGGCAAGAATCTGGCCGATATCCTCAAAGCGTGGGGGTTCGCACCCACGGTCACCAGCGAAGATTTCGAAATGAATGCTGACGGTCGCTGGCCGGGTTCGCCAGCGTGGGTAGGTCTGAAGCGCTATTCGGGCAGCCTGGATGCCACATTGCGTCGCGGCCAGTTTGTCGAAGTCGAAGGCGGTGCCGCAGCGCTGCGGGTCTTCGGCCTGCTCAACTTCAACTCCATCGGCCGCCGTCTGCGTCTGGATTTTTCGGATTTGCTGGGCAAGGGCTTGAGTTACGACAAGGTCAAAGGGTTATTGGCGGCAAGCGACGGGGTGTACGTCACCCGTGATCCGATCACGTTGACCGGACCGTCGAGCAATCTTGAGCTCAACGGTACGCTGGACATGGTCAAGGACCGCGTTGACGCTAAAGTGCTGGTGACCCTGCCGGTGACCAACAATCTACCGATTGCCGCGTTGCTCGTCGGTGCCCCAGCCATTGGTGGTGCGCTGTTTCTGGTCGATAAGCTGTTGGGCGACCGCGTAGCGCGTTTTGCCAGCGTCCAGTACAAGGTCGAAGGCTCTTTAAAAGAGCCGAAAATCACCTTCGATAAGCCGTTCGAAAAGCCGCAGTAGTCATCAAGTTGTCGACAGAATCTGTAGGAGCGCGCTTGCCCGCGAAGGCTTAGGTACATCCACCAGAGGTATAGCGCATGTCCCGACTTTTCGCGGGCAAGCGCGCTCCTACAGAGAGCAGGCGCAGTGGTTTCTGCGTTGACCGCAACCAAGCCTGTCAGCAAAGCTTGGAGTAGAGTGCAGTTCTACCGTTTCAAGGAGCGTCTATGTCCTTTGCCGTTATTCAGATGGTGAGCCAGAGCGACGTCCAGGGCAATCTGGCCCAGGCCCGTCGCTTGCTGGAACAGGCCGCAGCGGCCGGAGCAAAGCTTGCAGTGCTCCCGGAAAACTTCGCCGCCATGGGCCGTCGTGACGTCGCTGAAATCGGTCGTGCCGAAGCAAAAGGTGAAGGTCCTATCCTGCCATGGTTGAAACTTGCCGCTCGCGACCTCAAGTTATGGATAGTTGCCGGGACTTTGCCCTTGCCGCCCAATGATCGGCCGGAGGGAAAAGTCACGGCGTGTTCGCTGTTGGTGGACGAGCACGGCGAGACGGTGGCGCGGTACGACAAGCTGCACCTGTTCGATGTGGACGTGGCTGACACGCGTGGGCGATATCGCGAATCGGACGATTACGCCCACGGCAACAACGTGGTGGTAGTCGATACGCCGGTGGGCAAGCTAGGGCTGACGGTCTGTTACGACCTGCGCTTCCCTGAGCTCTACACGGCACTGCGTGAAGCAGGTGCTGAATTGATTACCGCGCCATCAGCCTTTACGGCGGTGACGGGCGCGGCGCACTGGGAAATCCTGCTGCGCGCACGAGCCATCGAAACCCAGTGCTACGTGCTGGCGGCGGCGCAGGGTGGGGTTCATCCAGGGCCGAGAGAAACATTTGGGCACGCGGCGATCATCGATCCATGGGGCCGCGTGTTGGCCGAGCAGGCACAGGGTGAAGCCGTGCTGCTGGCCGACAGAGACAGTCAAGAACAAGCGTCCATACGGGCGCGGATGCCGGTGTCGAATCACCGGCGATTTTTTTCGCAGGACGCTTTGCGGCCTGCTAATACCCCGGAGTGAATATGAGCGACTTGTCCTCTGTCAGCGAACACCTTCTGGCGCCCGGCGGCCTGAGCATCGACAGCCTGCAATCGGTGCTGGGCGAACTGGCTGGGCCCGGAATCGACGCCGCTGATCTGTATTTCCAAGGGCAGATTTCCGAGTCATGGGCTTTGGAAGACGGCATCGTCAAAGAAGGGAGCTTCAACCTTGATCAAGGCGTCGGCGTGCGTGCTCAATCGGGCGAAAAAACCGGTTTTGCCTACAGCAACGCGATCACCCCTGAAGCCCTGACCTTGGCGGCCCGCGCTGCCCGCTCGATTTCCCGTGCCGGGCAAAACGGCCGGGTGCAGGCGTTCACCACCCAGGACGTAGCGCAACTGTACGGTCCGGACAACCCGCTGGAAGTCATGACCCGCGCCGAAAAGGTCGAGCTGCTCAAGCGCATCGACGTCGCCACCCGCGCTCTGGATACCCGTATCCAGCAAGTCACGGTCAGCATGGCCGGTGTCTGGGAGCGCATCCTCGTGGCCTCAACCGATGGCAGCCTGGCTGCAGATGTACGGCCACTGGTGCGTTTCAACGTGAGCGTGATCGTTGAGCAAAATGGCCGTCGTGAGCGCGGCGGGCACGGCGGTGGCGGCCGTACTGATTACCGTTATTTCCTCAGCGAAGATCGCGCCATGGGTTATGCCCGCGAAGCGTTGCGTCAGGCGCTGGTGAATCTTGAAGCCATTCCTGCACCGGCTGGCACCTTGCCGGTGGTACTGGGTTCTGGCTGGTCTGGCGTGCTGTTGCACGAAGCAGTCGGTCACGGCCTGGAAGGCGACTTCAATCGCAAGGGCAGCTCGGCCTATAGCGGCCGTATGGGCGAGATGGTGGCCTCCAAGCTCTGCACCATCGTCGATGACGGCACCTTAGCCGGGCGTCGCGGGTCGCTGAGCGTCGATGACGAGGGTACCCCGACCGAGTGCACCACGCTGATCGAAAACGGCGTGCTCAAGGGCTACATGCAGGACAAGTTGAACGCGCGCCTGATGGGCGTGGCCCGAACCGGCAACGGTCGTCGCGAGTCTTACGCGCACCTGCCGATGCCGCGCATGACCAATACCTACATGCTGGGCGGCCAGAGCGATCCGGCGGAAATCATCGCCTCGGTCAAGCGCGGCATTTATTGCGCGAACCTGGGCGGCGGGCAAGTCGATATCACCAGCGGCAAGTTCGTGTTTTCCACCAGCGAAGCGTATTTGATTGAAGACGGCAAGATCACCACGCCGGTCAAGGGCGCGACATTGATCGGCAACGGCCCCGAGGCCATGAGCCGGGTGTCGATGGTGGGTAATGATCTCTCGCTAGACAGCGGCGTGGGTACGTGCGGTAAAGACGGGCAATCGTTGCCGGTGGGCGTGGGTCAGCCGACCTTGAAGATCGATGCGATCACGGTTGGCGGGACAGGTTCTTGAAGAGTAAGCAATGATATGAGCGACGCCGGGTAAGTGACTTACCCGGCGCGTCGGGATCTAGCGCAGTCCGCGTTTGGCTTCGTCCAGTTCGCGGATGTATTTGAAGATTTTACGGGTCGAAGACGGCGCCTTGTTTTGCGCAGCTTCGTGTTGAGCCTGACGGATGAGCGAACGCAGTTGCTGACGATCGGCCTCCGGGTACTCGTTGACGAACTGCTCCAGCACATCATCAGCGCCGGTCACCAAGCGATCACGCCAGCGTTCCAGGTTGTGAAAGCGCTCGTTGTACTGGCGCGTGGAAGCGTCGAGTTGATCGAGCAGCACCAGAATCTCTTCCAGGTTCTGGTCGCGCATCAGCTTGCCGATGAAGTGAATATGGCGTTTGCGCGCGATGTTCGCAGTGTGTTTTGGAGCATCGGCCAATGCTCGACGCAACGGGTCGGTCAGAGGCAGTTTGGCCAGTACATCGGCCTTGAAAGTCGTCAAGCGTTCGCCGAGTTCAACCAGAGCATGTAGCTCTCGCTTGACCTGGGTTTTGCTTTTCTCTCCGTCGAAGGAGTCGTCGTAAGAATCAACCATGGGGGCAGTCCGCAAATAAACGCCGCCATGATAACCAGTCAGGGGCCAATTGTCCGGCCCAGTCGGTATTCGGTCAGTGCCGCAATCAGAATTTGATGGAGAAAGTCATGAGTGCATCAGAAAGCGTCGGCCCGCAGGCCCTGCCTGCATTGCAGGAGCAGGTCGAACAGATCGTCGCCGAGGCCAAGCGTCAGGGCGCTACCGCCTGTGAAGTGGCCGTGTCACTGGAGCAGGGCCTGTCGACCTCGGTTCGCCAGCGTGAAGTGGAGACCGTCGAGTTCAACCGCGATCAGGGTTTTGGCATCACGCTGTATGTTGGGCATCGCAAAGGTTCGGCCAGCACCTCTGCCAATGGGCCAGACGCCATTCGCGAAACAGTCGCTGCTGCGCTGGCGATTGCCAAACACACCTCAGAAGACGAAGCCTCAGGGCTGGCCGATGCCGCGTTGATGGCCAAAGATCTGCGTGATTTCGACTTGTTCCACCCGTGGGACATCACCCCGGAGCAGGCGATTGAGCGTGCATTGATCTGCGAGGCCGCTGCTTTTGACGCTGATCCGCGCATCAAAAATGCTGATGGCACCACGCTGAACGTCCATCAAGGCTGCCGCGTATATGGCAACAGCCACGGTTTCATCGGCGGTTACGCGTCGACCCGCCACAGCCTTAGCTGCGTGATGATTGCCGAGGCAGACGGCCAGATGCAGCGCGATTATTGGTACGACGTCAACCGTCGCGGCGAGCTGTTGATGGACGCCAAGCTCATTGGCCAGAAAGCCGCTCAACGCGCTGCGAGCCGTTTGGGTGCGCGCCCGGTGCCGACTTGTGAAGTGCCGGTGTTGTTCTCGGCGGAGCTGGCGGGCGGTCTGTTCGGCAGCTTTCTTGGGGCGATTTCCGGCGGCAATCTGTATCGCAAATCATCCTTCCTCGAAGGCGCCATGGGCCAACGTTTGTTTCCGGAGTGGATGACCATCGATGAACGGCCGCATCTGGTCGGCGCGATGGGCAGCTCGGCCTTCGACGGCGACGGTCTTGCTACGTACGCCAAACCGTTCGTCGAGAATGGTGATCTGGTGTCCTACATCCTCAGCACCTACTCCGGACGCAAGCTCAGCCTGCCAAGCACGGCGAACGCGGGTGGCGTACACAACCTGTTCGTTTCCCACGGCACTGAGGATCAAGCAGCGTTGATTCGTCGCATGGGCCGCGGTCTGCTTGTGACCGAGCTGATGGGAAGTGGCCTGAACATGGTCACGGGCGATTATTCGCGCGGGGCAGCGGGCTACTGGGTCGAGAATGGCGAGATTCAATTCGCGGTTCAGGAAGTGACCATCGCTGGCAACATGAAGGACATGTTCAAGCAGATCATCGCCGTCGGTAACGATCTGGAAATGCGTAGCAACATCCGCACGGGCTCAGTGCTGATCGAGAAAATGACTGTCGCGGGTAGCTGATTTGTAAAGCGTTAACGTAGTCCCCAAAGCCTGCCACCGATTCGGTGTGCAGGCTTTTTTTTGCCTGTCTGGTTTGTAAGCGCGCTTACCCGCGATGGTTTTTGCCAATCTGAGATTCACGATCGTCATTCCCCAATCGCGGGCAAGCGCGTTCCTGCAATCTCATATTCGGTGTCGGGGTTGTTTTGATTCTCAAACTCATTTAATAATGAATATCATTCATTTGCGATCCCCAACGGCTGTCCGCTGATGACTGCCACTGCCATCGCCTCTGGAGGTACGCTATGGAGCATTGGAAACTCACTATCCTGAAAGGCAACAGTTGCTTCAACTCCGGTGACCTGATCGATGCCCGCGAGCTTTATCTGCAGGCTCTGGCACTGGCTCAAGTGTTGTTGGAGCGCTGGAGTGTGCCCGACGAAGCGGTCGCCGCCTTTGTCATATCCCATCACAACCTGGCCGATTTACATCTGGCGCTCAAGCAGCCGGAAGAGAGCGCCGAGTACCTGTGCGCTGCACACCAGCGCTTGCTGCATGTGATTCAGAACTCACACCTGCAACCGGCACTGCGTCACGCCGCGTTCAACCACAGTCACAAAACCTACGCCGAGTTGTTGGGATTCATCAACGAACACGGCGAATACCCTCGCACCCATCGTTTGCTCAACAGCAGTGGCGAGCATTCGCGCTCAGCGCTTACGCAAAACGTCACCGTTGCGGGCAGCCTTTCTTTTGGAGTTCATTGATATGCCTTTCACTTTGCCTGCCTTGCCGTATGCCTACGACGCCCTGGAACCGCACATCGACGCGCAAACCATGGAAATCCACTACAGCAAGCACCACCAGACGTACATCAATAACCTCAACGCCGCCGTTGAGGGCACCGAATACGCCGAGTGGCCCATTGAAAAACTGGTTGCCGGGTTCGCGCAACTTCCAGAAAAGATCCGTCCGGCAGTGATCAATCAAGGTGGCGGCCATGCCAACCACTCACTGTTCTGGGAAGTGATGAGCCCACAGGGTGGTGGTCTGCCAACCGACGCTTTGGCCAAGGCGATTGACGATCAATTGGGCGGTTTTGATGCGTTCAAAGACGCGTTCACCAAAGCAGCGCTGACCCGTTTCGGCAGCGGCTGGGCCTGGCTGAGCGTCACCCCCGATAAGAAACTGATCGTTGAGAGCAGCGGCAACCAAGACAGCCCGTTGATGAGTGGCAATACACCGATCCTGGGTCTGGACGTCTGGGAGCATGCTTATTACTTGCGCTATCAAAACCGTCGCCCGGAATACATCAGCGCGTTCTACAACGTCGTCAATTGGGCCGAAGTGGCACGTCGGTACCAGGCGGCCCTTGCGTGACATACGATCATCAAGCCATCGAAAACAATAAGCAGTAAGGCGGTTTATGCGTTCGGAAATACTTACGATCAGCAGTGGGCGGTTGCTTCGGCTGGCCTTGGGTTCTTTGCTGGTACTGGCCGGCACGGGGTTGCTGATCACTCAAGGATTGTCGTGGTTGATCCTTGAGCCACGCATGCTGAGGGCGCTTGAGGGCGGTGCGATTTGCGCATTGGGCACAGCGCTTGGCGCGGTGCCTGTGTTGGTGATTCGCGGTATGCCGGTGGCGGTGTCGGACGGGTTACTCGGCTTTGGTGCCGGAATCATGCTTGCCGCAACGGCGTTCTCGCTGATCGTACCCGGACTCAGCGCCGCCGAAGGCCTGGGGTTTACGCCGTGGGGGGCGGGCGGACTGATCAGTTTCGGGATTTTGCTAGGCGCGGTCGGACTGTTTGTTGTGGACACGTTGGTGTCTCGGGATTCAAGCCTGCCGCCATTGCTTGATCATCCCGTAATCCCGTCGAACATCTGGCTGTTCGTCATCGCGATCATCGCTCACAACATCCCCGAGGGCATGGCCGTCGGGGTGTCTGCGGGTGGCGGTCTGGCGCACGCCGACAGTCTGGCCATGGGCATCGCCATTCAGGACGTGCCCGAAGGCTTGGTGATTGCGCTGGTATTGGCGGGTGCCGGGATGTCGCGCTTCAAGGCGTTTTTGATTGGTGCTGCATCTGGCTTGGTCGAGCCGTTATTTGCAGTGCTCTGCGCATGGCTGGTGGCGATTGCCGAACTGTTGCTTCCCGTCGGACTGGCACTCGCTGCTGGCGCGATGTTGCTCGTAGTGACTCACGAAATCATCCCCGAGTCCCGACGCAATGGTCATCATCGAATCGCAAGCCTTGGGCTTGTCTCCGGATTTTGCGTGATGATGGTGATGGATACGGCGTTGGGTTAGCTGACCTGTCTTGTAGGAGCGCGCTTGCCCGCGATCGCGGTGTCCCAGACACATAGTTGGCAATGAAGATATGCTTTCGCGGGCAAGCGCGCTCCTACAGGATTTGCGTTCGGTCAATGCCCGATGCGGCATTTAGATACGAATTACCATCGGCGCCACCCTTGTCGATAAAAACCCTTATAATCCTGCGCCTATTATCTGCTGATGCGAGAATCGTCGTGAGCTTACCGCCGTGCCCCAAATGCAATTCCGAATACACCTACGAAGATGGCACCCAATTCGTCTGCCCGGAATGCGCTCACGAGTGGACTGCTGAAAGCGCCGCCGAGACGTCGGACGATGCCAAAGTCATCAAGGATTCGGTGGGCAACACGCTGCAGGATGGCGACACCGTCACCGTGATCAAAGACCTTAAAGTCAAAGGCTCGTCGCTGGTTGTGAAGGTCGGCACCAAGGTGAAGAACATTCGCCTGGTGGATGGCGATCACGACATTGACTGCAAGATTGACGGCATCGGCGCGATGAAGCTCAAGTCGGAATTCGTGAAAAAGGGCTGATTGATTGCCCCCAAGCGTTGTACGAAAAAGCCCCGGCTCTTGCGAGTCGGGGCTTTTTTCTGGGGGCGATCAGTACGCTAGCGAAACCGAAGTGACCTTACTCGCCCTCATCGAACTTGTTGTTGATCAACTCGACCAACGCATCAAGCGCTGCTTGGTCGTCTTCACCCTCGGTACTTAGCTCAAGCTGCGTTCCTTTGCCCGCCGCCAGCATCATGACCGCCATGATGCTTTTGCCGTCAATCATGCTGTCAGGGGCGCGGCCCACGCGGATCTGGCAGGAATACTTACCCGCTACGCCGACGAATTTAGCGGCAGCGCGGGCGTGCAAGCCTAACTTGTTGATGATGGTGATCTGGAGAGCGGGCATCGCGAAGGGGATCCTTTCAGCTTAGGTCGCGGTGGCGGACCTGAACATTCTTGAGCGATTGCTGCAGGACCTGGCCCAGTCGCTCGGTCAGGTAGACAGAACGGTGATGCCCGCCAGTGCAGCCAATGGCAATAGTGACGTAAGCGCGGTTGCTGGCCGCGAATCGCGGCAGCCACTTGTTGAGATAGGTGAAGATGTCCTGAAACATTTCTTCGACGTCCGGCTGAGCGGCGAGGTAATCGGCTACCGGTTGATCGAGCCCGGACTGTTCCCGTAGCTCGGGTTTCCAGTAGGGATTGGGCAGGCAACGCACGTCGAACACCAAATCTGCGTCCACCGGCATACCACGCTTGAAACCGAACGACTCAACCAGAAACGCCGTACCCGGCTCAGGTTTGTTCAGCAACCGCAATTTAAGAGCGTCGCGCAGTTGGTACAGATTCAGGTTAGTGGTGTCGATGGTCAGGTCGGCCAGGTCGATGATCGGCCCGAGCAGGGTTTTCTCGTCGCGTATGGCTTCGGCCAATGAGCGCGTGGCGTTGCTGAGCGGGTGACGACGACGGGTTTCAGAAAAGCGCTTGAGCAAGGTCGGCTCGTCGGCATCGAGAAACAGCACATCGCACTGGATGTGTCGCGAGCGTACCTCTTCGAGCATCCTTGGAAAGCGCGTGAGGTGGCTGGGCAGGTTACGGGCATCGATGGACACTGCAAGCAGTGGTTCGGCCAGTTCGCTGTTGATCAACGCACGTTCTGCCAGTTCAGGCAGCAGGCCTGCGGGCAGGTTGTCAACGCAGTAAAAGCCGCTATCTTCCAGCACATCGAGGGCCGTACTCTTGCCTGAGCCGGAGCGGCCGCTGACGATGATCATGCGCATGTTAGTGCCCGGTTTGCTCGTCGAGTACCACTTGATAGAGCGCTTCGCCGCTTGGGGCTGCACGAAGCCGTTCTCGCACTTCTTTGCGGTCGAGCATACTGGCAATCTGGCGCAGCAGTTCGAGGTGCGCATCGGTAGCCGCTTCCGGGACCAGCAGAACGAACAGCAAGTCTACCGGCGCGCCGTCAATGGCGTCGAAATCTACGGGATGGCTGAGGTGGAGCAGGGCGCTGATCGGGCTGATGCAGCCCTTGAGCCGGCAATGCGGAATGGCGATGCCATTGCCGAAACCGGTGGAGCCCAGTTTTTCGCGGGCTATCAGACTCTCGTAGACGGTTTGCTGGTCAAGGTCGGGCACCTGCTGCCCAATAACTTTGGCAATCGCTTCGAGTACAGCTTTTTTACTGCCGCCTGGCACGTTCACGAGGGAACGGCCAGGGGTCAGGATATTTTCAAGTCGGATCATGGGTAGGGAGTGTCAGCGAGCGGCCGCACCTTTGAGGATGCTTTGCTGCTTTTCCTTATGCTTGAGCAATTGTCTGTCGAGCTTGTCAGTGAGTAGGTCGATTGCAGCGTACATATCGTCATGCTCCGCATTGGCAACCACCTCTCCACCAGGGATATGCAGGGTGGCCTCGATCTTCTGTTTAAGCTTCTCGACGGCCATCGTCACCTGCACATTGGTAATCTTGTCAAAGTGCCCTTCGAGCTTCTTGAGTTTGAGCTCGATGTATTCACGCAGGGGCTTGGTCACTTCCAGTTGGTGTCCACTGATGTTGACTTGCATACAGCTTCTCCTTCGTTGCCAGTGCATAAAAGAGGCAGGCTTGGTTGCCTGCCACTGGAACGCTGTGGCATGTGACCTCTACATCAGTCGCTTGCGCTCGCTGGAAGGCGCTATCCCTAGAGACTCGCGGTACTTGGCGACTGTGCGACGTGCCACTTGAATGCCTTGTGCCTCCAGTAAACCAGCGATCTTACTGTCACTCAATGGCTTTTTCTGATTTTCGGCCGCAACCAGTTTTTTGATGATTGCGCGAATGGCCGTGGACGAACATTCGCCGCCTTCAGAAGTACTGACGTGGCTGGAAAAGAAGTATTTCAGCTCGTAAATACCGCGCGGCGTGTGCATGAACTTTTGCGTGGTAACCCGGGAAATCGTCGATTCGTGCATGCCGACCGCTTCAGCGATGTCGTGCAGCACCAACGGCTTCATCGCTTCATCACCGTATTCGAGGAAGCCGCGCTGATGCTCCACGATCTGCGTGGCAACCTTCATCAGCGTCTCGTTTCGGCTCTGCAGACTCTTGATGAACCAACGGGCCTCTTGCAACTGGTTGCGCATGAAGGTGTTGTCGGCGCTGGTGTCAGCCCGGCGCACGAACCCTGCGTACTGCGGATTAACACGCAGTCGCGGCACTGATTCCTGATTGAGTTCAACCAGCCAGCGTTCGTTGTGTTTGCGCACGATCACGTCAGGCACAACGTATTCGGCTTCCGTGGACTCAATCTGTGAACCAGGACGCGGGTTCAGGCTCTGCACCAGCTCGATGACCTGACGAAGATCGTCTTCCTTGATCTTCATTCGGCGCATCAGCTGGGCATAGTCGCGACTACCCAACAGATCGATGTAATCGCTGACCAGGCGCTGGGCTTCAGCCAACCACTTGGTCTTGGCAGGCAGCTGGCGTAGTTGCAGCAACAGACATTCGCTGAGGTTGCGGGCGCCGATGCCGGCGGGCTCGAACTGCTGGATACGGTGCAGAACGGCTTCGATTTCATCCAGCTCGATGTCCAGTTCCGGATCGAAAGCGTCGAGCAGTTCATCGAGCGATTCGTCCAGATAACCCTGGTTGTTGATGCAGTCAATCAACGTCACGGCGATCAGCCGGTCAGTGTCCGACATAGGCGCAAGATTGAGTTGCCACAGCAGATGGCTTTGCAGGCTCTCGCCTACCGATGTGCGCGTGGTGAAATCCCACTCGTCATCGTCGTTGCTCGGCAGGCTGCTGGCGCTGGTCTGGTAAACGTCTTCCCAGGCCGTATCGACGGGCAATTCGTTAGGAATGCGCTCGCTCCATTCGCCGTCTTCGAGGTTGTCGACGGTGGGGGCGGATTCCTGGTAGGTCGGTTCCTGTACATCAGGATTTGGCTTTTGCTCGACGCTGTCTGCCATGGGGTCGGCATTATCGAAGTCGTCGCCTTCTTCCTGGCGTTCGAGCATAGGATTGGACTCCAGCGCCTCCTGAATTTCCTGTTGGAGATCCAGAGTCGACAATTGGAGTAAGCGGATGGCCTGCTGCAGCTGCGGTGTCATCGTCAGCTGCTGGCCCATTCTCAAGACTAGCGAAGGTTTCATGGCAGGGGCTAAACACCTTATTCGTTCGCCGGCGCATATGCGCGCCATCCACTACAGGGCGCCAGGGCGCCAACTTAAGCAAATTATATGCCTGAAACCAGAGTGTTTGCCTAGAGTGCGATGACAATTAAAATTCGATCGGTGGCTGAGGTGTCTAGCTCAGTCATCTGCCAATCGAGCGTCATCGCAGCAATTACAGGCGGAACTCGTGGCCGAGGTATACCTCTTTCACCAACTGGTTCGCCAGAATAGTGTCTGAGTCGCCTTCGGCAATCAGCTGTCCATCGTTGACGATATAGGCGGTTTCGCAGATATCCAGCGTTTCGCGGACGTTGTGATCGGTGATCAGCACACCGATACCTTTGGCCTTGAGGTGGTAAATGATTTGCTTGATGTCGCCAACCGAGATCGGGTCGACACCGGCAAACGGCTCATCGAGCAGGATGAACTTGGGTGAAGTCGCCAGGGCGCGTGCGATCTCGACGCGGCGGCGCTCGCCGCCGGACAGGCTCATCCCGAGGTTGTCGCGGATGTGCGTGATGTGAAATTCCTGCAACAGGCTTTCCAGTTCTTTGCGACGAGCAGGACGATCCAGTTCTTTGCGCGTCTCCAGGATGGCCATGATGTTATCGGCAACGGACAGCTTGCGGAAAATCGAGGCTTCCTGAGGCAAATAACCGATGCCTGCGCGCGCACGGCCATGCATGGGCTGGTGGCTGACGTCTTGATCATCGATCAGGACGCGTCCCTGTTCGGCCTGAACCAGGCCGACGATCATGTAAAAACAGGTGGTCTTGCCAGCGCCGTTGGGCCCCAGCAAGCCAACGATCTGACCGCTTTCGATGGACAGGCTCACGTCACGGACGACCTGGCGACCTTTGTAGCTTTTCGCCAGGTGCTGAGCTTTCAGCGTTGCCATTTACTGGGCCTTCTGCTGGTCGGATTTCTTTTTCGGCTGGATAACCATGTCGATTCTTGGGCGCGGCGTAGTGATCTTGGTGCCATTAGCACGACCGGCGTTCACGACCTGCTTCACGGTGTCGTAGACGATTTTCTCGCCTTCGGACGTGTTGCCGTCGTTGATAACCTTCGCCTTGTCGATCAGGACAATACGATCCTGAGCCGCGAAGTACTGAATGGTCACGCCGTAGGCCTGCACGATCGGCTTGTCGACCGAGGGTTTTTGCTCGTAATACGCAAGATTGCCGACGGAGGTGAACACGTCGACTTCGCCCTGTGCGTTACGAGTGATGGTCACGGTGTTACCCGTGATCTTCATGCTGCCCTGAGTGATGATCACGTTGCCCTTGTAAGTGGCGACGCCTTGTTTGTCATCGAGCTGCGCATCATCGGACTGAATGTGGATGGGCTGATCGCGGTCTGTCGGCAAAGACCAGGCGCTCGCGCTTCCCAGTGCTGCGCCCAGGCCGAGCAATAAAGGAAGGGTTTTAACGAGCGTCATACTGTCCTCTTACGTTGGAGAGCAGGTCCATCCTGCTGTCTTTCAAATACGCTTTCATGCCGATGGCCGTCGTTACACCGCCCAAGCCGTCGATTCTAACGGCTTGCTTGGTTTCCGCATATTGCTTCTGAGGGAATACCGTCATGCGGCTGCTGGTAATGATGGTCGTACGGCTTTTTTCGTCTGTTCGGTTGATGCGCACGGAATCGATCAGTTCTACATGATCGCCGCCGGGAGACACCTCGGCTGTCTTGCTCTCGACGTGCCACGGGAAGGTGGAGCCTCGATACAGCTCCAGGTTCGGCGTGGTCAACAAAGTGACGTCGGTTGCCTTCACGTGCTCAACCTTGTCTGCGGTCATCTCGTACTGAAGACCGCCGTCCGGCAGGAACTGAACGCTGTGGGCGTTGATGGCGTAGAAGTCGATGGCGCTTTCATCGACCGCACTTTTGGGCTGGTCCATGAAGCTTTCCGGGCTGATATTCCAGTAGCCGGCAGCCGCCAGCAGCACGGCGAGTACGCCGAACAGCAGGAAGGTACGAATTTTTTTACTGAACATAGTGAGCTTCTATAAGTAGGCGGCATGAGCCGCTTCAAGGTTGCCCTGCGCGCTCAGGATCAATTCACAAAATTCACGGGCTGCACCTTCGCCGCCGCGGGCCTGGGTAATCCCATGGGCATGCTGGCGAACGAAACTGGCGGCGCTGGCAACGGCCATGCCCAAACCTACCCGGCGAATCACAGGTAAATCGGGGAGATCATCACCCAGATACGCTACTTGCTCATAGCTTAGGCCCAGTTGGTCCAAAAGCTCGTCAAGCACCACAAGCTTGTCTTCGCGGCCCTGATAAAGGTGAGCAATGCCCAGATTCTTGGCGCGTCGTTCGACAACCGGAGTCTTGCGGCCGCTGATAATGGCAGTAGTGACGCCAGACGCAATCAGCATTTTGATGCCTTGGCCGTCCAGTGTGTTGAAAGTCTTGAATTCGCTGCCGTCTTCGAGGAAATACAGACGGCCATCAGTGAGCACGCCATCGACGTCAAAGACCGCCAGTTTGATGTGCTTGCCGCGTTGCATCAGATCGTTCATGTCAGTGCTCATTACATGACTCCCGCGCGCAGCAGGTCCTGAAGGTTGAACGCGCCCACCGGGCGGTCGTTCTCGTCGACCACGATCAGTGCGCCGATCTTGTGGTCTTCCATGATTTTGAGTGCCTCTGCCGCCAGCATTTCAGGGCGTACGGTTTTGCCGTGTACGGTCATCACTTCATCAATGCTCGCTTGGCGGATATCGATCGTGCGGTCCAGCGTGCGTCGCAAATCACCGTCGGTGAAGATACCGGCCAGTCTTCCGTCGGGCTCTACGATAGCGGTCATGCCCAAGCCTTTTCGCGTCATTTCCATGAGCGAATCGCGCAGCGGTGTTCCACGACTGACGAGCGGCAGTTGTTCGCCGGTGTGCATGACATGCTCGACCTTGAGCAACAGACGTCGGCCCAAAGCGCCGCCAGGATGAGAGAAGGCAAAATCTTCGGCCGTGAAGCCACGTGCATCAAGCAGTGCAATAGCCAGCGCGTCGCCCATGGCCAATGCGGCAGTGGTCGACGAGGTTGGGGCCAGATTCAGAGGGCAGGCCTCATGTACTACATGAGCGTTGAGGTTGACCTCGGCGGCTTTAGACAGCGTCGAAGCGGGATTGCCGGTCAGGCTGATCATCTTGATGCCCAGGCGCTTGATCAGCGGCAGCAGCGTGACGATTTCAGCCGTAGTGCCGGAGTTCGACAGCGCCAGAATGATGTCGGCGGAGGTGATCATCCCCATGTCGCCATGACTGGCTTCGGCTGGGTGGACGAAAAAAGCGGGCGTTCCCGTGCTTGCAAGGGTGGCGGCAATCTTTCTTGCGATATGACCAGACTTCCCCATGCCGACCACGACTACACGCCCTTTGCTCGCCAGAATCATCTCGCAGGCGCTCACAAAATCTGCATTGATGTGCGCAAGCAAACCTTCCACAGCTTCAATTTCGAGGCGGATGGTGCGTTGTGCCGATTGAATCAGGTCGCTGGATTGGCTCATGTCGGAAAAAAGTAGGCCTGATGAAAAGGCGGCGATTATAGCGGCAATGTTGAAAACCCTCACCCATCATTGTCGCTCTTGTTTATAGAAGGCTGCTTTACGAAAGCCGATGGCCCCGACTGACGTGTTCATCTGTGCAGGAATTTTCCTGCGTGGTCGCCATATTTGTCTTCATTCTAAATGTTGCAGGCATCACTCTTGGGCCGCGTGCATGAGCGGTGCTATAGTTCGCCGCTTGTTCGGCCCTCCAGACAGTGTGTCGTTCGTCAAGGACGCGGCATCTGAGAGTCAGGCTGTATCGCAAGGAGTTTAGATGAGTGCCGATAACGCCTACGCGGTCGAATTGAAGGGCGTGTCCTTCAAACGCGGTGCGCGAAGCATCTTCAATAATGTGGACATCCGCATTCCCCGGGGCAAAGTCACCGGCATCATGGGACCGTCGGGCAGTGGTAAAACCACGCTCTTGCGGCTCATGGGTGCACAACTGCGCCCCAGCAGTGGCGAAGTCTGGGTCAACGGTCAGAACCTGCCGAACCTTTCGCGTAGCGATTTGTTCGATGCACGCAAGCAAATGGGCGTTCTGTTTCAGAGCGGTGCGTTGTTTACCGATCTCGATGTATTCGAGAACGTCGCATTCCCGCTACGCGTCCATACCGAACTGCCCGAAGACATGATCCGTGACATCGTATTGCTCAAGCTGCAAGCCGTAGGTTTGCGCGGAGCTGTCGAGTTGATGCCAGATGAGCTTTCCGGTGGCATGAAGCGCCGGGTTGCGTTGGCCCGGGCGATTGCCCTCGATCCGCAAATTCTTATGTACGACGAACCCTTCGTGGGGCAGGACCCGATCGCGATGGGCGTTCTCGTGCGCCTGATCCGTCTGCTCAATGACGCGCTCGGCATCACCAGTGTCGTCGTCTCCCATGACCTCGCAGAGACCGCCAGCATTGCTGACTATCTCTATGTGGTCGGTGACGGACAAGTGCTGGGGCAGGGAACGCCTGCGGAGTTGATGGAGTCGGACAATCCGCGCATCCGTCAATTCATGACTGGCGATCCTGACGGACCTGTACCGTTTCACTATCCGGCAGCGGATTATCGCGAAGATCTTTTGGGGAAGCGCTGATGCGCAAAAAGTCGTTAATGGAGCGTGTTCGCCTGATGGGGCGATCCGCGATAGATATTGTTGCAGTGCTGGGCCGCTCGGGGATTTTTCTGGTTCATGCCCTGTTGGGGCGCGGCGGAATTGGCGGCGGGTTCCAGCTGCTGGTGCGTCAGTTGTATTCGGTCGGCGTGATGTCTCTGGCAATCATCGTTGTTTCCGGCGTCTTCATCGGCATGGTCCTCTCGCTTCAAGGGTTCAGCATCCTGGCCAAGTATGGTTCGGAGCAGGCGGTGGGGCAGATGGTTGCCCTGACCCTGTTGCGCGAACTGGGTCCGGTGGTGACAGCGTTGCTGTTCGCAGGTCGCGCAGGTTCTGCGCTGACGGCTGAGATTGGCAACATGAAATCGACTGAGCAGTTATCCAGTCTCGAGATGATCGGCGTTGATCCATTGAAATACATTGTTGCGCCGCGCTTGTGGGCAGGCTTCATTTCGCTGCCAGTGCTGGCCATGATTTTCAGCGTCGTCGGTATCTGGGGCGGCTCATGGGTCGCAGTCGACTGGTTGGGCGTCTATGAAGGTTCCTTCTGGGCGAACATGCAGAACAGCGTCTCCTTTTCCGATGATGTGCTCAACGGGGTGATCAAAAGTGTTGTTTTTGCTTTTGTCGTCACCTGGATTGCCGTGTTCCAAGGCTATGACTGCGAACCCACCTCAGAAGGGATCAGTCGTGCCACGACCAAAACCGTGGTGTATGCCTCGCTGGCCGTGTTGGGCCTGGACTTTATTTTGACCGCCTTGATGTTTGGAGACTTCTGATGCAAAACCGCACCCTCGAAACCGGTGTCGGCCTGTTCCTGCTGGCCGGGATACTGGCTTTGCTGTTGCTGGCCCTGCGGGTCAGCGGTCTGACAGCCAGCGCGACCAACGACAGCTATAAACTTTATGCCTATTTCGACAATTCGGCCGGTTTGACTGTCAGAGCCAAGGTGACCATGGCCGGTGTAACTATCGGCAAGGTCACAGCAATCGATCTGGATCGCGATACCTTCACTGGTCGTGTGACGATGGAAGTGCAGAAGGGCGTGAACAATCTGCCAATCGACTCCACCGCCTCGATCCTGACAGCGGGCCTGTTGGGTGAGAAGTACATCGGAATCAGCGTGGGCGGTGATGACAAGTTGCTCAAGGATGGCAGCACCATCCACGACACGCAGTCAGCGCTGGTACTCGAAGATCTGATCGGTAAATTTTTGATGAATACCGTGAGCAAAGACGCCAAATGAGGAGTTTTTCATGATTTCAATTCTGCGCCGTGGGCTGCTGGTCTTGCTGGCGGCTCTGCCGATGATGGCCAGTGCCGCTACATCGACTCAATCTGCCCATGACCTGGTGGACGATACGACCAAACGCTTGCTGAGCGATCTGGCCGCCCACAAAGAAGAATACAAAGGCAACCCAAGCGCTTTTTACGATGCGCTGAACGGAATCGTCGGGCCGGTTATCGATGCGGATGGCATTTCCAAAAGCATCATGACCGTGAAGTACTCCCGCAAAGCATCGCCTGAGCAAATGCAGCGCTTTCAGGAAAACTTCAAGCGCAGCCTGATCCAGTTCTATGGCAACGCGCTGCTGGAGTACAACAACCAGGGCATCGTTGTTTCTCCTGCTAAAGAAGAAGCTGCTGATCGCACCTCCGTCGACATGCAGGTCAAGGGCAGTGCCGGGGCGATCTACCCTGTTTCCTACACCTTGGTGAAGCTGAACGGCGAATGGAAAGTGCGTAACGTCATCATCAACGGCATTAACATTGGCAAGCTCTTCCGTGATCAGTTCGCCGACGCCATGCAGCGCAATGGCAACGATCTGGACAAAACCATCAACGGTTGGGCTGGCGAAGTGGCCAAGGCTAAAGAAGCCTCCCAGTCGGAACAGACCATCAAATGAGCAAGGTCAGCTTGAGTCAGGCCAGCGTACAGACTGGACTGGCCGGTGAGATCAAACTGGCAGGTGTGCTCGATTATCGAACCGGTCCGGTCCTGCGCAAGCAGGGCGCCGAGCTGATCAAGGCGAGCGATGCCCCTGCGTTGGTCATCGACTGCTCCGATGTCGAGAAGTCCAGCAGCGTGGGCTTGTCCCTGCTGCTGGGTTTCATTCGCGACGGCGCCGCTGCCGGCAAGACCGTCAGCGTGCGAGCGCTGCCGGAAGACATGCGCGAAATCGCGCAGGTATCAGAACTGACTGATCTGCTCCAACATCATTGATTGCCGTTTTTCGATCTGGCCCCTCGTCCGTCTCCTACAAAGTAGGGTTCGCAACGAGAGGGCTTTTTTGTATGATGGCCGACCCGCGCGCGTAGGGCGCCGATTGAGGTTAAGCATGCAGGCCGTAGAAGTTAAAAGCTTCCTAGAAGGTAAGCTGCCACACATTCAAGTCGAAGTTGAGGGCGAAGGCTGCAACTTCCAGCTGAACGTCATAAGCGACGAACTGGCTACACTGAGTCCAGTCAAGCGCCAACAGCAGATCTATGCGCATTTGAACCCATGGATCGCTGATGGCAGCATCCACGCGGTCACCATGAAATTTTTCAGCCGCGCTGCATGGGCCGAGCGCACCTGAGCCAATTGGCGTCGAGATTCTAATGGACAAACTGATTATTACTGGCGGCGTTCGTCTTGATGGCGAAATCCGCATTTCCGGGGCAAAGAACTCTGCCCTGCCGATTCTTGCAGCCACGCTGCTGGCCGATGGGCCGGTGACTGTTCAGAACCTGCCACACCTGCACGACATCACCACCATGATCGAGCTCTTCGGTCGTATGGGTATCGAGCCGATCATCGATGAAAAGCTCAGCGTTGAAATCGATCCACGCACCATCAAAACCCTGATCGCTCCGTACGAACTGGTGAAAACCATGCGTGCGTCGATCCTCGTACTGGGTCCGATGGTTGCGCGTTTCGGGGAAGCCGAAGTCGCACTGCCTGGCGGTTGCGCCATTGGTTCGCGTCCAGTTGACCTGCATATCCGTGGTCTCGAAGCCATGGGCGCAGTCATCGATGTCGAAGGCGGCTACATCAAGGCCAAGGCGCCGGAAGGTGGCTTGCGTGGTGCGCATTTCTTCTTCGATACCGTCAGCGTGACCGGTACCGAAAACATCATGATGGCGGCCGCATTGGCCAATGGTCGCAGCGTGTTGCAGAACGCCGCCCGTGAACCTGAAGTGGTCGATTTGGCGAACTTCTTGAATGCCATGGGTGCGAAAGTGTCCGGCGCAGGTTCCGATACCATCACTATCGATGGCGTGAAGCGTCTGGGTTCGGCGACTTACAAAGTCATGCCAGACCGCATCGAAACTGGTACTTACCTGGTTGCCGCTGCCGCTACCGGTGGCCGCGTCAAACTCAAGGACACCGATCCGACCATTCTGGAAGCCGTTCTCGAAAAACTGCGCGAAGCAGGCGCCGAGATCACTACCGGCAAGGACTGGATCGAGCTGAACATGCACGGCAAGCGTCCGAAGGCTGTGAACGTGCGCACCGCGCCGTACCCGGCGTTCCCGACTGACATGCAGGCGCAGTTCATCTCGCTCAACGCCATTGCCGAAGGCACCGGAGCTGTGATCGAAACGATCTTCGAAAACCGCTTCATGCACGTGTATGAAATGCACCGCATGGGCGCTCAGATTCAGGTCGAAGGCAACACAGCTATCGTCACCGGCTGCACCAAGCTCAAAGGCGCGCCAGTCATGGCCACCGATCTTCGTGCTTCGGCCAGTCTGGTTATCTCGGCGTTGATCGCTGAAGGCGATACGCTGATCGACCGCATCTACCACATAGACCGTGGTTACGAGTGCATCGAAGAGAAGCTGCAGATGCTGGGCGCGAAGATTCGTCGCGTTCCGGGCTAGTTGTTCTGAGCTGACGGTTTGGCTGCGGTGGTTTGCGAGTGATTTGATCACCGCAGGCGCCGCAGTCATACGCCGAATGCGAGCATCACTTTCTGATTCGTTCTACTTCGAGCCCTTTCTTGGCTTGGAGGTTGTCGGGCGCCGATTGCGATCCGACGCATGATTGCTGATAAGGACCGACGTTTCCCATGTTGACCATCGCGCTGTCCAAGGGCCGTATCCTTGATGACACTCTGCCGCTGCTCGCTGCTGCGGGCATTGTGCCGACCGAGAATCCGGACAAAAGCCGCAAGTTGATTATTCCGACGACTCAGGCCGATGTGCGCCTGTTGATCGTACGTGCGACTGATGTACCAACTTACGTCGAGCATGGCGCGGCTGATCTGGGTGTTGCGGGCAAAGACGTACTAATGGAATACGGCGGCCAAGGCTTGTACGAGCCGCTGGACCTGCAAATTGCACAATGCAAATTGATGACCGCTGGCGCCGTAGGTGCTGCCGAGCCCAAAGGCCGTTTGCGCGTTGCCACCAAGTTCGTCAACGTGGCCAAGCGTTACTACGCCGAGCAAGGGCGTCAGGTCGACATCATCAAACTGTACGGCTCCATGGAGCTCGCACCGCTGGTGGGCCTGGCCGACAAAATCATCGACGTCGTCGACACCGGCAACACGCTGCGTGCCAACGGCCTTGAGCCTCAAGAGTTGATCGCCCACATCAGCTCGCGTCTGGTGGTTAACAAGGCGTCGATGAAAATGCAGCACGCCCGCATTCAGGCGTTAATCGATACCCTGCGTCAGGCAGTGGAGTCGCGACACCGCGGCTGACCGATAAGCGCAGCCTCCCGCGCTGCGCCCGACTATCCGTGTCATAGCCAGAATTCTCAGGTGCCTACGCGGATAGCTTGGTAGCTTAGGACCCCGCGTCCAAAACGGCACCTGAACATTCGCCAATCACCGAGGCCCCGCTATGACCACTTCCACCGACATTCGCCGACTCAACGCTGCTGACCCGGATTTCGCACGACATCTGGATCACCTGCTGAGCTGGGAAAGTGTGTCCGACGACTCGGTGAATCAGCGGGTGCTGGACATCATCAAAAACGTGCGTGAGCGCGGTGATGCGGCGCTGGTGGAATACACCCAGCGTTTCGACGGCCTGCAAGTGGCGTCCATGGCTGATCTGATTCTGCCCCGGGAACGCTTGGAGCTGGCACTCACACGCATCACACCGGCTCAGCGACAGGCGCTTGAAAAAGCTGCCGACCGCGTCCGCATCTATCACGAAAAACAGAAACAGGATTCCTGGAGCTACACCGAAGCCGACGGCACGGTGTTGGGCCAGAAAGTCACGCCGCTGGACCGCGCTGGTTTGTACGTGCCGGGCGGCAAAGCGTCTTATCCGTCTTCGGTACTGATGAACGCCATTCCAGCGAAAGTCGCAGGCGTTGGCGAAGTAGTGATGGTGGTGCCGACGCCTCGTGGCGAGCTCAACGAGCTGGTACTCGCGGCAGCATGCATCGCCGGCGTCGACCGTGTGTTCACCATCGGTGGCGCGCAGGCAGTTGCGGCACTGGCATATGGCACCGAAAGCGTGCCGCAGGTCGATAAGGTCGTCGGCCCCGGCAACATCTACGTCGCTACGGCCAAACGCCATGTTTTCGGTCAGGTCGGTATCGACATGATCGCCGGCCCCTCAGAAATTCTGGTGGTATGCGACGGTCAGACCGATCCGGACTGGATCGCCATGGACCTGTTCTCCCAGGCCGAGCATGACGAAGACGCGCAAGCGATTCTGGTCAGCACCGATGGGGAGTTTCTCGACAAGGTCGCTGACAGCATCGCGCGATTGATGCCGACCATGGAGCGCGCCGAGATCATCAAGACCTCGATCACAGGCCGTGGTGCCTTGATCAAGGTCGCCGATATGCAACAGGCGCTTGAAGTCGTCAACCGCATCGCGCCGGAACACCTCGAGTTGTCGGTTGCTGATCCTGAGGCCTGGTTGCCTCACGTGCGCCATGCGGGTGCGATCTTTATGGGGCGTCACACCTCCGAGGCGTTGGGCGATTACTGTGCGGGGCCGAACCACGTGCTGCCAACCTCGGGCACTGCGCGGTTCTCCTCGCCGCTGGGTGTGTATGACTTCCAGAAGCGCTCCTCGATCATTTATTGCTCCGAACAAGGCGCGTCCGAACTCGGCAAGACTGCTTCCGTACTGGCCCGTGGTGAGTCGTTGACCGCCCACGCACGCAGCGCCGAGTACCGAATCGTCGACAAACAGGAAGGTAAATAAGCATGAGCAAATTCTGGAGTCCGTTTGTTCGCGACCTCGTGCCTTATGTGCCGGGCGAACAACCGAAGCTGACCAAGCTGGTGAAACTCAACACCAACGAAAACCCGTACGGCCCGTCGCCCAAAGCCATCGAAGCGATGCGCGCTGAGGTGAACGACAACCTGCGCCTTTATCCTGATCCCAACAGCGATCTGCTCAAGCAGGCAGTCGCGGGCTACTACGGCATCGAGAGCAATCGGGTGTTCCTGGGCAACGGTTCCGACGAGGTGCTGGCCCACGCGTACAACGCATTTTTCAAGCACGACAAGCCGCTGCTGTTCCCGGATATCAGCTACAGCTTTTATCCGGTGTACTGCGGCCTGTACGGCATCGAATTCGAAGCGGTGCCGCTGGATGAGCACTTTCAGATTCGTGCCGAAGATTACGCGCGCCCCAACGGCGGCATCATTTTCCCCAATCCGAATGCGCCGACCGGCTGTGTGGTCGCGCTGGACGTGGTTGAGCAGATCCTCAAGGCGAACCCGGATTCAGTGGTGATCGTAGACGAGGCTTACATCGATTTCGGTGGCGAGACTGCCATCACACTTGTTGAGCGTTACCCGAACCTGCTGGTCACGCAAACCCTGTCCAAGTCCAGGTCGCTGGCGGGCTTGCGGGTCGGACTTGCGGTCGGTCATCCGGATCTGATCGAAGCGCTGGAGCGGGTGAAGAACAGTTTCAACTCCTATCCGATTGATCGCATAGCCATCGTCGGTGCAGCCGCTGCTTTCGATGACCGCGCGTATTTCGAGCAGACCTGCAAGGCCGTGATCACCAGCCGTGAAGTGCTGATCGAGCAGTTGGAGGGCAAAGGATTTGAAGTGCTGCCGTCTGCGGCGAACTTCATTTTCGCGCGCCACCCTCAGCATGACGCTGCGCAGTTGGCAGCGAAAGTGCGCGAGCAGGGCGTGATCGTTCGGCACTTCAAGCAGGAGCGCATCGCGCAGTTCCTGCGGATCAGCATCGGAACGCCTGAACAGAACCAGGCGCTGGTGGATGCGTTAGGGGAGTTGTAGGGTTTAGATCTGTAGGAGCGAATTTATTCGCGAGGCGGCTAGATGCGCTGGCCGCACTATCTCTCGCCAACAAGTTGGCTCCTACAGAGTGTTCCGCGACTCTCTCGTATCAATCCTCACCCGCAGCCGCCGCAGCAGGCGCCTGCGGTGGACGTAAGCCCACTTCCGCCGTCAGTTTCAATTCCTTGCTGTTACGCATGACCTGAATCGATATTTTCTCGGTCGGCTTGGTGCGCGCTACCTGATTCATTGATTTACGACCATCGCCAGCTGGCTCGCCGTTGATGCTCAAGATCACGTCACCCAACTGCAAGCCTGCTTTCTGCGCCGGGCCATCGCGGAAAATCCCCGCTACGACAATCCCTGGACGATCCTTCAACCCGAACGACTCCGCCAGTTCCTGGGTCAGTGGCTGAACTTCAATCCCCAGCCAGCCACGAATCACCTGACCGTGCTCGATGATCGATTTCATCACTTCCAGCGCCAGTTTGGTCGGGATCGCAAAGCCGATGCCTTGGGAGCCGCCGGACTTGGAGAAGATCGCCGTGTTGATACCTGTCAGGTTGCCGTTGGCATCCACCAGCGCGCCACCGGAGTTGCCGGGGTTGATCGCGGCGTCGGTCTGGATGAAGTCTTCGTAGGTATTGAGCCCCAGCTGATTACGGCCAGTGGCACTGATGATGCCCATGGTCACAGTCTGGCCGACCCCAAACGGGTTGCCGATGGCCAGCGCGACATCGCCGATGCGGATGCTGTCGGAGCTGCCTAGCGTGATAGCAGGCAGGTTTTTCAGATCGATCTTGAGGACCGCGAGGTCTGTTTCTGGATCACTGCCAATCACGCGAGCGATGGTTTCGCGGCCATCCTTGAGCGCCACTACAATCTGGTCCGCGCCGGAGGTTACGTGGTTGTTGGTCAGCAGATAGCCTTCCGGGCTCATGATCACTGCCGAACCCAGGCTTGATTCCATGCGTCGTTGCTTGGGCAGGTTATCGCCGAAGAAGCGCCGAAACTGCGGGTCTTCAAACAGCGGATGGTTGGGTTTGTCTTTGACCATTTTGGTCGTGTAAAGATTGGCAACGGCGGGCGCGGCGCTACTGACCGCATCGGCGTAGGAAACAGGGCCTTGTTGCACGGTCGCGGTTTGTGGCGCTTGTTGAAGGTTGACGTCCTGAGTCGGAAGGCCGACCCATTGCGGGTAACGCTGGATAACCAATAAAGCGATAAGCACGCCAGCGAGCAGTGGCCAGCCGAGAAAACGCAGCGCTTTGAACATTGAGCACGTCCTGAAGTGAGCAGCGCAGCAATACTGGGTGTCACCTGCGCCATAATGGCGGGCATTATACGAGGACCGAGACGGTCTGAACTGCATATTTAGGAGTCTTTTATGGCTGTCGCACTGAGCACGCTGGTGGAAGAGGCGGACCGCTATTTGAACAGTGCGCGGATCCAGGATTATTGCCCGAACGGGCTGCAAGTGGAGGGGCGCTCGCAGGTTACGCGTATCGTCAGCGGCGTTACGGCCAGCCAGGCGTTGCTCGATGCCGCGGTCGATGCTGATGCCGACTTGATCCTGGTTCATCACGGCTACTTCTGGAAAGGCGAGAACCCCTGCGTCACTGGCATGAAACAACGACGGCTCAAGACTCTGCTCAAGCACGACATCAGCCTGCTTGCGTATCACCTGCCGCTGGATCTACACCCGGAGGTGGGGAATAACGTGCAATTGGCGCGTCAGCTCGACATCACCGTCGAAGGGCCGCTGGACCCAGAAAATCTGAAAATCGTTGGATTGGTGGGATCGCTCGCAGAGCCGGTCACGCCCCGCGATTTTGCCCATCGCGTGCAGAGCGCATTGGGACGCGAGCCGCTGTTGATTGCTGGCAGTGGGATGATCCGACGGGTTGGTTGGTGCACCGGTGGTGGGCAGGGCTACATTGATCAGGCGGTACTGGCAGGGGTTGACCTGTACTTGAGCGGCGAGGCGTCTGAACAGACGTTCCACAGCGCCCGGGAAAACGATATCAGCTTCATCGCCGCAGGCCATCACGCCACCGAGCGTTATGGCGTGCAGGCGTTGGGCGATTACCTGGCCCGGCGATTTGCCCTTGAACACTTGTTTATCGATTGCCCCAATCCGATCTGAAGGCACCGATCAGAGAGCTATATCGTTAGATCGTTTCGATCTAGTCTGCTGTCTCAATAGAATTAAGCCGTGTGCTAAAGTCCCCGGCTCGAATACGGCCCGTTGGCCTTCCATAAAGAACGTTATCCCCCGTGAGTAACCATGGTCGACAAACTGACGCATCTGAAACAGCTGGAGGCGGAAAGCATCCACATCATCCGCGAGGTAGCTGCCGAGTTCGATAACCCGGTGATGCTCTACTCCGTCGGTAAAGACTCCGCCGTGATGTTGCACCTGGCACGCAAGGCCTTCTTCCCCGGCAAGCTGCCATTCCCGGTGATGCACGTCGATACACGCTGGAAATTCCAGGAGATGTATAAATTCCGCGACCAAATGGTCAAGGAAATGGGCTTGGACCTGATCGTTCACGTCAACCCGGACGGCGTCGCGCAGGGCATCAATCCGCTGACCCACGGCAGTGCCAAGCACACCGACATCATGAAGACCGAAGGCCTCAAGCAAGCCCTCGACAAACATGGTTTTGACGCAGCCTTCGGTGGCGCCCGTCGAGACGAAGAGAAGTCCCGCGCCAAGGAGCGTGTGTATTCCTTCCGCGACACCAAGCACCGCTGGGACCCGAAAAATCAGCGTCCAGAGCTGTGGAATGTTTACAACGGCAACGTCAACAAAGGCGAGTCGATCCGCGTGTTCCCGCTCTCCAACTGGACCGAGCTGGATATCTGGCAGTACATCTATCTAGAAGGCATCCCGATCGTGCCGCTGTATTTCGCCGCCGAACGCGAAGTCATCGAAATGAACGGTACCTGGATCATGATCGACGACGATCGCCTGCGTAATCATCTGAGCGATGAAGACAAGAAGCGCATCGTCAAGAAGAAGGTCCGTTTCCGCACGCTGGGCGACTACCCGTTGACGGGCGCCGTCGAGTCAGAGGCCATCAGCCTCACTGACATCATTCAGGAAATGCTCCTGACGCGAACTTCCGAGCGCCAGGGCCGGGTCATCGACCACGATGGCGCCGGCTCCATGGAAGAAAAGAAACGTCAGGGTTATTTCTAAGGGGTTGTCATGTCGCACGTATCTGATTTGATCAGCGAGGACATCCTCGCCTACCTGGGCCAGCACGAACGCAAGGAAATGCTGCGCTTTTTAACCTGTGGCAACGTCGATGACGGCAAGAGCACGCTGATCGGGCGTCTGCTGCACGACTCCAAAATGATCTACGAGGATCATCTCGAAGCCATTACCCGCGATTCGAAAAAATCGGGCACCACCGGCGACGAAGTCGATCTGGCGCTGCTGGTTGACGGTTTGCAGGCCGAGCGCGAGCAAGGCATCACCATCGATGTTGCTTACCGCTACTTCTCCACCGCCAAGCGCAAATTCATCATCGCCGATACCCCCGGCCATGAGCAGTACACCCGCAACATGGCCACTGGCGCATCGACTTGCGACCTGGCGATCATTCTGGTGGACGCCCGCTACGGCGTTCAGACCCAGACCCGTCGCCACAGCTACATCGCATCGTTGCTGGGCATCAAGCACATCGTGGTCGCCATCAACAAGATGGACCTCAACGGCTTCGATGAAAGCGTGTTCGAGTCGATCAAGGCTGACTACCTGAAGTTCGCTGACGGCATCGCTTTCAAGCCGACCACCATGGCTTTCGTGCCGATGTCGGCGCTCAAGGGCGACAACGTGGTGAACAAGAGCGAGCGTTCGCCCTGGTACACCGGTCAGTCATTGATGGAAATTCTCGAAACCGTCGAGATCGCCAACGACCGTAACTACACCGACCTGCGTTTCCCGGTGCAGTATGTGAATCGTCCGAACCTGAATTTCCGAGGTTTCGCCGGTACGCTGGCCAGCGGCATCGTGCATAAGGGCGATGAAGTGGTTGTGCTGCCATCTGGCAAAAGCAGCCGCGTGAAATCCATCGTTACGTTCGAAGGTGAGCTTGAGCACGCAGGCCCAGGTCAAGCAGTGACGCTGACCATGGAAGACGAAATCGACATCTCCCGTGGCGACTTGCTGGTGCATGCCGACAACGTGCCGCAGGTGACCGACGCGTTCGACGCCATGCTGGTGTGGATGGCGGAAGAGCCGATGTTGCCGGGCAAGAAATACGACATCAAGCGCGCCACCAGTTATGTGCCGGGCTCGATTGCCAGCATCACTCACCGCGTGGATGTGAATACGCTGGAGGAGGGCGCTGCCAGTTCGTTGCAGCTCAACGAGATCGGTCGGGTCAAGATCAGCCTCGACAGCCCCATCGCGCTGGATGGTTATGACAGCAACCGCACCACCGGTTCGTTCATCGTCATTGACCGTTTGACCAACGGCACGGTCGGCGCTGGCATGATTATCGCTAAGCCGGTGCACGCAGGCGGTGCTAGCCATCATGGCGACCTGGCGCATGTTTCGGTCGAGGAGCGTGCTCAGCGTTTCGGGCAGCAGCCTGCGACGGTGCTGTTCACCGGTCTGTCCGGCGCTGGCAAAAGCACGCTGGCGTATGCGGTCGAACGCAAGCTGTTCGACATGGGCCGCGCGGTTTACGTGCTGGACGGTCAGAACCTGCGTCACGACCTGAACAAGGGGCTGCCGCAGGATCGCGCTGGCCGTACCGAGAACTGGCGTCGTGCCGCGCATGTCTCGCGTCAGTTCAACGAGGCGGGTCTGTTGACGTTGGCTGCCTTCGTTGCGCCGGATGCCGCTGGGCGTGAAAACGCCAAGAGCCTGATTGGCGATGACCGCTTGATAACGGTCTACGTCCAGGCTTCGCCGCAGGTGTGCCGTGAACGCGACCCACAAGGCCTGTACGCCGCCGATAAGGACAACATCCCTGGTGAGTCCTTCCCGTACGACGTACCGCTCAACGCCGACCTCGTCATCGACACCCAGTCGCTGAACGTCGAGGAAAGCGTCAAGCAAGTGCTGGAACTGCTGCGGGCTCGCGGCGCGATCTAAGCGCTGTCCGCTACACAAAAAACCCGCCGTGACTGGCGGGTTTTTCTTGCGAAGAAATCATGCATTCCCTGTAGGAGCGCGCTTGCCCGCGAAAGCGTTTTTGCCATCGCTGCATTATTGGCTGACACGCCGTAATCGCGGGCAAGCGCGCTCCTACAGGGTTTATGGGGTTTTCGCGAGGTGCTTCAGCCCGAAGGACGTAGACGACCGGCCAGCATCAAAAGCGAGCAATCACAAAAAAGCCCGCCACTCGATCTCTCAAATGGCGGGCTTTCTGTGTGCTGCGTCTCGCGTGTTACTTCTTCAAACCGTAATGCTCATCCAGCATGCCCGGTGAGTTAGGCATTTTGGGTGCGTAGTCTTTGGGTGGCTCGGCGGCCGTGCGCGGTGGCGTGAGGCGATCGCGCGGCGCTTGATTGGCCTCCGGATGCAGGGCAGCGAGCAAGCGCTGACGGGTCAGTTCGTCCAGGGCCAGACGGTTGGCGCCCTCAGCGAGGTGTTCTTGAACGTCGGAGTAGCTCTGGGACAACTTCTGAACCAGATTGGCCGTGCTGTTGAAGTGAGTGACCACCTCGTTTTGATACGTGTCGAAGCGCTCCTGAACATCATCCAGTTGACGCTGAGTGCTGCTAGGCGCGGCATTAGGCACCAAACGCGCGACGAGGAAACCGATGACGACCCCAACGACCAGGGCAATGGTCGGCAACAACCAAACTAAGAGCGAGTGTTCCACGAGTCCTTCCTCTATAAACGGCTTTGCTTTACGTTAACGGCTCGAACCTGCGCTGTATACCCGCGACGTATCGCCGATATGCCAGCCACAGACATCAGCTAGACGAGTCGACCTTTTGCAAGGTCACGGAGTTCATTCTTGCTCATCCGCGAAAACCCTGTATTCATCGATGGCCCCGTCGGCCAACTGGAAGCCCTTTACCTCGACCTGGAAGAGGCCAGGGGTGTGGCGCTGATCTGCCATCCTAACCCGGTTCAGGGCGGCACGATGCTCAATAAAGTCGTCTCGACGCTGCAACGTACTGCCCGCGACGCCGGCCTGATCACCCTGCGCTTCAATTATCGCGGTGTCGGCGCCAGTGCCGGGACCTCTGACATGGCTCAGGGCGAAGTCGACGATGCCGAAGCGGTCGCCCAGTGGTTGCGCGACAAACATCCTGATCTGCCGCTGACATTGTTTGGATTTTCCTTCGGCGGTTTCGTCGCCGCTACCCTCGGCGGTCGTCTTGAAGTCAAGGGCGAAACCCTTAATCACCTGTTCATGATCGCGCCTGCGGTCATGCGCATCGCGGACGTCAGCGCACTGCCGCAAAACGGTCCGCTGACTCTGATTCAGCCGGAAAACGACGAAGTGATTGATCCCCAACTCGTCTACGAATGGTCCGACAACTTATCGCGCCCCCACGAACTGCTGAAAGTGGCAGAATGCGGACACTTTTTCCACGGTAAGCTGACCGATCTCAAGGATCTGGTCCTGCCGCGTCTCTCGAATTGATTGCAGCACCCAGAATAAGCGACTAATCATGACCACTCGTATCCTGACCGGTATCACCACCACCGGCACGCCTCACCTGGGCAACTATGCGGGCGCCATCCGCCCGGCCATTGTCGCCAGTCGTCAAAGCGACGCCGATTCTTTCTACTTCCTGGCGGACTATCACGCCCTGATCAAATGCGATGATCCGCTGCGCATTCAGCGTTCGCGTCTGGAAATCGCCGCCACCTGGCTCGCCGCTGGCCTGGACGTTGATCGCGTCACGTTTTATCGCCAGTCCGACATCCCGGAAATCCCTGAGCTTACCTGGCTGCTGACCTGCGTCGCCGCCAAGGGTCTGCTCAACCGCGCTCACGCCTACAAGGCTTCGGTGGACAAGAACGTGGAGACCGGCGATGACCCGGACGCAGGCATCACCATGGGCCTGTACAGCTATCCGGTGCTGATGGCGGCGGATATTCTCATGTTCAACGCCCATCAAGTGCCGGTCGGCCGTGACCAGATCCAGCACGTTGAAATGGCCCGCGACATCGGGCAGCGCTTCAATCACTTGTTTGGCAACGGCAAAGAATTCTTCGTCATGCCCGAAGCGCTGATCGAAGAAAGCGTCGCCACCTTGCCAGGCCTGGATGGCCGCAAGATGTCGAAGAGCTACGACAACACCATTCCGCTGTTCAGCAGCGGCAAAGAGATGAAGGACGCGATCTCGCGGATCGTTACCGACTCGCGTTTGCCGGGCGAAGCCAAAGATCCGGACAATTCTCATCTGTTCACGCTGTACCAGGCGTTCTCCAGCAAAGAGCAGTGCGATGAGTTCCGCGCTGATCTGTTGCAGGGCCTGGGCTGGGGCGATGCCAAGCAGCGTCTTTTCCAGTTGCTCGACAGCGAACTGGGCGAGGCTCGCGAGAACTATCACCGCTTGATCGAGCGCCCGGCAGACCTGGAGGACATCCTGTTGGCTGGTGCCGAGAAAGCCCGTCGTACCGCTACGCCATTCCTCGGCGAGTTGCGCGAAGCTGTCGGCCTGCGTTCATTCCGCAGCGCCGCTCAAACCACAGCCTCCACCAAGAAAAAAGCCAGCAAAGGCCCGCGCTTTGTCAGTTTCCGCGAAGACGACGGCAGCTTCCGCTTCCGTCTGCTCGCGGCCGATGGAGAGCAATTGCTGCTGTCGCGCAACTTCGCCGATGGCAAGACTGCAGGCGCTGCTACCAAGCAGCTACAACAGGGCGGTGAGCTTGATCTGCGCAGCGAGGGCGAGCGCTTCACGTTGTGGCTTGATGGCCAATGTGTGGCCGACAGCCCTGAATTCGCCGACGCAGCCAGTCGCGACGCCGCTATCCAGAGCTTGAAACTGGCGCTGGCCCCGCAACAGGACTGATTGCCAATCCCACGGGCCGTCGCTACAGTGGCGGCCCGTTTTTGCTCCCTAGCCAACGAAAACTATGACCCCCCTAGAACGATACCAGGCTGACCTGAAACGCCCCGACTTCTTCCATGATGCCGCGCAGGAAAACGCTGTGCGCCATTTACAGCGCCTGTACGACGACCTTGTGGCCGCTCACCAGAGCAAGCCCGGCCTGTTCGGCAAGCTGTTCGGCAAGAAAGAAGTGACCGTGATCAAAGGCTTGTATTTCTGGGGCGGTGTCGGACGCGGCAAGACCTATCTGGTCGATACCTTCTTTGAAGCGCTGCCGTTTGAAGACAAAGTGCGCACGCACTTTCACCGTTTCATGAAGCGCGTTCATGAAGAAATGAAAACGCTCAAGGGCGAGAAGAATCCCCTGACGGCTATCGCCAAACGGTTTTCCGACGAAGCGCGGGTAATCTGTTTCGATGAATTCTTCGTCTCCGACATCACCGACGCCATGATCCTCGGCACGCTGATGGAAGAGCTGTTCAAGAACGGCGTCACGCTGGTCGCGACTTCCAACATCGTGCCTGATGGTTTGTACAAGGACGGCCTGCAACGCGCACGCTTCCTGCCAGCGATTGCGCTGATCAAGCAGAACACCGACATCGTCAACGTCGACAGCGGCGTCGATTACCGTCTGCGTCATCTTGAGCAAGCCGAACTGTTTCACTTCCCGCTCAACGAAGCTGCTCACGAAAGCCTGCGCAAGAGCTTCCGTGCGCTGACTCCCGAGTGCACCAAAGCTATCGAAAACGATGTGCTGATGATCGAGAATCGCGAGATCAAAGCCATTCGTACGTGCGATGACGTGGCGTGGTTCGACTTTGCCGAATTGTGCGATGGCCCCCGCAGCCAGAACGATTACATCGAGCTGGGCAAGATTTTCCACGCTGTGTTGATCAGCGGCGTGTACCAGATGAGCGTCACCACCGACGACATCGCGCGACGCTTCATCAACATGGTCGATGAGTTCTACGACCGCAACGTCAAGCTGATCATCTCGGCTGAAGTCGAGCTCAAGGATCTGTACACCGGCGGACGTCTGAATTTCGAGTTCCAGCGCACCCTGAGCCGGCTGCTCGAAATGCAGTCCCACGAGTTCCTGTCCCGTGCTCATAAGCCTTAGACATTTGTAGGAGCGCGCTTGCCCGCGAATCTCGGAGTGTCAGTAAACAGGTTTGCAACTGACACACCGCCATCGCGGGCAAGCGCGCTCCTACAGAAACGTCACATCAAGCTGCCTGCTGAAACTGCTGCCGATACTGGTTCGGCGACAGTTCGGTGTGCTGGCGAAACAGCCGCGCAAAGAAGCTTGCGTCGTCGTAGCCCACTTCATAGCTGATGGTCTTGATACTTTTGCGGCTTCCTGACAGCAATCCCTTTGCAGTCTCGATGCGCAGGCGTTGCAGGTAATGCAGCGGTTTATCGCCAGTCGCGGTCTGGAAGCGGCGCATGAAGTTGCGGATGCTCATGCCGTGTTCGCGAGCTACGTCTTCGAAGCGAAACTTGTCAGCGAAATGCTCTTCGAGCCAGTGCTGGATTTGCAGGATGATGACGTCCTGATGCAGCTTTTGGCCGCCGAAGCCCATGCGGCCCGGGGTATAGCTGCGCTGCACTTCGTACAGTATGTCCCGGGCGACGGTTTGCGCCACGTTTGAACCGCAGAAGCGTTCGATCAGGTAAATGTACAGATCGCACGCCGAAACGGTGCCGCCCGCGCAATACAAATTGTCGGCGTCTGTCAGGTGTTTCTCTTGATTGAGCAGCACTTTTGGAAAGCGCTCGGCGAAGTCATTGAAGAATCGCCAGTACGTGGTGGCCTCCTTGCCATCAAGCAAGCCCGCTTGCGCAAGCCAAAACACGCCGCTTGCCTCTCCGCACAGCACAGCGCCCCTGGCATGCTGTTCACGCAGCCACGGCAAGACCTGTGGATAACGTTCGCAAAGCGTGTCGAAATGGTCAGAGAAGGCGGGCAAAACGATGATGTCGCTGTTTTCGAGGGCGCTATCGACCGGCAGAACAATCTCGCTGAAGCTGCGCACAGACTGTCCATCCGGGCTGACCAGGCGCGTCTCGAACGCGGATTTCAAACCCTGGCCCAGCTGTTTTCCGTAACGCAGGCTGGCGAGGTGGAAGAAGTCTTTGGCCTGCGTCAATGTCGAGGCAAACACGCCATCAATCGCAAGAATGCTAACGCGCCGCAAGGGCACGGTGTGTTGAATAGACATGATCTGTTGTTCTTATATGGGAAAGTGGTCAAGCAACGGCGTGATCGTCTTATTTTTTGGCTAATGTGTCCAGTGTCGTCGTGCATCGCCTGAGCATAGGCTCTGAGGGCCATCCTCCCGCAGCCAAGGTGTCCCCATGCTTCCAAGAACACTGTTCAGCGCCGAGCACGAACTCTTCCGAGACAGCGTGCGCAAATTCCTCGAACAGCACGCCGCGCCGTTTCACGCACAGTGGGAAAAGCAGGGGCACATTGATCGCACGCTATGGAATCGTGCGGGTGAGCAGGGCATGTTGTGCTCGCATTTGCCGGAAGAGTACGGCGGCATGGCGGCCGACTTTCTCTATACCACCGTAGTGATCGAGGAAATCTACCGGCTGGGCTTGACCGGCATCGGATTTTCACTGCACTCGGACATCGTGGCGCCCTACATCCTGCATTACGGTAGCGAAGCGCTGAAGCGCAAATATCTGCCGAAAATGGTTTCGGGAGAGTTGGTGACGGCAATCGCCATGACCGAGCCGGGCGCAGGTTCGGACCTGCAGGGCGTCAAGACCACCGCCGTGCTGGACGGTGACGAGTACGTGATCAACGGCTCGAAGACTTTCATAACTAACGGCTACCTGGCGGACCTGGTGATCGTCGTGGCCAAGACCGATCCAAAGGCGGGCGCGAAGGGCACGAGCCTGTTTCTGGTGGAGTCTGGCGCGCCAGGGTTCGAGAAGGGCAAGCGACTGGAGAAAGTCGGTATGAAGGCTCAGGACACCTCAGAGCTCTTCTTCCAGGACGTTCGCGTGCCAAGGGAAAACCTGTTGGGGCAGGCCGGGATGGGGTTCGCCTATCTCATGCAAGAGTTGCCCCAAGAGCGTCTGACCGTTGCAATCGGTGCCATTTCGTCTGCAGAGGCGGCGGTGCAGTGGACGCTGGGATACACCCGCGAACGCAAGGCGTTTGGCAAGGCCATCGCCGACTTTCAGAACACCCGCTTCAAACTCGCGGAAATGGCTACGGAAGTGCAGATCGGAAGGGTGTTCATCGACCGCTGCCTGGAATTGCACCTGGAAGGCAAGCTAGACGTGCCCACCGCTGCGATGGCCAAATATTGGGCGACCGATTTGCAATGCAAGGTGCTAGATGAATGCGTGCAACTGCACGGTGGCTACGGATTCATGTGGGAATACCCGATTGCGCGGGCATGGGCGGATGCCAGGGTGCAACGCATTTATGCGGGGACTAACGAGATTATGAAGGAGATCATTGCGCGGCCTTTGTAGTCGCCAGATCCGTTGTAGGAGCGCGCTTGCCCGCGATTGCGGTGGGTCAGCAATGCATTTAATACCTGACACACTGCAATCGCGGGCAAGCGCGCTCCTACAGATCTTGCGGTTAAGGCGCAGGGTTCGGCTGGGCTTTGTGGATCGCATCGATCCCGGCCAATACCTCTTCGGTCAGCTCCAGTTCGAAGCTTTCGATGTTGCTGTCCAGTTGCTCCAGAGTCGTGGCACCGATGATGTTGCTGGTCACGAACGAACGGCTGGTGACGAACGCCAGTGCCATCTGCGCCGGGTCCAGACCATGCTCACGGGCCAGCGCCACGTAACTTGCGCAGGCCGCTTCCGATTCCGGGTTGAAGTAGCGAGTGAAGCGACTGTAAAGGCTCAGCCGACCCTTCGGCGGACGAGCACCGTCAGCGTACTTGCCAGACAGCATGCCGAACGCCAGTGGCGAATAGGCGAGCAAACCGCATTGCTCGCGGATGGCGATTTCCGCCAGACCTACCTCAAAGCTGCGATTGAGCAGGTTGTACGGGTTCTGGATCGACACCGGACGGGTCAGCTCCTGAGCTTCAGAGGCCTGTAGAAACTTCATGGTGCCCCATGGCGTTTCGTTCGACAGCCCGACGTGACGAATCTTGCCAGCCTTCACTTGCTCGTCCAGCACCTGCAGCACTTCCAGCAAGGGGGTGAATACTTCGTCCTTGTGGGAGTAACCGAGTTTGCCGAAGAAGTTGGTGCTGCGCTCTGGCCAATGCAGCTGATAGAGATCGAGGTAGTCGGTCTGCAAGCGTTTCAGGCTCGCATCCACTGCCGCAACGATGTGCTCGCGATTGAATTTGAGCTGGCCGTCACGGATGTAATCGATGCCGTTTCCAGGGCCTGCGATCTTGCTGGCGAGTATCCAGTCTTTGCGGTCGCCATTTTTCTTGAACCAGTTGCCGATAATTTTCTCGGTGCTGGCGTAAGTTTCTTTTTGTGGCGGGACAGGGTACATCTCGGCGGTGTCGATGAAATTGATGCCCGCCGATTTGGCCCGTTCGATCTGGGCGAAGGCCTCGGACTCGCTGTTTTGCTCACCCCAGGTCATGGTGCCCAAGCAGATGGCGCTGACATTGAGATCGGTTCTGCCCAGTTGGCGATAATCCATTTGGCGCTCCTATTTAAAGAGAAACATAAAAGCAGGTTGAAATTTTTTTCGCAATCTGCATAATTCCGCAGCTCTTTGCAGCGGAAGTGATGCTCCCCTGCCCAAGACACCGCCGCAATTGGACGCGCTGACCCGAGCCCCCTATAGCGTCCGTGCCCGGCGGACTTTGACTTGTCAAAGACCGTACTATTCAGTAAGATCCGCCGTCTAATTTTTGCAGGCGGCCCCTGAGGCTATACAGAATGAAAACTTTTACCGCTAAACCGGAAACAGTAAAGCGCGACTGGTTCGTCGTCGACGCTGCTGGCCAGACCCTGGGTCGTTTGGCCACCGAAATCGCGAGCCGTCTGCGTGGCAAGCACAAGCCGGAATACACTCCGCACGTTGACACCGGCGACTACATCGTCGTTATCAACGCTGAGCAAATCCGCGTTACTGGTGCCAAGACCACCGACAAGATCTACTACTCTCACTCCGGTTTCCCGGGCGGGATCAAGTCGATCAACTTTGAAAAGCTGATCGCCAAAGCTCCTGAGCGCGTGATCGAGACCGCGGTCAAAGGCATGCTGCCTAAGAACCCGCTGGGTCGCGACATGTATCGTAAGCTGAAAGTCTATGCGGGCACTGCACACCCTCATACTGCTCAGCAGCCCCAAGAACTGAAGTTTTAACGGAATAGTTCATTATGTCGGCGACTCAAAATTACGGCACTGGCCGTCGCAAGACCGCAACCGCACGCGTTTTCCTGCGTCCAGGTACCGGTAACATCTCCATCAACAACCGTTCGTTGGATAACTTCTTCGGCCGCGAAACTGCCCGCATGGTAGTTCGTCAGCCGCTGGAGCTGACTGAGACTGTCGAGAAATTCGACATCTACGTCACTGTCATCGGCGGCGGTGTGAGTGGTCAAGCTGGCGCAATCCGCCACGGTATCACCCGCGCTCTGATGCAGTACGACGAGACTCTGCGTGGCGCACTGCGTAAAGCAGGCTTCGTAACTCGTGATGCGCGTGAAGTTGAACGTAAGAAAGTCGGTCTGCGTAAAGCGCGTAAGCGTCCGCAGTACTCGAAGCGTTAATTCGCTCTTCGTTCAAAAAAGAACGCCCAGATTCCTCACGGAACTGGGCGTTTTTTTGTGGGCGTCTATTATTGGGTGTGGCGACATGACTCATTCGCGGACGCCCCTGATTATAAGGCCTCCCGTTTTCGCCTCAGGGTAATTCCCTTGTCTGCAAAAGGGCTTTTAATTACCATCCGGCAGGATTTTTGACAGCTCGACAATAATTTAATGAGCGCCTGGACACACAGGCCTATAAAAAAAGCTGATGGGAGAGGACGGAATGAGCAATGACGGCGTGAATGCAGGCCGGCGTCGCTTCCTCGTGGCGGCCACATCCGTGGTTGGCGCAGCAGGAGCGGTGGGGGCTGCGGTCCCGTTCGTAGGGTCATGGTTTCCCAGCGCTAAGGCAAAAGCTGCTGGCGCTCCCGTAAAGGTCAACGTCAGCAAGATCGAGCCGGGCCAGCAAATGATTGCCGAGTGGCGCGGGCAGCCGGTGTTCATCGTTCGTCGTACCGAAGAAATTCTGACCAATCTAGGTAAGATCACCGGTCAGTTATCCGATCCCGAATCCAAAAATTCCGTTCAGCCCACCTACGTCGACCCTAAGGTCCGCTCGATCAAGCCCGAGCTTCTGCTGCTGATCGGCATATGCACGCACTTGGGTTGCTCGCCAACATTCCGTCCAGAGGTAGCCCCTGCTGACTTGGGCAAGGATTGGGTGGGTGGTTATTTCTGTCCGTGTCACGGCTCTCATTACGATCTGGCCGGCCGCGTTTACAAGTCGCAGCCCGCACCACTGAACCTGCCAGTTCCGCCGCATTCCTACGAGTCGGACTCAATCATCGTCATTGGTGTCGATCAGGAGAAAGCGTAATGAGCAAGTTCATGGACTGGATCGATGCGCGCTTCCCTGCGACCTCTATGTGGGAAGACCATCTGAGCAAGTACTACGCGCCCAAGAATTTCAACTTCTTCTATTTTTTCGGCTCCCTGGCGCTGCTGGTGTTGGTCAACCAGATCGTCACCGGGGTTTGGCTGACGATGAGTTATACACCGTCGGCGGAAGAGGCCTTCGCTTCTGTCGAATACATCATGCGTGACGTCGAGTACGGCTCGATCCTGAGGCTGCTGCACTCCACCGGCGCGTCGGCGTTTTTCATCGTGGTTTACATGCACATGTTCCGCGGCTTGTTGTACGGCTCGTATCAGAAACCCCGCGAGCTGGTGTGGATCTTCGGCATGCTGATCTATCTGGCGCTGATGGCCGAAGCGTTCATGGGCTATCTGTTGCCGTGGGGGCAAATGTCGTACTGGGGCGCGCAGGTGATTATCTCGCTGTTCGGCGCGATCCCGGTCATCGGGAACGACCTGACGCAATGGATTCGCGGCGATTACCTGATTTCCGGCATCACCCTGAACCGCTTCTTCGCGCTGCACGTGGTGGCGCTGCCGATCGTGATCCTCGGGCTGGTAGTGCTGCATGTGCTGGCGCTTCACGAAGTGGGTTCCAACAACCCGGACGGTATCGACATCAAGAAGCACAAGGATGAAAACGGCGTCCCTCTCGACGGTATCGCTTTTCATCCGTACTACACCGTGAAGGATATCGTCGGTGTGGTGGTGTTCCTGTTTATCTTCTGTTCGATCGTGTTTTTCTTCCCGGAGATGGGTGGGTACTTCCTCGAGAAACCGAATTTTGAGCAGGCCAACGCCTTCAAGACTCCTGAGCACATTGCGCCGGTCTGGTACTTCACGCCGTTCTACGCGATTTTGCGGGCCATCCCCGACAAGCTTATGGGCGTTATAGCGATGGGGGCGGCGATCGCGGTGCTGTTCGTCTTGCCCTGGCTGGACCGAAGTCCGGTCAGATCCATGCGCTACAAAGGCTGGTTGAGCCGAATATGGCTGGTGGTGTTTTGCGTGTCGTTTGTCATTCTCGGGATTCTCGGCGTGCTGCCGCCCAGTCCCGGTCGCGCCTTGCTGTCCCAGGTCTGCACGTTCCTGTACTTCGCCTATTTCATCCTGATGCCGTTTTACACGCGTCTGGAGAAGACAAAACCCGTTCCAGAAAGGGTGACTGGCTGATGAAAAAGCTATTTGCGGTGTTGCTGTTTGCTGCCATCCCCCTCTTTGCCCTGGCTGCGGAGCACGGCGGGCCAGAACTTGAAAGTGTCGATATCGATCTGGCAGACAAGCCGGCCTTGCAGGACGGTGCGCGCACGTTCGCCAACTATTGCATGGGCTGCCACAGCGCCAAGTTCCAGCGTTATGAGCGGGTGGCCGATGACCTCGGCATCCCCCACGAATTGATGCTTGAGAAGCTGGTATTTACGGGCGCCAAGATCGGCGATCACATGAGCATCGGCATGCAGCCTGCGGACGCCAAGACGTGGTTCGGGGCTGCGCCGCCGGATCTGACCCTGGTGGCCAGGGTTCGTGGCACGGATTGGCTCTATGGCTATCTGCGTTCGTTCTACGAGGACCCGGCGCGGCCATGGGGTGTGAACAACCGGGTTTTCCCTAACGTCGGCATGCCTAACGTGCTGGTCGGGCTTCAGGGGCGTCAGGTCATCGGTTGTAAGCAGGTTCAGTTGGTCGAGGACGGTAAAAAGCAGTACGACCCGTTGACCGGTTCGCCGCTTACCCATGAGTCCTGTGATGAGCTGACCATCGTGCCCAAGACAGGCAGCCTGACGCAGGAGCAGTTCGACGAGAAAATCAAGAATCTCGTGACCTTCCTGGCGTACTCGGCCAACCCGGTCAAGTTGCAGCACCAGCGCATAGGTACCTACGTTTTGCTGTATCTGGCTGTGCTTTTCGTTTTCGCCTATCTGCTCAAGCGCGAATACTGGAAGGATGTTCACTGATTAATTTGTCGCCTTGTGACACATGAAACGCGCTCTGGGGAGCCGCTTTCGAGGCATGCACACAGAGCGGGTATAGTGGCGGGCAAAAGATTGCAGAATTTACATTGAGTAAATGAGCTATCTTGTCGCCCGCGACGAACACTCGCTCACTGTGGATGTTGCCGAAAGCGCTTTCAGAGCGCGTTCGTTTTTTCTGCTTTTCGAAAATTAAACAAGCGAGGAGGACCGCCATGGGCGTGACCAACCGGTTGGCCTGTTACTCCGACCCCGCCGACCACTATTCCCACCGCGTGCGCATTGTGCTCGCAGAGAAAGGTGTCAGCGCCGAGATCATTGATGTCGTAGAGGGGCGTCATCCGCCCAAGTTGATCGAGGTGAATCCGTACGGCAGCGTACCAACCCTGGTCGACCGCGACCTGGCGTTGTACGAGTCGACGGTGGTGATGGAATACCTGGATGAGCGTTACCCGCATCCGCCGCTGTTGCCGGTTTACCCGGTGGCGCGCGCCAACAGCCGCCTGCTGATCCATCGGATCCAGCGCGACTGGTGTGCATTGGTGGATAGCATTCTGGACCCGCGCAGCAAAGAAGCTGTTCGTGTTCAGGCGCGCAAGGAATTGCGCGAAAGCCTGACCGGCGTCTCTGCTCTGTTCGCGGAAAAAGCTTTTTTTCTGAGCGACGAGCAAAGCCTGGTCGACTGCTGTCTATTGCCCATACTCTGGCGTCTTCCGATTCTGGGTATTGAATTGCCGCGGCCAGCCAAGCCGTTGCTTGATTATATGGAGCGCCAGTTTGCGCGTGAGGCATTTCAGGCAAGTCTGTCTGGTGTCGAACGTGACATGCGCTAAGGCCTAAGGAGCCGTTTGATGAACTCCAGTCGCCCCTATCTGATTCGCGCTCTTTACGAGTGGATCGTGGATAACGATTGCACACCTCACATTCTGGTGAATGCTGAATACCCGGCCGTGCAAGTGCCTCAGGGCTTTGCCAACGACGGGCAGATCGTGTTGAACATTTCGCCCAGTGCGGTTCGACACTTGCACATGGACAACGATGCGGTGAGTTTCGAAGGCCGCTTTGGCGGTGTGCCGCACACGTTGTACGTGCCTATAGCTGCGATCATGGGCATTTACGCCCGTGAGAATGGCCAGGGCATGGTGTTTGACCTGGAGCCTGCGGTGGATGACGACGAGGACTTCGAGTCCGAAGACGACACCACGCCGCCGGACGACGAGCCACCGCGCCCTACCGGCCGGCCGAGCTTGAAAGTGGTCAAGTAACCGATCATGCAGCAATGAAAAAGGCGATCCTTTCGGATCGCCTTTTTTTTCGCCTTCAGTTGTAGGAGCGCGCTTGCCCGCGATTGCAGTGGGTCAGCAACGTATTTTTAGGAGACACACTGCCATCGCGGGCAAGCGCGCTCCTACAAAGTCATCAGATCCTAGTGAAGCGTATCAGTCGATGTACTCAAACAGTTTCACGATTTTCTGCACGCCGCTGACGCCTTGCACCAGGTTGGTGGCGCGGGTTGCTTCCTGTTGGGTGAGCAGGCCCAGCAGATAAACGATACCGTTCTCGGTCACGACCTTGATGCGTGATCCAGGAATGGCGCTGTCGGTCAGCATCTCTGTCTTGATCTTGCTGGTCAGCCAGGCGTCGCTGCTACGTGCGAGCATGGAGGAAGGCGCAATCACCTGCAGTTCATTGTTGACCTTCTTGACCTTCTGAACAGCTGCCGCTGTTTGCTCGGCCAATTGCTTGAGATCAGCGCGAGGCGTTTGACCGGCGAGCAGCACAATGCCGTTGAAGCTGGTAACAACGATATGCGAGTTGTCATCCAGATCCGGGCTGGCCTTGGCGATGTTCACCGAGACCTTGGTTTCGATCAGCGAGTCATCGATCTTGCTGCCGAAGGTGCGCGTGCCACGATCGTCATCGATTGGCTTTTCCCGGCTGGCGTTGATCACCGAGCTGCATCCGCTGATGCCCAGGCACAGCGTCAGGGCCAATAGGCTAAGACGTTTAGAGATCATTCTTCACTCCCGAACAGTTGGCTGTCGATCAAGTCGCATAAGCAATGGATCGCCAGCAGGTGGACTTCTTGAATGCGTGCAGTGACTTTTGCCGGAACGCGGATTTCCACGTCTTCTGGCAACAGCAGCGACGCCATGTCGCCGCCGTCGCGACCTGTCAGGGCCACGACGATCATTTCCCGGTCATGGGCGGCCTGAATGGCCTGCACGATATTGGCGGAATTGCCGCTGGTGGAAATCGCCAGCAGCACGTCGCCGGGCTGGCCCAGCGCGCGAATTTGTTTGGAGAAGATTTCGTTGTAGCTGTAGTCGTTGGCAATCGAGGTGATTGTCGAGGTATCAGTCGTCAGCGCGATAGCGGGCAGACTCGGTCGTTCGCGCTCAAAACGATTGAGCAGTTCTGAGGAGAAGTGTTGCGCGTCGCCCGCTGAGCCGCCGTTACCGCACGAAAGCATTTTGCCTTCGTTGAGCAGTGCATTGACCATGACCTGACTGGCTTGCTCGATGTGCGGTGCAAGAACCTCCATCGCCTGTTGCTTGGTATCGATACTGGCCTGAAAGAGCTGGCGAATACGGGATTGCATGTCCATCTAGGTAAACCTTAATAAGGGCGGCCGGCCCAAAGTGTGCGGCCTGCAAAGCAAAGAGCGAATCTGATTCCGGGTATGTGTTCGCGCGTCAGGGCAGGCTTCGGATCTGGTGCATCGATCATGTATCGAACGCATTCTGCAGCCAATTCAATGCCGGTGCAGCGCCGGGGTCGCCATTGATGGCTACGACGTCGAACCGGCAGGGAGCATTGGCCCATTGCGCTTCTTTTTGCAGGAACGATTGAGCAGCCAGTATGAGCTTTTCCTGCTTGCGAAAATCAACGCTTTCCAGAGCTCCGCCCCATCCTGAGTGGCGACGATAGCGAACTTCGACGAATACTACTGTATCGCCGTCGAGCATGACCAGATCGAGCTCACCCCGTCTGCATGTCCAGTTCTGTGTAATCAGGCGTAAACCTTGCTCTTGCAGGTGCCGCAAGGCGAAGGCTTCAGCCTCTCGCCCTGCAGTTTGCCGCGTACCGCTTTGCATCAAGGCGCAGTGTCCGGCAGGCGCTGGATCTGACCGTTGACGAATTCGGCCCACGGCAGTTGACGTTCAATGCGTTGGCTTGGACCGATCGCCAGACTACCCGACAGCCCATCCAGGCGGCTGTCTGGCAGCGTCTTCAACTGACCCAGGCGCGGTGCCAGGCGGTACGCGTCGATGCCCATCGCATACAGGCGACCCAGGCTGCCGCCAGCTTGCGGCCACTGCGCGGTGACCTGCTGACGCAGGGGATCGGTTGCGTTCAGCAGCCAAGGAGTTTCGCAGAAGCGCACGCCGTTCAGATCGTTGTACTGCGCCTGATCACCGCTGTTGGTGAACAGGTGCGAAGTTGCGTACACCGGAACGTCACCTGCGTACTGGAACACCATTGTCGGCTTGATCTGCTGGGCCTGTTGAGGCGTCGCGGCCAAGAACATGAAATCGATGTCCTGACGACGCGTTGGTTGTGCAGCTACAGTTGCGCCGGTGGTGCTCTGCAGGCTCTTGGCGCGACTTTCGCTGTTGCGCAACTGGAACAACTCGGCAATCTGCTGCGCCAGTGCAACCGGCTGATCGATTCGTTCGGCACCCAGCAAGGTGCCGCCCTTGGCTTGCCAGCTTTGACGGAAAGCGTCGAGTACGCGATCGCCCCATTCGCCTTTAGGCACCATGGCCACTGCGCTGCGCTTGCCATCGGCCCATGCACGACGGGCCACTTCACGGGCTTCGTCTTCAGCGGACAAGCCGAACTGGAACAACTGCGGCGGACCTTCAACGTTGTTGTCGCTGTAGTTCAGCGCCAGGGTAGTGATTGGCAACTGCTCGCGACTGCTGAGCTGCTTGACCAGTGGTTTTTCCAGCGGTCCAACAACCAGTTGCACGCCAGCGGCCTTGGCCTGCTGGTAGAACGCGTCCATGGAGGTCACGCGAGAGCTGTCGAATACTTCAATCGCCGGAGGATTTTGACCGGCTTGCTGTGCCTGGTAGTGAGCAGCCATGAAGCCATCGCGTAGGGCGCGGGCTACAGATGCCAGCGCGCCGTCTTGCGGCAACAGCAGTGCAATCTTGGTCAGCGGCTCGCTTTTCAGTTCGCGCAGTTGGGCAAGGGTGGTCGGCAATTGAAGTGCCGCTGGGTGCTGCGGATTTTGTGCTTTCCAGGCGTCGATGGCTGCCTGCTGCTGTTCCAGCGTGCCAGCACCTTTAACGGCGCGGGCCAGGCTCAACCAGCCGCCCATGACATCCGTGGCGTTACTTTGTAGTTGCTCAGTAGGCAGCGCTGCAATCAATGCCCAGATCGCGTCATTGTTGGCGTTGGCGTCGGCACCTTTAAGCATCGGCGACATATAGACGCGTTCACTGGCCGCGGCGAGGGCCTGGCTGTCGGCCTCAAGCGCCCTGGCGCGAACGGTGTGCGCGCGTACCTGCAGGTCAACCGGCATTTCGTCCAGATGTTGCAGGCTTGGATGGCTGAGCGCAGTCAGGGCCGCTTTGGGCTGGCTGCGAATCATCGCCAGTTCGGCTGACAGGGTGCTCGCGTAAATCTGTTTGTCAGGCTTGAGCTGGTTCATTTTGACCTGTTCAAGAATGCTGGCGGCGCGGCCGGGATCATTCTGACGTGCAGCCTGGTCGGCGGCGGTCAGTCTAAGCAGCGCGGCTTGATCCGGTGACTTGGCAGCCGCCGCTTGTTCGAGCAACTGCTCGATGCTGGCGTCAGGTGTGCGTGGAAGTTCGCCAAGGCTGGAGGAGGGCGAGCTGGCGCAAGCCGCCAATAAGGCAGCCAGGCAGAGGGCAGTGAACAGCCGCAGGCAAGCGATCATGTGTATGTTCCTGATACTCGAGCAAATTAGCGTGGAAGTGTACCCAAGCACTGGCCGGGGCGCGACGTTAGTGGCGTCAAGGCCTCGATATTGGTCGTGCCGAAGCGCGATATCGTGACATGTCGCAGGTTGCTGCATCCTGACTGGACCGTATTCGGAGTTTGAATCGTGGCGTCCGTTCATTTTCACTCTCCCTGTACCCGTCACCCGCTTGAAGCGCTCTTACGCTGTACAATGCGGGCTTTTACTGAACATGAGGTGTGCGCTTTGACTGCTCCAGGTGCTTTGAATTCCACTGCCGGCTCGCTTTATGTGGTGGCAACGCCGATTGGCAACCTGGACGACATGAGTGTGCGCGCGTTGAAAGTGCTGCGTGAGGTAGCGCTCATTGCCGCCGAAGATACTCGCCACTCATTAAGGTTGATGCAGCATTTCGGCATCGCGACACCTTTGGCCGCTTGTCATGAGCATAATGAGCGCGAAGAAGGCAGCCGTTTCATCACCCGTTTGCTGGCAGGCGATAGCGTCGCGTTGATTTCCGATGCGGGTACGCCGCTGATTTCCGATCCTGGTTATCACCTCGTGCGTCAGGCGCGAGCGGCCGGGATTCAGGTCGTGCCGGTGCCTGGCGCCTGCGCGCTGATCGCCGCGTTATCTGCAGCCGGGCTGCCGTCAGACCGTTTTATCTTCGAGGGCTTTCTGCCTGCGAAGGTGGTGGGGCGCAAGGCGCGACTTGAACTGCTCAAAGAAGAGCCGCGCACGCTGATTTTCTACGAAGCCCCCCATCGTATCCTCGAATGCCTGCAGGACATGGAAGTTGTGTTAGGCGCTGATCGCCCCGCGGTGTTGGGGCGTGAGTTGACTAAAACTTTTGAAACGCTCAAAGGTCTGCCGTTAGGAGAGCTGCGCGCTTTTGTAGAAGGCGATAGCAATCAGCAGCGTGGAGAGTGCGTGGTTCTGGTGGCTGGCTGGAGTGAGCCTGAGGGTGAGGATGCAGTTGGCCCGGAAGCGCGTCGGGTACTCGATCTGCTGCTCCAGGATTTGCCGTTAAAGCGTGCCGCTGCATTGGCTGCGGAGATCACCGGGGTGCGCAAAAATCTGCTCTACCAAGTGGCGTTGGATAAGCAAAAGGGCGAGTGATCTGCCCAGGGCGGACCGTGACGTATTGGCGCATGAGGGTGATAAAGCTTGTTCTCGAGCCACCGTCCCATTAACCTTGGCGGCGGAGAGTCGATTGGACAGTCGCTGCCTTCTGTTGTTCCGCAGCAGGGGGGGGAGGAAAGTCCGGGCTCCATAGGGCGGAGTGCCAGGTAACGCCTGGGGGGCGCGAGCCTACGGAAAGTGCCACAGAAAATAACCGCCTAAGCACTTCGGTGCCGGTAAGGGTGAAAAGGTGCGGTAAGAGCGCACCGCACGTCTGGCAACAGTTCGTGGCTAGGTAAACCCCACTCGGAGCAAGACCAAATAGGGTTCCAAGGCGTGGCCCGCGCTGGAACCGGGTAGGTTGCTAAAGACGTCCGGTGACGGCCGTCGTAGAGGAATGACTGTCCTCGACAGAACCCGGCTTACAGATCGACTCTCCACCTTTTTTATCCCCGTTTTTTTGTATCGCAAAACCCCCTTCTTAATATCAAAAAAATCTTACGCTTGATAAACCACATTAAGTTCGGGCCTCAACTTTTTGAGGTTCCTGAGGTTTATCCTCGCTATCTCTCCAAAAATTCGCAAAACCCCCTCAATACCGCTCCTAAATCTCCGTTCTGTAAGGCTTTTCCTTAGGACCGCTCCTTGACGGTGTGGTGGCCGCATTCCTATAGTGTGCGCAAGTGGCAGAAAGTGGCGTGAAGTGGGTTTTTTGAACGCAAAAAGCTAATATTTGGAGAATGCGCCTGTGTTTCGTGGTGCCAACGCAATCAATCTCGATGCAAAGGGCCGTCTCGCTATGCCGAGCCGGTACCGTGACGAGTTGGATTCGCGTAGCGCCGGCCAGATGATCGTGACAATTGACACCGTTGACCCATGCCTTTGCATTTATCCGCTGCCGGAATGGGAGCTGATCGAAGCGAAATTGCGTGAGCTTGCGACTTTCCGTGAGGAAAACCGTCGCTTGCAGCGTTTGCTGATTGGTAACGCTGTTGATCTGGAGCTCGATGGCAGTGGGCGTTTTCTGGTGCCGCCTCGCTTGCGCGACTACGCCAAGCTGGACAAGCGCGTGATGCTGGTAGGCCAGCTCAATAAGTTTCAACTGTGGGACGAGGACGCCTGGAACGCTCTTGCTGATGCGGATCTGGCGGCCATTCAAAAACCGGGCGCGATGCCTGATGAACTACGTGATTTGATCTTGTGACTATGAATAGCGGCTTTACCCACATCACCGTACTGCTCGAAGAAGCCGTCGAGGCTCTCGCAGTGCGCGCAGATGGCTGCTATGTGGATGGCACCTTTGGGCGCGGCGGACACAGCCGACTCATTCTGCAAAACCTTGGGCCGGATGGTCGGCTCCTCGGGTTCGATAAAGATCCTCAAGCGATTGCCACAGGTCAAGCGCTGGCGGCCGAAGATGGCCGCTTTGTCATTGTGCAGCGCAGTTTTGCCGAACTGGGCGAAGAGGCTCAAAACCAAGGGTTCGCAGGCACTGTCAGCGGAATCCTTCTGGACCTCGGTGTGTCTTCACCGCAACTGGATGACCCCGAGCGCGGCTTCAGTTTTATGAATGACGGCCCGCTGGACATGCGCATGGACCCGTCGCGCGGCATCAGCGCGGCCGAATTCGTCAATACCGCCCCAGCCGAAGAAATCGCCCGCGTGTTCAAGGAATACGGCGAAGAGCGTTTTGCCCGTCGTATGGCTGGCGCTGTCGTGGCTCGTCGTGAAACCCAGCCGTTCGAACGCACCGGCGATCTGGCCGAAGTCCTCAAGGTCGCCAATCCGGCCTGGGAAAAAGGCAAGAACCCGGCGACCCGTGCATTCCAGGGGCTGCGCATCCACGTTAATAATGAATTGGGCGATCTCGAAGCGGGCCTTGATGCTGCGCTTGAAGCGCTGGAGATCGGTGGCCGTCTGGTGGTCATCAGTTTCCATTCGCTGGAAGATCGCATCGTCAAACTGTTCATGCGCAAACTGGTCAAGGGCGAAGCGGACAACCTGCCGCGCAACCTTCCCATTCGCCATCAGGCGTTCGAGCCGAAAATCAAACTGATCGGCAAAGCGCAGTTCGCTTCCGATGCTGAAACCAAGGCTAACCCACGTTCACGCAGCGCCGTCATGCGCGTTGCGGAGAAGCTGCGATGAGCCGCGTTTTTCTCAAGCCGTTGCCCGGTGGCAGCTTCTTCATGCTGATGCTGTTCGTCGCCGTGCTTGTTTCGGCTATTGGGGTTTCCTACAGCGCGCACTGGAATCGCCAGTTACTTAACTCGCTGTACAACGAACTCAGCGTGCGCGACAAAGCGCAGGCCGAGTGGGGCCGTCTGATTCTCGAGCAAAGCACGTGGACTGCTCACAGTCGGATCGAAGCACTCGCCACAGAACAATTGAAAATGCGTATCCCTGACGCCGCGCAGATCCGGATGGTGTCGCCATGATGAAACTCGATGGGGCTCTTTACCCTTGGCGTTTCCGGGTAGTCGTCGGGTTGCTGGTGATCATGGTGCTTGCGATCTGCTATCGCATTATCGATCTGCAGGTCATCGATCACCGCTTCCTGATCGAGCAGGGTGATGCGCGCAGTCTGCGTACTATTTCCATTCCTGCCCACCGTGGCCTGGTGACTGATCGCAATGGGGAGCCGCTTGCGGTGAGTACGCCTGTCGCTACCATCTGGGCGAACCCGTCCGAGATGCAGGCAGACAAGAGCAAGTGGAATTTGCTGGCCGCAACCCTGGGCCAGGATCCGAAAGCGCTGACCGAGCGTCTTGATCAACAAGCCAGCAAAGAATTCATTTACCTGGTCCGCGGCCTCACGCCGGAGCAGGGGCAAGCGGTTGTCGACCTGAAAATTCCTGGCGTCTATGCCAAGGAAGAGTTTCGCCGTTTCTACCCGGCGGGCGATGTCACGGCTCACATGGTCGGTTTTACCGACCTCGATGATCACGGACGCGAAGGCGTTGAACTGGCCTACGACGATTGGCTCGCTGGCGTGCCCGGCAAGCGGCAGGTGATCAAGGATCGTCGCGGCAGGGTGATCAAGGATCTCCAGGTCACTAAAAACGCCAAGGCTGGAAAGACCTTGGCTTTGTCTATTGACCTGCGCCTGCAATATCTGGCGACCCGCGAACTGCGTAACGCGATTCAGGAAAACGACGCCAAGGCCGGCAGCCTGGTGATCATGGACGTGAAGACCGGCGAAGTACTGGCGATGGTCAACCAGCCAACCTACAACCCCAACAACCGTCGCACCATGGTGCCGGCAGCGATGCGTAACCGCGCGATCATCGACGTGTTCGAACCAGGCTCGACCATGAAGCCGATTTCCATGACGGCTGCGCTGGACAGCGGTCGCTGGAAGCCAAGCGACAAGGTTGAGGTGTATCCGGGCACGTTGCAGATCGGCAAGTACACCATCCGCGACGTGACCAAGACCGAAGGCCCGATCCTCGATCTCACCGGCATTCTGATCAATTCCAGTAACGTCGGCATGAGCAAAGTAGCCTTCGACGTTGGCGGCGAAGCGATCTTCCGTGCCATGCAGCGTGTGGGCCTGGGCCAATATACCGGTCTGGGCTTCCCCGGCGAGCGCGTTGGCAACCTGCCGAATTATCGCGAATGGCGCAAGGCTGAAACCGCCACGTTGTCGTACGGTTACGGCTTGTCAGTCACGGCTCTGCAGCTGGTTCACGCTTATTCCGCGCTCGCCAACAACGGCAAGCTCGTGCCGTTGACCATCCTCAAGACCGACACGCCGCAGAGCTCGACTCAGGCGATCCCGGAAGCCACGGCGAAGACGCTGCAAGGCATGCTGCAGCAAGTGATCGAGGACCCGCGCGGTGTTTATCGTGCACGGGTTCCGTCGTATCACGTGGCTGGCAAGAGCGGTACCGCACGTAAGACGTCGGTGGGCACCAAGGGCTACGCCGAAAACTCCTACCGCTCGTTGTTTGCAGGCTTCGGCCCAATGAGCAACCCGCGTTACGCCATCGTGGTAGTCATCGACGAACCGAGCAAAGGCGGTTACTACGGCGGTCTGGTTTCCGCGCCGGTGTTCAGCAAAGTGATGTCGGGCACGCTGCGCTTGATGAACGTTCGCCCTGACAACCTCGCGCCGATCCCTGCTGAGCAGGCCAACGCCACGCCAGTAGCTCCTGTTAAAGGAGGGCGCGGCTGATGTCTTCTAATCTGAGCAAGATCTTCGGCTACAACGAACGCGATCTGATGATTCGCGAACTGACGCTGGACAGCCGCAAAGTGCGTCCTGGCGATCTGTTTCTGGCGATTCCTGGCCTCAAGGTCGATGGCCGCGATCACATCGCCGATGCCATTGCCCACGGCGCTGCTGCCGTGGCCTATGAAGTGGAAGGCGCCAAAGTGCTGCCGATCACTGATGTGCCGCTGATCCCGGTCAAAGGCCTGGCCGCACAGTTATCCGATATTGCCGGGCGCTTCTACGGCGACCCGACGCGCAGCCTGAATCTGGTTGGCGTGACCGGCACCAACGGCAAAACCAGCGTCACCCAATTGATCGCGCAAGCGCTGGATCAATTGGGTCAGCGCTGCGGCGTCATCGGTACGCTGGGCAACGGTTTCCACGGTGCGTTGAAAAGCGGTATCCACACCACGCCGGACCCTATTTCGGTGCAGGCGACGTTGACCGACCTGCGCAAGGCTGGCGCCAAAGCCATCGCGATGGAAGTGTCTTCACACGGTCTGGATCAGGGGCGGGTGACTGCGCTGGCATTCGACGTCGCAGTGTTCACCAATCTGTCCCGCGATCATCTGGACTACCACGGCACCATGCAGGCTTATGGCGCCGCCAAGGCCAAGCTGTTCGCGTGGAATGACCTGCGCTGCCGCGTAATCAATCTGGACGATGAGTTCGGTCGTGAGCTGGCGGCACAGTCTCAGCCTTCACGCTTGATCAGCTACAGCCTGGAAGACACCAGCGCCTATTTGTATTGCCGCGAAGCGACGTTCGACGACAACGGCGTGCGCGCCACGCTCGTGACGCCGCAGGGCGAGCATGTTCTGCGCAGCAGCTTGCTTGGGCGCTTCAACCTGAGCAACGTGTTGGCTGCGGTCGGCGCGCTGTTGGGGCTGGATTACGCACTAGACGAAATTCTCAAAGTGCTGCCGGGCCTTGAAGGTCCGGTGGGCCGGATGCAGCGTCTGGGCGGCGGCGCACGTCCGCTGGTGGTGGTCGATTATGCCCACACCCCCGATGCGCTGGAAAAAGTACTCGCTGCATTGCGTCCTCACGCTCAAGGCCAACTGGTTTGCCTGTTCGGTTGCGGCGGGGATCGTGATCGCGGCAAACGTCCGTTGATGGCAGAAGTGGTCGAGCGCCTGGCGGACAAAGTGCTGGTCACTGATGACAACCCAAGAACTGAAACGCCTGCGCGGATCTTCGACGACATCCGAGCAGGGTTCGTGGCGGCCGATAACGTGACTTTCGTAGCCGGGCGGGGCGCGGCCATCGCTCAGCTGATAGCCCAGGCCGATGCACGGGATGTCATCGTGCTCGCCGGCAAAGGCCACGAGGATTACCAGGAGATCGACGGCAAGCGTCATCCGTTCTCCGATCTTGAAGAAGCCGCCAAGGCACTGGATGCCTGGGAGGTTGCACATGCTTAAGCCACTGTCTTTTAGCGAGTTGGTCGGTCCTTTGAACGCGCGCGTTGCAGGACAGGACGTTGTTTTCGACGCCGTCAGCATCGACAGCCGCAGCGTGACCACCGGCCAGTTGTTCATCGCCCTGACAGGCCCCAATTTCGACGGCCATGATTATTTGGATCAGGTCGCTGCCAAAGGTGCTGTCGGGGCATTGGTCGAGCGCGAAGTGCCTGGCTCCGATCTGCCGCAACTGGTAGTGGCTGACACACGCCAGGCGCTGGCCCAACTGGGCGCACTGAATCGCAACGCGTTCATCGACAAGCCTGTGGCAGCGATCACCGGTTCCAGTGGCAAAACCACGGTCAAGGAAATGCTTGCGAGCATCCTGCGTACGCGCGGCCCGGTACTTGCCACGCGGGGCAATCTGAACAATGAGCTGGGCGTACCGTTGACACTGTTGTCGCTGACTTCGGAGTACGAAGCGGCGGTCATCGAGTTGGGCGCATCGCGCATTGGCGAGATCGCGTTCACCGTCAGCCTGACCAAGCCTCACGTTACCGTTATCACCAACGCCGGGACTGCCCATGTGGGTGAATTCGGCGGTCCGGACAAAATCGTCCAGGCCAAAGGCGAAATCATCGACGGCCTGAGTGCGTTCGGCACGGCGGTGCTCAATCTGGATGACAAGGCATTCGGCATCTGGCGTACCCGCGCAGGCGAGCGCAAGGTACTGAGCTTTTCCCTGAGTAATTCTGCTGCTGATCTGTATGCCAGTGATTTGGGTATGGATGATCGCGGTTGCCCCACTTTCACACTGAACGGCCCGATGGGTTCTGCGTCGGTGCAGTTGAATTTGCTAGGCGCCCACAACGTGGCCAACGCCATGGCCGCCGCCGCTGCCGCATACGCGCTGGAAGTGCCGCTGCAAGGCATCGTCGATGGCTTGAACAGCGTGCAGCCGGTCAAGGGCCGCACTGTTGCGCAACTGGCGACCAATGGGATGCGCGTCATCGATGACAGCTACAACGCCAACCCGACTTCAGTGGCTGCGGCAGTCGACATTCTTGCAGGTTTTGCCGGTCGTACCGTGCTGGTGCTGGGCGACATCGGTGAGCTGGGCGACTGGGCCGAACAAGGGCACCGCGACGTCGGTGAATACGCCGCCGGGAAAGTCGATGCCTTGTATGCCGTTGGTCCATTGATGGCCCATGCAGTGAAAGCTTTCGGGCAGGATGCCCGCCATTTTGCCAGTCAGGCAGACCTGATCGCAGCGCTTGGCGCTGAGCAGGACAAAAACACCACTATTTTGATCAAAGGTTCTCGCAGCGCCGCGATGGAAAACATCGTTGCAGCCCTGTGTGGAACCATGCTGGAGAAACATTAATGCTGCTGCTGCTGGCCGAGTATCTGCAACAGTTCTACAAAGGCTTCGCGGTCTTCCAATACCTGACCCTGCGCGGGATTCTCGGCGTGCTCACTGCATTGTCGATGTCGTTGTGCCTGGGGCCTTGGATGATCCGTGCTTTGCAAAACAAGCAGATCGGCCAATCCGTGCGTAACGATGGTCCGCAATCGCATCTGTCCAAATCCGGTACGCCGACCATGGGTGGCGCGCTGATTCTGTCCGCCATCGCCATCAGCACCCTGTTGTGGGCCGACCTGTCCAACCGCTACGTGTGGGTGGTCCTCATCGTGACCCTGCTGTTCGGTGGCATCGGCTGGGTCGATGATTACCGCAAAGTCATCGAGAAGAACTCCAAAGGGCTGCCAAGCCGCTGGAAGTACTTCTGGCAATCGGTGTTTGGTCTGGGCGCGGCACTCTTCCTTTATATGACTGCGCAAAGCCCCGTCGAAACCACGCTGCTGATCCCGATGTTCAAGGATTTCAGCATCGCGCTGGGCGTGGGCTTCGTGGTGCTGACCTACTTTGTGATCGTCGGCTCCAGCAACGCAGTCAACCTCACCGATGGCCTCGACGGGTTGGCGATTCTGCCGACGGTGATGGTCGGTGGCGCGCTGGGCATCTTCTGCTACCTGTCGGGTAACGTGAAATTCGCCGAATACCTGCTGATCCCTTACGTGCCCGGTGCAGGCGAGCTGATCGTATTCTGCGGCGCGCTTATTGGTGCCGGTCTTGGCTTCCTGTGGTTCAACACGTACCCGGCGCAAGTCTTCATGGGCGACGTCGGCGCACTGGCGCTGGGCGCGGCCCTGGGCACCATCGCCGTCATCGTGCGTCAGGAAATCGTGCTGTTCATCATGGGCGGGGTGTTCGTGATGGAAACCCTGTCAGTCGTCATTCAGGTTGCATCGTTTAAGTTGACCGGCCGCCGCGTTTTCCGCATGGCGCCGATCCACCACCATTTTGAACTCAAGGGCTGGCCCGAGCCGCGTGTGATCGTCCGTTTCTGGATCATCACCGTGATTCTCGTGTTGATCGGCCTTGCCACGCTGAAACTGAGGTAGAACGAGTGTCTCTGATCGCTTCTGACCACTTCCGCATCGTTGTCGGCCTCGGCAAGAGCGGCATGTCCCTGGTTCGCTTCCTGGCGAACCGGGGCGTGTCGTTTGCCGTGGCCGATACGCGGGAGAATCCGCCGGAGCTTGAGACGTTGCGTCGTGACTACCCGCAGGTGGAAGTACGTTGCGGCGAGCTGGACGTTGAATTCCTCTGTCGCGCCGACGAGCTTTATGTCAGCCCCGGTCTGGCCTTGGCCACCCCCGCGTTGCAGCAGGCGGCCATGCGTGGCGTCAAGTTGTCCGGTGACATCGAGCTGTTCGCCCGTAATGCGAAAGCGCCGATCGTTGCCATCAGTGGTTCCAATGCCAAAAGCACCGTTACCACGCTGGTTGGGGAAATGGCTTTGGCCGCTGGCAAGCGCGTGGCGGTCGGCGGCAACCTCGGCGTTCCGGCGCTGGATTTGCTCAGCGACGACGTCGAGCTGTACGTCATGGAGCTGTCGAGCTTCCAGCTGGAAACCACTGATCAGCTTGGTGCCGAAGTGGCAACCGTGTTGAACGTCAGCGAAGACCATATGGATCGCTACAGTGGTCTACCGGCTTATCACCTGGCCAAGCACCGGATCTTCCGTGGTGCGCGGCAAGTGGTGGTCAATCGTCAGGATGCGTTGTCCCGACCATTGATCGGTGAAGGCGTCCCGGCCTGGACCTTCGGTCTGAACACGCCTGACAGGAACGGCTTCGGTCTGCGAGAAGAGAACGGCGAGAAGTATCTGGCCTTCCAGTTCGAAAACCTGATGCCGGTCCGCGAATTGAAAATCCGTGGTGCCCACAACCAGTCCAACGCGCTGGCTGCGCTGGCGCTGGGGCATGCCGTCGGTCTGCCGTTTGACGCGATGCTGTCGAGCCTGCGCACGTTCGCCGGGCTGGTGCATCGTTGCCAGTGGGTAGGCGAGCGTGAAGGCGTCAGTTATTACGACGACTCCAAAGCCACCAACGTCGGCGCCGCCTTGGCTGCCATCGAAGGCCTGGGCACCGACATCGCCGGCAAACTGCTATTGATCGCCGGTGGCGACGGAAAAGGCGCTGATTTCAAACCGCTGAAAGCCCCGGTTGCCGCACATTGCCGCGCCGTGATCCTGCTGGGTCGCGACGCAGAACTCCTGGCCACGACCTTCGGCGATTCCGTGCCTTTGGTACGCGTCAAAACATTGGAAGAAGCTGTGCAACGTGCTGCCGAATTGGCTCAGGAAGGGGACGCCGTGTTGCTGTCGCCCGCCTGTGCAAGCCTGGACATGTTCAAGAATTTTGAAGAGCGCGGTCGCGTCTTCGCCCAGGCCGTGAGGGACTTGTCATGATATTTGGTGTGATCAAGCCTTATCCGTCGCCGCTCATCAGCGGTCGTGGCATTGATGTGGATTTCCCGATGCTCGCCGGTTGCCTGGCTCTGCTGGGCCTGGGTCTGGTGATGATCGCCTCGGCTTCGTCCGAAGTTGCAGCCGCGCAATCCGGCAACACGCTGGCGATGATGATCCGCCACTTGGTGTATCTGGTGCTGGGCCTTGGCGCCTGCGTCGTGACCATGTTGATTCCCGTTGCAACCTGGCAACGTCTGGGCTGGTTGATGCTGGCAGGCGCATTTGGTTTGCTGATTCTGGTGCTGGTGCCGGGGATTGGCCGTGAGGTCAACGGCTCGATGCGCTGGATCGGCTTCGGCATGTTCAACGTCCAGCCTTCGGAAATCGCCAAAGTCTTTGTAGTGATTTTCCTGGCGGGTTATCTGATCCGGCGTCAGCAGGAAGTGCGCGAAAGCTGGATGGGCTTTTTCAAGCCGTTCATCGTGCTCTTGCCCATGGCCGGGCTGTTGCTGATGGAGCCTGACTTCGGCGCCACCGTCGTCATGATGGGCGCCGCTGCGGCGATGCTCTTCCTGGGTGGTGTTGGTCTGTTCCGTTTCACGCTCATGGTGGCGTTGGCCTTTGGTGCAGTGTTCGTGCTGGTTCAGGCGCAGCCTTACCGGATGGCGCGGCTGATCACCTTCACCGACCCGTGGTCCGATCAATTCGGTTCCGGCTATCAATTGACCCAAGCGCTGATCGCCTTCGGTCGCGGCGAATGGCTGGGCGTAGGTCTGGGCAACAGCGTGCAGAAGCAGTTCTACCTGCCGGAAGCCCACACCGACTTCGTGTTCTCGGTATTGGCTGAAGAACTGGGCGTTGTGGGTTCGCTGGTCACCGTCGGGTTGTTCGTATTTGTAAGCTTGCGGGCGATGTACATCGGCATGTGGGCCGAGCGCGCCAAGCAATTCTTTGCTGCTTACACCGCATACGGTTTGGCGTTTTTGTGGATTGGTCAGTTCCTGATCAACATCGGCGTGAACGTTGGTTTGCTGCCAACCAAAGGTCTGACCCTGCCGTTCCTCAGTTACGGCGGCAGCTCGTTGATCATCTGCTGCGCAAGCCTGGGCTTGCTGCTGCGCATCGAGTGGGAATCGCGCAACAACATGGGCAGTGAAGAAGCCGAGTTCAATGAGAGCGACTTCGCCGAGGAGCCTGCTCATGGCCGAAAATAACGTGCTGATCATGGCAGGCGGAACGGGCGGACATGTGTTCCCGGCGCTGGCCTGCGCGCGTGAATTTCAGGCACGCGGCTACACCGTGCACTGGCTCGGGACACCGCGCGGTATCGAAAACGAACTGGTCCCGGCGGCTGGCTTGAAACTGCACCTGATCAAAGTCACCGGGCTGCGCGGTAAAGGGCGCCTGTCTTTGCTCAAGGCGCCGTTCATGTTGATGAACGCATTGCTGCAAGCGCGCAAAGTCATGCGTGAACTTAACCCCGTGTGTGTATTGGGCTTTGGCGGTTACGTCACCGGGCCTGGTGGCTTGGCGGCGAGGCTTGCGGGCGTGCCGTTGATCATTCACGAGCAAAACGCTGTAGCCGGGACGGCCAACCGCAGTCTGGCGTCGTTTGCCAGCCGCGTGTGCGAAGCCTTTCCGCAGACCTTTGCCGTGTCGGCCAAGCGCCGCACCACGGGTAACCCGGTGCGTGCCGAATTGTTCTTTGAAACACCGCGTCAGTCGCTGGCCGGACGCAAGCCGCGTTTGCTGGTGCTGGGCGGCAGCCTTGGCGCCGAACCGCTGAACAAGTTATTGCCTGAAGCCCTCGCTCTGGTGCCCGTGGAACTGCGGCCTGAGGTGTTTCACCAGGCTGGCAAGCAGCACGATCAAATCACAACCGAGCGCTATCAAGCGGCCGGTGTGGAGGCGCAAGTTGCGCCGTTCATTAAAGACATGGCCCAGGCCTATGGCTGGGCGGATCTGGTGGTGTGTCGCGCGGGCGCACTGACCATCAGTGAATTGGCAGCCGCTGGTCTGCCGTCGTTACTGGTGCCATTGCCCCACGCGATTGACGACCACCAGTCCCGTAACGCCGATTATCTGGCCCGCGAAGGTGCTGCCTTCGTCATGCCACAAGCAACAACTGGCGCCGCCGAAATGGCCGCTCGCCTGAAAGAGGTTTTGATGCAACCCGAACAACTCAAACGCATGGCTGCTACGGCTCGCCAACTGGCCAAGCCCAATGCCACCAACACCGTCGTCGATGTCTGCCTGGAGGTGGTCCATGGTTGAAAATCAACGCGCGATGCCCCAGCCGGAAATGCGCCGTATCCGTCGCATCCACTTCGTCGGTATCGGCGGCGTAGGCATGTGCGGCATTGCTGAAGTGCTGCTGAACCTTGGTTATGACGTCTCGGGCTCGGATTTGAAAGCTTCGCCCGTGACCGAACGTCTCGAATCGTTCGGCGCACAGATTTTTATCGGCCACCGCTCGGAAAACGCGGCAGCCGCTGATGTACTGGTGGTGTCCAGCGCAGTGAACACCTCGAACCCGGAAGTAGCGACCGCCCTTGAGCGTCGCATCCCGGTGGTCCCGCGTGCCGAGATGCTGGCTGAGCTGATGCGCTATCGCCATGGCATCGCGGTGGCAGGCACTCACGGTAAAACCACGACTACCAGCCTGATCGCTTCGGTGTTCGCGGCTGGAGGCTTGGACCCGACGTTTGTGATCGGTGGTCGTCTGAACGCTGCGGGCACCAACGCTCAGCTCGGCACCAGCCGTTACCTGATCGCTGAAGCCGATGAAAGCGATGCCAGTTTCCTGCACTTGCAGCCGCTGGTTGCGGTGGTCACCAACATCGACGCCGATCACATGGCGACCTACGAAGGCGACTTCAACAAACTGAAGAAAACCTTCGTCGAGTTCCTGCACAACCTGCCGTTCTACGGTCTGGCCGTGGTGTGCATCGACGACCCGGTGGTGCGCGACATTCTGCCCTCGGTCAAGCGCCCGACTTTGACTTACGGTTTCGATGAAGCGGCTGATGTGCGCGCGATCAACGTGCGTCAGGACGGCATGCACACACACTTCACCGTGCTGCGTCGTGACCGCGAGCCGTTGGACGTGTCGGTGAACATGCCAGGCAATCACAACGTGTTGAACTCGCTGGCGACTATCGCCATTGCCACTGACGAAGGTGTTTCCGACGAAGCCATCGTTCAGGGGCTGTCAGGCTTTCAGGGCGTTGGACGACGCTTCCAGGTGTACGGCGAACTGCCCGTGGAAAACGGCAGCGTGATGCTGGTCGACGACTACGGTCACCACCCCCGTGAAGTGGCAGCGGTGATTGCTGCCGTGCGCGGCGGCTGGCCGGACCGTCGTTTGGTCATGGTGTATCAGCCCCATCGTTACAGCCGCACACGGGATCTCTACGACGATTTCGTGCAGGTCCTGAACGACGCCAATGTGTTGTTGCTGATGGAAGTCTATCCGGCGGGCGAAGAGCCGATCCCGGGCGCGGACAGCCGCCAGCTGGCCCACAGCATTCGTCAGCGTGGACAGTTGGACCCGATCTATATCGAGCGTGGCGTCGAGTTGGCGCCACTGGTCAAGCCGCTGTTGCGTGCTGGCGACATCCTGTTGTGTCAGGGCGCTGGCGACATCGGCGGTCTTGCCCCGCAGTTGCTGAAAAGCCCGTTGTTCACGGGCGCGATCGTCAACTCGACCGAAGGGAAGCTGAAATGACAGCCGCCTTGCAATCCTCTCTGCTCTTGACCCCGACGCCATTGCGTTTCGGGCGTATTGCCGTGCTGAGCAGTGAGCAGGATTGTATTTTTGCGGCCACGGAACTGGGCTTTCCTTTCATCGTCCAACCGGCTCATGAAGGTACTGGTGGCGGAATGGCAAATACGAACGGCGTCGATCAATCGATCCCTGTCCGCAAAGCCGCCCGTCTCTCCGGTTCGCCAGTAATGGTTGATGCATCGGGCCTTGATTCCAAACAGCAGTTGTTGGCGCTACTTGCCGACAGCCATCAGGCGCGAGGTTGATCATGCAGGGCGCATCGCTACGTCATCAGCCACCCGCTCCCGGCCGCAAGCCGGTGCCGCGCGGCGCCAGCCGGATGGTTGCCAAGGAGCCACTGTCGGTGCGCCTGCCCAAGGCAAACTTCGGTTTCCTGAAATACGTGTTCTGGCCGATTTTGCTGGTCGCGCTTGGCTTCGGCACCTACGAAGGCGCGCAACGCCTGCTGCCTTATGCCGATCGCCCGATTTCCAAGATCAACGTGCAGGGCGACTTGAGCTACATCAGCCAGCAAGCCGTGCAGCAACGTATCGCGCCTTTCGTCGCAACGAGCTTTTTCACCATTGATCTGGCCGGCATGCGCACCGAGCTTGAACAGATGCCATGGATCGCCCACGCCGAAGTCCGTCGCGTCTGGCCTGATCAAGTGGTCATCCGTCTCGAAGAGCAGCTGCCAGTAGCGCGCTGGGGGGATGAGTCCTTATTGAACAACCAGGGCCAGGCGTTCACGCCGCGTGAACTGGCCAACTACGAACACCTTCCGCAGTTGTTCGGGCCCCAACGGGCTCAACAGCAGGTGATGCAGCAGTACCAGAACCTGAGTCAGATGTTGCGCCCCATGGGCTTTTCCATTGCTCGTCTGGAATTGCGTGAGCGGGGCAGCTGGTTTTTGACCACCGGAGCAGGTGCTTCAGGTCCGGGTATCGAGTTGTTGCTCGGCCGAGATCATCTGGTGGAGAAAATGCGCCGCTTCATCGTCATTTACGACAAGACGCTCAAAGAACAGATCACGAACATTGCGCGAGTCGACCTGCGTTACAACAACGGCCTTGCCGTCGGTTGGCGTGAGGAAGCTGCAGCGCCAACGACGGCCAAACCCGCCGTCGCGAAGAATTGATAAGAGGCAGGACCCATGGCAAACGTGCAAAGCGGCAAAATGATCGTCGGATTGGATATCGGCACCTCCAAAGTGGTGGCGCTGGTAGGCGAAGTCGCGGCTGATGGCACCCTGGAAATCGTGGGTATCGGCACCCACCCATCGCGCGGCCTGAAAAAGGGCGTGGTGGTGAATATCGAGTCGACCGTGCAGTCGATTCAGCGCGCCATCGAGGAAGCTCAGTTGATGGCCGGCTGCCGCATTCACTCGGCATTCGTCGGTGTCGCAGGCAGCCACATTCGCAGCCTGAACTCCCACGGCATCGTTGCTATCCGCGACCGTGAAGTCAGCTCCGCGGACCTGGAGCGTGTACTCGATGCCGCTCAGGCTGTGGCGATCCCGGCTGATCAGCGCGTGCTGCACACGCTGCCCCAGGATTACGTGATCGACAACCAGGAAGGCGTTCGTGAGCCACTGGGCATGTCCGGCGTACGCCTGGAAGCCAAGGTTCATGTAGTCACGTGCGCAGTCAACGCCGCGCAGAACATCGAAAAATGCGTGCGTCGCTGCGGTCTTGAAGTCGACGACATCATTCTCGAACAACTGGCTTCGGCCTATTCGGTACTGACCGACGACGAGAAAGAGCTGGGCGTGTGCCTGGTGGACATTGGTGGCGGCACCACCGACATCGCGATCTTCACCGAAGGCGCCATTCGCCACACGGCGGTGATCCCGATTGCCGGCGATCAGGTCACCAACGACATCGCCATGGCTCTGCGCACACCGACCCAGTACGCCGAAGAAATCAAGATCCGTTACGCCTGCGCCCTGGCCAAACTGGCTGGCGCCGGTGAAACCATCAAAGTGCCGAGCGTGGGCGATCGTCCACCGCGCGAGCTGTCGCGTCAGGCCTTGGCTGAAGTGGTCGAGCCACGTTACGACGAGCTGTTCACCTTGATACAGGCTGAATTGCGTCGCAGCGGCTACGAAGATTTGATCCCGGCTGGCATCGTGCTGACCGGTGGTACCTCGAAAATGGAAGGCGCGGTCGAATTGGCCGAGGAAATCTTCCACATGCCGGTGCGCCTTGGTGTGCCGCATAGCGTTAAAGGGCTCGCGGACGTCGTTCGCAACCCGATCTACTCAACTGGCGTCGGCCTGTTGCTGTACGGACTGCAAAAGCAGTCTGACGGCATCTCGCTGTCCGGCCTTTCCGGCTCCAGTAGCAGTTATAGCGATGAACCTAAAGCACCGGTATTAGAGCGCCTCAAGCGTTGGGTGCAGGGGAATTTCTAAAGATTCAAAAGTGGTAGGCAGGCAACAGGCGTAAAAAAACTAGAGAAGTGAAGGAGAGGGAACATGTTCGAGCTCGTAGACAACATCCCACAAAGCCCGGTAATCAAAGTTATCGGCGTTGGCGGTGGCGGCGGCAATGCTGTCAATCACATGGTCAAAAGCAACATTGAAGGCGTCGAGTTCATCTGCGCCAACACTGATGCCCAAGCGCTGAAAAACATCGGTGCGCGGACCATCCTGCAACTGGGCACAGGCGTGACCAAAGGTCTTGGCGCTGGCGCCAACCCTGAAGTCGGCCGTCAGGCTGCACTGGAAGATCGTGAGCGCATTGCAGAAGTTCTGCAGGGCACCAACATGGTTTTCATCACCACTGGCATGGGTGGCGGTACCGGTACCGGTGCTGCACCGATCATCGCCGAAGTGGCGAAGGAAATGGGCATTCTCACCGTTGCGGTGGTGACCCGTCCGTTCCCGTTCGAAGGTCGCAAGCGCATGCAGATCGCCGATGAAGGCATCCGCATGTTGTCCGAAAGCGTTGACTCGTTGATCACCATTCCCAACGAGAAACTGCTGACCATTCTGGGTAAAGACGCAAGCCTGCTGTCGGCTTTCGCCAAGGCAGACGATGTACTGGCCGGTGCCGTTCGCGGTATCTCCGACATCATCAAGCGTCCAGGCATGATCAACGTCGACTTCGCCGACGTGCGTACCGTGATGTCCGAAATGGGCATGGCGATGATGGGTACTGGCTGCGCAAGCGGTCCGAACCGTGCACGCGAAGCAACGGAAGCGGCCATCCGCAACCCGCTGCTCGAAGACGTCAACCTGCAGGGTGCTCGCGGCATTCTGGTCAACATTACTGCCGGTCCTGACCTGTCTCTGGGTGAGTACTCGGACGTGGGTAGCATCATCGAAGCGTTCGCTTCTGAGCACGCCATGGTCAAGGTCGGTACTGTTATCGATCCGGACATGCGTGACGAGTTGCACGTGACTGTGGTTGCCACTGGCCTGGGCGCGAAAATCGAGAAGCCTGTTAAGGTCATCGACAACACCATGCAGACCACTCAGGCCGCACCTTCGCAGCAACATAGCGCGCGTCAGGAGCAGCCAGCGGTGAACTACCGTGATCTGGACCGTCCGACTGTGATGCGCAATCAGGCACACGCCGGCGCAACATCGGCTGCGAAAATGAATCCGCACGATGACTTGGATTACCTGGATATTCCAGCCTTCCTGCGTCGTCAGGCTGATTAATGGGTTCTATCAGGGGTATAAGGGTGATTGGTGTTCAGCAAAGGCGAGGTCTGCTATCATCGCCAGCCTTTGTTGATACTAATTCGCGATATGCGCTGAAGCGGCCAATGCCATGATTAAACAACGCACCCTGAAGAATATTATCCGTGCCACAGGTATCGGCCTGCACTCGGGGGAAAAGGTATACCTGACCCTCAAACCTGCGCCTGTGAACACCGGCATTGTGTTTTTCCGTACCGACCTCGATCCGGTCGTGCAGATCAACGCCTTTGCAGAGAACGTTGGAGACACCACGCTTTCAACGACTCTGTTCAATGGTGATGTAAAGGTCGATACGGTTGAACACTTGCTTTCGGCGCTGGCTGGCCTGGGCATCGATAACGCCTACGTTGAACTCTCTGCCTCCGAAGTTCCGATCATGGACGGCAGCGCAGGTCCCTTCGTATTCCTGATTCAATCGGCTGGCCTGGAAGAACAGGACGCACCGAAGAAATTCATTCGTATCCTGAAAGAAGTGTGTGTAGAGGACGAAGGCAAATACGCCAAGTTCGTGCCGTTCGAAGGTTTCAAGGTGAGTTTCGAGATCGATTTCGACCACCCGTTCCTGAAAAACCGTACACAAAGCGCAAGCGTGGATTTCTCCAGCACTTCGTTTGTAAAAGAAGTGAGCCGCGCCCGTACGTTCGGCTTCATGAAAGACATCGAATACTTGCGCAAACACAACCTCGCACTCGGCGGCAGCGTTGAAAACGCAATCGTCGTAGACAAGGATGGTGTGTTGAACGAAGACGGCCTGCGGTATGAGGACGAATTCGTGAAACACAAGATTCTGGATGCCATCGGTGATCTTTATCTTTTGGGCAACAGCCTGATCGGCGAGTATCGCGGCTTCAAATCCGGACATGGCCTGAACAACCGCTTGCTGCGCGCTTTGATCGCACAGAAAGACGCTTGGGAAGTCGTGACCTTTGAAGATGCGAGCACCGCACCGATCTCTTACATGCGCCCGGTTGCGGCGGTGTAAAAAGTCTCTCTTCCTTGTTTTGTTTTTTTAAGCCACCTTCGGGTGGCTTTTTTATGCCCTGATCATGGGCTTTTCTGTAGGAGCGAACTTGTTCGCGAGACGTTTTCCCGAGAAACCGCGTCGCACGTCTCGCGAACAAGTTCGCTCCTACAGGTCAGGTCAGGTCAGGTCAGGTCAGGTCAGGTCGGCGTCAGGTCTTGGGCTTGGCGTGGGCTGCCAATCGCTCCAGCGCGGCCTTTAACTTGGGATCGGTTATTCCCTCAGCCGTGGCTTGAATGCTTTCGGCTGCCGCAATCGACAGATCCATCGTATGACCCGCTGCGCCCCGCTGAACCGTAGGAGGTTGTACCTTGAAGAGAATGCGCGTCAGGCTGCCAAACTCGTCGAATGCCAGCAACTGACGCTGCAGGCGCTTTTGTTGATAACGCAGACGGGTTGCCCAATGGCCATCGGTCACGATCAGCAGCAAGCTGCCTTCGCGCCACGACGCCACGTGACAGTGCTCACGCGCCGCCGGTTGCAGCTGACTTTCTAGCAGTCGTTGCAGATGTCCAAGACGTTGCGCATGACTGAAAATGGCTTTGAGCGGCTTCGCTTCACGCAACAAAACGGCCGGTGCACGCGCCGTCAAAGGACGAAATGCCATGTTGTATGCCTCTCAGAACAAGGCGCCATGGTAGCAGAAAGCGAAGTTTTCCCCCGGCAAGTCTGGGTGTTCGACGCATTTACCCGCTTACACAATGAAGAAACATTAATCAAACTTCTTTGTGCTATGGGTTGAAGTCGTCCAAAAAGACCCTATTGTATTTCTGCCCCGCAACAGCGCTGTGCCAGCATCGTGGAATAACGCCACTTTCCTCACCACCATTTCCGGGTAGAATGCTCGTTCGCATGCGGCCATGAGGGCTGCACGGGCGACTCACGGGGCCGCCCTCCATCTCTATGTGTGGAAGATCCTGTCGATATGTTTGCGCCTTTGTTAAAAAAACTTTTTGGAAGCAAGAACGAGCGCGAAGTAAAGCGCATGCTCAAGACGGTTCAACTCGTCAATGCCTTCGAAGAGCAAATGGTGGCCCTTTCGGACGAGCAATTGCGTGCCAAGACCGAAGAGTTCAAGGCCCGCTTAGCCAAAGGTGAGACCCTCGATCAGCTCCTCCCGGAAGCCTTTGCGGTTGCTCGGGAAGCGGGCAAGCGCGTCATGGGTATGCGTCACTTCGACGTACAGCTCATCGGTGGCAACACCCTGCACGAAGGCATGATTGCCGAAATGCGTACCGGTGAAGGTAAAACCCTGGTGGCGACACTGGCGGTGTACCTCAACGCGCTGTCCGGCAAGGGCGTGCACGTTGTGACCGTGAACGACTACCTGGCTCGTCGTGATGCCAACTGGATGCGCCCGCTGTACGAATTCCTTGGTTTGACTGTCGGCGTTGTCACGCCTTTCCAGCCGCCTGAAGAGAAACGTGCCGCTTACGCGTCGGACATCACCTACGGCACCAACAACGAATTCGGTTTCGATTACCTGCGCGACAACATGGCTTTCAGCATGGAAGACAAGTTCCAGCGCGAGCTCAATTTTGCCGTGATCGACGAAGTCGACTCCATCCTGATCGATGAGGCGCGTACGCCGCTGATCATCTCCGGTCAGGCTGAAGACAGCTCCAAGCTGTACACCGAAATCAACAAGCTGATCCCTAAACTCGAGCAACACATCGAGGAAGTGGAAGGCGTGGTTACCAAACAAGGTCACTTCACCATCGACGAGAAGTCTCGTCAGGTCGAGCTGAACGAATCCGGTCACCAGTTCATCGAAGAAATGCTCACCGAAGTCGGCCTGCTGGCTGTCGGCGAGAGCCTGTACTCGGCGCATAACCTGGGTCTGCTGACTCACGTTTACGCCGGGCTTCGTGCGCACAAACTGTTCAATCGCAATGTCGAGTACATCGTTCAGGACGGTCAAATCCTGCTGGTCGACGAGCACACCGGCCGTACTATGCCGGGGCGTCGTCTGTCCGAAGGTCTGCACCAGGCCATCGAAGCGAAGGAAGGTCTGAATATTCAGGCCGAAAGCCAGACCCTGGCTTCGACCACGTTCCAGAACTATTTCCGTCTCTACAACAAACTGTCCGGTATGACCGGTACAGCCGACACCGAAGCGTTCGAATTCCACCAGATCTACACCCTGGCAGTGATGGTCATTCCGCCGAACAAAGCGTTGGCGCGTAAAGACTTCAACGACCTGGTGTACCTGACGGCGGAAGAGAAGTACGCCGCTATCGTCACCGACATCAAGGCCTGCATGGCCGAGAATCGTCCGGTGCTGGTGGGTACTGCGACCATCGAAACCTCCGAGCACATGTCCCGCCTGTTGAACAAGGAAGGCATCGAGCACAAGGTTCTGAACGCCAAGTTCCACGAAAAAGAAGCCGAGATCATTGCCCAGGCAGGTCGTCCTGGTGCGCTGACCATCGCCACCAACATGGCCGGTCGCGGTACCGACATTCTGTTGGGCGGTAACTGGGAAGTTGAAGTCGCGAGCCTCGAAGACCCGACCCCTGAGCAGATCGCACAGATCAAGGCGGACTGGCAGAAGCGTCATCAGCAAGTTATCGAGGCGGGCGGCCTGCACGTAATTGCCTCCGAGCGTCACGAATCACGCCGTATCGACAACCAGTTGCGTGGTCGTGCCGGTCGTCAGGGCGACACCGGTTCGAGCCGCTTCTACCTGTCGCTGGAAGACAGCCTGATGCGCATCTTTGCCTCTGATCGGGTGAAGAACTTCATGAAAGCGCTGGGCATGCAGTCCGGCGAAGCGATCGAGCACCGCATGGTGACCAACGCGATCGAGAAGGCGCAGCGCAAGGTTGAAGGCCGTAACTTCGATATCCGTAAGCAACTGCTAGAGTTCGATGACGTTTCCAACGAACAACGTAAAGTGATCTACCACATGCGCAACAGCCTGCTGGCTGCTGAGAACATTGGTGACACCATTGCCGAGTTCCGCGAAGAAGTCCTCGACAGCACCATCAGCGCGCACATCCCGCCACAGTCGTTGCCAGAACAGTGGGACGTTGCCGGTCTGGAAGCTGCGTTGAACAGCGATTTCGGTGTGAAGCTGCCGATCCAGCAATGGCTCGACGAAGACGATCACCTGCACGAAGACACTCTGCGTCCGAAACTCCTGGAAGCCATCATGTCGGCTTACACCGAGAAGGAAGACCAGGCCAGCGCCGATGCATTGCGCAGCTTCGAGAAGCAGATCTTGCTGCGCGTAGTCGATGACTTGTGGAAAGACCACCTGTCGACCATGGACCACCTGCGTCACGGCATTCACTTGCGCGGCTACGCGCAGAAGAACCCGAAACAGGAATACAAGCGCGAGTCGTTCACCCTGTTCCAGGAACTGCTGGACTCGATCAAGCGCGACACCATCCGTGTGCTTTCGCACGTTCAGGTTCGCCGCGAAGATCAGGCCGAAGAAGAGGCACGTCTGCGCCGCGAAGCCGAAGAACTGGCGGCGCGCATGCAGTTCCAGCACGACGAGGCACCGGGTCTGGACCAGCCGCAAGCGCTGCTGGCCGAAGACGGTGAAGACGTTGCCGTGGCTTCTGTCCCTGTTCGCAACGACCAGAAGCAAGGTCGCAACGAATTGTGCTGGTGTGGTTCGGGCAAGAAATTCAAGCATTGTCATGGTCAGATCAACTAAGACATGTGCTGCTGAGTTGCTCTAGTTGAACTGATACAACATCACGCCGCGACCGGCTTACCCGTCGCGGCGTTTTTCAATCGATCGAGTCGTACTGGCGTGCTGCCAGACGGCACAGGTAATTCTCAAGGAGCGCACTTCATGGCTGTTGGTCTTGGTCCTTTGCCGACGCTGCACCCGGTTCCCGGTTTTGAACTCGGTATTTCGTCTGCTGGCATCAAACGTCCGGGGCGCAAAGACATTGTCGTCATGCGCTGCGCCGAAGGTTCTACCGTAGCGGGCGTGTTCACCCTCAATGCGTTCTGCGCAGCGCCGGTGATTTTGTCCAAGCAACGCACCCAAGGCACCGTGCGTTATCTGCTGACCAATACCGGCAACGCCAACGCAGGGACCGGTCAACCGGGTTTGCTCGCCGCCGAACGCACTACTGCAAAACTGGCTGAACTGACCGGCGTCGACGCCAGTGCTGTGCTGCCGTTCTCCACCGGCGTGATCGGCGAACCGTTGCCTGTGGAAAAGATCGAAGGCGCGCTGCAAGCGGCTCTGGATGATTTGTCTGTGGATAACTGGGCCGCTGCGGCGACCGGGATCATGACCACTGACACACTGCCCAAGGGCGCGAGCCGCCAGTTCCAGATCGATGGCGTGACGGTCACCGTGACCGGCATCAGCAAAGGTGCGGGCATGATTCGTCCGAACATGGCGACCATGCTCGGCTACATCGCGACCGACGCCAAAGTGTCCAAAAGCGTGTTGCAGGACCTGATCCGGGATGGCGCGAACAAGTCGTTCAACCGTATCACCATCGACGGCGACACCTCGACCAATGACTGCTGCATGCTGATTGCAACCGGCCAGGCCGATCTGCCTGAAGTAACCGAAGCCAAAGGCCCGCTGTTCGATGCGCTCAAGCGTGCGGTGTTCGACGTGTGCATGGAAGTCGCTCAGGCCATCGTGCGTGATGGCGAAGGTGCGACCAAGTTCGTGACCGTGGAAGTGAACGGCGGCGGCAATCATCAGGAATGCCTGGACGTCGGTTACGCGGTGGCGCATTCGCCGCTGATCAAGACTGCACTGTTTGCCTCCGATCCGAACTGGGGTCGTATCCTGGCTGCGGTCGGCCGTGCGGGCGTGCCGGATCTGGACGTGAGCAAGATCGACGTATTCCTGAGCGGCGTGTGCATCGCGAGCCAGGGTTGCCGCGCCACGACTTACACCGAAGAGCAGGGTTCTGCGGTGATGGCCGAAGCCGAAATCACCATCCGCATCGAGTTGGGTCGTGGTGATTGCAGCGAAACCATCTGGACCACCGATTTGTCCCACGAATACGTGAAGATCAACGCGGAATACCGCACGTAAAGCACCCTGTCCTGTAGAAGCCAACTTGTTGGCCAGAGGCTAACGCTGTCTGTCAGGCACACCGCCTCGCGAACACGTTCGCTCCTACAGGGAAAGTCAGACGCGGCGTGTCAGATACCACCTTATTCTGTAGGAGCCAACTTGTTGGCGAGCGCTTGATTCGGTCTGTCAGGCACACCGCCTCGCGAACACGTTCGTTCCTGCAAAGTGCGACGATCACATAACGGAGCTAAACCATGAGCCTGCACCTGATCATCGGCGACAAACGCTACTCCTCCTGGTCCATGCGCCCCTGGCTGGTGCTGGAAACGATCGGTGCGCCGTTCACCGAGCAGATCATTGCGCTCAACAAACCCGACACCCGTGCGCAGATTCTTCAGCATTCGCCAACCGGCAAGGTGCCCGCACTGATCAGCGAACACGGCACGATTGTCGATTCCCTGGCGATCTGCGAGTACCTGGCCGAGCTTTTCCCCAAGGCCGATCTCTGGCCGAGTGATCCTGCCGCGCGGGCGCAAGCACGCTCGGCTTGTGCGCAGATGCACAGCGGCTTCACCAGCCTGCGTTCGCACATGCCCATGGACCTGCGCCGTGACCAGGCGCTCGAAGTGATTTCGGTCGACACTCAGGACGACATCGAGCGTGTGGTTGCGTTGTGGACCGAATGCCGTGCGGCGTCGACCGAGCAAGGCCCGTTTCTGTTTGGCAAGCCCAGCATCGTCGATGCGTTTTTTGCCCCGGTGGCGGTTCGTCTACGCACTTACCGCGTGGAACTGCCCGCTGCAGCAGCAGCCTACGTCGACACCATTTACCAATGGCCTGCTTTCAAGCGCTGGCAACAGGCGGGTCTGGAGGAGGGTTGATTGTGAAACGAGTCCATGTCGCTGCGGCGGTCATTCGTGGCGCCAACGGCAAAATTCTCATCGCCCGGCGTGCCGATAGCCAACATCAGGGCGGCCTGTGGGAGTTTCCAGGCGGCAAGGTCGAGCCCGGCGAAGCCGTTCAGGCCGCACTTGCCCGTGAGCTTCAGGAAGAGCTGGGTATCGTGGTCATTGCTGCGCGCCCGCTGATCAAGGTCAAGCACGATTATCCCGACAAGCAAGTTCTGTTGGATGTGTGGGAAGTGTCGTCATTCACGGGTGAACCCCACGGCGCGGAGGGCCAGCCCTTGGCGTGGGTCAGCAGCCGTGAGCTTCCTGAGTATGATTTCCCGGCGGCCAATCAGCCTATCGTCGCGGCAGCACGTTTGCCGGGCGAATACCTGATCACGCCGGACGGTCTGGAAACCCCGCAGTTGCTGCAAGGCATTCAGAAAGCCGTGGCAGGTGGGATCAAGCTGATTCAGTTGCGTGCGCCGAACATGTACGACCCCAAGTATCGCGACATCGCGGTGGACGCAGTGGGCCTGTGCGCTAGCAAGGCGAGCTTGATGCTCAAAGGTCCGTTCGAATGGCTGGGAGATTTCCCGGCGGCAGGCTGGCACGCGACATCGGCGCAACTGCGCAAGCACGCGGCCAATGGGCGACCGCTGCCTGCCGATCGTTGGCTGGCCGCTTCGTGTCATAACGCTGAAGAGCTGGAGCTGGCTGAATTGATGGGCGTGGATTTCGTCACGCTTTCTCCGGTGCAGAAGACCCAGACTCACCCTGATGCGCAGCCCTTGGGCTGGGAGCAGGCGAGTGAGTTGATTCAGGGTTTCAGCAAACCGGTGTTTTTGCTGGGCGGAGTAGGGCCGAATGACCGTCAGCGCGCGTGGGACATCGGCGCGCAAGGCGTGGCCGGGATTCGCGCGTTTTGGCCTGAGTAGTTTCTGATGTGTTGGAGCGAGGCTTGCCCGCGAAGTTAACGACGTGGACTATCTGTTACACCGTGTCGTCAGCTTCGCGGGCAAGCCTCGCTCCAACAGGTTTGCGCTAATCAGGTTTTTTCGCCGCTACCCACAAAATCTCAGCAATCCCCTGACGCCGCGCAATCATCCTGGCGGCGACGAACAACAAGTCCGACAACCGATTGATATACGCCAGCCCAACCCCGGCCAACGGCTCGACCGCATTCAAGTGCTGACAACGGCGCTCGGCAGTGCGCGCCAGGCTGCGGCAGACATGGGCTTGAGCAATCAGCGCTGAACCGCCGGGCAGAATGAAATTCTCCAGCGGCCCCAGCTCTTCGTTCCACAGGTCGATCGCTGCTTCCAGCCGTTCGATTTCCGCCGCGTTCAGCGCCTGATATTCCGGCATCGCCAGCTCGCCGCCCAGATCGAACAACCGATGCTGACACGAAGTCAGCACATCGATCACCTCCTGCAAGCCGGGTGTCTGTGCCACGTTATCGGCCAGCCCTGCGAGCAGCACACCCAACTGACTGTTGAGCGTATCCACCTCACCCATTGCTTCGACGCGAGGATGGTCTTTGGGCACCCGACGGCCGTCGCCCAGGCCGGTTTCACCCTTGTCGCCTGTGCGTGTGTAAATCTTCGACAAGCGAAAACCCATGTTGGAATCTCCTGGTTACAACGGACTGATGACTTGAGCCGGCGCGCTGATCTGGCTGCCCGCCAGCGGCAAGCGCAAGGTGAAGCACGTGCCTTGACCGAGGCTCGACTGCACTTCCATCTGGCCCTTGTGATTGTTGGTGATGATGAAATACGAAACCGACAGGCCAAGACCAGTTCCCTGCCCGATTTCCTTGGTGGTGAAGAACGGCTCGAAGGTGCGTTTACGCACGCTTTCGGACATGCCAATGCCGTTGTCTTCCACTTGGATTTCGGCCCATGGCGGGTTCAAACGTGTGCGTAGCGTGATTCGCCCCGGCTCGCTGTCTTCCGGCCGTTGGTGGATGGCTTGCGCTGCGTTTTTCAGCAGATTGAGCAGCACCTGTTCCAGCTCGTTGGCAGTGCCGGGGACCGGGCCAAGCTCGGGATCAAACTGGCGCGTGATGTTCTGGCCTTTGAAATCGAAACCGATGGTGAGGTCGAAGTCGTTGCTGGCGATTTCTACCGCCTGATCGATCAGCGCGGGCAGGTCACAGGGGGCCATTTCGCGGTTGCTGCGACGGCTGAAACTGAGCATGTGGCTGACGATTTTCGCCGCCCGCGCGCCTGCCTGTTGAATGCCGTCGAGCAGTTTGGGCACTTCTCGCGCATTCAGATACTGATTGACCGCTGTCAGCTCGACCCCATCCTGCTCGGCCTGCTCCAGATTCTTCGGAAGTTCGGGCGACAGGCGCCGACGAATGTTCTGCACGTTATGCAGGATCGCGCCCAATGGATTATTGATTTCGTGCGCCATGCCAGCCGCGAGGCCGCCCACCGAAAGCATCTTCTCGGACTGCACCATCATTTCTTCCAGCGACAGACGCTGCGTGATGTCGTCGATGCGGATCACCACGCCACGCCCCGCACCACCGGTGAGCGGGTAGAAAGTCAGGGCGTAGTGCCGCGATTCGTCGCCCTTGACCCAGGTCACCCGCTCGATCTTGGTCACGGTATGGCGCTCAACGGTTTGCTTGATCTGCGGCAGAAACGACTTCATGGGCGGGAAGGCCAGGAAGATCGGCTGATTCAGCGCCTCGTCCAGCGGCGTGCCGGAAAGCGCCCCGGCTTCCTGATTCCATTGCGTGACGTACAGCTGTTCATCCAGCGCAATCAGTGCTGACGGCATCGAGTCAATGATGCTGTTGAGGTAATTCTGGAAACCGGTGAGCTTCTTCTCGATCTTGCTGCGCACCTGGACTTCCAGCTCCAGCTTGCGGTTGGTGTGGCGGGTTTCTTCGGCCAGACCCTGCGCTTGATCGTAGGCATCCTGGGAGTCGTCGCGGGCGCGTTTGAGTTGCTGCTCGCGAGCTTCCATACGCGACAGCATGGTGTTGAACGCTTCGGCCAGACTGCCGATTTCATCGTGGTTGCCGGGCTCTGCACGCAGCGCGTAGTTTTCTTCGCGAGTAACGCGTCGCGACAGGTCTTCGAGCTGGTAAATGGGCTCGGTGATGAAGCGACGAATTTGCCGCGCCACGCCCGCCCACAGCAACACGCTGAAAATCAGAATCCCAAGGCTGGCGGTGAGCGTGCCGGTGTAGAACGCAGTGGGCAGTTCGCTACTGGCGACCAGCAGCAAATGGCCCTGCGCGCCATCGGGTTTGGGGACCGGAATGACCTGGGTATTGCGAAACTCGGTGATGCGCCAGGTTTCCAGATTGCGGAAGTGGTCGGGAAGCCTGAGTTTGTCACCCTGTTGGACTTGCGCCAGACGATTGCCATCGGCGTCGTACAACGCTGCGGCGCGCAGAGGCCCGTAGTTCTTCAGTTCCTTGAGCAGCGCCTGGCTATTGGCAGGGGAGGCCAGGGCCTGGGCCGACAGGCTTGGGTTGCTGATCAGCCGGCCAATGGTCTGCAACGCCTGCGGGGCCATTGCTTCCTGGGAGATGTAATAAGCGGCGCTGATGAACGTCAGGTTTGCGACCACCAACACAGTGGTCAGCAGGACCAAAAGGGCGGCCAGCAGCTTTTGGCCGACCGGCAGGTTTTCCAGGCGTTGGCGCAAGGGCATGGGGCGCGATCACAGGCAGATGAGGAACAGGCAGGGTAGCGCTGTTCAGTTCCCGCGAAAACCCGCGACGCACATTTGCTCGTCCTCAGTGAGCGCGGTCGTCAGTCGATGCGCAGGCCGTGCAGGCTCAGATGGTTGATGAGGCGTTCGCGCAACCGATTCAACGCCGGGGCCGGACATTGATGACGCGCCGCAGCGGCGCAGACATGGCCCAGCAGGTAACTGATCTCCGTGCGGCGTTTTTGCACGACATCCTGGTACATCGATGAGTAATTGGCCGCCGTCGCCTGAATCACGCGCAATACATCGGCGTGCAGGTCGAACGCTGCCGCTGGCTGGCCGCAGCACTCCAGCACTCGGACCAGCTCTGCGCACAGCGTTGCGACTTCAGCATCATGTTCGAGCAAGCCGCCGTTGCGACAGCCGTACAACACGGTCAGCGGATTGATCGCGCAATTGAATGCCAGCTTGCGCCACAGGCGGCTCAGGATGTCCGGGGCCCACTCATGGGCGATGCCAGCGGTTTGCAATTGGTCTAGCCAGTCGGGCGGCGTTGGGTCGGCTGGATCGCCCAGCCAGTTGAAACCCTGGCCTGCGAAGACCACGCTGAAATCCTGATCAAGAAACGCACCTTCGGTGCTGGAAATCGAGATGCAACGAGCGGCCGGAATGCAAGCGGCTACTGCGTCCTGGCTTCCCAGGCCGTTTTGCAGCAACAACACGTCTGCACCGGGCGCGAGGCGTGATGCAACGCTTAAAACCGCCTGCTCAGCGTCATAGGCCTTGCATGCCACCAGCAAACGTTGAATCGGCTCATCGCTGCGTGGGATTTGTGCCGGGATGGCGTAGGTATGACGCTGGTCCTTTTCGTTCAGGGTCAGCCCGCCTTTTGCTTGATAGGCCGCCAGTCGCGCTGCATCCCGGACGATCAACTGCACCGGGAGACCCGCGCGAAACAGGCGCGTGGCCCACAAACTCCCCAGACTGCCCGCGCCGAGAATATGCCAGACGGCTGGCATCAGCAGTCACGCCCTGAAGGACAGATCAAAGGCGAAATAAAGGAAACCGACATCGACATCAAAGGCTCACAGTGAAGGTAGGAAAAGTCTCGTTATAATGACCGGGCTTTCATAACGTCAAGTCAGGCGCGCTCCATCTACAGGCTGAGCCGCGCCGTTCAATTGGAGAATTTACATGCCCTCGTTCGACGTAGTGTCGGAGCTGGATAAACACGAAGTCACTAATGCCGTCGATAATGCCATCAAAGAGCTCGATCGTCGGTACGACCTCAAAGGCAAAGGCAGCTTCGAATTCAAGGAAAAGGACCTGGCGATCACCCTGACCGCCGAGGCTGACTTCCAGCTGGAAGCGATGCTTGAAATCCTCAAGCTTGCTCTGGTCAAACGCAAGATCGACGTGCAGTGCCTGGAGACCAAAGACCCGTTCGCCTCGGGCAAGCTGATGAAGCAGGAAGCCACGCTCAAAGAAGGCATCGACAAGGAGCTGGCGAAGAAGATCGTCGCTCATATCAAGGACGCCAAGCTCAAGGTCCAGGCCGCCATTCAAGGCGAGCAAGTGCGCGTGACCGGCAAGAAGCGTGACGATTTGCAAGAAGCGATGGCCGTGTTGCGCGGTCACGAATTCGGCATGCCGCTGCAGTACAACAACTTCCGCGATTGATTGCCCAATCCTGCCAGCGCTGCCGTTCGCCGGGAACCTAAGGGTTTTGCGGGCGTCGGAGGGCTGAGCCTGACCGAAATAACGCGCATCTGATTGTCGTTATTTCGGTCAATTGTTTTATGAGCAAGGAGACATCGATGGAGTTGAACCTGGAAAATCAGGTGGATCATCTGGTCAAGGCCTCCCAGGCCTGGATCCCGATGATCATGGAGTACGGCAGCCGCGTGCTGCTGGCATTGGTGACATTGACCGTCGGCTGGTGGCTGATCAACCGCCTGACCAGCAAGATAGGCGCGTTACTGGCGTTGCGTCATGCCGATCTGGCGCTGCAGGGCTTCATCAGCACCCTGGCGAACGTCATTCTGAAGATCCTGCTGATCGTCAGCGTGGCCTCGATGATCGGGGTGGAAACCACGTCCTTTGTTGCAGCCATCGGTGCGGCCGGTCTGGCGATTGGTCTGGCGCTGCAAGGCAGCCTGGCTAACTTCGCTGGCGGGGTGTTGATTCTGTTGTTTCGCCCGTTTCGCATTGGCGACTGGATCGAAGCGCAAGGTGTTTCCGGCACGGTCGATAGCATCCAGATTTTCCACACTGTGCTGCGCACCGGCGACAACAAGACCGTGATCCTGCCAAACGGCAACCTGTCCAACGGCATCATCACCAACACCAATCGTCAGCCGACGCGCAAGATCACCTTTGACGTGGGTGTGGATTACGAGGCGGATCTGAAGCAGGCGATGCAAGTGCTGCTGGACATGGCCGATGATCCGCGCGTGCTCCAGGACCCGGCGCCGCAGGCCGTGGTTGCTGCGTTGGGCGACAGCTCGATCACTGTGTCGCTGCGGGTCTGGACCAAAACCGGCGATTTCGGTGAAGTTTCGAATCGCTTCAACGCCGAAGCCCGCGACCGTTTGCGTGCCGCCAACATCGACATCCCGTTCCCGCAACGAGTGATTCGTGTGGTGCAGGAAGACGCTGCGATGAAGTAATCAGTACCGCATCAAACGAAAGGCCCCGGCTTGAGAAAGCACGGGGCCTTTTGCTGTGCACTCGAACGGCGCTCATCAAACATCTGGCTGGCTACCTATTGTGGGAGGGAGCTTGCTCGCGAAGATGATGGTGAACCAACACATCTTTATTGGCTCGAACATCACATCGCGGGCAAGCGCGCTCCTACAGGTTTAGCGGCGCACGTCAGGGCTGATCATTCACCGGCGTTTGCGTCGGCAGTGCCTTGGCGTCCTCGATCAGCTTGTCCTTGCGCGATTCCTGAACCCAGTGCAGGGCAATCATCAGCAAGGTCGGTACGCCCATCAGAGCGGTCGCCAGGAAGAAGTTGTGGTAGCCAAGCTTCTCAACCATCACCCCTGAATACCCGCCGATCAAGCGCGGCAGCAACAGCATGATCGAGCTGAGCAGGGCGTATTGCGTGGCCGAGAACTTGAGGTTGGTCAGGCTCGACAGGTACGCCACGAAGGCTGACGTCGCGAGCCCCGAGCTGAAGTTATCCAGCGAGATCGTCACGATCAGCATCTTCAGGTTCGGGCCCATGTCGGCCAGCATCAGAAACAGCAAATTGGTGGACGCAGACGTCATGCCGCCGATGAACAAAATCGGCAAGATGCCAAAACGCACAATCAACAGGCCGCCGAACCCGGCGCCGACGAGGGTCATGATCAGGCCAAAAATCTTGCTGACGCTGGCGATCTGATCCTTGGTGAACCCCTGATCGATATAGAACACGTTGGCCATGACGCCCATGACCGTATCGGACATGCGATAGGTGGCGATCAGGCCGAGCAGCAGGAACGCTTGCCAGCGGTAGCGCAGGATGAAGTCGTTGATGGGGGTAAGGACCGGCGCCAGACCCCGCCTGCCGATGGACGACAGGCACAGCGTGGTGAGGATGGTGTAGAGGATGGCGCGCAGGAACGCGCGGTCTTCCATCAGCAGGTCTTTCCAGGTCGTGCCTTCGAACAGCACGCTGGCGAAATCGGTGTTGTAGAGCTGGGTGAACATGGCTGGCACAGAGACCAGCAGGATGATCAGCACGAATACTGACGCCAACTGGTGAATGAAGCCGTAGCGCGCCGCCGAAAGCTGCGTGCGCATTGGCACCGCAGGCTCGCGCATGATCAGCGTGGTGACCAGCGCTGGCAGCATCAGCAAGCCGAACAGCACGTAGGTGCCGGTCCACGCCGAATGCTTATAAGCGAAGCCGGTTGAGCCGAAGCCTTCAGCGAAATACAAAGCCCCCGCCGTCGCCAGCAGCGCGGCTACCCGATAACCGGCCATGTAGCTGGCGGCCAGGGTGGCTTGTTGGCTGTCGGATGCGATTTCCAGGCGGTAGGCGTCGATGGCGATGTCTTGGGTGGCGGACGAGAACGACACCACCACGGCAATCGCGATCAGCCAGGACAAATGCTGCTGTGGATCGCAGAAACCCATGCCGATCAGGCCGAGAATCACCAGAGATTGAGACAGCACCAGCCAGGAACGCCGACGCCCGAGCCGCCCGAGTATTGGCAGACGCCATTGATCGAGCAGCGGGGACCACACCCATTTGAATGCATAGGCCAGACCGATGAGGCTGGCATAGCCAATGGTTTCACGGGCGACGCCGGCTTCGCGCAACCACACTGAAAGCGTAGAAAAGACCAACATGTAGGGCATGCCGGCGGCAAATCCGAGCAGCAGCAGTACAAAAGTCGACGGGCTGGCATATGCGGCGAGCGCGGCGCGCCAGGTTTTGCGGGGCATGGGCTGGAATCTGCCTCAGGTTACGAAAACAAAGGGCGCACTCTAACCGTTGTGCTCTGTCGGACGCCAGCCATGGCGCAGCATATCGATCCGATTGTTACGGATGGTCACGCCCTCGGCCCTCAAACGAGCACGTTGCTCCTCGCCCGAAACCGTTCCGGGAAGCAAACTCAACTTGCCACCTGCGCCGACCACCCGATGCCAGGGCAACGTCGAACCATCCGGCAACTGGCTCAGGCTTCGGCCAACAAAGCGTGCCGCTCGTCCCAAACCCGCAAGATCGGCCAATTGCCCATAACTGACGACTTTGCCTTCCGGCACCTGATGCAGGGTGAGATAAAGCGCCGTTTTCCGGGCCTCAGCGGGCGATTGGCCGCTGGGGTCTTCTGGCGCGGGGGACTGTTCGGTCACGCATTCGTTCCTGATAAAAGATAAGTGGAAAATTTCGACAAGGAACTTGGGAAATTTCCTACGGTCTGTGAGTGCTGTGTTGGTGGTCCTTGGATTGCCTAGACGTTATCTCCATGGATAATGCCCGATTTTTCGCAAACACGAGCCCTACCGCCGCCTATGTTGTCCAGAACTTTGCTGTGCCTTGCCATCACCAGTGTCTCCACTCCCTTGCTTGCCGATACCGTATGGTTGAAGAACGGCGACAAGCTGACGGGCACGATTAAAGTGTTCGATGGCGGCAAATTGCTCCTCAATACCAAGTACGCGGGCGATATCCCGCTGGACTGGAAAGAGATCAAGACGCTGGAGAGTGACCAGCACTTGTTGGTCAAGCAAGATGCCTACAACGGCGAAATCTCCAAATCGTTGAAAGCGGCTGACGATGGCAAGGTCACGCTGGCCAACGGCGATGCGCCGAAGACGGTAGATCTGGCCAGTATTCAACAGATCATGAAGCCCAAGCCAATCGTCACGGACCTGGTCTGGAAGGGCAATATCGATGCGGCCCTGGATTTCCAGCGCGCCGAAAACGATACCGACGATTACAACATTGCGTTCAAAACCACGGCGACTCACGGCCAATGGCGACATAACGCCAAGGGCGAGTACAACCGCGAAGCGCAGGACAAGATCACCACGACCAACAACTGGGAAGCCGAATACTCGGTGGACCGGTTCATCACTGACAAGTGGTTCTGGGACGGTCGCATCACCTACAAGCGCGACACGATCGAAGACCTGGCGCGTCAGCGTGTGGTCGGTACCGGTCCTGGCTACCAGTTCTGGGATGACGAGTTGGGCGCGTTCAAGCTGGGTGCGTTGATTAACCGCACTGATTTCGAATACTCCAATGGCGAGAAGGACAACTTCTATTCCGTTGCAGGCACTTGGGATTACAACCGTTACCTGATCGGTAAAAAGGTCGAGTTCTTCACCAACGGCGAAGTCGGCAAGCCGCTCAGTGGCGTGGCGGATTACAGTCTGGAAAGTGAAATCGGCCTGCGTTACAAGGTTACCGAGTGGGCTTCGCTCAACGTCAAGGCTGAGAAAGACATCATCAGCGGGTCATCGGACGGTGATCTGGACCGCACGCGCTATACCGCAGGGTTTGGCGTCGCCTGGTAATACGTTTTTATTGTGGGAGCGGACCTGTCCGCGAAAGCCATCTGTCTGGCGCGGAAGATGTATCGGATAGGCGGGCCTCTTCGCGGACAGGTCCGCTCCCACTTTGGTTAACCTGCAATTTCCCCATCTGGCACCCGCCAACGATAACGCTTATCGTATTCGCATCCCCGCTTGGCATTTGCCAGCGCCTCCTTCCGCGTTCGCCGGATTTCATTTTCAGGAGCCCCTCCATGAGCGCCAAAGCTGCCCGGCAAGCCCGAGAGTTGTTGCTCAAAGAATATCGCGGCGTGTTGTCGACCCATTCCAAGTCGATGCCCGGTTTCCCCTTCGGCTCAGTGGTGCCGTACTGCCTGGACGATCACGGTCGCCCGTTGATCCTGATCAGCCGTATCGCCCAACACACCCACAACCTGTTGCTCGACAACAAATGCTCGCTGTTGGTGGGGGAGCGCGAGGCAGAAGATGTCCAGGCCGTGGGGCGAGTCACGGTCATGGCCGAGGCGGCGAAGGTCACTGATGAGGCCGCGATTGAAGCCGCCGCGCAACGTTATTACCGCTACTTCCCGGAATCGGCGAGTTACCACAGCGCCCATGACTTCGATTTCTGGGTGCTGGTGCCGGTGCGTTATCGGTTTATCGGTGGTTTTGGCGCGATTCACTGGCTCGACAACGTTTCGTTGCCCAACCCGTTTGCGGGCGCTGCTGAAACCAGCATGGTCGAGCACATGAACGAAGATCACACCAAAGCTATCGCGCATTACGTCGAGTTGTCGGGTTTGCCCAAGACAGAGCCTGCCACACTGGTGGGAATCGACAGCGAAGGCATGCACCTGCGAATTGGCCACAGCCTGCACTGGCTGGGGTTTAGCGAGCCGTGTAATACGCCGACACAAGTGCGCCAGGCCTTGGTGCAACTGGCTCACGCCGAAAAATGGCCGACCGCTGAGACGATTGAGGCTTGAATTCACAACCTTGCGACGTCACTTAGGTTTTATTGGAAGGCATTCTTCCGTCGAGGAACTCATTTGATGCGTGTTTTTCTGTTTCTTTTTTTGCTTTTTCCGGTGCTTGAGCTGTTTGTACTGGTGAAAGTCGGAATGTCCATCGGCTTCCTGGCGACCTTCCTGTTGGTGGTCGCAGGTTCCATGTTGGGGCTGTTCATTATTCGTGTCGCAGGCTTTGCTACGGCGTTGCGTGCCCGTGAAGCCCTGTCGCGAGGCGAGTTGCCAGCACAACAGATGATGGACGGTTTGATGATGACGGTGGGCGGCGGTCTTCTGCTGCTACCGGGCTTCATCAGTGACGTGCTCGGCTTGATCTGCCTGCTGCCGTTTACGCGCAAAGCCTTGGTCGTCAAGGTCCGCCAGCGGGCTGAAGCCTCTGCTGCGCGCCGACGTGCATTCGCGGATGACCCGTTGGCAGGTGGCCCTGTACCGCCTGGCGCGCATCGTCCCGGTGCGCGTAAACCGGACGTGATCGAAGGCGAAGTCATCGAAGGTGAGTTCGAACATCGCGACAAGTGATCGGCCAGCAACTCTGCGCGGCGCCTTCGGGTGCCGCGTTTGTTTTTACGGCTGCGACTGTCACAAAAATTTTCTGCTTTGGCCTTGTAATCAGCTTGTGCGCCCTTATGTATGGGTCACCGCAAGGTTTCTGGCGCGTTTCGCCAGACCGTATTCTGCGGTTCGCTCGCGAACCGTAACCGGCAAGCCCGGATGTTTAAACTCGCCGGCGCCATCGCCGGACCTTCAAAAACCATAATCAGGAGATCGACAATGAAGCTTCGTCCTCTGCATGACCGCGTCGTAATCCGTCGCAGCGAAGAAGAAACCAAAACTGCTGGCGGTATCGTTCTGCCGGGTTCGGCCGCTGAAAAACCTAACCGTGGCGAGATCCTCGCTGTCGGTACTGGTCGCGTTCTGGACAACGGTGAAGTTCGTGCGCTGGCCGTGAAAGTGGGTGACAAAGTGGTGTTCGGCCCTTACTCCGGCAGCAACACTGTGAAAGTAGACGGCGAAGACCTGCTGGTGATGAGCGAGAACGAAATTCTCGCAGTCGTCGAAGGCTGAGTGATTCCCGCGCATTTTCCCGTTACTACAAAGTATTTAAGGAATATCGATCATGGCTGCTAAAGAAGTTAAGTTCGGCGACGTTGGCCGTAAAAAAATGCTCGCCGGTGTAAACGTCCTGGCTGACGCAGTAAAAGCAACGCTGGGTCCAAAGGGCCGTAACGTCATCATCGAGAAAAGCTTTGGCGCTCCACTGATCACCAAAGACGGTGTGTCGGTTGCCAAAGAAATCGAGTTGAAAGACCGTTTTGAAAACATGGGCGCGCAGCTGGTCAAAGACGTTGCCTCCCGTGCCAACGATGACGCTGGTGACGGTACTACCACTGCAACCGTTCTGGCTCAAGCCATCGTCAACGAAGGCCTGAAAGCCGTCGCTGCCGGCATGAACCCGATGGACCTGAAGCGCGGCATCGACAAGGCGACCATCGCCATCGTTGCTGAGCTCAAGAAACTGTCCAAGCCTTGCACCGACACCAAAGCAATCGCTCAGGTCGGCACCATCTCGGCCAACTCCGACAATTCCATCGGCGACATCATTGCCGAAGCCATGGAAAAAGTGACCAAAGACGGCGTTATCACCGTTGAAGAAGGCACTGGTCTGGAAAACGAACTGTCGGTTGTAGAAGGCATGCAGTTCGACCGTGGCTACCTGTCCCCGTACTTCATCAACAAGCCAGACACCATGGTTGCCGAGCTCGACAGCCCGCTGTTGCTGCTGGTTGACAAAAAGATCTCGAACATCCGCGAAATGCTGCCAGTTCTGGAAGCAGTGGCCAAAGCCGGCCGTCCGCTGTTGATCGTTGCCGAAGACGTTGAAGGCGAAGCCCTGGCGACTCTGGTTGTGAACAACATGCGCGGTATCGTTAAAGTCGCAGCCGTCAAGGCTCCAGGCTTCGGCGACCGTCGTAAGGCCATGCTGCAGGACATCGCTGTCCTGACTGGCGGCACCGTGATCTCCGAAGAAATCGGCCTGAGCCTGGAAACCACTACCCTGGAACACCTGGGTAATGCCAAGCGCGTTGTGCTGAACAAAGAAAACACCACCATCATCGACGGTGCTGGCGTTCGTACCGACATCGACGGCCGTATCGCTCAGATCCGCCAGCAGATCGGTGATACTTCTTCGGACTACGACAAAGAAAAACTGCAAGAGCGTCTGGCCAAGCTGTCCGGCGGCGTTGCAGTGATCAAAGTCGGCGCTGGTTCCGAAGTTGAAATGAAAGAGAAGAAAGCCCGCGTTGAAGACGCCCTGCACGCAACCCGCGCAGCCGTTGAAGAAGGCGTGGTACCTGGCGGTGGCGTAGCGCTGGTTCGCTCGCTGCAGGCAATCTCCGAACTGCGCGGCGACAACGCTGATCAGAACGTTGGTATCGCTCTGCTGCGTCGTGCGGTTGAAGCACCTCTGCGCCAGATCGTTGCCAACTCCGGTGACGAGCCAAGCGTTGTGGTCGACAAGGTTAAGCAGGGTTCGGGTAACTACGGTTACAACGCTGCTACCGGCGAATACGGCGACATGATCGAAATGGGTATCCTGGACCCGGCTAAAGTGACTCGTTCTGCTCTGCAGGCTGCGTCCTCGATCGCCAGTCTGATGATCACCACCGAAGCGATGATTGCTGATGTGGTTGATGACAAAGGTCCAGCTGGCGGCGGTATGCCAGACATGGGCGGCATGGGTGGTATGGGCGGCATGATGTAAGCCAGCCTCACCCCGATGTTAAAAAACCCCGCTTCGGCGGGGTTTTTTTATGGGTGTTTTTCAGGTTAACGCGGTCCCCTGTAGGAGCTGACGACCAGCGGGAGGCTGCGATGCGGTGGGTCGGGTGTACTGGGATTGTGTGTATATCCGGGAGCTGCATCGGTTCACGCAGTCACATGTAGGAGCTGACGACCAGCGGGAGGCTGCGATGCGGTGGGCCGGGTGTACTGCGATTGTGTGTATATCCGGTTTTTGGGGTGGGGCTGATATTGGTTCCGCCCTTACGGCGGGTCACTTTTGGCAAAAACGCCCCAAAAGTAACCGAAAGGTCTTCCTCCCGGTTTGGCCCTCCTTCGTCGGGTTCCCTCACTCCGGCGACGCTCCGTGGGCACGCCGCCATCGGCCATCCATGGCCGGGGGCGGCTAGCGCGGCATCCATGCCGCGCTGCCCACTCCGCGTCGCCTGCGTTCGGCCTGCACCCAAGTCGCGTTTTGCGGTGTTTGGGCTGGCGTGGGTGAAGATCAAGAGCATTTGCTTTTCTGCTTTTCTGCTTTTCTGCTTTGGGGCATTGTCCTGGGCTTTGTCACAACCCCGCAGGCCTCTCGCGAATGAATTCGCTCCTACAGGTTCTGTGTCGTGCCGAGATTTTGTGAGCGCCACAAAGTGCGACTTTGGAAGGCCGAGCGCAGGCGTTGCGTAGCCGGGCGCACGACATGGATGTCGTGCGAGCGCCGCTAGGGCATGGATGCCCGTTCGGCGCGTCCCGGCGGAGCAATGCCGGAGCGAGGGAACCCGACGAAGGAGGGCCGGACACGGGAGCGAAACGGTTTGGTTACTTTGCCAAGACAAAGTGACACGCCGTAAGGGCGGAACCGATATCAGCCACACCATAAACAACGGATATACACCTAATCGAGGTACACCCGACACACCGCATCGCGACCGTCGTAACCTCCGAATGCCCCTACAGGGGACCGCGTCACCCGCACACTGGAACCGATATCAGCAGCACCATGGAATTGCGGGCTCAGGTAGATAGGGGCTCAGCGTCCAGCACTGCAGATTTCCTGAGCGCCGGTCGATAAAGCACTGCGTAATAAGCCCCCAGACAAATCAACCAGCAAAACACCGCCGTCCAGATGTTGTGGGAGAAAAAGTGCGCCCCTTGCAGCATCCGACCAACAGAAAAAACAGTCCCCAATCCGAAGGCGAGCACCAACCCAGCCTTGGCCAGCTTCGGCTTGCGATCCCGGAAAACAAAAAACAGCGCAAACAACGTAAAGCCCGTCGCCGCATGTCCTCCGGGCCAGCAGCGTCCGGGTTTGTCAGTCGCAGGGCGCGGGCTGAGCAGTTCGCTGTAGGTTTCCTTGCCGCCGAACTCAGTCAGGCTCCACGGGCACTGCACCGAAGTCACCACCTTGACCGGCGTCACAAAGCTGGTCGACAGCGCCATCGATAACACCAGACACCCCAACTCACGGCGCCATGGCTTAAGCCGTTCGAGGAAGAAAGCGCCGACAAAACCCAGCAGCGACAACACCGCCATTGCAATCACCACCTGCTTGGCGCGGTCGTGCAGTACGTTTTCCAGAAAGTAGCTGTGACGGCCAATGAAGTCGCCCGCCAGCGGGTCATAGGCCAGTTTCGCAATGTCCATGTCCAGCGACGTCAGTTCGAGCAACATTAGAACGATAGCGGTCACGGCCGGGATTCCCAGGCACACCCACAGATTGAGCGGGCGTGATTCAGGCCGTTGGAGGGCTGTTGGCATGTGTAATCCAGAGACAATGTCGGTAAGTGCTCGGATGCGAACCGAGGGAAGGCGGCAGAATGGGCGGATCGCTGTCACCAAGCTGTGAATCAGGAGTGAAAAAAACGTTATGCGATGCGGCGCTTTCCCTACGGCCCACTTCGCCTTAAGCTGCCGCCAACTCTGAACCGTCGCCCGCGCTTGCAGTTACCTCCCTGCGTGGCACAAAGGCTCAGGCCGTACCCTGCATATGGAGAACGTGCGCCCATGCGAATTCTGCTGGTTGAAGACAACCGCGACATCCTGGCCAATCTGGCCGATTACCTGGGGATGAAAGGCTACACCGTCGACTGCGCGCAGGATGGGCTGTCCGGACTGCATCTGGCGGCGACGGAGCATTACGACCTGATCGTGCTCGACATCATGCTGCCGGGTATCGATGGCTACACCCTCTGCAAGCGCCTGCGTGAAGACGCGCGTCGTGACACGCCTGTGATCATGCTCACTGCGCGCGACCAACTGGACGACCGTCTTCAGGGTTTCCGCTCCGGCGCCGACGACTACCTGCTCAAGCCCTTTGCCTTGTCCGAACTGGCCGCGCGTATCGAAGCGGTGCTGCGTCGCGCTCAAGGCGGCGGCAAGCGTACCTTGCAGGTCGCTGATTTGATCTACGACCTGGACACCCTCGAAGTCACCCGCGAAGGGCGTTTGCTCAAACTCAACCCTGTCGGCCTGAAGCTGCTGGCAGTGCTGATGCAGAAAAGCCCCCACGTGTTGCGTCGCGAGATTCTTGAGGAAGCGCTGTGGGGCGATGACTGCCCGGACAGTGACAGCCTGCGCAGCCACGTTCACCAATTGCGTCAGGTGATCGACAAGCCATTCGCCAAGCCGCTGCTGCAGACGGTCCATGGTGTGGGCTATCGCCTGGCCGAGGGCCGAGATGGAGTTTAAGCAAAGCCTTGCCCAGCGGATCATCATTGCCTTCGCCTTAATGAGCGCGTTGGTGGCGGGATCTTTTGCAATGGGCATCGTCGCAACTGTGCATTTGGTGGAAGAGAAGCTGATATCAGCAGGCCTGGGGGGCGACCTGACGCGGCTGCTGTTGATGGACAACGTCAGCGACTGGAGCCACCGTCCTGAGCCTGACCAGCTGTTTTATTTCAGCGGCGGCCCAGGTGACTTCGATCTGCCCAAGGATTTGCGCCATCTGGAGCCCGGCTTTCACGAAGTCTTCCGTGGCCCCTTGTCTTATCACGCGATGATTGAGGTGGTAGACGGCCGTCGTTACGCCCTGCTGCAGGACCAGAGCGACTTCGAAGAGCGCGAACGGGTGCTGTTTGCCGTGGTGCTGGTCGGTTTCGTACTGGCGTTGGCACTGGCGGTTTTTCTCGGCTGGATTCTCGCCCGTCGCGTCATGGCGCCGGTGGTGCGGCTTGCACGGCAGGTTCGCCATCGCGATCAACTGCTCGGGCTGGCGCCGCCATTGGCACCCGATTACGCAGCGGATGAGGTAGGCGAGCTGGCCGTGGCGTTCGATGCCACTTTGGGTCGGCTGCGTGATGCCCTGACCCGCGAGCGCATGTTCACCAGTGACGTCAGCCATGAACTGCGCACGCCGTTGATGGTGCTGGCTAGCTCCTGTGAATTGCTGCTGGAAAATCCCGCCCTTGATCAGCGCGCCAGGGCGCAGGTTGAGCGCGTTGCGCGGGCGTGCGAGGAGATGCGCGATCTGGTGCAGACCTTCCTCATGCTGGCGCGCACCCAGCGCGACGATGCTGGAATGACCCCGCAACTGACGCTGCAAGCTGCCGCCGAGCAGTTGATTGCGTTGTGGCGTGAGCCGATTGAATCCAAAGGCCTGAAGCTGATCTACGCGCCGAGCGAGGCGTCCGGCAGTTCCTACAACGCGACGTTCCTATACGCGGTCATGGGTAACCTGTTGCGCAATGCCCTGCATTACACCGACAGCGGATTCATTCGCCTGACCTTGCACAGCGAAGGGTTCATCGTCGAGGACAGTGGCGTGGGCATTCCAGAAGAGAAACGCGAGGCCATGTTCAAGCCGTTCGTTCGGGGGAGTGAACAGCGCGGTGAAGGTTTGGGCCTGGGGCTATCACTGGTGCAGCGCATTTGTGAAAACCAGGGCTGGACCGTCAGTCTGGAAACCATGGAACCCAACGGCTGCCGTTTCAGCGTGGAACTGAAGATCGCCACCGACTAGAAATGCCGCTTAAAGGGCAAATCGCGGATAAATATGCCCGGTTTCTGACGAACTGAACTCCGCCTTCCTACAACGGACGGTAAAACCTCGTAACATTTGCCTGACCAACGTGACATTTTTTTCACGTAAGCATGACCTGAAGATGACGCCGCGCTGCCTAACTTGGGCGCAGATATTTTCAGGAGCAACATCATGAGCAAGCGAATAGAGCTGGATTTTTCGCGCAAATATGACCGAGACCACGCGCAAAAATATTTGCACAAGCATAAGGACGGATTGGCCAGGACGCTGTCTCATCGTCGCGATGAGCAACTGGCCAGGCGTGCATTGGCGCTGGCAGGTGAGCCTGGGTTAGTGATGGACCTGCCTTGCGGTGCCGGACGTTTCTGGCCGCTGCTGGCCGAGAAAACCAACCGGGTGATCATCGGCGCCGACAATTCGGCCGACATGGTGGCCATGGCCTGCAAATCGCAATCGCCGGAAGTGGTGAAAAGGGTACGGCCCTTGCAGACCTCCGCCTTTGCTATCGATATGCCCGACAATGCTGTGGACAGTATTTTCTGCATGCGGTTACTCCACCACGTTGGTGAACCGCAGCATCGGGCAACTTTATTGAAGGAGTTTCACCGGGTTACGCGTGACAGCGTGATTATCTCGCTGTGGGTGGATGGCAACTTCAAGGCCTGGAAACGCAAGCGTGCAGAGCGCAAGCGCCAGCAAGAGGGTTACCAGAACCGTTTCGTGTTACCGGTGGACACAGTAGAAGCAGAATTTACGCAGGCAGGATTCCGCATCCAGGAGCGATTGGATTTCCTGCCGTTGTACGCCATGTGGCGTGTATATCTATTACGCAAGAGGTAACAGGATGGCCGTTGATTTCGTTGCAGACCTGGCAGTACCGGCCAAGGACCGCTTCGCCTATTTCTGGAATACGCGCGGGGAGTGGGTTGAAGAACCCAATCGGCGTCGCGGCGGAGAGAGTGGCGTGCAACGCGTCGTGTCGGAAAACGGTCGGCTGCTGTACGTGAAACGGCAAACCGGACATATCTATCGCAGCTGGCTCCACCCCTTCGGTCGCCCGACGGTATTGCGCGAGCGTGATGCCCTCGAAGGTTTGCGCCAACTGAACGTGAATGTACCGAAAATGGTGTTCTGCGGTGCCGAGCGTGACGAAAACAACGAATGGCGTGCGTTGCTGGTAACTGCCTCGCTGGATGGCTTCGATGAAATCGAAAACTGGTACGCCGCTGGTGGCCGCGAACGGTTTGGTGAAGAAGTCCATGACCGGATGCTTAAGGAGCTGGCGGAAAATCTGGCGCGCATGCACAAGGGCCGTTGGCAGCACAGTTGCATCTATATCAAGCACGTTTTTGTGCGGGTCACAGGGGAGGGCGCCAATGCCAAACCTGAGGTCGCGCTGCTCGATCTGGAAAAATGCCGCCGCCGTCTGACCGCGTACGGCGCTGCGCAACACGATATGAAGCAGTTGCGTCGCCACTCGTCGTTCAAGTCTGCAGACTGGAGCAAGCTGGTCTACTTTTACGAGACGGCGTTTGGCAGCCCTATCAAAGGTTTAGAGCGATGAAGTTAGAACTGGCTCGAGGTTTGTTTCTGGTAGGAGCGTTGGGGATTGCCTCTGTCGCGCTTGCCGCGTGGGAGCAGCCTCAGGCGAAGATTCTGGGTGCGGAACACGGTGAAGGCGTTTGCTATCTGCCACGCACCCTCAAAGCGGACGTCGCTGCGCGGCCCGATCATGATTTGCTGTTGTTGATGTACGGTCTGGCCCAAGGGTCCGGGCGACAAAACTGAACCCATCCTGACCAAAAGGCCCCGTTGATCGGGGTCTTTTTCGTTTGGCTGAAAAAGCTTTCGCGGGCAAGCGCGCTCCGACAGCGCGCGATTTTGGCAATCGCGATGTGTGATCTTGTAGGAGCGCGCTTGCCCGCGAAGCATCTGTCAGGCGCCAGCGATTTGGGACTCGGTCTGCGGTTGCTTATCCTTCGCCGCCAACAACGTATAAACGCACGGCAGCACGAACAGGGTAAACAACGTCCCCACCGACATGCCGGTCGCAATCACCATCCCGATATCGAACCGACTCACAGCCCCCGCGCCGGTCGCAAGAATCAACGGCACCATGCCAAACACCATTGCCGCCGTGGTCATCAATACCGGGCGCAGGCGAATCGCCGCCGCTTGCTCAACCGCCTCGCGCGCTGTAAAGCCCTTGTCCCGTCGTAGCTGGTTGGCGAACTCCACGATCAGAATCCCGTGCTTACTGATCAGCCCGATCAACGTCACCAGCCCCACCTGCGTGTAGATATTCAGCGTCGAGAGCCCAAGGAACAGCGGAATGAGCGCCCCGCAAATCGACAGCGGCACCGTCACCAGAATCACCAGGGGATCGCGGAAGCTCTCGAACTGCGCCGCCAGCACCAAAAAAATAATCGCCAGGGCCAACCCGAAGGTGACCCACAGCGCGCTGCCTTCCTGCACGTATTGGCGCGACGCGCCTGCGTAGTCGTAAGCAAAGCCCGCGGGCGCCTCTTCGCTGGCGATTTGTCTGACGAGTTCAATAGCCTCGCCCTGGCTCACCAGCGGGAATCCGGAGATGATCGCCGAGTTGAGCTGCTGGAACTGATTCAACTGGCGCGGCCGCGCCCGATCACTGACTGTGATCAGCGTCGACAGCGGCAGCATCTGCTCCTTGTCGTTCTTCACGTAGTAGTTGTTGAGCCAGTCAGGGTTGTCGCGAAACGGTCGCTCGACCTGCGCGATGACCTTGTAGCTGCGGCCCTCGATCGTGAAACGGTTGATCTCCGATTCACCCAGTAGTGTGGCCAGCGTGCCGCCCAGGTCCTGCATCGAAACACCCATCTGCGCCGCCTTGGCGCGGTCGATATCTACCACCACTTCCGGCTTGTCGAACGCCAGATCAATATCGAGAAAGGCGAATTTGCCCGACTCCTGAGCGCGCTTCTTGATCCGGTCGGCAACCTCCAGTAGCGCGGCGTAATCGTTGGGCGTATTGAGCACAAACTGAAACGGCAGCCCTTCGCCCGTACCCGGTAGCGACGGCAGGTTGAACCCGAAAATCTGCAGTCCGGTGATGTTTGCAAGCTTGGCCTGGACCTCGGGCAGAATCGCCATTTGCGTGCGACTGCGTTCGTCCCACGGCTTAAGCAGGAAGCCGCCGACGCCTGTCTGCACGCCGTTGAAACCGTTGATCTGGAACGAGGAGTAGTACTCGGGGAACGCTTTGAAGATCTCGATGAACTGATCGGTGTAGGCGTTCATGTAATCGAGGTTGGTCGGCTGTGGCCCGGTGGACATCATGAAAATAATGCCCTGGTCCTCATCCGGTGCCAGTTGCGATTGGGTGAATTTGAGAAACACCGGGATCAGGCACAGCACGATCAGCGCGAACACAATCACCACCGGCCGCGTGTTCAGCGTGCCGTGCAACACGCGCTGATAACGCACCTTAAGGCTTTCGAATACCGAATCGAGCTTATGCGCCAGGCCCGTGGGGTTCGGGTCGCGACGCAGCAGCAGAGCGCACATCATCGGCGATAACGTCAGCGCGACAATGCCGGAAATGATCACCGCCCCCGCCAGGGTCAGCGCGAACTCCTTGAACAGCGCACCGGTCAGCCCTTCGAGAAAGCCGATGGGCGCATACACTGCCGCCAAGGTGATCGTCATCGACACCACCGGCATGGCGATCTCCCGCGCGCCTTCCAGCGCAGCATTGAGCGGCGTCTTGCCTTCCTCGATATGCCGATGGATGTTCTCCACCACCACGATCGCATCATCGACCACCAAACCGATGGCCAGGACCATGGCCAGCAGCGTCAGCAGGTTGATCGAATAACCCATGAGCTGCATAAAGAACAGCACGCCGATCATCGACAGCGGAATGGTGATCACCGGGATAAGTACCGAGCGCAGCGCACCCAAGAACAGGAACACTACGACAATGACGATCAGCACGGCCTCGATCAGCGTCTTGACCACCTCGTTGATGGAAGCGGTGATGAACAGGGTAGCGTCGTAGGCGATGGACACTTTCAAGCTCGGCGGTAACTGGCTTTCCAGCTCCGGCATGATCCGGCGCACTTCCTTGATCACGTCCAGCGGGTTGGAACTGGGCGTGCCTTTGATGCCGATGTACACCGACGGCGTGCCATCGAACGAGCTGACGGTGTCGTAGTTTTCGGCGCCCATCTCGACCCGCGCGACATCTCCTAGCAGCACGCGGCTGTCGCCCACGGTTTTCAGCGGGATGGCGGCGAAGGTTTCCGGGGATTTCAAGTCAGTGGTGGCGTTGACGCTGGTCACCACGTATTCGCCCTTCACCTCGCCCGCGGCAGACAGGAAGTTGTACTTGCGCACGGCATCGGTGACGTCGCTGGCAGTCAGGCCGAAACCGGCGAGCTTGACCGGGTCCAGCCACAGGCGCATCGCGAATACCTGATTGCCAAGGATTTCAGCTTCGGCCATGCCGGGCAGGGTGGCGAGCTTGGGCTGAATCACTCGCGACAGATAGTCGGTGATCTGCGGATTGCCTAACTCCGAGCTGTAGAAACTGATGTACATCAGAGCCGAGGCATCGGCTGCTTCTTTGCTCAGCACCGGGTCTTCGGCGTCTTGGGGCAGCTTGTTTTTGACCTCGTTGGCTTTGGCCAGCAATTCGGTGAACAGCCGGTCGCTGTCCGAACCGATGCGCGCGTAGATGGAGATCACCGAGAAGTTTTGCCGGCTGACCGAGGTCATGTAGTCAATGCCCTCAGCGCTCGCCAGGCTTTGCTGCAACGGCTGGGTGATATAGCCCTGAATCGTCTCGGCATTGGCACCGGGGTAGGCGGTGGTCACGGTGATCAGCGCGTTTTCCATCTGCGGATATTGGCGGATGGTCAGCTTGTTGAACGCCTGGAAACCCAAAAGCACGATCAGCAGGCTGATCACGCAAGCCAGCACCGGGCGACGGATGAAAGGGTCAGTAAAGGCCATAGTCGATTCCTTGATCAGTCAACGCGCGGCTGGCTGGTTTGCCCAGGCAACGCAGGCTCGGTGCTGACGATCACATGGGCGCCGTTGTCCAGCTTGAGCTGACCGCCGCTGACCACTTGCTCCCCGGCTTTGAGTCCTTTGTTGATGATCACCTGACCGCCTCGCCGCTCGCCGGTCTCGACGAAACGTCGCTCCACGGCCAATTGCGGCTCGCCTTTGTCGTTCTTCTCGGGCTGGCCGTCAGCGTTCTTTTTCGGGACTACGACGTAGACGGAATTGCCATACAGCGTGTAGGTGATGGCGCTTTCAGGCAGCACCAGTTGGCGAGTGTCTTCGCCCAGTACTACCTGCAAGCTGGTGAACATGCCAGGCAGTAATTTGCTGTCCGGATTGGGTAGCGTCGCTCGTACCAACACGTTGCGCGTGGCGTCCTCGACCTTGGGGTTGATCGCGCTGATTTTCGCTTCGAACACCTGGCCTGGATACGCCGACACACTGACCTGCACCGCTTGACCTATGGCGAGTTTAGGCAAGGTCTGCTCGGGGACATAGAAGTCCGCATACAGACTGGTCAGGTCCTGCAATGTAGCGATGACGGTGCCGCTGGCGAGGTAGTCGCCGACGTCGACCTGACGAATCCCGATGGTCCCGCTGAAGGGCGCGAGGATGCGTTTTTTCGCCAGCGATGCATTGAGTTGCGCGACGGTGGCAGCGGCTTTTTTCTGGGTGGCGGCCAGCTTGTCGAAGTCGCCCCTTGAGATGGCCTGATCGCCCACCAGCTTGCTGCCGCGACCGTATTCGACCTGCGCCAGGCCAAGGTCGGCTTCGGCAGTTCCGAGCAGGGCCTTTTCAACATCACTGTCCAGTTGCAGCAGCGGCTGGCCGACTTTGACCTTCTGCCCTGATTCGAACTGCAGTGCCTTGACCGTGCCGGCGATTTCCAGGCTCAGGTCCACGCCTTGCAGCGCCTTGAGGCTGCCGATGGCGGGCAAACGACCTTGCCATGGCCGATCTTCGACAACCGCCACCGCGACGTTGATCGGTGGTTTAGGCGCGGTGAATTGCTGGATTTGCTGGTACACCGAAAACGCTTTGTAACCGCCCAGGGCGAGGACAACGATCAGAACAACGCCCAGCATGATCAGCATGCGACGACGCAACATATTTCACTTCCTTGCAAAACAGATGTCCGGTTCGACTCGCATCAAGTGTAGGAGCTGACGAGCAACGCGAGGCTGCGATGGCAGTATGTCAGGCGAAAGAATCGCATCAGACTCACTACCGATTCGCAGCCTCGCGTTGCTCGTCAGCTCCTACAAAAGGGCGCGGGATGTGTGCTTTCAAACTAAATGCAGATGGTTGTCCCACAACCCTGCCGGTAATGCCAGCGGCTGTGCGACCAACTCGGTTTGACGGCAGTCGTAAAAGCGGCAGCGGCCCTGGCCTGAGGTCACGACAAAGCCGTCTGCCGCAGCGCCGACACCTGCACAATCGGGCAGCGGCGCATCCACGCGCACTGTGCCAGTGTCCAGATCCCAGATGAAGAACCGGTTCCCTCGCGGGGCAGTCAACGCGACCAATCGTAGTTCACTGTGGATCGCCACGCTGGCGGTGTAATGCCCCATTGATTGCAGCTGCGCATCATCCATGGGAAATGCCATGAACGGCTGGCCGGGACGCTTGATTGCCAGCAACTGGGACGACTCATGACTGGCCCCCATGAACTGCTGCCCCGAGACAATCGTACCGTCGCTGGCAATCGCCAGATGACGCACGCTGTTCATCTGCTGAGGCAGCGTCTCTTTGCTCAACAGTGAGCCATCGCGTTGCATCAGGACCAGGCTTGGCTCCATGGCGTTGAGGTTCATCTCCACGCGGCTTTCGGCTTCGGTGCGGATGCCGCCATTGGCGACCACCAGCGTTTCGCCGTCCGGCATCCACGACACCTGATGCGGGCCGATGCCATGGGTGGAGATCTCCCCCGTGCGCTCTAGCCGGTCATCGACAAACCGGTAAACCCCCAGCAATCCGCGACCGGGATCGGTGGTGTCGTTCTCGGTGGTGTACAGCCATTCGCCGCTGTGGTGGATCACCGCGTGACCGTAGAAGTGCCGACTGGTCGGAGAAGTAATCGTCTGCAGCAGGCGACCATCGCGCACATCGATCAGGTAGCTCTCGGTGCCCGGCCTGCGAGCGACGAACAGCGCAATGGCAAGCTGAGGATGATTGATGATGTCGTGGCAGCGCTGGGCGACCTGCGTTGCAAACACCTGCGTACCGTCCACTCGATAACCCACGGCATAGTGCTGCCCGTTACCGTCGTCTCGGGCGGAAAGCAGCAGCGGGCTTTCATCTTTCTTCTTGAACAGCGTCCAGCCGCCCAAAGTACACGCGCTGAGTACGAGGCTCCCAAGAGCCAGTGCCTGGCGTCGCAACATATCAGTCACCGTCGTTGGCATTGAAGCCCAGTTGAATGCCCAGCGCCTTTGCCAGCTCGCCTTCGTGCAGGCGGTGGACCACGTTGAGGCTGTCGTAGAACGCATTGAGCTGCTGACGGCCTTCGTCATTGGCGAGCAAATCCACCAGTGGCGGCTTCAGGCCAGCCAGGAGTTTTCGACTGGCAGCGTAGGCCGCGTCGATCTTGTCGGCCAGTGGTTTCTGCTCGGCGGGCAATAGGCCGCGCAGGCCATGATTGTCGACCCCGGTCCAGACTGTTTCGGCGCTTTCAAGGCTCGCCTGCAAGCTGCCCAGTGACGATTTGCTACGCCATGCTTCTGCCTGGAATGGCTGCGGCACGCCTTTGCTCTGGCGGCCTAGCGGGGTGCCGAGCTTTTTCTTCAGCGTGTCTAGCGCGGTGACTTGCACCCGCAGCAACTCGGCGATGGCTTCGTGGGAATCTGCGTAGCGCGGGTTAGGAAACTTGCTCAGTTGGGCGAGCATGCCGTCGGCGGTGTTCCAGCCGTTGAGGATTTCCTCGGCCAGATTTTTCTGCCGCTCGCCAATCGCCATCAACAGTGGACAGTAGCGGGCTTTCTGCTCGGCATTGGCCATGTCGATCTCGGCGTCGAACAGGATGTATTCGTAAGCCGACAAGCCCTGTACCACGACACTGGATTTGGTCAGTGCCTCGGCGCTGATCTGCGGCTGGGCGGTGATCAGTTGCTCGACCTGACGCCCGACCAGGTTCTTCTTATCGGGCCAGAACTGCACTTGCCACGAGCGATTGCCCTCGGCCAACGGACCAATCAGCAAAGGCTGCAATTGCGCCCAGGCTCTTTGCGCCTGGAGGAAATCAGCGCGGGCCGTCTCAAGATCGGACTTGCCCTGGCAGAACGCCAACGCACTGACGGCCAATTGCCGGTCTGCGTCGACCCAGCGGCTGTAAGTCGGCAGGATCACCTGCTTGGCGATGGCGGCGGAAGTCACAGCCTGCGGGTCCGAAGGCGCGCATGCACCCAACGCGAGTGCGGCGAGGCTGGTGAGTAACAGCTTGGGACGGAACATGCCCGGCTCCTTTGTAGAAAACAGTTAAAAAAGATTGCAGCGAAACCCTTACAGCGAATTCAGAAACGCCAGCAGCGCTGCGCGTTGTTCTGCGTCGAACGCCAGTACTTGACGTTGCGCAGCCTGCGCCTCGCCGCCGTGCCACAGCACCGCTTCCATCAGATTGCGGGCGCGGCCGTCATGCAAAAACTGAGTGTGGCCGCTGACGACTTTTGTCAGCCCGATCCCCCACAACGGCGGGGTGCGCCATTCCTGACCGCTGGCCTGGAATTCACTGAGGTTGTCCGCCAGGCCTTCGCCCATGTCGTGCAGCAGCAAATCGGTATAGGGACGGATCACTTGATTGGCCAGCTCCGGCTCACTGGCATCCGGCCCGGTGGTGAACTGTGGCGTGTGACATTGCTGGCAACCGGCCTTGAAGAACAGATTTTTGCCCTGCAAAACTTGCGCATCGCCCGCGTCACGTCGCGCCGGAACTCCGAGATTGCGTGTGTAGAAGGTGATCAGGCGCAGGATATTGTCACTGACTTCCGGCTCACCCTCCGGCCCTTCGCCATTGGGGGCATTGAGGCAGTCGGTTTGCGCAGGCGTGCAGTCATCGTTTTTTTTCAGGCTGGACGTCAGGCCCATGTCGCCGGACAGTGCATGTGCGTTTTGCTGATTGATGCTCGGTTGCGCCGCTTTCCAGCCGAAGCGCCCGAGTACGGTTTTCTGTTGTGCGTCGTCCCACACCCAATTGGCCCGGCCTGAGATACCGGTGCCTTTTTTGTCCTCAGGATCGGCGTTGGCCAGAATCGCTGACACGGGAATCGCCTCCAGCAAACCAAGCCCGATCATGGGCGGTGCGATACGTGCCGAGGTACGGGTTTGCGGATGCATCGGGCCGTATCCCAACTGGGTAATCCGAAGGGTAGGGCGGCGCAGCTGGATTGGCGTGCCATCTCGAAAGTGTACTGTCATGGCGTCGTACTCGACCCGTACCTTGCCTTCGGGTGCAACGCCTGGGACCGCCATGTCTTGAAGTTGGGTGCCGTAAACAGGTTCGGGCTCTAGCCCAAGTTTTGAGATGTGTTCGGCATATTGCGCAGCGTCGGGAATGGACAGCCGGACCAGCATCGAAACCGCGTTACTGTCGCCCGCCTTGGGAGGGTGACCGCGACCGTCTTTGATGTGGCAGTTTTGACAGGCGTTGGTGTTAAACAACGGGCCGAGCCCATCGCGGGCGGTGGTGGTGGAGGGGGCAATGACCCATGGGCTGCGGAAGAAGCTATTGCCGACACTGAAATCCAGGCGTCGTGATGGCGACAGGTTGGCCGACGGCAGGGAGAAGGCGTTGCGATCAGACTTGGTTACCGTAGTGTCACCTGCCGAGCGATGCTCGCCCGGCTCAGCTGCGGTGAAACGCGGGGCGTCATCGCACCCGCTAATGGCTGCGGCCATCAGCAGGAGAAGCGTCAGATGAAACCGCGTGGTCATACACATCCTGCAAGGGCCGGAAATCAGGGCGAGCAAGCTTACCAGTCCGGCCTTTCATGAATAAGAGGGATTTGCGTTTAGCACCTCTCTGGCAATGTGTTGTTACCAATTACCCATTTCGAGTCCGCGCTACGCTTTCAAACGCCCACGATCTGTAGGGTCGGGTCTTCGATGATCAGCTGTATCAGGTGCTGTTCCCCCTGCGGGACCTTGTATGAACGGTAATCGCCCACCTTATCGAGCTGACGCTCGCGCTCGCGTACAGCCAGCTCCTTGGCTCGTGCGTCGCCATAGAGTTCGACCCGAAACGATTTGGTCACGCTGCTGCCGTTACGCAAGGTCGTGCGTGCCACCCAATAGGCGACGCCGGTGTAACAGCGGTAATGCACGCCCGGAAAGCCGCTGGTGTTGGTGCTGATGATGCGCTGACGAATGTCGCGGCTGAGCTTGGGCAGGTTAGCCAGCATCAATTTATCGCGACAGGCATCGGCGGCTTCGCGAGCAGGCACCTCTCCGCCGTAACGTGAGAAAGAAAACAGCCGATTGAAGACCTTTCCGTCGCGGTAAATGGTGACCTTCCATGCCCGCGGCCCGCTTGCTCCTTTCAATAAGTGAATGCCGTAGTCGTTGTGATTAACGTCTTTGACGATGCGCCTTTTTCTGCTTTTTTTTGGCACTGGCTGTCTCCCTTCTGATGGGGTGGATCAAGAAAGTGCAAATCATCGACGGGGTAATTTCAGCGTTCAATCCGACATCGGATGATTGGGAAATGCCCTACACAAGTTAGAGACGTCTCCGGTAATTCCCGATTGGGAGAGGGTGTGCAAGCCACCTTTCAGGCACAAAAAAGCCGGCCCTGATGAGGGCCGGCTTTGGTTTCAAGCGTGGAGTATTGCCAGTGCGAACGCCGGGATCAGAACTCGTGATCGGCGTTATCAGGGTTCAGATCAGTAATGCCCAGTTTGCCAGCAGCCTGCTCAATCGCGCCGGTCTGCTTGACCAATGCACCGATGGCGTCGCGCACCACCTGATTGCCTGCAGTGTTGCCCGCAGCGATCAGTTGATCGAAGTGCTCGCCCTTGTTGGCGTGATCGACAATGGCTTGCAGTTTGGCCTGAGTGGCGTCCAGATCTGCGCGCACGGCGGTGTCGGTGGCTGCGTCGGCTTTGGCGACCAGCGAAGAAAGGCTTGGACCGGTCATTTTGGTGCCATCGACCCGGGTGTACTCGCCCAGGTAAACGTTGCGGATGCCAAGACCATTGTAGAAATGCGAGTTGTGGGTGTTGTCGCTGAAGCAGTCGTGCTCGTCTTCGCTGGAGTTGGCTTCCAGTGCGACCTTCATGCGCTCGCCCGCCAGTTCGCCCAGTGACAGGCTGCCCATGCCGAAAAGCATTTTGCGCAGGCCGCTTTCACCTGATTCGGCTTCCAGCGAAGCGCGATAATTGTCGGCGACGCCCGGCTTCCAGTTGTTGACCATTTCTTCCAGGTCGCTCACCAACAGGTCGGTGACAGATTTCAGGTAAGCGCGGCGACGATCATTGTGGCCGCCGGTGCCGCCTGCGCCTTCGACGTAATCGCTGGCCGGGCGCTCGCCTGCGCCAGCCTCGTTGCCGTGCAGATCCTGGCCCCAGAGCAGGAACTCAATGGCGTGGTAGCCCGTGGCGACGTTAGCCTCGGAGCCGCCCAGCTCATTTAGGCTGGCGAGCTTTTCGGGGGTGATTTCCGTGACGTCGACTTTGTCTTCGCCAACCTGCACCGACTTGTTGGCGATGATGTTGGCCGTGGCGCCCGGATTGCCCAGTGCGTGTTGGTAATCCTTGGCGACGTAGTCGATCAGGCCTTCGTCCAGGGGCCAGGCGTTAACCTGTCCTTCCCAGTCGTCGATGATGGTGTTGCCGAAGCGGAAGACTTCGCTCTGCATGTACGGCACGCGGGCCGCGACCCAGGCATCACGCGCAGCTTTTAGCGTTTGGTCATTCGGGTTGGCGAGGAAGGTATCGATGGTGGTGCGCAGGGTTTTGGCAGTTGATTCGGCGTCGCTGAACACGGCAAAGACCATGTTGGCGTAATTCGCGACCACGGCCTTGGTGGCGGCATCGTTGGTCTGTGCTGGTGCTGCTGCGGCTGGCGCTGTAGTCGCGGCGGCAGGGGCCGGGGTTGGCGCTGCAGCGGCGGGCTTGTCTTTGCCCTCGCCACAACCGGCGAGCGAGATAGCAATGGCCAACAGACTAGCGGTTGCCAGGGGCATACGAATCATGACGGAATCCTGCGTCGAGAGAGTAAGAACGGCGGCATGCGCCAGAAAAGCTGCGACATAATGCGAAAGATTTGCATTCTGTGTAAAGGCGATTTGCCCGGAGGCAGGCGGGGAGGTATTTCAAGGTGTAACAAAGGTTTTCATCAGGATTACGGAGGGATCTCTGTAGGAGCGAACTTGTTCGCGAGCCGACGGGACGGGTTCAATCGCAAGACCGCCTCGCCAACAAGTTGGCTCCTACAGGGTTCGGCTAGGCCGTTTTACAACACGCCCATATGCGTGCGCTCGGCCTGTTTCAGATACGCCAACAACTCTCGAGCGGGCAGGGGTTTGCTGTAGAAATAGCCCTGACCTTCGTGGCAGCCTTCGGAAATGATGTACGCCTCCTGCTCGGCAGTTTCCACGCCTTCGGCAATCACCTGCATGCCCAGACTTTTACCCAGCTGGATGATCGCGCGCACGATGGTGGCGTCGTCGTCATCATCGATCAGGTCCTGCACGAAGCTCTTGTCGATCTTGATTTTGTCCAGCGGCAGGCTTTTCAGATAGCTCAGTGACGAATACCCGGTGCCGAAGTCGTCGATGGCGATCAGCGCGCCGGAGCGTCGCAGGCTGAGCAAATGCTGGGCAGCGGTGCTGATGTCTTCCATCAAACCGGTTTCTGTCACCTCCAGTTCCAGACTGCGCGGCGGCAGACGGTAGATCTGCAGCAGATTGTTGACCACGCGCGGCAGTTCGGCGTGGTGCAACTGAACGGTGGACAGGTTGACCGCCATGCGCAAATCCATGAAGCCCTGATCATGCCATTCGCGTAGCTGCCTGCAGGCCTGATCCAGTACCCATTCGCCAATCGGGATAATCGTGCCGTTCTGTTCGGCCAGCGGAATGAACTGATCCGGCGGCACCAGCCCATGTTCCGGATGCGTCCAGCGAATCAACGCTTCGACGCCGACCACGCGCTGGTTGCGATAACTGATCTGCGGCTGGTACACCAAGTGAAACTGATTACGCACCAACGCTTCGCGCAGGTCCTTTTCCAGTTCGCGACGGCGACGCATCTCGCTGTCGACGCTGGCAATGTAGAACTGATAGCGATTGCGCGACCGGGTCTTGGCCAGCGTCATGGTCTGTTCGGCTTTTTGCAGCAGCTTTTCGGTGCTGTCGCCGTCTTCCGGGAACAGCGTGATGCCGATCGTGGCGCGCAGCCTGATCTCCTGCTGATCAATTGCGAACGGCGCTTCCAGGTCATCGAGAATGTTTTGCGCCAATTCGGCGGCTTCGTAGGGTTGTTCGATATCGGCCTGGACCAGCGCAAACTGGTCGCCGCCCAGGCGTGCCAGTGAGCCGAGGCGCCCACTGTGTCCACGCAGCCGATCAGATAGCGCCAGCAGCAGCTGATCGCCGGTCTGATAGCTGAATTGCTCGTTAATGCCCTTGAAGTCATCCAGCCCGACGCACAATACGGCCACCCGGTGCTGAACCTTGCCGGCGTCCACCAGGATTTTGTCCAGTTGCTGTTGCAACTGCTGACGGTTGGGCAGGCCGGTGAGGAAGTCGTATTCGGCCATGCGCAGGAGGCTGGTTTCAGCCTCATGACGCAGGTGAGTGTTGCGCTCGATGGAGGCCAGCAATTGGTTGGCGGTATTGACCCAGATGCCCAGCTCGTTTTTTTCGTGGCCTTTGAGCAGCGGGATCTGGTGCTCGCTGGGGCGGTCGGGGTTGATGTTTGTCAGGTGCTCGATGATCTTCGACAGCGGTTTGGTCAGCAACCAGTGATAAACCAGATACAGCACCAAGCCCATGGCGAGGGCTCGCAGCACGCCGGAAATAAAGATGATGAACGAATTGGTGATGAAGCCTTCGCCGTAGGTCGCGGTGTCGAGGGTGATGCGCAAGTCGCCGTAATACTCGCTGTAGGGGCTGCGTCCGACCAGTTGGGTGGTGAAGCTGCGCTCCTGGCCGAGAATCAAGTCGGTCAGCCAGCGGGTGGGGGAGGTACTGAGATCACGGGATCTTTCGGCGAGCAGGGTCTCATTCGGGTGGCCGATGGATGCCATGCGTACGGCTTTGTCCTGGAACAGCCCTTCGATGACCTGCATGCCCATCTCCCGGTCCAGGCTGTAAACCGCCTGGGTCGAGGGGTCGCGAAACATGTCGAGAATCCGCGCTGCATCGCTGGCGACGGCCTGACGAGTTTTATAGGCGTCGTACACGATCTGGGCGCAACTGAGCACTACGCCTACGATCAATGCCGAAAGCAGTACCACGCGCAGCAGCTTCACCGACAAGCTGTTCTTGAGTTCCAGCTTCAAATGAGCATTCCTTCATCCATGCTGAGAGCGGGTGATGGGGTGCGCGCTTTGCACAAAGCAAACCCGGGAACCCAGCGCCATTGGGAACGCCTGATCTCACCATTGTTCGTCGGATGCCGCACTGCGCTCGCAGTCCGGCGATCATTACTGTGTCGGTCAGCAAGTGGCTTTACTTGAGGCGCTTTCCATCCTTTGGAGCAGAAACTGATATTAGTCGGCTATCGTTTTCCGACAATACATAAACCACGAACGGAAGGCGAAAAAAAACCCGGACATGCCGGGTTTTTTTAACATCGAGCGGTCACGCGCTTAGATCAAGCGGTGAAGCTTTTGCCTTCGAACTGCTCGGCAACGAACGACCAGTTAACCAGGTTCCAGAATGCTTCAACGTATTTTGGACGCAGGTTACGGTAGTCGATGTAGTAAGCGTGCTCCCAGACGTCGCAGGTCAGCAGCGGAGTGTCGCCGCTGGTGATCGGGTTGCCGGCGCCGATGGTGCTGGCCAGAGCCAGGGAACCGTCAGCCTTTTTCACCAGCCAGCCCCAGCCGGAACCGAAGGTGCCGATGGACGTTTTGCTGAATTCTTCTTTGAATTTGTCGAACGAGCCGAAAGCTGCGGTGATTGCATCAGCCAGAGCGCCGGTAGGTTCGCCGCCAGCGTTTGGCGCCAGGCAGTTCCAGTAGAACGTGTGGTTCCAGACCTGGGCTGCGTTGTTGAAGATACCGCCCGAAGAAGATTTGACGATCTCTTCCAGGGTCTTGCCTTCGAATTCTGTACCTGGGACCAGGTTGTTCAGGTTCACGACGTAGGTGTTGTGGTGCTTGTCGTGGTGGTATTCCAGGGTTTCCTTGGAAATGTGCGGTGCCAATGCATCATGTGCGTACGGCAGCGGCGGCAATTCAAAAGCCATGGTAATTCTCCTAATCAGGTCAGGTTGCGGTGAGCGCAAGGCCGTTCACGGGCGGCCAGATAACACGCCGTCGAGTTTGTACTCTTTGCGGCGCAGGGTCCGGATCATAGCACCGGCCCCGGCCCTTAACCACGCAACAACTGTGTGGGATAGAGGTTCCAGAGCATCGGCGTCAAGATCATGAAGATTTTTGATTGGCGTGGAGAGGGTGATCGATATCCGCGCGTCGTGTAGGAGCGCGCTTGCCCGCGATGCTGTTGTTCTGCCGCTGGAGATGTATTGGCTTCAAAAAGTCTTCGCGGGCAAGCGCGCCCCTACAACAACGGTTATGCACTACGAATCAACTGCGCCGCCACGCCGAACATCATCACCGCCACCATCAGGTCCAGCAGACGCCAGGTTCCCGGGCGTGCCAGCCAAGGGGCGAGCCACGCAGCGCCAATCGCCAGAGTCGAAAACCATAACAACGAAGCACTCGCCGCCCCGACCACATAGGCGCCGGGCACGCTTTGTTGCGCGCCGAGAGAACCGATCAGCAGCACGGTGTCCAGATAAACGTGCGGATTGAGCAGCGTGACCGCCAATGCACTGAGCAGCACCGCTCGACGCGAACGCAGTCCTGCGGCATCGCCCTGCTGCAGGCTCTTTGGCGAACACGCTCGCCGCAATGCCTGCACGCCGTACCACAGCAAGAACACCACTCCGCCCCAGCGCGCCACCGCCAATAAGGTCGGGTTCTGCGCCAGTACGTTGGCCAGGCCGAACACCCCGGCTGTCACCAACAGCGCGTCACACACAATGCACAGCAGCGCGACCGGCAGGTGGTGTTCACGCCGCAGACTTTGCGCCAGTACGAACGCGTTTTGCGTGCCGATTGCCATAATCAGTCCGGCCGCTACCAGTAAACCGTTGAGATAGCTTTGCCACATAGAGAGTGCTCCGGGTCTGAATCAGTGGGCGTCGCGAGCGAGATTGCTCAGCACATCAAGGGCCTTGAGTGCGTCTGCTTTCCCGACGAACAAATGATCGTGATAAAACCCGGCAATCACGTTGCAACTGATGCCTGCCTGGCCCAGTGCGCCAGCGAAAGCTGCAGTCAGGCCAACGGCCTGGAGTGACGAATGCACCGTCAGGGTGATCCAGGCCATTACATAGCCGCAGTCCAGCCCCAACGATTGCGCGTCGCCGCGTTCGAGAATCACGGTCAACCCTTCACGCTCCCGGAAGCTGCCGATCGCATCCTTGTCTTTTATTTCACTGAGATCCGCGATGCAGCAGAACACGTAATCACCCGGGTTTAGGGCAGGGCTCATGCTTTGCAGCAGGACGTTGAGGGAGGTTTCGCCGGACATGAGATCGTCTCGTTGGTAGAAGGATGTGGCGATTTTCCCGCTCAACGCTGTATAAGAAAAACCAATAATGCTCATCGCTCATTAGGGAAACTGATGTTCGACTACAAGTTACTGGCAGCATTGGCGGCAGTCATCGAGCAGGCCGGATTCGAGCGCGCCGCTCAAGTGCTGGGTTTATCGCAATCGGCGGTGTCCCAGCGCATCAAATTGCTCGAAGCGCGCATTGGTCAGCCAGTGCTGGTGCGGGCGACTCCACCGACGCCCACCGACATCGGTCGGCGCCTGCTCAATCATGTGCAGCAGGTGCGTTTGCTTGAGCGCGACTTGCAAAGCATGGTGCCAGCGCTGGACGAAGGGGCAATGCCCGAGCGCTTGCGTATCGCGCTCAATGCCGACAGTCTCGCGACCTGGTGGGCCCCGGCGGTCGGAGATTTTTGCGTGCAGCAGGGCCTGCTAACTGACCTGGTGGTCGAAGATCAGGACGTCGGCCTCAAGCGCATGCGTGCGGGGGAAGTAGCCGCCTGTTTGTGTGGCAGCGAGCGGCCGGTGGCTGGGGCCCGAAGTTTATTGCTGGGGGCCATGCGCTACCGTGCGCTGGCGAGCCCGGCATTTATCGCGCGTTACTTTCCCTCGGGCGTGGACCCGGTGGCCGTGGCTAAAACCCCGGCGCTGGTGTTTGGGCCGGATGATTTCCTGCAACATCGTTATCTGGCGTCACTGGGCGTGGAGGACGGTTTCCAGCACCATCTGTGCCCATCGTCCGAAGGGTTTATTCGCATGATCGAAGCGGGGATGGGCTGGGGATTGGTGCCTGAGTTGCAGGTTCGCGAACAAATTCAACGTGGCGCTTTGCTGGAGCTATTGCCCGATCGTCCCATCGATGTGCCTTTGTACTGGCATCATTGGCGCAACGGGGGGCGATTGCTGACGCAGTTGACCGAGCATCTGGCGAAAAATGCCGGGCAATGGTTGGTGCCGCTGGCGACGGATCAGGCGTCAGTATCTCGATTGTAGGAGCGCGCTTGCCCGCGATTGCTGTGTATCAGGCGACACATACATTGCTGATACAACGCTATCGCGGGCAAGCGCGCTCCTACAGGTCATCTCCTGCACCCTGTAATAAAGCAAATCAAACGGAGCGGTAAATGAAGATTCTGGTCACCGGCGCGAGCGGCTTTATTGGCGGGCGCTTTGCGCGTTTCGCTCTGGAGCAGGGCCTGAGCGTGCGGGTCAACGGCCGTCGCGCCGAGGGCGTCGAGCATTTGGTGCGGCGCGGCGCCGAATTCATCCAGGGCGATCTGACTGACCCTGAACTGGTCCTGCGTTTGTGCCACGACGTTGAATCAGTGGTGCATTGCGCGGGTGCTGTCGGCGCCTGGGGACGGCGTCAGGATTTTCATCAGGGCAACGTTGAAGTCACGGAAAACGTCGTTGAAGCTTGCCTGAAGCAGCGCGTGCGTCGACTGGTCCATCTGTCCTCGCCGTCGATCTATTTCGATGGCAACGACCATGTCGGCATCAAGGAAGAGCAGGTCCCCAAGCGCTTCAACAATCATTACGCCGCCACCAAGTACCTGGCCGAACATAAAGTCTTTGGCGCTGAAGAGTTCGGCCTGGAAGTCATCGCACTGCGCCCGCGAATGGTCACGGGAGCGGGGGATACCAGCATCTTCCCGCGCTTGCTGAACATGCAGCGCAAAAACCGCCTGTCGATCATCGGCAACGGCCTGAACAAAGTCGACTTCACCAGCATTCAAAATCTCAATGAAGCGATTCTCAGCAGCCTGCTGGCGGCGGGCTCCGCATTGGGCAAGGCCTACAACATCAGCAACGGCGCACCGATCCCGATCTGGGACGTGGTCAATTATGTGATGCGCCAGATGCAGCTGCCGCAAGTCACGCGCTATCGCTCATATGGCCTGGCGTATACCGCTGCGGCTGTGAATGAAGCTGCGTGCATGTTGTGGCCGGGCCGACCGGAGCCCACGCTGTCGAGGCTGGGCATGCAGGTCATGAACAAGAATTTCACCCTGGACATCAGCCGTGCTCAGTACTATCTGGACTACCAGCCGCAGGTCAGTGTGTGGACGGCGCTGGATGAGTTCTGCGGATGGTGGAAAGCCCAGCAGTGACGGCTGGCGATTCAGCCGTTGCGACAACCGTGGTTATACTGCCCCCCATTCAGATTTAACGGCTTGCAAGGGACATTCATGCGCAAAGATCCATACGACGACGTTGATGACATTCCCCACCTCAGCGCCAAAGACGATGACGATGATTTCCTGCACACCCCCGGCGCTCGTGACCGCACCACGGTTTACTCGCGGACCACGCCTGTGGTCAAGGTCAAGGCACCGGGTACTGGCGCGTTATGGACATTGATCGTCATCCTGTTCATCGCGTTTTGCGGATTGGGCTGGTGGAGTTATCAGCAGGTTTCGCTGATGGAGCAGCAACTGGTCGCGACCCAGGAAAGCTTCGCTCGCATCAGTGAAGAAGCGGCAGGGCGGCTGCAAGACATTTCCGGCAAGGTCGTCGCTACCGAGTCTTTCGCCAACAGTGGCGGGGAGGCGCTGAAGGCGCAGATCAAACAGCTGCAAGACAAGCTGGACGAGCAAAACCAGCAGCAGCAAGGCGTGGCAGGTGCGCAAGGCGGGTTGGACAAGCGACTGGAGCAGATCGCCGCGCAAACCACACAGCAGCAGGCGACCAACACGCAGTTGCAGGATCAGCTCAAAGCCGTGTCGACCGAGCTTGCAGCATTGAAAGCATCGCTGCCGGACATGAAGTCAGCGCAGTCCGGTCAAGACAAGCTGGACGCGGAAATCAAAAGCGTTGCGGCCGATGTGGCGAACCTGAAGAAGAGCAACCCAGGTGCCGCGTTCGATCGGCTTGAGCAGGACATGATCGTGCTCAAAAGCGAGCAAGAGAATCGCCCGGCGGCTTCGGCTGGTACAGCGACCGCAGAGTTCGACGCATTCCGCGGTCAGGTGACGCGCAACATCAATACGCTGCAAAGCCAGATTCAGACGTTGTCGCAGAAAATTAACGCCAGACCTTGACGGTTTGGTAGTTGTAGGAGCGCGCTTGCCCGCGATTGCGGTTCATCAGGGGCGAATTCATTGCTGATAAACCGTTATCGCGGGCAAGCGCGCTCCTACAAAGAAACGCCTCCTGCCTACTAACAAAAAGCCCCGACTCATCACTGAGCCGGGGCTTTTGCGTTTCAGGCAGACCGATTACAGCGCGGGGTAGTCGATGTAGCCGACAGGGCCTTTGGCGTAGAAGGTTTCCGGGTGCGGCTCGTTCAGCGCAGCGCCCTTGGCCAGACGTGCAGGCAGGTCCGGGTTGGCGATGAATGGAACGCCCCAGGCCACGGCATCGGCTTTACCGGCGGCGAGCCAGGCATTGGCGCTGTCCTTGGTGAACTTCTCGTTGGCGATGTACGCGCCGCCGAACGCTTGCTTCAGGCGTGGGCCCAGGCTGTCGTCCAGTTCACGTTCGCGAGAGCACAGGAAGGCGATCTTGCGCTTGCCCAGCTCGGTGGCGACGTAGGTGAAGGTTTCGGCCAGATTGTCGTCGCCCATGTCGTGAGCGTCGGCGCGTGGTGCCAGGTGCATGCCAACCCTGCCTGCGTCCCAGACTTCCAGCACAGCGTCGGTCACTTCAAGCATCAGACGCGCACGGTTTTCAACGGAGCCGCCATATTGGTCGGTGCGCGAGTTGGTGCTGCTTTGCAGGAACTGGTCGAGCAGGTAGCCGTTTGCTCCGTGAATCTCCACGCCGTCAAAACCGGCCGCTTTGGCGTTTTCGGCGCCGGTGCGGTAGGCGTCGACGATGTCGGCGATCTCGGCCAGTTCCAGCGCACGGGGTGTCGGGTAGTTGGCTTCAGGACGTACCAGGCTGACGTGACCTTTGGCCGCGATGGCGCTCGGGGCGACCGGTGCTTCGCCATTCAGGTACATCGGGTGGGAAATACGGCCCACGTGCCACAATTGCAGCACGATCTTGCCGCCTGCGCCGTGAACGGCCTTGGTGATATTGCTCCAGCCACGCACCTGATCGTTGGACCAGATGCCAGGGGTGTCCGGATAGCCGACGCCCATTTCAGTGACGGATGTAGCTTCGGTGATGATCAGGCCCGCCGATGCGCGCTGAACGTAGTACTCGGCCATCATCGCATTCGGTACCCGGCCTTCGTCGGCGCGGCAGCGAGTCAACGGGGCCATGATGATGCGGTTGGCCAGTTCCAGGTCGCCCAGCTTGATCGGATCAAAAATAGTGGTCATTCAGAAAAGCCCTCTTACAGTCAGTTCAAGAAAAGTCAGGTCAACAATCAGTGTGTTGCAGCGGCCAGTTCGGCATTGCCGCGCTGACGGAAGTTGATCAGTGTCACAAGCAGCGCCACAACAGCCAGGGCAGCGGCGGCCAGAGGCACGCGGGTCAGGCCGAACCCTTGTTCGATGACTGTGCCGCCAATCCAGGCGCCCAGGGCGTTACCGACGTTGAAGGCGCCGATGTTCAGGGTCGACACCAGGTTTGGCGCGTCTTTGCCGAAGGTCACGACGTTGATTTGCAGCGCTGGCACGGCAGCGAAGGCAGCGGTGGCCCACAAGAACAGGGTGATTTCGGTCGGGATCAGCGCCACGCTGGTCCAGGTCAACGCGGTGGAGATCACGGCCATGGCGATGAACACGCCGATCAGCGTTGCGGCGAGACGTCTGTCAGCGAGCTTGCCGCCGATAATGTTGCCCAGCGTCAGGCCCAGGCCGATCAGCAGCAGCGTCCAGGTGATGCCCTTTGGCGAGACGCCGGTGACTTCACCCAGCAGCGGCGCAACATAGGTAAACAGCGCAAACATCGAGGCCGAAAACAGCGCGGTCATGCTCAGCGACAGCCAGATACCGGCGCCTTTCAACGCGCCCAACTCAGCGCGCATGTCGAGTTTTTCTTCGTCGCGCTTGGTCGGCAGGAAACGGATCAGACCGATCAGGGCGATAACGCCTATCACCGTGACGGCGAAAAACGTCGAGCGCCATCCGGCGTATTGGCCCAGTGCCGTGCCCAGCGGAACACCCAGCACGTTGGCCAGCGTCAGGCCGGTGAACATCAGCGCTACGGCCGAGGCGCGACGGTTGGCCGGAACCAGACCTGCCGCCACCACCGAACCGATGCCGAAGAAAGCACCATGGCAGAGGGCTGTAACGATCCGGGCGAACATCAGAATGTTGTAATCAGCGGCCACCGCACATAGCAGATTGCCGATGATGAAAATGCCCATCAGCGTGACCAGTGCGGCCTTGCGCGGCAGCTTTGCGGTAGCCATCGCCATGAACGGCGCACCAATGGCGACGCCTAGGGCATAACCGGTTACCAGCCAGCCAGCACCTGGAATCGACACGCCCAGGTCCGAGGCCACCTCGGGCAGCAAGCCCATGATGACGAACTCGGTCGTCCCGATAGCGAAGGCGCTCAGGGCCAGAATAAGTAGCGAAAGAGGCACGTGCCGTCTCCTGAAAATGTGGGGGTTAGAGCTGGTCGGTCAGCTCTTTTAGAAACGCCTGAATGGCGTCGTCGTTACGTCTGAAGAAATGCCATTGGCCGTATTTTTTGCTGCTGATCAGACCGGCGCGTTGCAAGGTCGCCAGGTGAGCGGAAATCGTCGACTGGGACAGACCGGCGCGCTGGTCGATTTGACCTGCGCAGACACCGTTTTCCAGCGAGTGCTCCTGATCGGGGAAGCACGCTTTTGGGTCTTTGAGCCATTCAAGAATCTGACGGCGAACCGGATGAGCCAGGGCTTTTATTATTTCGTCGAGGTCGATAGGCATGTCGTTCTCAATATTAGGTTTAGCGGTATATCGCGATGGGGCGAACTTTATATTGGTATTTCGCGATATACAAATATGAAGGAGTGCTAAGCACAGCATGAAACGGTATATCGGGTTATATCGATATAGGCTCGTTCGGGAAATCGGCGTAGGCTCGAAGCGCAGTGGATTGGCACGTCGATGATCCTGTGGGAGCGGACCTGTCCGCGAAGACGTGAGTACAGTCGCCACTTCTTATCGCTCGAACCTTTTGTATTCGCGGACAGGTCCGCTCCCACGGGATCGGGTATTTTCAAAAAAATGCTGCAATTTCCAACAGGTAATCCATGAACTACCTCGCCCACCTCCACCTCGGCGGTCAACGGCCGGCGCAACTGCTGGGCAGCCTGTACGGCGACTTCGTCAAGGGCCTGCTGCCAGGCCGGTTCCCCACTGAAATTGAGGAAGCCATCCGCCTGCACCGGCGCATCGACGCTTTCACCGATGCTCACCCGATAATCAGGCAGGCGATGGGGCGCTTTCCAGCAGAGCGTCGGCGTTACGCGGGAATCGTGCTGGACGTATTTTTCGATCACTGCCTTGCGCGGGATTGGCAGCGCTACGCTGACGTGCCGTTGGGTGCGTTCACCGACAACGTCTACCAGGTGCTGGCGGGCGAGCCGCAATTGCCCGAGCGCCTGGCGTTCATCGCGCCGCGCATGGCCGCGCAGGACTGGTTGGGCTCGTATCAGGATTTTGAGGTGGTGGGCGAGGCCCTCGCCGGGATTGCCCGACGCTTGTCACGTCCCGAGGGGCTGGCAGGCGCGATGCAGGAACTGCGCGGGCTCTACCAGCCTTTGAGCGAGGATTTCAACGAGTTTTATCCACAGGTCCAAGCGTTCGCTCAAGCCGCTTTGGATTCCGGACGCGACACCACAACCTGAGGAATCTCGCCGAACAAAGCCACTTGCACCGCTTGCTGAGCTTCGAAAGCCAACGCCGCGCGCTCCTTGCCCAGCGTTTCGATAGGGGTCAGCAACTGAATATGCACATCGCCTTGTTCGTTGGCGAACAACCGGCGCAGGTGGGACAGCAGATCGTCATCACCAATGAAAGGGGCAATCGGGTCAGGTTTGCCGTTGCGCAAATACTGAATCGCCACCGGTTGCAGCGCCACGCCGGTTTCCACTGCGCTGGACAACAGGCGCCCGTGGAAAGTGCGCAGACTACGGCCATCGGTGGTGGTGCCTTCGGGGAAGATCATCAGCGGATGATTGCCCAGCAAGTGTTGCCCGATCTGCTTCTGAATCAGCTTGCTGTCGCCCGAACCACGACGAATGAAAAGCGTGCCCGCCTTTAGTGCCAGCCAGCCTGCAACCGGCCAGGTCCGCACTTCGGCTTTGGACAGAAACGACAACGGCGCTAGCATGCCCAGCAGCGGAATATCGGTCCACGACACATGATTGCTGACCCACAGCATCGGGCGCGTCGGCAGTTGCCCGCTGACCGTAACCCGAAACGGCAACGCCCCGGTCAGATGCGCCATGAACCAGCTGCTCCAGCGTTGCCGACGGGCCATCGAATGACCGATTCGCAGGCGCTCCATCAGGGTGAAAGCGCCAGCGATGGTCAGCCCTAGCGCGATAACCCACAGCACCCGTGCGACGCGCGCATAGCTGCGCAACCGGCTCATCACACCGCAGCCTTGAAGTGACGGGCGTAGCGCGGGCATAGCTCGTCGCGCTTGAGCAAAATGAACACGTCGGCCACCTGGAAATCTTCGTCCCAGCACGGCTCGCCGCAGATCTTCGCGCCCAAGCGCATGTAGGCCTTGAGCAGCGGCGGCATTTCGCAGATCACGTTGTTGGGCAGATCAAGATTGGGTAGTGGATTTTTCGGTTCGGCCCGCAGGTTTTCGGTACACAGATAACGTTCGCGCAGACGTTGCATGATCGCGTGGGCCTGGACCCCGCCGTCCTGCATCGGGATGCTGGCGCAGCCCATCAAGTAGCTGTAGCCACCTTCGTTCAGGATCTCGGCCAGCTCGCTCCACAACACCGCGATAGTGCCGCCGTTGCGGTAGGCCGGGTCGACACAGGTGCGGCCCAGTTCGAGGATCGGGCCCTTCAGATGACTGAGGCCGTGCAAGCTGAATTCTTCTTCGCTGTAGAACTTGCCCAGCGTGCTGGCGGCCTTGTGGTCCAGCAGGCGGGTGGTTGCAACCAGTTGACCTGTTGCCAGATCGCGTACGCCGATGTGGGCGCAGTGAATGTCGTAATCGTCGATATCAAGACCCAGTTCGGCACCCTTGAGCTTGGCGTTGAACTCGCCACTGAACACGCTGAAACGTAAAGCCTGGGCCTCCTGCAGGGCTTTGCTGCCAATCAGGCGTTCGGCCTGAAGTCGTCGGTCTGCGCGGGTGTCTCGAATGCTGGCGATCTGAGTCATGCGTCGTCTCCGTGGCCAGCCGGGGGAGTTAAGGCTGGTCGACTATATGGTTTGAACCATTGCTTCACAGATGCAGGCTATTTAGGGGCGATGTCATCACCATTACGCTTTGGTGATGGTTGCGTGACATGCGGATCAGCCAGGCCTGTAGGAGCGAACTCGTTCGCGAGGCTGACGATGAGGATTGTCGGGTGTACCGAGTCAATCTTTTCGCGGGCAAGCGCGCTCCTACAGAAATCGGCGATCCATAGGCACGACATCGGGCCTGTAGGAGCGAACTCGTTCGCGAGGCTGACGATGAGGATTGTCGGGTGTACCGAGTCAATCTTTTCGCGGGCAAGCGCGCTCCTACAGAAATCGGCGATCCATAGGCACG
>NZ_JBSKHW010000001.1:222267-300755 GCF_057128765.1 Pseudomonas corni
GCTCCTACAGAAATCGGCGATCCATAGGCACGGCGTCGGGCCTGTAGGAGCGAACTTGTTCGCGAGGCGGTGTGTCAGGGGAATCGCGTCGAGCCTTCTCGCCAACAAGTTGGCCCCTACAGAAATCGGCGATCCGAAGGCACGGCGTCGGGCCTGTAGGAGCGAACTTGTTCGCGAGGCGGTGTGTCAGGGGAATCACGTCGGACCCTCTCGCCAACAAGTTGGCTCCTACAGAAATCGGCGATCCATAGGCACGGCGTCGGGCCTGTAGGAGCGAACTTGTTCGCGAGGCGGTGTGTCAGGGGAATCGCGTCGAGCCTTCTCGCCAACAAGTTGGCCCCTACAGAAATCGAGTGCGCTCTTACAGATCCGTTGTCATGAATAGCTGCTACGGTTTTCGCAGCCTTCGCCAGAGTCTCGTCCATGAGCTGCCGTCTTTTTCTCATTTGCTTGCTGTCGCTGATCGCCCACTCAGCCACCGCCGAACCCTGGCCCGGCGAGCAATGGGCCGTACAACCCACCGCTCCAACTCCCGCGCTAGGAGACCTTGAGCAGTATGTTTTCCCACCCCGCGACGATCAGACCCGCAAGGGCATTCGCACTGATGCGCTGCTGGTCATCCGCGACGGTGAAATCATCTACGAGCGCTACGCCAGCCCGACGACGGCAGACACTCCCCATCTCACTTGGTCGGTCAGCAAAAGCGTGATGGCGACGGTTTTGGGCGTTGCCTACGGGGAAGGGCGCTTCAAACTGGACGATCCGGTGGCGACGTTTTATCCGCCATTCAGCGCCCATCCCGCGATCAAGATGCAGGACCTGCTGCACTGGGCGTCCGGGCTGGACTGGCAGGAAGACTACGAATATGCGCCGCTCAACTCCTCGGTAGTGGCGATGCTGTACACCCGAGGGCGCGGCGACATGGCGCGCTTTACCGCCGATCACGATGTTGCCAGCGCGCCGGGCACGTCTTATCGCTACTCCAGTGGTGACAGCACGGTATTGGCGGCGGCGCTAAAAGGCATGGTGGGCGAAAAGGCATACGCCGACTATCTGTGGACTGCGCTGTTCGACCCGCTCGGCATCAAAAGCGCGACGTGGGAAACTGACAGCACCGGCACCTTCGTGGGCTCCTCTTACGCGTACATGACCGCCCGAGATCTGGCGCGCATCGGCCTGCTGATGCAGCGCGGCGGGCGTTGGGAAGGTCGTCAATTACTGCCCGAGGTTTGGGTCGATTTCAACCTCACGCCCTTTACTCAAAACGAACCCTTACCCGCCAACGAAGTGCCGGGCGGCCAGTGGTGGCTCAATCGCACGGCCCATGGCCAAGCAGGCCCGTGGTCCGATGCGCCGCCGGATACGTTCGCTGCGCTTGGGCATTGGGGGCAAGCGATGTACGTCATTCCCCAGGCCAGGTTGATCGTCGTGCGCTACGCAGATGATCGCGACGCCACCTTCGATCACAACCAGTTGCTCAAGCTGGCGCTGGCCGCGTTTAAACAGGAGAGCAAGCCATGAGCCCCCGTTCAGGCTTTCTCCTTCGTCGCCCGTTCATTCGCCTGCTAATCGTCATCTCCGTAGGCTTGGCTGTGTTGATTTGGCAGTACCGCCTTCAGCTTCTGGCCTTTCCCGACATCATCAGCGCTTACACCGCCAAGGAATATTGTTCGTGCCGCTACGTGGTGAATAACCCTGCCGAATACTGCCGAGCCTACGTCAAGCAATGGCTGCCGAGCGACGTGCAGGACGACGAAGGCAACAAAACGGTGAGCGCCAACGGCCTGGGCCGCAGCAACAGCGCAGCATGGATCGGCACGCGACAAGGCTGCCGATTGCAGGCGCCCATGCCGTAATGTGGATTCACCCGAACATAGCGGTTTGTCAGCGGTCAGACAGGCGGATAAGGTTGCACCAATCGCTCATCTGGAGTTCGCATGCCTACGTTCACCTGCCCACTGCTGGGCACGTCGCTGACTGACGTCATCCCGGTTTTATTATTCACAGCAGCCGCGCACTGATATGGCCGGTGCGATTTTTCCGTGGCGTGAAGAGAACAACTTCGAACTGTTGATCGATGGCCCTGCGTTTTTCCCGCGCATGATTGCTGCCATCGAGAAAGCTGAGCAGCAGGTGGAGCTTGAGCTGTATCTGGTTGAGGCGGGGCAGTGCGCCGAGGCGGTGGTTCAAGCCTTGGTCGATGCGGCCGAGCGCGGCGTGATGGTGCGCTGCCTGTTTGATGATTTCGGCTCGCTGGCATTTACCCTTGCCCTGCGTAATCGCCTGACCGAAGCCGGAGTTATCCTGCGGTTTTATAACAAAGTGAACTGGCGACGCGGCATCCGTAATTTCTACAGGGATCACCGCAAGTTGTTACTGGTAGACAAACAGTTGGCGGTAGTGGGCGGCACCGGCGTGACGGACGAGTTCTGGCGACCTGACCACGACACCAGCGAATGGCATGAAGTCATGGTCGAGATACGCGGGCCGCTGGTGATCGACTGGCAGGCGCTGTTTGATCGTCAGTTTCACGCCAACCAGCGGCGTACCGCCTGGCGACCCTCGCAAAACTTTGGCTTGCCGCGTCTGCCGCCAGCGCCCGTGATCGGTGAGGGCCTGGGCCGTGTTGCCTATGCCGACGCCCGGCAGCACCGCGACATCCTGCAGTCGTTGGTGCGCGCGCTCAACAGCGGCAAGAAGCGCATCTGGCTGGCGACGCCGTATTTCCTGCCAACCTGGAAGGTCCGGCGTTCGCTCAGGCGCGCGGCTGCCCGGGGCATCGACGTGCGGCTGCTGTTGACCGGCCCGCGCACCGATCACCCTTCAGTGCGCTATGCCGGCCATCGTTATTACCCGCGCTTGCTTCGCGCCGGTGTGAAAATTTTCGAATACCAGCCGTGTTTCCTGCACCTGAAAATGGTCTTGATTGACGACTGGGTGAGCCTGGGTTCCTGCAACTTCGACCACTGGAATCTGCGTTTCAATCTGGAAGCCAACCTCGAAGCGCTGGACCCCTCACTGACCCATGCTGTAGAGCAAAGCTTCGAGAAGGACTTCGCGGTTAGTAACCTGGTGAGCCTGGAAGACTGGAAAGCCCGACCGCTGTGGCGACGGGTGCAGCAGCGGGTGTGGGGTTGGCTGGATCGTTTGGTGGTCAACGTGCTGGATCGGCGGGGCTGAGTGCTCTGTGGGAGCGAACTTGTTCGCGAGCCGTCGTATCGGGATCGCCGCGTACATCCCTCTCGCCAACAAGTTGGCTCCTACAGGTGAACCCCAGCCACCCGTTGTAGTACTACGCTGTTACCCACCGATGTCGGCGCGGCTCAATACTTGGCCACATCAGACAACCACCCACCCGGAGGGCAGCGGTCATGGCGGCAAAGAAGATTCTCATGCTGGTCGGCGATTACGTCGAAGATTACGAAGTCATGGTGCCGTTCCAGGCGCTGTTGATGGTGGGTCATGTGGTGCATGCTGTCTGCCCCGGCAAGAAGAAGGGCCAGACCATTCGCACCGCGATTCACGACTTCGAAGGCGACCAGACCTACAGCGAAAAGCCGGGCCACAATTTCGCGCTGAACTTCAGTTTCGATGACGTCAAATCCGCTGATTACGACGCACTTGTGGTGCCCGGCGGACGCTCGCCTGAGTACCTGCGGTTGAATGAACAGGTGCTACAACTGGTGCGAGAGTTCGGCAGCGCGGGCAAGCCGATTGCTGCTGTTTGTCACGGCGCGCAATTGCTGGCAGCTACTGACGTGCTCAAGGGCAAATCGTGCAGCGCGTATCCGGCGTGTGCACCGGAAGTCCGACTGGCGGGCGGCGAGTACGTCGAGATCGGCATGGATGAAGCGCACACTGACGGCAACCTGGTAAGCGCCCCGGCATGGCCTGCGCACCCGGCCTGGCTGGCAGCGTTTTTGAAAGTGCTGGGTACACAGATCATTTTGTAACCGCGCAGATCCTGTAGGAGCCAACGCGTTGGCAAGGTTTGACCCGGTGTTGCAGGCAAATGGTCTCGCGGATAAATCGGTCCTACAGGTGGACAAGGAGATTGGACAATGTGCGAACTCTACGTAAAAGCCGACCCCATTCTTTATGAGTCCCGCTCGCGCTCGCTGCGCATCTGCGGCGTGGTCACGACCTTGCGCCTGGAAAACCAGTTCTGGGACATCTTGTCCGAGATCGCCAGCCATGACGGCATGACCACCAATCAATTGATCAGCAAGTTGTATGAGGAAGTCATGGGGCACAACGGGGAAGTGATCAATTTCGCTTCGTTCTTGCGAGTAAGTTGCACCCGGTATTTAAGTCAGAAGCGGCCGGCAGTGCCTGAATTGAGCGTTGTCAGAGCTGTCGGCAAATAGAGTTTGGATCGATAACAAAAAACCCGCTCATCGAGCGGGTTTTTTGTGGATGTTACGTTGGGTGCGTAGATGCGCTTATTGCACTTCCACCGCCAGACTTTCACTGATCTTCTTCTGCCAGATGGCAGGACCCGTGATGTGTACCGACTCACCTTTGCTGTCCACTGCGACAGTCACCGGCATATCTTTGACTTCGAACTCGTAGATCGCTTCCATGCCCATTTCAGGGAAGGCCAGCACCTGCGACTTCTTGATTGCCTGAGCAACCAGATAAGCAGCGCCACCGACGGCCATCAGGTAAACGGCTTTGTAGTCCTTGATCGCTTCGATGGCGGTCGGGCCGCGCTCGGATTTACCGATCATGCCCAAGAGGCCGGTTTGCTCCAGGATCTGGCGGGTGAACTTGTCCATGCGCGTGGCTGTGGTCGGACCGGCAGGGCCCACAACTTCATCGCCCACTGGATCGACCGGGCCGACGTAGTAGATGAAGCGGCCTTTCAAGTCCACCGGCAGGGTTTCACCGCGATTGAGCATCTCGACCATGCGCTTGTGCGCAGCGTCGCGACCGGTGAGCATCTTGCCGTTGAGCAGGACGGTTTCGCCCGGCTTCCAGCTCTGCACGTCTTCAGGGGTCAAGGTGTCGAGGTTGACACGGCGAGCCGACGGGCCGGCTTCCCAGACGATCTCCGGGTAGGCGTCCAGCGGTGGCGCTTCCAGCGAAGCCGGGCCGGAACCGTCGAGCACAAAGTGCGCGTGACGGGTGGCGGCACAGTTGGGGATCATGCACACCGGCAACGAGGCGGCGTGGGTCGGATAATCCATGATCTTGACGTCCAGCACGGTGGTCAGACCGCCCAGGCCCTGAGCGCCGATGCCCAGTTGGTTGACCTTCTCGAACAGCTCGATGCGCATCTCTTCGATACGACTGGACGGGCCACGCTTGATCAGGTCGTGGATGTCGATGGATTCCATCAACACTTCCTTGGCCATCACGGCGGCTTTTTCAGCTGTGCCGCCGATGCCGATACCCAGCATGCCCGGTGGGCACCAGCCCGCGCCCATTGTAGGAACGGTTTTCAGGACCCAGTCAACGATCGAGTCGGACGGGTTGAGCATCGCCATCTTCGATTTGTTTTCCGAACCGCCGCCCTTGGCCGCCACATCCACTTCCACGGTGTTACCCGGAACGATGGAGTAGTGGATGACGGCCGGGGTGTTGTCCTTGGTGTTTTTGCGAGCACCCGCCGGGTCAGCCAGGATCGAAGCTCGCAAGACGTTTTCCGGCAGATTGTAGGCGCGACGCACGCCTTCGTTGATCATGTCGTCCAGGCCCATGGTGGCGCCATCCCAGCGCACATCCATGCCAACGCGGACGAACACGGTCACGATGCCGGTGTCCTGGCAGATCGGACGATGACCAGTCGCGCACATGCGCGAGTTGATCAGAATCTGCGCCATGGAGTCCCGCGCGGCGGGTGACTCTTCGCGCAAATAGGCCTCGTGCATAGCCTGGATGAAGTCAACGGGGTGGTAGTAGGAGATGAACTGCAGGGCGTCTGCGACACTCTGGATCAGATCATCTTGCTTGATCACGGTCATGGGGGCGCGCTCCTCTGATTTGGCGGGAACATTCGATTTGCTGTTTTCGACAGTACCGCTATGGTCTGACGAAAGCATCTTCATTAAGCGTTGGTCAGGCATGCCGGCTTTTAAAACTCGAAAGCCTGGTTCGGCAGCGTGGGCATAAAAAGGCGCGGCAGTATAACCCGTGGTCGGAGCGGGCACATCGGGTGGTGGGTATTCGTTAGTCTATGAGCGCACTTTTTTTTGTGCCGGGCGTCACTCAAGGGGGCATTGCCGTTGTCCGGGAGACACCAGAATTGATTGGTCAATTTTCAGCGTAACCACTACAGTGGCAGGCTGCCTGCATCGCTGATGAGTCATTGGAGATTGGCCTCATCGCTCCGTTTTGGCGGTGGCGCGGGGCATCTTGCAATATGGGATGGATCCTTTTAAGCATGATGAGTCATCAAGTGACCGACAAAGCCATACAACGATTGTTGCTGAAACGGTTCGCCCTAGCTGCTGGCACCTATTTGCTGGTTATCGCCCTTGTATGGGTGGCGATATTCGCTGGCTACTTCCAAGCGCCAATTCGAATGGCGTTGATCAATACTTCGTTGGTGTTGTTGATGCTGGTAATCCTCGGCATCGTTTTTCTCTGCGGTTTCAACTGCCGCTTCAAAGACCCGAGCCTCACTGAGCTGCAAGTGCTACTGGCGCTGGGCTGGCAAACCTATTTGATCAGTCAGCTCGACAGTGCCCGTGGCACCTTTCTGCTGATCTATGTGCTGATCCTGCTGTTCGGCCTGTTTCACCTTCCGCCCAAAATATTCGCCCGCGCCGCTGTGCTGGCGCTGTTGGGTTTTTGTGGCCTGAACCTGTGGGAGGCCCTGCACCAGCAACTGCATGACCCTGATCTTGCTGCGTTGCAAGTCTGCACCTTGTTCATCGCGCTGCTGTGGCTGTGCCTTTACGCCCGTTTTGTGCAGCGCTCGCGCTTTCGCATGCACCAGCGGCGAGTGACGCTGCAAGCCCACCAGGACACGTTGCGGGGCATGATGTTTCAGCTCGAAGAACTGGCCGCAACCGATGAATTGACCAATCTCTACAACCGCCGTCATTTCCTGCGCATGGCCGTACGTGAACTGGAGGACATGGACGGGAATTACACACTGGGGCTGGCGTTGATTGACCTTGATCACTTCAAGCGCGTGAATGATGTCCACGGCCATGCCGCCGGAGACAGGGTGCTCCAGGCGTTCGCGGCCAGCGCGATCAAATGCCTGCGTGAAGACGACATCCTGGCGCGTTACGGCGGTGAAGAGTTCGTGCTGCTTATCCCGCGTTGCACCCGCGCACAACTATTCGATTGCTGCGAGCGTATTCGCCACATGTTCGAGCAAGTCCAGGTGGCAGGTCTGGCTCAACTGGATTTGAGTCTGTCCGTCGGCATGACCCTGATCGAGACCGGTGATGACATGGATAAAGCCCTGCAGCGTGCGGATCAGGCGCTGTATCGCGCCAAGCACAACGGACGTAATCGCTGCAGTGGCGCATGGGAACACGCCGATGCCTGAGCTGCGCGTTGGCGATCGGCAATGGTCGATCGCGCCTTCTGCCAATTTGCTGGATGCGCTCAATAGCGCGGGTATATCTGTGCCCTACAGCTGCCGCGCTGGCAGTTGTCATGCGTGTCTGGTGCGGTGTGTGTCCGGCGAACCTTTGGACGCGTTGCCTCAGGCGCTGGATGCTGGCAAGCGTGAGCAGGGCTGGCGTTTGTCCTGCCAATGCCGAGTCGTCGAAGACCTGAGCGTCGAAGTTTTCGACCCGCTGCGCGACGGGTTGCCTGCACGGGTCGTCGGCGCAGATTGGCTCAGTGATGATGTCCTGCGCTTGCGCCTTGAGCCAGAACGCCCAATGCGCTATCGCGCCGGTCAACACCTTGTGCTGTGGACCTCCACCGGCGTGGCGCGGCCTTATTCGCTGGCCAGCCTGCCGGGTGAAGACTCTTTCTTGGAGTTTCATGTGGATTGCCATCGCCCCGGCGCATTTGTCGATGCTGCTCGGCGGCTCAATGTCGGCGATCCGATCAGGCTCGGGGAGCTGCGCGGCGGCGCGCTGCAATACGATCCGGATTGGCAGGATCGGCCGCTACTTTTATTGGCGGCGGGTACGGGACTGGGTCCACTGTGGGGCGTGTTGCGCGAAGCGTTGCGTCAGGAACATCAAGGCATGATTCGCCTGATGCACGTGGCGCGCGACAGCCGCGAGCATTATCTGGCCGACGCCCTTGGCCAACTGGCTGTCGAGCATTCCCAATTCCAGTTCGAGCTGATCGCCGCCGCCGGTTTCGACGCGGCGATGGCAAGTTTGAGGATCGCTTCTCGTCAGTCTATCGCGCTGGTGTGCGGCTCACCCGAGAGTGTGGAGAGTTTTCGCAAACGGCTTTACATCGCCGGGATGCCAAGGGGGCAGGTACTGGCGGATGTGTTTGTCGGGCGTGAGTAGGTTGCGGTCTCTGTAGGAGCGAAATTATTCGCGAGGCTTGTATCTCATTCCCCACACCAAATGCTCGCCAACAAGTTGGCTCCTACAGGTGCTCGTCTAATTCCCTGTTAAAACAATAAGCCCCGAACTCTCGCGAGCCGGGGCTTTTTGTTGTTGCTGCTGTCGTCTTAGACCATTGGGTCGCCGACGTGCAGGATCTTCATGCCGTTGGTGCCACCGATGGTGTGGTAGCTGTCGCCCTTGGTAAGGATGACCCAATCGCCTTGCTCGACCAGACCGCGCTTGAGCAGTTCGTCGACGGCTGCCTGGCTCACTTGACCTGGCGGAAGGGCTGCCGGGTCAAACGGCACGGTGTATACGCCACGGAACATGGCGGCGCGCGCCTGAGTGCCACGATGCGGAGAAAACGCATAGATCGGCACGGAAGAGCGGATGCGCGACATGATCAGCGGGGTGTAGCCACTTTCCGTCAGGGCGATGATCGCTTTGACACCGGGGAAGTGGTTGGCCGTGTACATGGCCGCCAGCGCGATGCTTTCGTCACAACGGGTGAACGAGTGACCGATGCGGTGGCTGGACGTCTTGCCGGTCGGGTGACGCTCGGCGCCGACGCAGATGCGCGCCATGGCTTCGACCGCTTCTACCGGATACGAACCTGCGGCTGATTCAGCCGACAGCATGACGGCGTCGGTGTAGTCGAGCACGGCGTTGGCCACGTCGGACACTTCGGCGCGGGTTGGCATTGGGCTGGAAATCATCGATTCCATCATCTGCGTTGCGACGATCACCGCTTTGTTGTGGCGACGTGCGTGCAGGATGATTTTCTTCTGAATGCCGACCAGCTCGGCGTCGCCGATTTCCACGCCGAGGTCGCCACGGGCAACCATCACTGCGTCACTGGCACGGATCAGGGCGTCGAGGGTTTCGTCGTTGGCAACGGCTTCGGCGCGTTCGATCTTCGCCACCAGCCAGGCGGTGCCGCCGGATTCGTCACGCAGCTTGCGGGCGTATTCCATGTCGGCAGCGTCGCGCGGGAAGGAAACGGCCAGGTAATCCAGGTCCATTTCGGCAGCGAGCTTGATGTCTTGCTTGTCTTTTTCGGTCAGTGCCGGAGCTGTCAGGCCACCGCCGCGACGGTTGATGCCTTTATGGTCAGACAGCGGACCGCCAATCAGCACGGTGCAGTGCAGCGAGTCGGCAGTTTGCGTATCAACACGCATGACCACGCGTCCGTCGTCCAGCAGCAGTTCGTCGCCTACGCCACAATCCTTGACCAGATCGGGATAGTCGATGCCGACGATTTCCTGGGTGCCGTCGGTCAGAGGATGGCTGGTAGAGAAGGTGAATTTGTCACCGACTTTCAGCTCGATCTTCTTGTTGGTGAACTTGGCGATGCGAATTTTCGGGCCTTGCAGGTCACCCAGCAGCGCCACAAAGCGACCATTTTTGGCAGCGATGTCACGAATCAGCTTTGCCCGGGCTTTGTGCTCGTCGGGGGTGCCGTGGGAGAAGTTCAAACGGGCGACGTCCAGGCCCGCGAGAATCAGCTTCTCGATAACTTCTGGCGAATTACTTGCAGGGCCAAGTGTGGCTACGATTTTGGTGCGGCGAACGGACATGCACAAACTCCTTAAATGAAGCGCAGCGAGAGGCTACTACTCTCCGGCGCTGTAGTCATTGTTCCTTTGCACTACCTTGCTCCCGGATGACTGGGCAATCGGCGCCTCAAATGGCCTTGAAGAATTGCCGAGATGCGCCGATACAATGCAGAGCACAGGAGAGTCTCATGCGAATCGTGATGATTATAATCGTGATGGCCGCGCTCGGCGGTTGCACACGCTGGTCGATGAACAGCCATTTGAACAATGCCAACCGCGCCTATGCGCAGGGCGACTGCGACACGGTCATGTACAACCTGTCGAAAGTCGACCGTGAAAGCCGCTCGCGTCGCTATGTTCAGCCGGAAGTCTCGATGCTGCGCGGGCAATGCCTCGAGCGCCAAAAGTTTTACCTCGATGCCATGCAGACCTATCAGTTCATCATCACTAATTACCCCAATAGCGAATATGCCTACAGGGCTCAGGCGCGAATGGACACTTTGCAACAGCTTGGGCATGACCGGAACGCCCCTCCAGCTGTGGTCAAACCTGCATCACTGTGATTACACCTGAACGGATGGATGGTATCGTTTTGAGTGCCTCGCAAACGATCTTCAGCTAGGCTGCCACTATCAGGGAAGTGAAAGCACGACGTGCGCAACGGGTTTGCGCGCGCGGGTTAACGTCCGAATGAATAACCGCGCACGTGACTTTGGGCGGTTCTGATGTGTCAGATGACGTTCCTGTCGTTTAAACAGGTAGATTCCATTGTCAGGTCGTTTTGTTGTCTCCTGCGATCGAATCTCAATGCACTAGCGCGACCATGCTTAATGGTAATTCCAAGGCGGATGTCCAATGCTGATCGAAAGGCGAATCGAGCGTCATCAGTTGCCCTATTACCTGCAGGTTATCAATCGGTACACCAACAAACCGATGGGATGCCTGGGCAACGTATCCGAGCATGGGCTGATGCTGATCAGTGATTTGCCCGTGCTTGTGGGCGCGGATTATCAGCTACGACTGCAAGTGCCCGATTTGCAGAACAAACCGACGATTATCGACATCAATGCCAGCTGCTTGTGGTGTCAAGAAGATGAAACACCCGGCGTTTGGGATTCAGGGTTCCGGTTGCAGGCTGCACCTTTGGAATATCACCAACTGATTCAGGCGCTGCAGCGCTATTTCAGTTTCCACACGCTGGAAGCGTCAGCCTGACGGCGGCGCCTTTTCACAAGGTGCCGGCTCTCTTCCAGCTCAAGTAACGACTGACCAATTCTGGCCCCAGCTCTCCGGGGCGTACATCCAGCACCGGAATGCCATGGGCGATCAACCGCTCATGCAGTTTTGCGCGTGCGTTGAGAAAGTCCACGGCGCCGCAGTAATCCAACGCCTCCTGCCACGTTTCAATGGGCATGCGACGCAGGTCATCGAGCACTTCCTCGCGCAGACTGGCCACCAGAACCCGATGATGCCGGCTCAGCTGCTTCACGGCGGTCAGCAACCCGTCATCGTCCTCGTCACGCAAGTTGGTCATCAGCACCACCAGCGCGCGGCGCTTCTGTCTGATCAGCAGGGCGGCGACTGCTGCGCTGTAATCCGCCGGGCGTTGGGTGCTGTCCAGGTCGTAAACCGTGTTTAGCAACAGGCTCAACTGCGCTGAACCTTTGACCGGGGCCAGATAGCGATTGTGCTCGGCAGCGAAGGTCGACAGCCCCACAGCATCCCCCTGACGCAAAGCGACGTGGCTGAGCAGCAGACTGGCATTGAGTGCATGGTCGAAATGCGTCAGGTCGCCATCCTGACTGCGCATCCGGCGACCGCAGTCGAGCATGAATATGATTTGCTGGTCGCGTTCGTCCTGATATTCCCGAGCAATGGGTACGCGTTGGCGGGCAGTGGCTTTCCAGTCGATCTGCCGCAGACTGTCACCCTCGCGAAATTCCCGCAGCTGATTGAATTCCTGGCCAATGCCTCTGCGCTGACGTTGACGCACGCCGAGCTGGCTAAGCCAGTTATCCACAGCCAGCAACTGACCGCCATGCAGCCGTGCGAAGTCAGGGTAAACCCGTGCTGAACTGACAACGGACAGATAGCGTCGCGAGGACCATAAGCCAAGCGGGCCGGGGATGCCGATTTCGATCCTTTCGAAGCTGAAAAGGCCGCGGCTGGTGGGGCGCAGCCGATAGCCCAGCTCAGCGGTCCTGCCAGGACGAAGCGTAATGGTCTGCGCCAGGCTCTCTGTGTCGAAACGGTTGGTCAGGCCTGCTGGCCCGTGATCGACAACGCTCAATGGCAGCGCTCTGCGGTACTCATGCTCAATCGCGATGCGCACCTCGCTCCAGCGGCCCAGAGCCAGGCTGCCTGCCAGTTGGCGGTTCAGGCGGGGCGAAGGCATGCGCCACAGCGCGGCGGCATCCAGCGCGCTCAGTAATCCCAGCACCAACAGCAAGGCCCAGAACACGCCAGCAAGTTTCGCCGTAGGGCCCAGGCTCAGTGCGTCCAGTATCCCCAGAAACACCGCTATGCCCGACAACAATGTCAGGCAGCGGAGCAGGCGCGAGGACGGCTTGAGCATTTGCTTCATTGACGAGGCGCCGGCACCTGATCGAGCAGTTGCTTGAGCACCTGATCCACGGCTAATCCTTCTATATCCAGCTCAGGCGACAACCGTACCCGGTGCCTCAACACCGCCAAAGCACAGCCTTTGATGTCATCGGGGATGACGAAGTCGCCGCCACGCAGCAACGCGCGGGCTCGGGCACCTCTAACCAGCGCGATGGAGGCGCGCGGGCCAGCACCCAGTGTCAAGCCGGGCCACGTTCGGGTGGCACGGGCAAGACGTACCGCGTAATCGAGTACGTGCTCATCCACGGGCAGATCGCCAGCGATGCGCTGCAATGCCAGCACGTCCTTGGCTTGCAGCAGCGTGCGTAGGGGCTGCACATCAAGCATGTCGGAGCGCGTGGATTTGCTGACCTGGCGAACCATTTCCAGCTCCTGCGCAGCCTCGGGGTAATCCATACGCACCTTGAGCATGAAGCGATCAAGCTCGGCTTCAGGCAAGGGATAAGTGCCTTCCTGCTCGATAGGGTTTTGAGTCGCCAGCACCATGAACGGTTGTGGGATCGGCAGCGCTCGGCCTTCGAGGGTCACTTGGCGTTCCTGCATTGCTTCCAGCAGGGCGGCCTGGGTCTTGGCAGGCGCTCGGTTGATCTCATCTGCCAGCAACATATTGGTAAACAGCGGGCCTTTGCGCAGTTTGAATTGCTCGGTGTGCAGGTCGTACACCGCATGCCCAGTGACATCGCTGGGCATCAGATCGGGGGTGAACTGAATGCGCGCAAACTCGCCGCCGAAGCATCGCGCAAGCGCCCGAACCAGTAGCGTCTTGCCCAACCCCGGCACGCCTTCCAGCAGCACATGGCCGCCGCCGATAAGCGCGGTGAGCACATCGTCGATCACCGCATCCTGGCCGATGAGCGCCTTTTGCAATTCGTGCCGGATGGCCTGAGCCAGATGGATCGCGCGTTGCCTTTGCTGCGCCGGGTTGCTGGCGGGCGTAGGGGCATCGGGTGTTGCGTGTTCTTTCGTTGCCTGATCTGTTACTGCAGGCTCCGATGCTGCACCGGTGACGGTCTCAAGGCTGTTCGCCGGGTCGGTCGGTTGATTGCTCATAGGGCATTCCTGAGGGTTTGCAGGTAGGCAACCTGCCGGATGAATTCGGTTCGCGACAGGCGCGTATCGGGACGTGGCCGCAACGCCTGACCAATTGCACTGGTCGGTTGACGGGTGAGTCGTGCAAGGGCTTGCCATTGATCGGCCACAGCCAACCGCTCAAAGCCCGGATGGCGTTGATGCGCCCGGTGCAGAATGTCGGTTTGAAGACCGCGCAACAGTGCCTGTTGGCCTCGACGACGTAGTAAAAAATCAGCGCTGGCGCGCAGATGCTCGGCCAATTGCCGCCGTGTACGCTCCGGTGCCGGTTGCATGGGACCTTGGCGCATGCCAACTCGCCATAATGCCAGCAGCGTCAGTAACCCAAGCGTGGTCAGCGCTAGTGGGAAGTGCCTGGTCAGCAGGCTGAAGAGGTCCGCGTGTTCGGTGCGCAACAACATGGTGACGGCGCTGTCCTGGGTCAGATACCACAGAAGCCAGGCATTGTCGTATTTACCGATGCCGCGCGTCTTCCAGAGGTCGGCATCGGTGAGAACCGTGATCAAACCTTTGCCGTAAACCATTTGCAGCATGTGCGTAGCATCGGCGCTGTTGGCCCAGGATTGCGCGTGATCCTTGGGGTCATCCAGATGAAACGCCGGATCGAAACTCATGTAAGCCGGGTCGGTTTCGCCTTCAACATAAAGACGCGTCAGCTCCGGCCAAGGGGTTTCGGGAGCGGGTAGGAGCGTCGGGTTCAGCGGAATGACCGGCTTGATCATCTCCAACTCCCGGCGCCGATCCTGCTCGCGAAGGTCTCGGGTAAGAAATTGATGAATCTGTATCTGATCCAGTAGCAAATCGCCGCTGCGGCCCTTTTTTTCGTCCCACAATTGTTCTGCGACGAACAAAAGGCGCCCTCCGGCGCGGGTCCAGGTCAGTACCCGCTCGACGTCTGCGGGGGTCATGTCCTCGCGGCTGTCGAGCAGCATCAGCGTTTGTGTTTGCGGTCCAATATCGGGCAGGCCACGTAGAGTCTCGATCAGGGTTACAGAGATAGAGCGCTGGCGCAGGAAGGTCTCGGCAGCCAGGTAAGGATTAGCGCGTGCTTCCGGGGATGCCCCCTGATTGATAACCTCCTGAAAGCGCTCCAGTCGTTGCAACAGCGGAATGCTGATTGCCGCGATCAGGGCCAAGGCCAATAAGGCCACCCAGCCTTGGGCGCGCCGACTCATGTTGAAGGCCTTATTGCGAAAAGTCGGCGCCAGTCATCACACAATGTCTGCTGCGCATCGACAGGCGGCAAGCGATGACCATAGGCAAGATTTTGCCAATGGTTCGTCAGTGTCTGACTGAAATGCTCTAGCGATGGGTGGCCGAGAGTGGCGATCCGCTCAAGCACCTCCCCCTCGGTATCTGCGTTTTTAAGCGGCAGTTGGTAATCAGTGATTAAGCGGCTCAGCAGCGCCCGATACAGCAGGCTCAATGCCTGGCGTGGTTGCTCGGACCAGAGTTTTTCGACACTGCCTGCCACGTCAGCCGGTAGGGTCTGGGCTCCGATGTGCAACCCGAACAACTGTTGTGGCGTGGTGGGGCGTGGCGCGGGCTTGCGCTCCCGGCGACTGACGAACGTGCTGATCCAGCTTCTGTAGCGCCAGACTACCCACAGCAGCAAGACAAGAACCACGCTCCAGAGCAAGACCTCAACGGCGTTGGCAAACAGCGCCGTGATAGCCAGTAAACCGCGTATGAAACTCACCAGCCAAGTAGGCGTGTCGGCGTTTTTTGCTGATTTGACGTCGGAGTGTTGCGGGATGCGCCAGCCGGAAACGGTCTTGAGGTTTGTGAACGGCGGATTCTCTAGAACCGACTTGATGGCTGCTTCCGATCCTTTGCTGGTGAGGGGCTGATTGAGCAACCGAGGGCTGAAAGGCGGCGCAACCGCATCTTCGGATTGAGGCAGATCCAATGGAGGGAGCGGGCAGCTGAATCGCTGCGGGTCTGGCTGGATCGAGCTTTCATCTGCCATCGCCGACGTCGGCGGCATTGACAGTAACAGCGTGCATCCAAGTAGCAACGCATAGGCTGAGCCGATCAGGCGTTGGCGAAGGCGTCGAAACATCAGCTCAATGTCCCAGGCTTCAAGTTCTGTCCGGCGGTTGAGATAAAGAGTGAAGCCGCAGGCGACGTATATCGGCCCCCATACAATCAGAAGCAGTGCGTAAAAGGCATTCGTCAGGTGTTCAAGCCAGTTCCAGTCGCCCTCGACATCCAGCAAGCTTTGCCACGACCAGTCGAGTTGCAGTTGCTGCGGCACAAAGGCGTAGAACAGCACCATCGATCCGACCCAGAAACACATTTCCAGCGTGCTGCCGATCGAGGTCAGGCAGCGGGCGGCGCGCAGTCCATTTTGGCTAAGCATTGCGACACGCTGGGCTCGCTCCGGTCCCGAGAGCCCTTCAAGTTGCAGGATCGGCATCTTAAAGCTGCGGCTCAAACTCAGGCGGCGCCATGTCAGGCTCGCCAGCAGTTGCGGTTTTAACGCACGTGGCCAAGCGCCAAGGGCTTGCTTGAGGGTAGGCGTGGCACCAAACAGTGCTTGCGAGAGGATGAGTAATGTCAGCCGTTCATACAGCGGTTTCAGCCACCAGAACAGAAATATCGCGAAGGACGGGTAATCCCACAGAGCAAGGCTGAGCAAAGCAAACACCGGCAGTGTGACAATCGCCCAACTGGTCATCAGCAAGCCGCGATGCTCTCGCGCCAGCAATACGCCGAGGTCGATGGCTTCCCAAGGGTTGCGCGGTCGGATGGCGACGCTGGCGTCAGTCAGGCGCATGAGAGGACCGCCCGGCGAACAGCAGATAGGCGGCGACCAGCGCCCAGAGTGCTGCACCCACAAGATATTTGGTCAGCGGTGCGGGCCAACTCATCGATGACCAGTAAGCCTCGATGAACGCGGCGATCAGCAGAAAAATGATTACGCCTGCAACCAGGCGCACGCTGGTTTGCGCCGCCACTCTCAATGCTTCGCCCCGCGATAGCGGGCCGGGTGCCAGCAGAGCCCATCCCAACTTTAAGCCGGCAGCGCCCGATAGTGCGATGGCCGTCAACTCGAACGCTCCGTGTCCGATCACGAACGACCAGAATGTTTCTCCGTAGCCCACCCCGGTCAGATGCCCCGCGACAGCGCCAATCATCAGCCCGTTGAAAAACAGGAAGAACACGCTCCCTAAGCCGAAGATCAGTCCGCTGGCAAAGGTCTGAAACCCTATGCCGATGTTATGCATGATGTAGTAGCCGAACATCATCCAGTCCTCGCTGGAACCGCGATCTGCTGCCTGACCGATTCGCCGTGCCGCCGGATCGTACATGGTCTCCATATCGCCGACGTCGGCGGGGCTTACCACGCTATAAACAAGGTCCGGGAAGCCGTATACCAGCATGCCCATCAGCACAAGGCTGCCGAAGAACAGTGCCGCTGCAATTAGCACCATGCGCCACTCGGCACGGACCAGCCTCGGGAAGCCGGCGACAATGAACGCCAGCAATTGCGCGCCGAGTTGGCTGCGGTGGCGATAGAGTTGTTGGTGACCGCGCATCGCCAGTTGGTGCAAGGGGTCTACAAGATGGCTGCTGTAGCCACGCTCCTGCGCCAGTGCCAACTGTAGGCAAATACGTCGATAGTCGGCGGCGAAGGTTTCACTGGCATCAACAGTGCGTCGGCTGCGCTCAAGCACGTCCAGACGCTCGGCGAAGCTTTCCCAGTCATGCTGATAGCGGCTCTCGAACTGGCTCTGTTTCATGCTGCGTGGGCTTTCATGTGCGCCCCAATAATCCACGTGCGATGCCATTCAGGCGGGTGACCGCTTGATCAGGTCGGACATGCAGTGGTTGTGCAAGGATGGCTGCCAGCTCTTGGGTCCGGGCAGGCGACAATCCCGTCTGACGCTCGGCAAAGGCCAGGATTGCCCGCTGTTCATCCACCGTCATGGCTATCGGCGCAACCAGCGGCTCGGCGTCGGGCAGGTCAGGACGTTTAAGGGGCGCATCGCGATAGATCACCAGTGTGCCAGCAGCGAGGTCGCCCAGTCTCTTGAATAAAGGATGTTGGAGGCAGGTGAACGCGCCAATGCTGTAGCCAAACGGCAGCATGTCGACGAATCGCAGGAGGTTGCGCAGCAGCGATGCAGACCAGCCAATCGGCGTGCCGTCGTCGTGTACGACACGTAGGCCCATGATGGATTTTCCTGGCGAGCGCCCCTGGTTCAGTACCTCGAACAGCACCATGTACCACCATGTCACGAAGAATAGGGTCAAAGCGCTCAAGCCCATTCCGAATTTATCGAAAGGACGCAGCAGCAAGAACAGCACGCCCAGAATCAGGGCGCGTATCAGCAGGTCGACGCTGAACGCCACTGCCCTTGGAATCAGGCCAGCGGGGCGCAGCAGCAGGAAGATTCCTTCTGGGGTTTCCATACGGATGCGCGTGTCCAGCGGCGCAGGCTGCGGAGCGTTCCTTGGCGTAGCGTGCGAAGAGGACATTATCTGGGGGGATGCACCTTGAGATGAAAGGCTGATGCTAGCCAGCGCGGGACAGCTAAGCAACTGGACACTGCGTGCGCAGGATGTAAGAAATTACGTCGGCATGCCGAAGTAATTTTCCGACCGAATTTTCCTTTCTTCTCTGGTCGTATTTTCGCGGTGGGAACCTTGTGAGCGTCCTACAGAGCCGGGCTGAGGTGATCTGATAGACTTTGCGCGACTTCTGTTCAGGATCAACCCGTGACCTCAAGCATCTTCTGGTACGACTACGAAACTACCGGGATCAATCCGCGAAATGATCGGCCGCTGCAGGTAGCAGGCATCCGCACGGACGATCAACTCAATGAGATTGCGGATCCCGTCAATATCTATTGCCAGCCAAGCGACGACATATTGCCCCACCCTGCGGCTTGTCTGGTTACCGGTATAACCCCTGAGCGACTCGCAGAGAAGGGATTGTGCGAAGCTGATTTCATGACCCGTGTACACGCCGAGCTGGCAGCGCCCGAGACCTGCGGCGCTGGCTATAACACTTTGCGCTTCGATGACGAGATGACGCGATATAGCCTTTATCGCAACTTCTTCGATCCGTATGGACGGGAATGGCAGGGCGGCAACAGTCGGTGGGACTTGATCGACGTAGTTCGCACTGCTTATGCGTTGCGCCCCGAAGGCATTGTCTGGCCCGAGGAAGAGGGCCGGGTCACGCTGAAACTGGAGCGGCTCACGGCGGCAAATGGAATCGATCATGGACAGGCGCACGATGCATTGTCCGACGTGCGTGCGACCATTTCCCTGGCTCGCTTGATCCGTGATAAACAACCTAAGCTATATGACTATCTTTTTCAGTTGCGAAGTAAACACAAGGTCCAGGAGCAAATCCGTCTGCTGCAACCACTGGTGCATATATCAGGACGTTTTTCTGCGGCGCGAAGTTATCTGGGGGTGGTATTGCCGCTGGCGTGGCACCCGACCAACAAGAATGCGTTGATCGTGTGTGACCTTCATCTAGACCATGCCCCTCTTTTGCAAGAAAGCCATGAGGCGTTACGCAGCCGCTTATATACGCGACGGGACGATTTGGGCGAAGGCGAACTCCCGGTGCCCTTGAAGTTGCTGCATATAAATAAGTGCCCGGTCATTGCACCCTTAAGCGTACTGCGCGAGGAGGACCGCCAGCGACTTCAGTTGGACATGGACCTCTATAAACAGCGCGTGCAGCTTCTCAATGAAGGGCAGGGGTTGTGGCAGGAGAAATTGAAGTCCATTTATGCCCGCGATGACTTTTCTCAGAGCGAGGACCCGGAACAACAGTTATATGACGGGTTTATTAACGATCGCGACCGTCGCCTTTGTGAACAGGTTCGCATTGCTGAACCCCAACAGTTAGCCAGTGAGCCTTGGCCATTCGATGATGAACGCTTGCCTGAATTGCTATTTCGTTATCGGGCGCGCAACTTTGCAGAAACGTTGAGTACTGACGAGCAGCATCGTTGGCTGAGCTTTTGCCAGACGCGCCTGACTGACCCGGCGGCGGGTGCGCCCAATACGCTGAAGGATTTTACCAAGGCACTGATTGCGGCATCGCTGACGGCTTCGCCTGCTCAGCTCAAAGTGTTGGGGCAGTGGCAGGATTATGCGCAGCAACTGAGTGCTCGACTGGGCATGTAACCGATACCCCCCCCCGAAGTGATGCAATAAAAAACGCCAGCAAGCTGGCGTTTTTAGAGTTGTGCATTACTGCACAACTGTCCCTGAAGTCGGGTGATCAGCCCAGCAGCGTTGCCCAGCCTTCAACCTCGTCACCGCCCCACTTGGCTTTCCACTCTTTCAATGTCTTGTGGTTGCCGCCTTTGGTTTCGATGATTTCACCGTTGTGCGGGTTTTTGTACTGCTTTACTTTACGGGCGCGTTTGGTGCCGGTAGTTTTCACCACCGCGCCACGCGGGGCTTTGTTAACTTTGGACTCAGGATCGAGCAACGCAATAATATCGCGCAGGGATTTCTGATACTCGCCCATCAGGGTGCGCAATTTGCCTTCGAACTCAAGCTCGGTCTGCAATTTGTCGTCTTGTTTCAGGTTTTGCAGACGAGCTTGCAGCTCTTTGATGGCTTCTTCTGTTGCGCGGTATTCGTTGATCAGGGACATGAGGGTTACCTTATGTTGTGATGTTCGGGGTGTATGGACGCAATAATAGTCACAGAGTTTGTGCAAGTAAACATTCAAACACTGTTTATTTGGAATGGTTTCAAATAAATGCTTGCCGCGTAGCACTCGTTAAATTAATAGCGGCGCTTTAGGCAGGCAGGCGATCTTGAACATTATTGCTGCCGAAGAGGTATTTTATGACGTCATCAATGAGGCGTGGCCTTTACCTTTGGTTAGTCAGTAAGCGAGTTCGGCGTCATCTCGTCTCCCTTCACCGCATTCCAGTACTGCACAGTCGTTGAGTAGTCGCTAGAATAGCCGCCCTTGCGAAGTTCTGGAGTCTCCCTAATGCGCACTTTTCGTCTGGTGATTGCCTGCCCGGACCGTGTCGGTATCGTTGCCAAAGTCAGTAACTTTCTGGCCTCCTACAACGGCTGGATTACCGAAGCGAGTCACCACTCGGACAACCTCAGCGGCTGGTTCTTCATGCGTCACGAGATTCGTGCCGACACGTTGCCGCTGGAGCTGGATGCTTTTCGCGAAGCGTTCAAGCCCATCGCTGAAGAGTTTTCGATGGACTGGCGCATCACGGATTCGGATCAGAAGAAGCGCGTGGTGCTGATGGCGAGTCGCGAGTCCCACTGTCTGGCCGACTTGCTGCATCGCTGGCACAGTGATGAACTTGATTGCGAAATCGCCTGTGTCATCTCCAACCACGAAGACCTGCGCAGCATGGTTGAGTGGCACAACATTCCCTATCACTACGTCCCTGTGAACCCGGCAGACAAGGAGCCGGCCTTTGCCGAAGTTTCGCGTCTGGTTAAACAGCACGAAGCGGATGTCGTGGTGCTGGCGCGTTACATGCAGATTCTGCCGCCGCAGTTATGCCGTGAATACGCGCATCAAGTGATCAATATTCACCACAGTTTTTTGCCGTCGTTCGTCGGCGCCAAACCTTACCATCAGGCATCTTTGCGTGGCGTGAAGCTGATAGGCGCAACTTGCCATTATGTGACCGAAGAGCTCGACGCCGGGCCGATCATCGAGCAGGACGTCGTCCGCGTCAGCCATCGAGACAGCATCGAAAACATGGTTCGTTTTGGTCGGGACGTGGAAAAAATGGTTCTTGCTCGGGGTCTGCGTGCGCATCTGGAAGATCGCGTGCTGGTGCATGACAACAAGACTGTTGTGTTCGACTAAGCATTTGATGGAAAAACCGCCCATGGCTGATCCACTCAACAAAGCTACGTCCAAAGCCCCGCCTACAGTAGGTGAGGGCTGCCTGGGCCGTTACGATATCGATGAGCTGACCCCTGAAGATGGCGCCGAATTTGAAGGCGCCGCCGAACTGTGGCACCAAACTCATGGGTCTTCAGAGGTTACTGCGGATACTAAGCCGGACAGCCACGACGAGTGATCAGACGCGTTTCACGCGCATCAGCTTATTAAGCAGCGGGCGGCCGACCATCAAGAAAAACACCGGGCCGCCGGCGACCAGATAGAAGTAATACGTCACCGCCCGCCAGATTAGAATCGCAGCGGCGGCAGTCGACTTTCCTACCATTGGCGCCAGTAAGGCTGCAGACGTCAACTCTGCGGTCCCCGCGCCCCCTGGCGACAGGCTGAATTGCCCCGCGCTTAGCGAGAGCATTTGTACCAGAAATGTCCAGGCCCACTGGATATTGGCGCCTAACCCCTGGAGCGTCAGGTAAAGCACGCTGTAACGCAGCCCCCAATGCAAGCATGTCAGCACGAACACTTTGAAAAGCGTGCGGTGGGGCATTTTCCAGGTGTCAGCCAGTGCATCGCGAAAGTGCAGCAGCTTTCGGGCCCAGCGGGTACGCGTTGTCGCTTTGGTGTTGAAGCGTTTGAGCAGCAAGCCGTTCAGCAGAATGATCCGTCGGTGATAACGCGCGAAACCTGCGCAGGCCACCAGGCCAGCACCGATCAGCAGTGCGCTGACGATCAGCATCCACTCTAGTCGTTCGCTCAGGTTATGAAATAGCGCATAGATCAAAATGCCGATCAAGGCCAACAGGAAAAACACCAAATCCATGAGTTGGTCGGTGGCAAATGCAGCAGTGCTTTTTGCTGGGCCAATGCCATTACGCGACAGCAGTGCCACCAATGTCAGCGGCGCGCCACTGCCCCCCGGCGTTGCGCTGTAGGCAAACTCGGTGGCCATCACGATGCCCAGGCTTTTGCGGATGCCCAGGTCGATGGCGCTTTCCCCGAGCAACAAGCGTAAACGCGCGGTATTGCAGCACCATCCCACCAGCACCATACCGAACATGATCAGTAGCAAGTCGCGGGGGAAGGCGCGCAGGCGCTCGAACATTTCCGTGCCGCCCATAAACAGCGGAATCAACAATGCCACGATCATTGCCGCGACAAGCCATGCAAGTCGCTTCACGCAGCAGACCTCTGGCGGGATGCGGATATCAGCGCTGAAAACCAGATAACAGGCGCGCGGCTTTTTTCAATCGATAGCTGCAAAATAATCAACCAAGTAAATGCGGGAAGTTCATGGGCCATGCCTGCCGGGTATTAGCGCCGGGTCTGGCGTGCCAAGGCAGAGATTCACCTGACCGGTTTTTCTGGATGACTCATGGCGACTCATGAAGATTATGGGCGTTTCGGCCCATCGTTGGCGTGATGATAACCGTGCAGCGCCTGTTCATCACCTCGTTCGCGCAGACTGCCATCGGTCACGGCCCTCAGAATGGTCGCGGCGGCGAGGTGCATTTACGTCTGCGGGGTGTTTTGTCATGCGATGTGTTGACCACTGTAAATAATAGTTGTTCGGTCAGCAGCGCGCAGGCTGCCTGCTGTTTCAACAGGTGGAAGCGGTCTCGGCTAGAGTGAACAAAACGGCCTGAACGGGACACACCTGTTCGTAGGCGTGAGGCGGGGTTGCGCTCGCAGGATGTCGGCGTGCTATGAATACTCACTTTCAAAATGGCGGGGAATGATATGCCTGACTCTCAACAAATTGTCTTTGGCGCCAGTCTCGATGGGCAGCCGGTAGGCCAAGCGCTGCGTTTGGCTAATCGCCATGGATTGATTGCCGGTGCTACGGGGACTGGTAAAACCGTCACCTTGCAGCGGTTGGCCGAAGCATTCAGCGATGCCGGTGTTGCAGTGTTTGCTGCCGACATCAAGGGCGATTTGTGTGGGTTAGGTGCTGCCGGCAATCCCCAAGGCAAGATTGCTGAGCGAATTGCCAGCATGTCATGGCTGAATCATCGTCCACAGGGTTATCCCGTTACCTTGTGGGACGTACACGGTCAGTCGGGACATCCTCTGCGCACAACCTTGTCGGAAATGGGCCCGCTCTTGCTTGGTAGCCTGCTGGAGCTGACCGACAGCCAGCAATCCACGTTGTACGCTGCGTTCAAGGTAGCCGACCGTGAAGGGATGTTGCTATTAGACATCAAGGATCTCAAGGCGCTGCTCAATCACCTGCGTGAGCATCCGGAGTTATTGGGTGAAGACAGCGCCTTGATGACCACCGGTTCCAGTCAGGCGTTGCTTCGTCGTTTGGCAGTGCTTGAACAGCAAGGCGCCGAGGCGTTGTTCGGTGAACCTGCGCTACAGCTTGAAGACATATTGCAACCCGGCAGCGATGGTCGGGGGCGGATTCATCTGCTCGATGCCAGTCGTCTGGTACATGAAGCACCAAAGGTGTACGCCACGTTTTTACTATGGCTACTCGCCGAATTATTCGAGCAGTTGCCAGAGCGAGGCGATGCTGACAAGCCGTTGCTCGCGCTGTTCTTCGATGAAGCGCATTTGCTGTTTGCCGACACGCCCAAGGCGTTGCAGGAGCGCCTGGAGCAGGTCGTCAGATTGATTCGTTCAAAAGGGGTTGGCGTTTATTTCGTCACTCAGTCACCTAGCGATTTGCCCGACACCATTCTTGCGCAACTGGGACTGCGCATTCAGCACGGGTTGCGCGCGTTCACCAGCAAAGAGCAAAGGTCACTGCGTGCCGTGGCGGAGGGCTTTCGTCCCAACCCTGAGTTTGACGCGCTGGCGGTGCTTACCGAGCTGGGCACGGGTGAGGCCTTGGTCGGCACGTTGCAGGAAAAGGGCACCCCTGAGGTAGTCCGGCGTGTTCTGATCGCGCCGCCTCAGTCGCGAATTGGGCCGTTGAGCGAAGCTGAACGCGCCAGTTTGATTGCCCAGTCGCCGTTAGCCGGTCGCTATGACAAGCCAGTGGACCGGGAATCGGCCTATGAAATGCTGATGGCACGTAAAGTCGCTGCCCCAGATCCAGACGCAGCAACGGCCAAGGAAGAGGGAGGAGGTTTCGCTGATATGGCGGGCGGATTTCTGGGTGGGCTGGCAGGGCAGGCAATGAAGAGCGCAATGCGTACTGCGGCCAATCAGATCGGGCGGGACTTGGTGCGCGGTTTGATGGGGTCGCTGTTGGGTACAGGTAAAAAACGCAAATAAAGCCCTAAAACACTTGTGGGAGCGGACCTGTCCGCGAAGGGGCCAATACATTCGAACGCTATGTCGAGTGAACTGACTTCTTCGCGGACCGGTCCGCTCCCACAGGTTTGTATTACTTAGCTCTTACGCCAGCGCTTTGGACGCCAGCCAGAACAACCCGGCAGAGAGCGCGACAGTGGCCGGTAAGGTAAGGACCCACGCCAGCAGAATGTTGCGCACGGTGCCACCTTGAAGGCCGCTTTTGTTAGCGACCATCGTGCCTGCTACACCCGACGACAAAATGTGCGTCGTCGAAACCGGCAAGGCGAAAACGTTAGCGGCCGCAATGGCGCAGGCGGTGGTGATCTGCGCTGACATGCCTTGCGCATAGGTCATGCCTTGCTTTCCGATCTTCTCGCCGATGGTCAGTACAACGCGTTTCCAGCCGACCATGGTACCAATGCCCAACGCCAGCGCCACTGCGAAAATCACCCAGAATGGCGCGTATTCGGTGGTGGTTGTCAGGTCTTTGCGCAGCTTGTCGAGATCGGATTTCTCGCGGGCATCAAGCGTCGGCAGCTTGCCGACCTTGCGCGCGGTATCGTCCAGGCACAACAGGTAGCGGCGCACTTCGATCCGGTGTTCCGGCGAGATGGCGCGGTAGTCGGACACACCTTTCAAGTTGGTCAGAAGGGCGTCGATGGTGGGTTCGGTCTGTTCCGGATTGCAGCTGAAACGCTCTGGCAGATCACCCGTTTGCGATTTTCCCAACGCCAGATATTCGCCCAGCGTGGCGTTGTTGCGCTGATAGAACTGGCTCAAATGCTGAGTCGCATCACGGGTGCGTTCGATCTGGTAAGTGGTGCTGCTCAGATCAAGTACGAACTGCGCAGGCACGATCCCGATTAGCACCAGCATGATTAGGCCAATGCCTTTCTGTCCGTCGTTGGAGCCGTGTACGAAGCTGACCGCCATGGCGGAAATAACCAATACCAGGCGATTCCAGAAGGGCGGATGTTTCTTTTTGTCATTGCTCTTGCGGCGCATGTCGGGTGTCTTGTGCATATTCGACAAGGGCCGCCAGGCTTTCAGGGCAAGTAGCCCGAGTGCCGCGACGATGAAGCCCGCCAGCGGCGAGAACACCAGCGATGCGCCGATATCGATCGCTTTTTGCCAGTTGACGCCGTCTGACAGGGGAATGTCGTTGATCAAGGCGTTGGCCAGGCCTACGCCTAAAATCGAACCGATCAAGGTGTGGGAACTGGAAGCAGGGATACCGAAATACCAGGTACCAAGGTTCCAGGTGATGGCGGCTGCCAGTAGCGAGAACACCATCGCCAGGCCATGACCGGTATTAACGTTGATCAGCAACTCGACCGGCAGCAAGTGGACGATGGCATAAGCCACACCCACACCGCCGAGCAATACCCCGAGGAAGTTGAATACCCCGGAAAAGAATACAGCCAGATGCGGCGGCATGGCTTTGGTGTAGATGACTGTCGCCACCGCATTTGCGGTGTCATGAAAGCCGTTGATGAACTCGAAGGTGAGGACGAAAGCGAGGGCGAGCACCAGGCTCACAATTACCCAAGCATCCAGTCCGCTGAATAAATCGATCATGGAAGGTTTTCTGACCCGGTCTTAAGGGGGCGGGATTATGACAGAAAAAAAACTAATCGATAGGCACGCTGCTAATTGGTAGCAACCTGCAACGAAATTTCAGGCCCGCACACCTGTTGACTTCCAGTACGCAAGCAAAATACAAGCCCCCGCTCTTCAACAGTAGCTGGGACGGGAAGCCTTGCTTTAAACCGGGTTGGAGCGATAAGCGACCATCAGGCGAGGAAAAATTTATCGGCGCCCAGGGTCAAGGCAATCACGGCTCTTCTTTGAGCTCTTTTTCCATTTTTTGCAGCTCTTGCTGAAATGCTTGATCCAGCAGGCTAGCTCTTTTGCGCCAGGGTTTGCGTTCCGGCTCGGGTTGTGCGGCGTAGGTCGTGACTTCCCCGCCGTATACATCCTTGAAACGTTGTTCCTGGCGCTCTAGTTCCGCGCGCAGTTCATCTTTGGTCACGGTGTTACCTTATTTAGTTTGAATGGATTCTGGTGACGACGCGGGGGTGAGAAGTGTTGAATGTTGTCAGCGATCAGGCTGTTGGATAACTGCCCGGCGTGCGCTTTCAACCAATGAAATAATCACTTCTGCCACTGCGGCTACGAGCACCAGAACAACACATCTGTCGTAGCGACATTCTTTTTGGGTTGCCAGGCCGCTGGCGGATTGACCAGGCTTCTGGCCTGTCTATCGCTGCTCAATGCACACTCGCGAAGCATGCGTCGCATGATTGAAACCGAACCGGTAGGCACTGGCTGAATCACGTCGCAACGGTATAGCGCGTCAATTGCTCGCTACTATCTCCAAGACTGTTGAAAGTGTCAACCGCCCATGTTCGCGACTTTCTATTAGCGCAGAAACCTAATGTTTTTTTGTACGAAGATTCCGAAGTTACGGAAGGCAAAATTATGACGAAAGTTGTTATTCAAATGACAGGCACTCGAAGACAAATTTCTGGCGACATAATTTCAGTGCGAAGCACACGTCAAATGTTTTTGGCAGTTGTGTCAGGTTTCATACAAGTCATATTTCGCAATGCATTGAAATGACACGCAAGAAACAAAAACGGCCTCGCGGTTAGCAAGGCCGTGCCTGGGACTTCTCAGTGGGTACCTGACCAGTATTGCCAAGAAGCCACATAGCGGCGTGTAAAAGGTATAAGCAACGCCTCCACGGGTCAAATGCGATTATCGGTCAGTGGTTCGATAATCGCCCAAAACCTGCTTGCCAGCGCCTCACACAAAGGCGAGAGTGGTGATCTGTATGGCTGTGCAAGCCACGACGAACGGTATCGAGAAATGAACGATCAACTGCGTAATTCCTTTTCCTCACTGGCGCCGCCCATCGTAGCTTCACCTGCCAAGCGGATTCAGGCGCTCACGGGTGACCCGGATTTCATGACCTCACTGGCCCGTGGACTGGCGGTGATTCATGCATTCCAGGAGCGCAAGCGGCACCTGACTATCGCGCAGATCAGTCACCGCACCGAAATCCCTCGCGCCGCCGTTCGCCGGTGTTTGCACACACTCATCAAACTGGGTTACGCCACCACCGATGGCCGAACCTACTCGCTGCTGCCAAAAGTGCTGACCCTGGGGCACGCCTATTTATCGTCAACGCCATTGGCGGTGTCGTCGCAGCCGTACCTTGACCGGATGAGTAACCAGCTGCATGAGGCGTGCAATATGGCGACACTTGAAGGCGACGATATCTTGTACATCGCCCGCTCGGCCACCACGCAACGCCTGATTTCGGTAGACCTCGCCGTCGGCGGCCGATTACCGGCCTACTGCACGTCCATGGGACGGATTCTTCTGGCAGCACTGGACGATGTCTCGCTGCACGAATACCTTGATCACGTTGACCTTCAGCCCAAAACCAGCCGGACATTACGTACCGCTGATGCCCTGCTTGAATGCCTGCAGCAAGTTCGTCAGCAGGGTTGGTGCATCGTTGATCAAGAGTTGGAGCAGGGCTTGCGTTCTATTGCAGTGCCAGTCTATGACGCGTCTGGTCAGGTACTGGCGGCGCTGAACGTCAGCACCAGCGCTGGGCGCGTGACGCGCAACGAGCTGGAACAGAAATTCCTGCCGATCATGCTCGATGCCAGCCGGGATCTGAGTACGCAGTTGTTTACGTGAGTGAGTAGCCCTGTAGGAGCCAACTTGTTGGCGAGACGATCAATGCGGCGTATCGGGTAAATCTCTCGCGAACAAGTTCGCTCCTACAGAAATCGGAAGCTCGGCTTAAGTTGTTCGGTAATCGAACACTTAGTCGATTACCGGATTGTTCACCTCCACGCCCAGGCATAACCTCAATCTCATTCCAGCGCATTTCATCGCGCTGTTCATCATTGAGCGTATGAACCTGGAGCACCTCATGGTTGAAATCATTTCCCTGCACGACGCCGCGAAGCAATTCGTCAACGATGGCGACACCGTTGCGCTGGAAGGCTTCACTCATTTGATTCCTGCTGCGGCCGATATCTGGAAGCGAGAACCGCTGCCGCTTACGGTCAAGAACCGGGAGAAGCATGATGCGTGACGTTTTTATCTGCGACGCGATTCGCACTCCAATCGGCCGTTTCGGTGGGGCACTTGCCACGGTTCGAGCGGACGACCTGGCAGCGCTGCCAATTAAAGCGCTGATGGAGCGCAACCCTTCGGTGAACTGGAGCGAGGTCGACGAAGTGTTTCTCGGCTGCGCCAACCAGGCGGGTGAAGACAACCGTAACGTCGCGCGCATGGCGCTGTTGTTGGCCGGCCTGCCGGAAACTGTCCCCGGCGTGACGCTCAACCGCCTGTGCGCTTCGGGTCTGGATGCGGTCGGTACAGCGTTTCGCGCCATTGCCTGTGGCGAAATTGAGCTGGCGATTGCTGGCGGGGTCGAGTCGATGTCTCGCGCTCCGTTTGTCATGGGCAAGGCCGACACCGCTTTTGGCCGTGGCCAGAAGCTCGAGGATACGACCCTGGGCTGGCGCTTCGTTAATCCACAGATGAAGGACCAATACGGCGTCGAAACCATGCCGCAGACCGGCGATAACGTCGCCGCAGACTTCAAGGTCTCACGTGAGGATCAGGACGCCTTCGCCCTGCGCAGTCAACAGCGTGCAGCAGCAGCGCAAACGTCAGGTTTTTTTGCTGAAGAGATCGTCCCGGTTCGAATCGCCCACAAGAAGGGCGAAACGGTGGTCGATAAAGACGAGCATCCGCGCGCCGACACCAGCCTGGAAGGCCTGAGCAAACTCAAACCGGTGAACGGTGCAGGCAATACCGTGACGGCAGGTAATGCGGCCGGGCTTAACGACGGCGCTGTCGCGCTGATACTGGCATCTGCCGAAGCGGTAAAAAAACACGGCCTGACGCCACGGGCACGAGTGCTTGGCATGGCGAGCGCCGGGGTCGAGCCACGCGTCATGGGCATCGGCCCGGTGCCTGCAGTGCGCAAACTGGTTGAGCGTCTGGGGTTGGCGGTGTCGGATTTCGACGTCATCGAGCTCAACGAGGCGTTTGCCAGCCAAGGCCTGGCGGTGATGCGTGAACTGGGAATCGCTGACGATTCTTTGAAAGTGAACCCCAACGGCGGCGCTATTTCGTTGGGCCATCCCTTGGGCATGAGTGGCGCGAGACTGGTATTGACCGCCTTGCATCAGCTGGAAAAAACCGGCGGCACCAAAGGCCTGGCAACGATGTGTGTCGGCGTGGGGCAGGGGCTGGCATTGGCGATCGAACGATAAAACATCTTCTGCACATTCAATCACCCAGGTCCGCGACCGCCTCCACGAACAGGCGAATCGCGGGCTTGGGTGATTGTTCTTGTGATGGATGAGACTTACTGCTTAAGTCTTAGTGTTACTGGTTATGTCGTAGACTGGCAGCTTATGGCCGGCTTTAACCGGCTGTTTTCAAAACTGGGGAAAAAATAATGACAACGACTCACTACACCGGTGAAGAGCGGCGCAAGAGGATTTTTGCGATTGTGGGCGCCTCTTCGGGCAACCTCGTCGAATGGTTCGACTTTTACGTTTACGCCTTCTGCGCGATCTATTTCGCTCCTGCGTTCTTCCCGTCTGATGACCCGACTGTTCAATTGCTCAACACCGCTGGCGTGTTTGCAGCAGGCTTTCTGATGCGTCCAATCGGCGGCTGGTTGTTTGGCCGCGTGGCCGACAAGCACGGCCGCAAAAACTCGATGATGATTTCGGTCCTGATGATGTGCGCAGGTTCGCTGGTCATCGCCTGTCTGCCAACCTACGCGCAGATCGGCGCCTGGGCACCGGCGCTGCTGTTGATGGCGCGCCTGTTTCAGGGCCTGTCGGTCGGTGGCGAATACGGCACCACTGCGACCTATATGAGTGAAGTCGCGTTGCGGGGGCAGCGTGGATTCTTCGCATCATTCCAATACGTGACTCTGATCGGGGGCCAGTTGCTGGCCGTTTTGACCGTTGTCATCCTGCAGCAATTTCTCAGTTCCGATGAGCTCAAGGCCTACGGCTGGCGTATCCCGTTCGTGGTTGGCGCCATTGCCGCAGTGATCTCGTTGCTGCTGCGTCGCACGCTGAAAGAAACAACCACCGCTGAAGCCCGTCAGGACAAGGACGCCGGCAGCATCGCCGCCCTGTTCAAACACCACAAGACTGCATTCATCACCGTGCTGGGGTACACCGCAGGTGGTTCGCTGATTTTCTACACGTTCACCACATACATGCAGAAATACCTCGTGAACACCGTGCACATGGACCCGAAAATCGCCAGCTACATCATGACCGGCGCGCTGTTCCTGTACATGTGCATGCAGCCTGCGTTCGGGGCACTGGCTGACAAAATCGGTCGACGCAACTCGATGTTGTGGTTCGGAGCCCTGGGCACGTTGTGCACCGTGCCGCTGCTGATGACACTTAAAACCACCACTAGCCCAGTACTCGCATTCGTGCTGATCACTCTGGCGCTGGCGATTGTCAGTTTTTATACGTCCATCAGCGGTCTGGTCAAAGCCGAGATGTTCCCGGTGCAAGTGCGGGCACTGGGTGTGGGCCTGGCGTACGCCGTGGCTAACGCCATTTTCGGGGGCTCGGCTGAGTTCGTGGCTTTGAGCTTCAAGAACGCAGGCATCGAAAACACGTTCTACTGGTACGTCACGGTGATGATGGCCATTGCGTTCCTGTTTAGTCTGCGTCTGCCTAAACAACCTGCTTATCTGCACGAAGATCATTGATTGATCTGCGCGCGCCTGTATCCGGGCGCGCGTCATCCATACTTCAATTCGCTAACGATCACCTGAGTGCTCAAATAAAGAGGGGCTGCCATGGCTTTCGTACAACTTGATGACGGTGAAATGCACTACCAGATCGAGGGCCCGCAAGGCGCTCCGGTGTTGGTGCTGTCCAATTCTCTCGGTACAGATCTGCACATGTGGGACGCGCAAGTTGAGGCGCTCAGCAAAACGTTTCGGGTGCTGCGCTATGACACCCGTGGCCACGGCAAATCTCTGGTCAGCCAAGGGCCGTACACGATTGAGCAGCTGGGTCAGGACGTGCTGGCGCTGCTGGATTCTCTCAACATTGAACGTGCACACTTTTGCGGCTTGTCGATGGGCGGGCTGATCGGTCAGTGGTTGGGGATTCACGCCAACGACCGTCTGCACAAGCTGATCCTGTGCAACACCGCTGCGAAGATCGGCACGCCCGAGATTTGGAACCAGCGGATCGGGTTGCTGGAGAGTGAAGACGCGCAGGGAATGGTGACGCTGGCTTCGACTGCGCCGCAGCGTTGGTTCACGCCCGAATTTACGCAGCAGCATCCCGATAAGGTGAAAGCCGTGACCGACGTGCTGGCCGCGACCTCCCCGCAGGGGTATGCAGCGTGTTGCGCTGCGGTGCGCGATGCGGATTTCCTCAAACAGGTCGCCGCTATCACGGTCGATACGCTGATCATCTGCGGCAGCCATGATGCGGTCACGACAGTCGCGGATGGGCATTACCTGCAAAACCACATCCACGGCACGCAGCTATCCGACTATTACGCGGCGCACCTGTCCAGCGTGGAACTGGGGCAGGTATTTACTCTGCGCGTGACCGAGTTTTTGTTGAGTTGAGTCACACTCCGATTTTGTGGGAACGGACCTGTCCGCGAAGAAGCCGGTGGGTCCGATAGAAATGTGTCGATTGGCAGATAGCATTCGCGGACGGGTCCGCTCCCGCGGGTGCTCTGACCTCTCCCAAAATTAATAAGTGAACGGCCATAAAAAAACCCACCGATCGGTGGGTTTTTTGTTGCCGTGTTAGATCAGAACATCCGCATTTTTGGTACATCACCTGCGGTCGGTTGCTTCTGACCAGTCGGAGTCTGCTCATACCAGCCACCGCCAAGCGCCTTGTACAAGTTGACTTCGCTTGTCAGTTGAGACAGGCGATCAGTGATCAACGACTGCTGCGCGCTGAACAACGAGCGTTGGGCATCGAGGAAAGTCAGGTTGCTGTCGATCCCGATGCGATAACGTCGCTCGGCCAGACGGTAGTAATCCTGGTTGGCCTGCACGAAATCGCTCTGCGCCTGAAGTTGATCCTTGAACGTCTTACGTGAAGTCAAGCCGTCGGAGACTTCCTGGAACGCGGTCTGAATCGTCTTCTCGTAATTAGCCACGCCGATGTCCTTCTGGATCTTCGAGTAATCCAGGCTCGCCCGCAGGCTGCCAGCGTTGAAGATCGGCAGGTTGATCTGCGGCGTGAACAACCACGTACCCGAACCACCTTTGAACAGGCCGCTCAAGTCGCCGCTGGCCGTACCGGCACTGGCCGTCAGGCTGATGCTCGGGAAGAACGCTGCACGGGCTGCGCCGATGTTCGCGTTGGCCGCTTTCAAGTTGTATTCGGCTTGCAGGATGTCGGGACGACGCTGCAACAGATCCGAAGGCAGGCCCGGTGGCAACTCAGTCAGCAGGTCATTGCTCAGCGGCTTGGAAGGCGGCAGGTTCTGCGGCAGGGCTGTGCCGAGCAACAACGTCAGGTTATTCACGTCCTGAGCAACCTGACGCTCGTAGCGCGAGAGGCTCACGCGAGCGCTTTCTACCGAGGTGCGCGATTGCGCCAGATCCAGCGCCGAGGCCACGCCGACTTCACTGCTGCGCGAGGTCAGACGGTAACTTTCTTCAAACGCACCCAGGGTGTCCTGGGTCAGCTTGAGCAGTTCCTTGTCCGCCTGCCAGGTCAGATAAGCGTTGGCGACGCTGGCCACCAGGCTGATTTGCGTGCTGCGACGCGCTTCTTCAGTTGCGAAGTACTGCTGCAGCGCTTGCTCGCTGAGGCTGCGAATGCGCCCGAACAGATCCAGCTCGTAGGCACTAATGCCCAAACCGACCGAATACTGACTGGTAATACCCGCCTGGCCCGTTTGCGACAAGTCTGCCGGCACTCGCTGACGGGTGCCGCTGCCTTCTGCATTCACAGCCGGGAACAGGTCCGCACGTTGAATGCGGTACTGCGCCCGGTAGGCATCGATGTTCAAGGCCGCGACACGCAGGTCGCGGTTATTGACCAGCGAGGTCTGGATCAACTGCTGCAGCGCAGGATCATGGAAGAACTGACGCCAGCCTTGTTCGGCTGCCGCGACGTTGGCCGCTTGCGCCGGCGAGTAGGCCGGCCCTTGCGGATACTGTGCGGCGACCGGCGCGGCAGGCTGGTTGTAATCGGGGATCAACGAGCAGCCGCCGAGAATGAACGCGGAAACTGCCAGCGAGATCAGGGACTTGCTCATTGGCCAGCCTCGTCGTGTGGGGTGGTGTCTTTTGGAGTGGTATGTCGCTGTTTGCTCTTGAACAGTCCGGAGATCGATACAAAGAACAGTGGCACCCAGAAGATCGCCAGGACCACGGCGGTGATCATACCGCCGATTACACCCGTACCGATGGAGTGCTGACCACCCGAACCGGCACCGCTGGAAATCGCCAGCGGCACAACCCCAAGGATGAACGCCATGGACGTCATGATGATCGGTCGCAGACGCATGCGGCACGCTTCAATCGCCGCATCCACCAGACTCTTGCCTTGCTCGTGCAGCTCTTTGGCGAACTCGACGATGAGGATGGCGTTTTTCGCCGCCAGACCCACCGTCACCAAGAGGCCCACCTGGAAGAACACGTCGTTGGACAGACCCCGCAGGCTTGTGGCCAGGAGCGCACCGATGACGCCGAGCGGAATGACCAGCAGGACCGCAATCGGAATCGACCAGCTTTCATACAGTGCCGCAAGACAAAGGAACACCACCAGAATCGAAATGGCGTACAGCGTAGGTGCCTGCGATCCCGAGAGACGTTCTTCATAGGACAGACCGGTCCATGAGTAGCCGATACCCGCTGGCAATTTTTTCACCAGTGCTTCGACTTCATCCATGGCCTGACCAGAGCTGTAGCCTGGTGCCGGAGTACCCAGGATCTCCTCTGCCGGTACGCCGTTGTAGCGTGACAGCTTCGGTGAACCGTAGACCCACTCGCCACTGGCGAAGGCAGAGAACGGCACCATGTCACCTGCGCTGTTGCGCACGTACCACTTCTCCAGGTCCTCTGGCTTCATTCGCGCATCAGGCTGACCTTGCACATACACCTTCTTCACACGACCACGGTCGATGAAGTCGTTGATGTAGCTACCACCAAAGGCGACGGACATGGTGGTGTTGATGTCGGTCAACGACACACCCAGAGCGCTTGCGCGTTCGTCGTCGATCTTCAGTTGATACTGAGGCTCGTCGTTCAGACCGTTAGGACGAACGCCCGCCAGTATCTTGCTTTGAGACGCCAGGCCCATGAACTGCGCACGCGCTTCCATCAACTTGGCATGGCCTACGCCACCCTGATCCTGCAGATAGAAGTCGAAACCGGTGGCGTTACCCAGTTCCAGAACCGAAGGCGGAACCACGGCAAACGACAGTGCATCGCGGAAGGTGAAGAAGTGCGTCTGTGCCCGCTTGGCCAGCGCAAATACGCTGTTATCGTCGTCACGATCGGCCCATGGCTTGAGCAGAATAAACGCCAACGCAGAGCTCTGACCACGACCGGCGAAGTTGAAGCCGTTCACGGTGAAGACCGATTGAACCGCTGCCGATTCCTTGTCGAGCAAGTAGGTCCGCGCTTCGTCCAGCACCGCTTGTGTCCGGGCTGCCGATGAACCCGCTGGCGTCTGGACCTGGGCGAAAATGACGCCCTGGTCTTCTTCTGGCAGGAACGTGGACGGGATGCGCATGAACATCCAGATCATGCCGGCGAAGATCAGCAGGTAAACCAGATACGCCGGGATCTTGTGGCGCAGCATGTTGCCGACACCGCGTTCGTAGCTGACAACGCTGCGATCGAAGGTGCGGTTGAACCAGCCGAAGAAGCCGCGTTTAGGCTGACCGTGTTTCTCGTGGTCGATTGGCTTGAGCATGGTGGCGCACAGGGCCGGAGTGAAAATCAGCGCAACCAGTACCGACAGGGCCATCGCCGAAACGATGGTGATCGAGAACTGCTTGTAGATCACGCCTGTGGAACCGCCGAAGAATGCCATTGGCAGCAGAACCGCAGACAGCACCATGGCGATACCGACCAGCGCACCCTGAATCTGCTCCATGGATTTGATCGTGGCATCTCGAGGCGAAAGTTTCTCCTCTGCCATCACCCGCTCGACGTTCTCTACCACCACAATCGCATCGTCCACCAGCAAGCCGATGGCCAGGATCATGCCGAACATGGTCAGGGTGTTGATGGAGAAACCAGCGGCCGCAAGGATGCCGAACGTACCGAGCAATACGACCGGAACCGTCATCGTGGTAATGATGGTGGCGCGGAAGTTCTGCAGGAACAGATACATCACCAGGAACACCAGCACGATCGCTTCACCGAGGGTATGCACTACCCCGTTGATCGATTCGCTGGTCACTGGCGTGGTGTCGTACGGGTAAACGGCCTTCATCCCAGGCGGGAAGAACGGCTCGAGTTGCGCAACGGTTGCCCGGATGGCCTTGGCCGTGTCCAGAGCGTTGGCGCCGGTTGCGAGTTTGATCGCCAGGCCGGAAGCCGCCTTGCCGTTGATCTGTGCGTCGATGCTGTAGTTCTCAGCACCCAGACCGACCTTGCCCACATCTTTGATGCGCACCTGGCTGCCGTCGCGGTTGACCTTGAGCAGGATGTTGCCGAACTGCTCTGCGGTCTGCAGACGAGTCTTGCCGATGATGGTGGCGTTGAGCTGTTGGTCTTTGACCGCTGGCAAGCCACCCAACTGACCGGACGAAACCTGAACGTTCTGCGCCGAAACGGCAGTGCGTACATCGACTGGAGTCAGCTGGAAGTTGTTCAACTTGGCAGGGTCGAGCCAGATACGCATGGCGTACTGCGCACCGAAGACCTGGAAATCACCTACACCGGAGGTCCGGGAGATCGGATCCTGCATGTTGGAAACGATGTAGTTGGCCAGGTCTTCCTTGCCCATGCTTCCGTCTTCGGAGATCAAACCGATCACCATCAGGAAGTTCTTCACCGCTTTGGTCACACGGATGCCCTGCTGCTGCACTTCTTGCGGCAGCAGTGGGGTTGCCAGGTTCAGTTTGTTCTGGACCTGAACCTGCGCGGTGTCCGGGTTGGTGCCCTGGTTGAAGGTAGCGGTAATGGTCATGCTGCCGTCGGAGTTACTTTCCGACGACACATAACGCAGGTTATCGATACCGTTGAGCTGTTGCTCGATGACCTGAACCACGGTGTCCTGCACGGTTTGTGCAGAAGCGCCTGGGTACGTGACCTGGATCGCGATGGCAGGCGGCGCGATGGCCGGGTATTGGTTGATCGGCAACTTGAGGATCGATAGAGCCCCAACCAGCATAATCACGAGGGCAATTACCCACGCGAAAATCGGTCGGTCGATAAAAAATTTCGACATGAATTACTCCCCTTTACTACCTGCGGCTTTTTCGGTTGCCGGAGCAGCGGCCGGGGCGGGGTCTGCAGTTGTCACGTTCTTGGCGTCTGTGACTTTCACTTCTGCGCCAGGCTTGACGAATTGCAGACCTTCGGTGATGACACGATCGCCAGCGTTAAGGCCTTTCTCAACCAGCCAGTTGGTGCCGTCAGTGCGATTAGCGACCAGGGTGCGCAATTCAACCTTGTTGTCCTGATTGACGATCAACGCTGTCGGCGTGCCTTTCAGATCGCGTGTCACGGCTTGTTGCGGAACCAGAATCGCTTGAGCGGCTACACCCGATTGCAACTTGGCGTGAACGAACATGCCTGGCAGCAGGCGGTGTTCAGGGTTCGGAAATATAGCGCGCAAGGTAACGGAACCGGTGGTCTGATCGACCGACACTTCCGAAAACTCGAGCTTGCCTTCCTGGCCATAAACGCTGTTGTCCTCCAGTGTCAGCTTGACCTTGGCAGCGTTGTCACCGGCTTTTTGCAATTTGCCGGATTCCAGATCGCGGCGCAGGCGCAGCATGTCAACGGACGATTGAACGACGTCGACGTAGATTGGATCGAGCTGCTGGATGATTGCCATCGCATCAGTCTGGCCGTTGCTGACCAATGCGCCTTCGGTCACGGCAGAGCGACCGATTCGGCCGGAAATCGGCGCGTACACTTTGGTGTAGCGCAGGTTGATTTCGGCGGTCTGCACAGCAGCCTGAGCTTCACGGGCAGAGCCCACGGCGGTGTCGTATTCCTGACGGCTGACGGCCTGTTCGTTGATCAACTGCTTATAGCGACCGGCCAGCGAGTTACTCGACTGGAACGTCGCCTTGGCGCTGTCCAGGGTCGCTTGGTAAACCGATGGGTCGATCTGATACAGCTGCTGACCGGCCTTGACGTCGGCGCCTTCAGTAAACAGGCGTTTGAGAATGATGCCGTTGACCTGCGGACGCACTTCAGCTGCACGGAATGCATTGGTGCGCCCCGGCAATTCGGTGGTCAGGGTATAGGGCTGGGTTTTGAGGGTAACTACGCCGACCTGAGGGGGCGGTGGTGCAGCGGCCGCTTCTTCCTTTTTGCTGCATCCGCTGAGCAGCGATGCCAGGGCGACGGCAGTGACCAGTACGGTAACAGCTGGCTTGAATTGCATGTAGATCCTCGGGTCAGGAGCTAGCGCTCATGAAAGTGGAAAGGGCGAAAACGTTTTCCGGCTGGATAAGTAGCAAGCTAATGAATATACTTACGTTCACGGTTGTTTGTAAATACCCAGGCCTGCGACAATCAGGCGCAGCAAGTGACCTATAGCAAGGCTGGGACAAGGCGATACAAGGGCCGCCCGGCGAGCTGTCCAGGCCAACAGGCCGGACAGCATGAAGGAAATTCATCGAGGTATTACTGCCATGGTCCGACGTACCAAAGAAGAAGCCCAGGAAACCCGCAAACAGATCATGGAAGCGGCGGAACAGGCTTTTTACGAGCGAGGCGTCGCCAGGACCACCCTGGCAGACATTGCCGCTTTGGCGGGCGTGACCCGTGGCGCGATTTACTGGCACTTTAGCAACAAGTCGGATTTGGTACAGGCGATGCTCGACAGCCTGCATGAGCCGCTGGAGGAAATGGCCAAGAACAGCGAAAGTGAGGACGAAGTCGACCCACTGGGCTGGATGCGTAAACTTCTGGTTCATTTGTTTCAACAAGTTGCAATGGACCCCAAAACCCGTCGCATCAATGAAATTCTCTTCCACAAGATCGAATTCACCGATGAGATGTGTGACATGCGTCGTCAGCGTCAGATCATTTCTCTGGACTGCAACGAGCGCATTGCCCTGACGCTGAGTAATGCCGTACGTCGGGGGCAGTTACCTGCCGATTTGAATCCCGTACGCGGAGCGATCTGTTTACATGCGTATATAGACGGCATCCTAGGCCAGTGGCTGTTGGTTCCAGACAGCTTTTCACTGTTTGAGGAAGCCGAGCGCCTTGTGGACACTGTCCTGGATATGCTTCGCCTGAGCCCGGCCTTGCGCGGCTAGGGCACTAAACAACTACCGATCGAGTCCATGCGCAGGGCTCGAACGTCGATACAGGCTGCCCTGTTTATCAATCCGCTCGACTATAACTGCATGGCGCTTAGCCTGCATCTATACCTTGGTCCCCGCCGATTGAACAGTCGGTTTACTTACCTTTTACCTAATACCGAGCATCCTTCAGCCGCCCGACAGAATCCATGCGCGTAGAAGATTCAATGCATCAACGTCACGAATCCTTCCTCATCGTTATTCCCCGGCTACGCTGTGAGCCGAATGCTCCTACAAAACCAATAACAACGAGGGTCGGCGATGCTGCCTGTAACCAGAAGTCATGCTGTCAGAAAAGCCGTTGTCGCATTGCTCGCCTGTCTGTGCGCAAGCCAGCTGTGGGCGGCCGGTGACGAAGCGCAAGAAGCGCCCGCCGCCAAGGCCCTTTTGGAAAAAGCCGTTGCCCGGTACCGTCAGGAAGGAGACAAGGCGCTGGCTGAATTCAGCCGCCAAGGCGAATTTGTCGACGGCGAGCGCTATGTGTTCGTGACGGATACCAACGGCATCATGCTGGCCAGCGGCGGGCCATCGGTAGTGCTGATCGGCCGCGACGTGTCCTCAGTACTGGACCCGGAGCTGCAAAAAAGCTTCAAGCAAGTCCTGCAAACGCCGGAAAGTGCGGGTGTTCAACAGGCCGAATATCGCTGGCAGAACTGGGCAGACGGAAAAATCGAGCGCAAGCGTGTTTACTTTCAGCGCGTGGCCAATCGTGTGCTAGCGGTCGGTTACTACCTGCCCCGAGCAGCACCGGCGCAAGCCAAGGCGCTACTCGATAAAGCATCCAAAGCGCTGGTTGCAGACGAGAAGGGTACCCTTGATGCGATCAACAGCTTGAAGGGCGGATTCCTGCAGGACGATCTCTACGTATTCGTGGTCAACACCGACACCAAACGCTACGTCGCCCACGGCACCAATTTGAGGCTGGTGAACACTGACTTCAGCAAGGTCAAGGACCCCGAAGGCAAGCCCGTGGGCCTGCCGATGCTGGAAATACTCAAGAAGCAGAGTGAAGGCGAATACGAATACCGTTGGCGTAATCCAGTCACTAGCAAGATCGAGCACAAGCACGCTTACATGCGCAAAGTGGGTAACTTTCTGGTTGCTGTCGGTTACTACAACGGCTGAGCGAGGACGTAAATCCCCGCTCAGCGCTTTAGCGATCCTTGTCGCCCCGACCGCGCAACAGGTGATTAGGCATCGACGCTGCGGCGGCCAGACCTAATAAGGAGACTGCCGCGCTGACCAGCAATAATTGCTGGAACGTTGTCGCCAGTTGGCCACGCAGCAACTCAAGGGCTGGCCCACTCGCGGCGTGCAAGCTGTCCATCAGCACGTTGCCGGATGCGCCTTCGCCCGCGATTGGACCGCTACCAGGATTGGCCACGCCCGAACCTGCCAGCATCGCCAACAACAATGCGGACATCGACGCGACGCCGACAGCGCCGCCCAACGACCGAAACAGATTGGTGGTACTGGTCGCCACGCCCATGTCTTTGGCTTCGACCGAATTCTGCGTGCCCACCAGCGACGTCGGGAACTGCAGCCCGCTGGCAATCCCGGTCAACACCATGAAAAGACCCGTCAACACTACCGATTGCGGCGGCGTGAACGCAATGCCCGCGATAGCCAGCGGCATCAACAGCGCGCCGGTAAAAATGATCGGCTTGTAGCGCCCGGTCAGCGAAGTGCGACGCCCACCAAAATAAGCACCCATCGGCATACCGATTGCCAGCGGCATCAGATGCAGCGCAGCACTGTCCGCGCCGCCACCGGTCACCGTCTGAAAACGCAACGGCAGCAGCACGATCAGCGAGATCGCCTGAAAACTGGTGAAGAAAATCGTGCACCAGCACAGTACTGCGCTGCGATTGGTGAACAGGTGCATCGGCAGCAGCGGCTCGGCGGTACGGCGTTCGTAGATCACGAACAACGCCAGCGCAAGCAAGGCCACGCCCAGCTGAGCAAGCACCCCTTGATCGCGCCAACTGTGCCCCTGGCCGATTTCAGTGATACCCAAAAGCAATGCGGTCAGGCCGATAATCATCAACACGGTGCCGAGGTAGTCGATTATCGGTTTGCGCTGCGGTATCGGCAGGCCTACCAGCGTCTTGCGCGCCACCCACCAAGCGGCGAGGCCCAGTGGCAGATTGATGAAGAACACCCAGCGCCACGACACGTATTCAGTCATGAAACCGCCGAGCACGGGGCCGGCGACGCTGGCGGCCGCGTACATCCCGCTGAAGTATCCCTGATAGCGACCACGTTCGCGGGGTGGAACGATATCGCCGATGATCGCCTGACTGACCGACACCATGCCGCCTGCACCGATGCCCTGCAGCACTCTGGCCAGAACCAGCTGCTCCATGCTTTGCGCCATGCCGCAGAAAAGCGACGCCACCGTGAACGTGCCCAGCCCAAACAGCATCAGGCGCCGGCGGCCATACAAGTCGCCCAATTTGCCGTAGATAGGCACGGCCACAGTCAACGCCACCATGTAGGCGGAGATTACCCAGGCAAGGAGGTCGAAGTCATTGAATTGAGCGGAAATGGCCGGCATCGAGACCGCAACAATGGTCTGATCCAGCGCACTGAGAAAAACGGCCATCATCAGCGCGAACAAGACGCTGCGGATGTCCGGTCTGGTTTGATTGAGACTGGTCAAGACAGGAACCCAAACTGACAGATTGTCCCGCTGAAATGTCAGCGGGAAAGGTCGTTCAGTCTAGTCCGTTAGCATGCTAATCGATAGCTGCCTTCGTCGTTGTGACCACCCGTTAGGGGTATGACTTACCGCAGCGCACTAAAGCTTGCAGCCGTTGGCATGCAGTGCCCAAACGTGCAAACCGCTACACGTGGAGTCTGGCGTAGCTGCTCGATTCGATAGGCGCCTGCACCGTACAGGGACAGTACAAACGTGACAGCCAGTACATAAACGCATTGTCTTTTTATTGTAGTTTTCATGCTGGGTACCTCGATCCGACTTAAAAAGATTTTTAAACGGGACAAGGTGAGTGTAGGCCTGTATCAGGATGATGCCATGCCGCTGGCACATTGAATGTTTGTATCGACGCGAGGCTTGAGCTGAAAAAATGACCTTTCTGTAGGAGCGAATTCATTCGCGAGCATGGCTGGAACGCCGAAAATTCAAGCGCGCTCCGTCTAGCCTCTCGCGAATAAATTCGCTCCTACAGAGCCGCTTCCTCTCTGGCTGACGCCTGCGCAAGCAGCCAGTCAATTAACTCCTGCAACTGCGGCGGTGCGCCAGCGCGATTGGGATACACGAAGTAATACGCCGCGCCCGTCCGGACTTTCAGATCGAACGGCATCACCAGACGCCCCGCACTCAAGTCCTCGCCGATCAAAGCCCAGTCGCCAATCGCAACGCCTGAGCCCTGGGACGCCACCGTCATCGCCAAATCCAGCGTGTCGAAGTGCTGACCTTTGCCGATGTTACTCAGCGTCGTGCCCGCGACTTTCAACCACTGCTCCCAATCGCGCTGGTCCCGGGTGGGGTGCAGCAGCATGTGCTGTTCCAGATCGCTCAATGCAGCGAGCGGTTGCGGGCCGTCGAGTAGTTGTTGCGAGCAGACCGGAGTCAGTTGTTCGTCGAAAATGTGATGAACCTTCATCGAGCCGTCTGGGCGGGCGCCATACACCACAGCCGCATCGAACTCTTCACGGCGAAAATCCACCGCATGCTGCACCGTAGTGGTTAATTCCACCGGCACGTCCGGGCGCTCCTTCTGCCATTGCAGCAAACGCGGGAGCAACCAACGCATCATGCAGGTCGGCGCCTTGAGTTGCAGTGCCTCGCGCTTGACCCCGACCTGATCCACCGCCTCATCGATCAGCGCGAAGATCTGCTGAATCCTTGGAAACAGCTCACGCCCCTGAGCGGTCAGGCTCAAGCCTCGCGCCTGACGTTGAAAAAGGCTGTAGCCCAGATGGCTTTCCAGCCCGGAAATCTGCCGACTGACCGCGCCCTGGGTGATGTGCAGCAGCTCGGCAGCACGCGTGAAATTGCAGCACTGAGCCGTGATCAGAAAAGTGTGCAGCGCGGGGAGGGGAGGCAGCCGTTTCATGGGTGGGCGCAGGCATGAGTTGAGAACATGCCTAAGCATGACATTTTTTGCGTTGTCACAGATATGGCTGCACGGTTCCAATGATCCTCACTGCTGTTGGTTCTTCGCCTGCGCGTTGAGGACATTCAAACGGCCCCCACTTTTGAGCGACACCCGAGAATAAGGACTCAGAGAAATGGCAACCTGCGGCGAAGTATTGGTGAAATTGCTCGAAGGCTACGGCGTCGAACAGGTGTTCGGAATCCCCGGCGTACACACCGTTGAGCTGTATCGCGGGCTGGCCAGCTCAAGCATCAACCACGTCACCCCGCGCCATGAGCAGGGCGCAGGCTTTATGGCCGATGGTTATGCGCGCACCAGCGGCAAGCCGGGCGTGTGTTTCATCATCACCGGGCCGGGGATGACCAATATCACCACGGCCATGGGCCAGGCCTATGCCGATTCGATCCCGATGCTGGTGATCTCCAGCGTGCAATCGCGCAATCAACTGGGCGGCGGTCGCGGCAAGCTGCATGAGTTGCCAGCCCAGGGCGCGTTGGTGGCGGGCGTTGCCGCGTTTTCCCACACGCTGATGTCGGCCAAAGAATTGCCGGGAGTGCTGGCCCGCGCTTTTGCGCTGTTTCAGGCCGGGCGCCCACGCCCCGTGCACATCGAAATCCCGCTGGACGTGCTGGTCGAAAACGCCGACGACCTTCTCGACAGCGAGCCCGTCTGCATCACTCGCGCAGGTCCCGCGCCTGCCGCGATCAAGCAGATGAGCGCCTTGCTCGCGAGCGCCAAACGCCCGCTGATTCTGGCCGGTGGCGGCGCGATCGATGCCGCTGCGGCGTTGACTCAATTGGCCGAGCGGCTTGAGGCCCCGGTTGCGCTGACCATCAATGCCAAAGGCATGCTCCCTTCCCATCATCCGTTGCTGATTGGCTCGACCCAGTCCCTGGACCCCACCCGCGAGCTGATCGAAGCCGCCGATGTGGTGCTCGCCATTGGCACCGAATTGGCCGAAACCGACTACGACATCACTTTTCAGGGTCACTTCAAGATCCCTGGCACCTTGCTGCGCATCGACATCGATCCTGACCAGACCGTGCGCAACTTCCCGCCGAAAGTGGCGTTGGTGTCCGACTCCCGCACTGCCGCAGAAGCGTTGGTCGAGGCGCTGGCCCACGAACAGTTGGCGCCACGCAGCGATGATTGGGGGCAAAAGCGCGCCGCAGCAATGCGCGCCACCCTGGATGCATCGTGGGACGAAGCGACACGCGGCCAGACGCTGTTTCTGAAAGCCGTGCTGGAGGTGCTGCCGAACGTCGTTCTGGTGGGCGATTCAACGCAACCGGTCTACACCGGCAACCTCACGCTGGACCTCGATCACCCGCGCCGCTGGTTCAACTCGTCCACTGGTTACGGGACGCTGGGCTATGCCTTGCCTGCTGCAGTGGGCGCTTGGCTCGGCAGCCAGGACAAAGGCGAGCGCAATCCGGTGGCCTGTTTGATTGGCGATGGCGGGCTGCAATTCACCCTGTCCGAACTCGCCAGCGCGGTGGAGGCGCGTACGCCGATCATCGTCCTTTTGTGGAATAACCAGGGCTATGAAGAGATTAAGAAGTACATGGTCAACCGCGCTATCGAGCCGGTGGGCGTGGACATCTACACCCCGGATTTTATCGGCGTCGCCAAAGCACTGGGCTGCGCCGCCGAAGCGATCAGCAGCGTCGGGCAGCTCAAGGCGGCGCTCAACGCAGCCAATGACCGCCAAGGCCCTACCGTGATCGAAATCGATCAGCGCAACTGGATGAATGGATTAAATGCATCGTGAGTGAAGCCACTGTTTTGAACCGCGCTTTAAATCAGGTGCTGGCCGGTCTGTACATCAACGGGCAATGGCGCTCGGGTAACGAGCCGCTGCTGGTGATCAATCCGGCGACCGAGGAGCGACTGGCTACGGTAGCGGGCGGCGATTACGACGCGGTTGATCTGGCGGTGCATGCAGCCAGTGCTGCCCTCTCGGGCTGGTCGACGACCCCAGCGACCGAGCGGGCGAAGATTTTGCGCTCGATTGCCAGCGGTGTAGCGGCGCGCCGTGAGGTGCTGATGCAGCTGCAATCGAGCAACAACGGCAAACCCGGTTTTGAAGCGGCCATTGATGTTGACGATGTGATCGCGACCTTCGAGTACTACGCCGGATTGGCTGACCAGTTGGATGCTCAACAAAATCGCCCGGTCGACTTGCCCAGCGATGAGTTTTCAGCGCATCTGCGTCGCGAGCCCTGTGGTGTGGTCGGGTTGATCGTGCCGTGGAATTTCCCGATGGTCACCACCGCCTGGAAACTCGCCCCCGCGCTGGCCGCCGGTTGCTGCGTGGTGCTCAAGCCGTCTGAAGTCACGCCGCTGGCTGAACTGGAACTGGCGTGGATCATTGGCGAAAGCGGTCTCCCCGCTGGCGTTTTCAACCTGGTGTGTGGCACCGGACTGGTAGTCGGCGCACCGCTGTCGGGCCATCGCGGGCTGGCGAAAATCTCGTTTACCGGGAGTAATGCCGTGGGCGTGCAAGTCATGCAGCGTGCGGCGGAAACAGTCAAAGGCGTGAGCCTGGAGTTGGGCGGCAAGTCCTCGCTGATCGTGCTCAAAGACGCCGACCTGGCGCTTGCGGTGGAACTTGCCAGCGGCGGCGGTTTTTTCAACGCCGGACAGATGTGCTCGGCCACCAGTCGAGTGTTGGTGGCCCAGGAGTTGATCGAGCCGTTCTTAAAGGCCCTCGTCGCCAAAGCTCGTTCGATCAAAGTGTGCGGGCCGCTGGAAGACGGCGCCGAAATGGGTCCGCTGGTCAATAAAGCTCAATATCAGCGTGTCCTGCGCCATATCGACGCCGGGAAAAAGGCTGGCGCACGCCTGTTATGCGGCGGCGAGCGTCCTGATGATCAGCCGTTGGGCTTCTTTTTACGGCCTGCTGTCTTCACTGATGTGCCCTTGGACAGTGCGTTGTGGCGCGAGGAGATCTTTGGTCCGGTGTTGTGTGTGCGCTCTTTTTCCACCGAAGCGGAGGCGATTGCCTTGGGCAACGACAGCGAATTTGGGCTGGTGGCGAGCGTAGTCGGCCGCGACGCAAACGCAACCGGACGAGTCGCCAACGCGCTACAGGCGGGGCTCGTGTGGATCAATGCGCCGCAGGTGATTTTCCCGCAGACGGCTTGGGGCGGTTACAAACAAAGCAGCCTCGGCCGGGAGCTTGGCCCTTGGGGTTTGCAGGCTTTTCAGGAAATAAAACACGTCGTTCGGGCCCTCTGAACTGCTCTCAAATGGCCCACGCATGCCTCGCGAGAAGGCATGCGCGGGGCACATGGCTTCAATGAAAAACTTTCGATTGTTGAGGGTGGTCCGCCCCCGCAGGATGACTCCGCCGACTCGCTGAACGGCCCGGAGCACGGGCGCTGCAGCACAGTCCGGATGTGCGACTTCCCTCCAACCTGCAGCCGAAAAACAATGGAGTCCAACGTGGACAAACATGATCTGAACAGAAGGCAATTCATCAAGGCCGTGGGCATTGCATCGGTGGGCGCCGCAGCCCTGTCCATGCCCTTCATCCGGGCAAGCGCAAGCGACACCAAATTCCAGGGCAAAACCCTGCGTCTGTTGACCTGGTCCGACGACACCGGCCTTGCTGCGTTGCGCAATATCGCGGCCACCTTCGAAGCCAAGACGGGCGCCAAGGTGATTGCCGACCGTACCGGCAGCACTTCGGAAATGGTCGCCAAACTTAAAGCCGGTGGCGATCGTCCGCAGTACGACATCATCACGCTGGCCGGTGTCGGCGCCGAAGGCCTGGCCGCAGCAGGTTTGCTGGAAAAGCCGGACCTCAACCGCATTCCCAACATCAAGGATGTCCCGGAGAAATACCAGACCGGCGCCAACGGTCACGGCATCGGATACCTGCTTTGGTGCAACAGCCTGGTCTACAGCACCCGCACCGTGAAAGAAGCACCCGACAGCTACGCCGCCTTGTGGGACAAGGACATGGCACCGAACATCTTCCTGCCGCCGCCAAACTGGACCGAGGCCATGGACCTGATCATCATCGCCGCGAAACTGGCCGGTGGTGACGAGCACAACATTGAGCCGGGTTTCAAAAAGCTGGCCGAGTTGAAAGACCGAGTGGTGACCTTGGGCGAAAACCCGAACCAGATTGCCGAGCTGTTCCGCACGGGTTCCCTGGACATGGGCGGCCTGTACGCGCCAGCGTTTTTCCCGAAACAGATTCGCGATCCGAACTATGGCCTGGGCGCCACCTTTGGCATGAAGGAAGGCTTCTACACCGATTTGATGCAGTCGGTGATGCCGAAAAATCGCCCTGGCGATACGGATCTTGCCTACGCGTTCCTAGACCACTCTCTGGACCCGGTGGTGCAGGGCAAGATGGCCGAAGACATCTATAACGGCCCGGTCAACTCCAAGGCGGTTATCTCCGCCGAAGCGCGCAAGAGCCCTTACATCCTTACGCCCGAGCAGATCGCCGACAAAGCGATCATGCACGACAACGCGTTTCTGGCGACCGTGCATGAAGAGTGGATTCGTCGGTATACCGAGATTTTTTCTTCCTGATTGTTGAGCCTCAAGGCGTTGGCCAGATGGAATCTATCGTCTGGGCTGCCGCCTCGTGAATAAATTCGCTCCTACAGAAGATCGCGTTGCTCTGTAGGAGAGAATTTATTCGCGAGAGGATTTAACAGGCAGGTAACGAGTTCCTGACACACCGCTAACCCAGGATCACCACCATGGAACAACAACCCATAACAACCCAGGTCGTGACGCCACTTTCGCCACGCGCCCGGTCGATGTCCGTTACCGCCCGCGCCTGGCTGTTTCTCACGCCGTCGATGCTGTTTCTCGCCGTGCTGATCATCGCCAGCTTGCTGGTGCTGCGCATGAGCGTCGGCACCAAAGGCGCGGAATGGACCGGTTTCAGCCTCGCCAGTTACGCCCAGCTGTTTGAACCCTATTACCTGAAATCGCTGCTGCTGACCCTGCGTCTGGCGCTGATCAGTGCGGTCATTGCGGTGATCCTCGCGATCCCGGTCGGCTACACCATGGCCCGCCTGCAATCCCCCTTCATTAGGCGCATTTTTCTCGCGGCGGTGCTGCTGCCGTTGCTGGTCAATCTGCTGCTGCAAAGCTACGGCTGGCTGGTGATACTCGGCCCGGCAGGCATGCTCAATCAAGCGCTCAAAGGCCTGGGCCTGATCACCCGTCCGGTGATGATGCTCTACAACCAGAACGGCGTATTGATGGGCCTGGTGCAAACCGCTTTCCCTCTCGCAGTGCTGCCGATTGCCAGCGCCATGCGTGGGGTTTCGCGCAGTTATGAAGAAGCGGCGGCCACCTTGGGCGCCAGCCGATTCCAGATCTTTCGTCAGGTGATTCTGCCGATGAGCCTGCCGGGGATCATCACCGGCGCGACATTGGTATTTGCCTACAACGCTAGCAGCTTTGTCGTACCGCTTTTGCTTGGCGGTCGTCGCGTGCCGATGCTGGCAGTGATGGTCCACGACCAGATTGCGCCACTGATGAACTGGCCTGCCGCATCAGCCGCCGGTGTGGTGTTGATCGTCACGACGCTTGCGATCATGACCTTGTCGGAATTCGTCGTCGGCCGCCGTCGGCGCATGCTGGAGACTTCGCAATGAAAACGCTTTTGCGCTCCCAACCGCTATTGCCGGGAGAAACCGGCCGTTTCGCTGCGATTCTGTCCGGGGTCATCCTATTCCTGGCCGTGACGCCGATCCTGACAATGATCGTGATGTCGTTCAGCGGCGCGTCGAATCTGGATTTTCCGCCGGCCAGTTACAGCCTGCAGTGGTACAAGGCCGCGTGGCAGACCATCGTTTCGCCGGATTCCAGTGACGTGCTCAGTCTGGGCAAAGCCATGGGCACCAGTTTGCTCGTGGCGTGCCTGACCATGATCTTCGCCACGCTGATTGCTGTGCCTGCGTCCTATGCGCTGACCCGCTGTGAGTTCAAAGGTAAAGCCGTTGCAATGCAATTGATGTCGCTGCCGCTGGTATTCCCGATGGTGGTGCTGGGGTTGGCGTTGCTGCTGGTGTTCGACAGCCTGCCGTTCCATCTGGATACCTCGCGGCTGGTCATCGCCCACGTGATTCTGGCCTTGCCCTTCGTCATAAAAAACTGCACTGCGGCGATGACCAACATTGGCAGCGAAGTCGAGGAGGCTGCGCAAATGCTCGGCGCCTCCCCGACCCGCGCGATCATTGATGTGGTGGTGCCGCTGATGAAATCCGGGATTCTCGCCGGGATGCTGCTGGCCTTCATCGTCTCGTTCAACGAGTTCACGGTGACTTATTTTCTCTACAACATCGACGTGATGACCGTGCCGATCTGGATGTACAGCCGCACGGTTTCCTCTCTTGATCCCACCGTTTTCTCGTTCGCCGTGCTGATCGTGCTTATCGACTTCGTCCTGATCTGGGCGCTGGAGAAGCTGGTCGGTGAAGGTGGCGTTTCGTTCTGAATTGAGGCTTGAACCATGACCGGACTGATTCTGGAAAACGTCGAAAAATACTACGGCTCGGCCTGCGCCGTGACCGACGTCAATCTGCACCTGCCTCAAGGCAAGCTGGTGTGTTTCCTCGGGCCTTCGGGCTGCGGCAAGACCACTTTGCTGCGCATGATCGCCGGACTGGAAACCCTGACCAGCGGCGAGATTCGTCTGGATGGCGAAGACGTCAGCCATACGCCAGCGCATCAGCGCAATTTCGGCATGGTCTTTCAATCGCTGGCGCTGTTTCCGCACATGACGGTGGGCGAAAACATCGCCTATCCGCTGAAGCTGCGCGGCGTCGACAAGGCAGCGCAAAAGGCCCGGGTGAGCGAGTTGCTGGAGCTGATTCAATTGCAGCAAATGATCGATCGCCCGGTGGCAAAACTCTCTGGCGGACAGCGTCAGCGTGTCGCCATCGCCCGCGCCATCGCTTCGCACCCCAAGCTGTTGCTGTTGGATGAGCCGCTGTCGGCGCTGGACGCCAAATTGCGTGAATCGATGCAAGTGGAAATCCGCCAACTGCAACAACGGCTGAACATCACCACCATTCTGGTGACCCACGATCAGCGCGAAGCCATGACCATGGCCGACATCGTGGTGGTGCTGGGGGAGCATAAAGTGCAGCAGGTCGGCACGCCGATCGAGATCTATCGCAACCCGGCCAACGCCTTTGTGGCGGACTTCATTGGTTCGGGGAACATCTTCCCGGCGCGGGCGTTGGGCAACGGTCGGGTCGCATTGCCCGGCGGCGAAGCGATTGAAGTGCCGATATGTGACTCGGTTCAGATCGGCACCGACATCAAAATGCTGGTGCGCCCGGAAGATGTGCAGCTGTCGCATCCACAAGCTGTTGAAGGTAATCGCCTGACGGGCACCGTGACCTTCGTGCGCGACATTGGCGCGACCATTGAAACCACGGTCGATTGTGGCGGCGTGTCATTCACGGCGCTGAGCACACCCAATCAAAGTGTGGGCCTGAGCATCGGTCATCCGGTGTCGATCACCCTGCCGCAAGAGGCATGTCGCGTGCTAGGCGCCTGATCAAACGGTCTTGCGCAGGCGCGCCAGGTCCCGCAACGGCGGCGCGCCGAATAGCCGACTGTATTCGCGGCTGAATTGCGATGGACTCTCGTAACCCACTTTGTAACCTGCGGCGGACGCTTCCAGTCCGTCGTTGAGCATCAGCCGACGGGCTTCCTGCAAGCGCAGCTGCTTCTGGTATTGCAGCGGGCTCATCGCCGTCACCGCCTTGAAGCGATGGTGCAGGGTCGAGACGCTCAGGTTCACTTCTTTGGCCAGTTCATCAATGCGCAGTGGTTGCTGAAAGTGTTCGTTCAGCCATTTGATCGCCTGGGTCACGCGATGGGTCTGGCAGTTAGTAATGGCGATTTCATACAAGCGATGCCCCTGCTGTCCACGCAATAAGCGGTAAAGAATCTCGCGGTGGATCAACGGAGCCAGCATGGGGATGTCTTTGGGGTTGTCGAGCAAGCGAATCAGGCGGATGACCGCATCGAGCAGCGTAGTGTCGATGCGCTCAACGTAAAGCCCGCGCCCGCTGGGTCGCGCCGGCACGCTCATGGGCCCGGCTTCGGCGATCAGCGCGTTGATCTCGATGGGGTCGATGTCAATGCGCATGGCCAGGTGCGGCTCATCTTCGGAGGCGTGCACGATCTTGCCGCTGATGGGCATCGCCACCGACAGGACCAGGTAATTGAGCGGGTCGTAGGTGAAGTAGGCGTCACCCAGCTTCACGTCTTTGGTGCCCTGAGCCATGATGCACAGCGCAGGCTGAACCAGGGTCGGGATCGATTGGGTCGGGAAGTCGTGACGCACCATATGCAGCGATTTGATCGCGGTCTGATGGCTGCCTTCACCCTTGGCGTAGCGCCGGATCAGGTCCGTCAACTCTTCGCGTTGCTGCTGCATGTGCGCGGTGAGCTCAGGCAGAACCGGGTCGTCGATAGAAACGCTGGGGCTGGCTGATTGCGCCATGGGTAAATCCTCTGACAAGCTTTCGATGGGGCATAGCTTATTTTTGTGCAAGCAACGGCGTTAGGCGAATCCTGCCGGATGATTGCCTGATTCTGTCGTGGCTTTGATGACGAGGCAATGAAATGCCCCACGGGCTTACCGCATTTGCTTAAAAGTCCTGACCGGGCGGAGCAGGCTTTTGGCGTACTGTTCGCGGTTGGAACGACACTGGCGCAGGATCAGGCAAGAACGGCGCAGTAATCGGCTAACGAGGTCTTGCGCCCTGCCGCTAATCTGCTGTCCTGCCGCAAGCGCTAACTGCTTTCACGCGGCTGATCAAAGGAGTGCAGACATGTCCAGATCTTCCGTCGTGAGCCACCACGTTGCCGCCCGAGCAAGTGCAGGACGCAGCGAACAGTTGGGTGCCGCTTTGAGCCCGTTGATTGCGTCGGCATCTGTCGCGCCGGGTTGCCTGCATTTTGCGCTGCAACGATCAATGACCGACGCCGAGGTGTGGGTGATCAGCGGAACGTGGGCAGGGGAACAGGCGATGAATGCCTGGTTTTGCTCCCCAGACCTGACCGTTTTCTCCGATCTGGTGGTTGGGCGAGTGGTCACTCACTTTGATTTTCAGACGTTCGTCAGTGTGAGTGCGGGTGAGGCTGAGGCGGCTTATGCCTTGCCGTTGGAAAGGAAGGCCGGATGAATTGGCGATTCGGCGGCTGATGACTTATGGATTCTGGTCGCTGTTTGTGTAGGAGCCAACTTGTTGGCGAGCCTTTTTCCGCTGTTACCCCGCGCAGCCGTCTCGCGAACAAGTTCGCTCCTACAGACTGAGCCAGTTTAGAATCCCCGCTTTCACTTTAAGCAGGGCCCAAATCGATGGCACGCAAAGAATTCCAGCATTTCGAAGCCGTTTCTGCGGCGTCCCCCGGCGAAGACGGCTACAGCGCTGCAATTGCGGTTAAAGGCCTGGGCGCTGGCGGCGCACCGACGTTTCATCGCGTCCTGCAAGACCAGAAATTCAAAACCGCGCTGGAAGCCGATCAAGCCGCTGTCGAGGAACTTGAGCGGCTGATCGACGTGACGCCAGAAGGCGAATTGATGTTCGCCCAGGACTGATCAGACTTTGGGGCGATACATTTTGAACAGCGATTCAGGGCCCAACTGGAAGTAGTCAGCCGGGCCACCGCCGCGCAGGATAGGCTCGCCTGCGGCGGTGTCGTAAATCCCGTCCTTGAGCAAGCGCTTGGCGATATGCACCGCCACCACTTCCCCCATGATCAGCCAGCTTGGCACCAGCGCCTTGTCAGCGCGTTGCAGCTGAATGATCTGCGTGACCTTGCATTCGAACGCCACCGGCGTTTCCTTCACCCTCGGCACCGAGACAATGCGCGATGGCTCGGCGGTCAACCCGGCCAGATCAAACTCATTTACGTCAGAAGCAACCGCCGCGCAGCTTTGGTTCATCTGTTCGGCCAGCGGGCGCGTGGCCAGGTTCCAGACAAACTCGCCGGTCTGCTCGATGTTGTTCAGGCTGTCTTTGCGGCCGATGCTGCAAAATCCAATGATGGGCGGGATGTAGTTGAAGGCGTTGAAAAAGCTGTAGGGCGCCAGATTGAGTCTGCCCTGAGCATCGTGGGACGAGATCCAGCCAATAGGGCGCGGACCGACGATGGCATTGAAAGGATCGTGGGGAAGGCCATGGCCGTTGGCGGGTTCGTAGAAATGGATATCGTCTGACATGGCGCGTTTCCTGAAAAAGCTGATAAACGACGGTCTGGAAGAATGAAGGTCGTCATAGTGCAAGGCATTGGCGACGGATTCCAGAGCTGTTTGGCTATCTGCATTCAGAACGTTGCGCTGAAACCCTTGCCTCAGAAACGATCAAGCCCGGCAAGAGCCGGGCTAGTGGGGAACACAACCTGAAGCCAGATGTTAGCTGACGCGGTTGTTACCAACACGGTCTGCACCATCAGCGGCCAAACGGTTTGCACCGATGTGGTCAGCGCCGTCAGCAGCCTGACGATTGTTGCCTACGCGGTCAGCGCCATCAGCTGCCAGACGGTTGGCACCGATGTGGTCAGCGCCATCAGCAGCTTGACGATTGTTGCCTACGCGGTCAGCGCCATCAGCAGCCAGACGGTTAGCACCGATGTGGTCAGCGCCGTCAGCAGCTTGACGATTGTTGCCTACGCGGTCAGCGCCATCAGCGGCCAGACGGTTAGCACCGATATGGTCAGCGCCATCAGAAGCCTGACGATAAGTGCCAGTGTGCGAAGCGTTAGTGTGGGAAGAACCGCCTTCAGCAACAACAGTTGCGTTCAGAGCAGACTGAGCATCAGTAGTTGGCAGAGCGAAAGCGCTCGATGCCAGAATTGAAAGAGTAAGGCCAAAAATCAGTTTGTTAGTTTTCATAATGTTTGCTCCAGCAAAGTTAAATAATTTGTTAACTCGGTATGGAGCTAAGTCTACGCGCGCAAAGATTAAGTAGAAGTTAACAAGGTTGCTAGCGAACATCGTTGAAAATGATAGTTGGCTGCAGCGCCCGGTTTTAAAGCGCTTCAGCGGAATTTGTTCCACGTTGGGGCAATTCTTGTCGGTAGTGACAAATATTGCCATTGACAGGTTTTTGATTCTATGATTCTAGTGGTTTTTGCTGAGCAGCCGCTATGAGGGTTATCCAGATTTTCAAAGGCTCTATCTTGGATCTGCGGTCGAGCGATTTGGCGCTAGCCCTTATGTTTGGGCTGTGGAAGGCGTTTTTGGCAGACAAAATTAAGCCCGGCAAAAGCCGGGCTGGGGAAGAGCCGGCGATAAATCAGCTCAGGCGATTTGCACCAACACGGTCCGCACCATCAGCAGCAACACGATTTGCACCTACGCGGTCGGCGCCATCAGCAGCAACACGATTTGCACCTACGCGGTCGGCGCCATCAGCAGCAACGCGGTTTGCACCTACACGGTCGGCGCCATCAGCAGCAACGCGGTTTGCACCTACGCGGTCAGCACCATCAGCAGCAACGCGGTTTGCACCTACACGGTCGGCGCCATCAGCAGCAACGCGGTTTGCACCTACACGGTCCGCACCATCAGCCGCAACGCGGTTAGCGCCTACGCGGTCGGCGCCGTCAGCAGCAACGCGGCCGATGTTAGTGTGGGACGAACCATTTTCAGCAACAATCGGTGCGTTGGTTTGTTGAGTAGCTTCAACACTAGGAAGTGCAAAAGCGCTACTAGCAAGAATCGAGAACGCCAGGCCGAAGATCAATTTGTTAGTTTTCATGGTAGTTGCTCCAGATCGATTAGTTAGTGTGTAACTCGGTATGGAGTTAACTTTACTCGGCTCTGGATTATTAAAAAGTCAATCGCATTGGTAGCGATCATCGCTGAAATTGATACTGCAAAAAGCGGTCGGCAATTCAGTCACTTAGCTGCCATGGCAGTGAAAAAAAGGGCAGCTCACTGGCGTGGCTGCCCCGGGTTTTGCGCAGGCAACGGCGGTTTCGGTCAGTCGGTTTCGATCCGCGAGTGCTTGCGGGTGTCCTTCATGAAGACGTAAACCAGCAGCGAACAAGCGATGCAGGCGGTCACGTACCAGTAATAGCCGGTCTCCATGCCGATGCTTTTGAACCACAGCGCAATGTATTCAGCCGTGCCGCCGAAGATCGACACGGTCAGCGCGTAGGGCAGGCCAACACCCAAGGCGCGGATCTCGGTAGGGAACAGTTCGGCTTTCACTACTGCGTTGATCGAGGTGTAGCCGCTGACAATGATCAACGCCGCCATGATCAGGAAGAACGCACCCCACCAGCTCTGCACGGTGTGCAGCGTGGTCAGGATCGGCACCGTGCAGAGCGTGCCCAATACCCCGAACGCGATCAGGATCGGTCGACGCCCGATCTTATCCGACAACGCGCCCACCACCGGTTGCAGCAGCATGAACAGAAACAGCGTGGCCGCCGAAATGCTGGTGGAGTCGGTGATGCTCATGCCGACGGTGTTCACCAGGTATTTCTGCATGTAAGTGGTGTAGGTGTAGAAAGCCAGCGTACCGCCCATGGTCAGGCCGACCACGGTCATCAGCTCTTTGGGATGACGCATCAATGTGCGCATCAAGCTTTCTTTTGGTTTGTCTTTCTTGCGGGTGAACGACTCGGTTTCCTCCATGCCGCGACGCAGGAACAGCGCGACCACTGCACACAACGCGCCGATGCCGAACGGGATGCGCCAGCCCCACGAGGTCAGTTGTTCAGTGGTCAGGGTTTGCTGGAGCACGATCAGTACCGCCAGCGCGATGAGCTGCCCGGAGATCAGCGTCACGTACTGGAAGCTGGAGAAGAAGCCACGACGCTCTTTGGTCGCCATCTCGCTGAGATAGGTGGCCGATGTGCCGTACTCCCCGCCTACCGACAGGCCCTGAAGCAAGCGGGCGAAGACCAGCAGGATGGGCGCGCCGACGCCGATGGTTTCGTAACCGGGGGTGAGGGCGATGATCAACGAGCCGAAGCACATCAACAGCACCGAGGCCATCAATGCGGCTTTGCGACCTTTGCGGTCGGCGTACAGCCCCATCAGCCAGCCGCCAATCGGGCGCATCAGGAAGCCGACGGCGAAGATTGCAGCGGTGTTGAGCAGTTGTGCGGTGGTATCGCCCTTGGGGAAGAAGACTTTGGCGAAGTAGAGAGAGAAGGCGGCATAGACGTACCAGTCGTACCACTCGACCATGTTGCCGACGGAGCCACTGAAAATGGATTTCAAACGGCTTTTGGTGGTTTTTTCGGTGACCGGCGTGGCAGCCGACCCTTTTGACAGAGAGTTGGGGATGTCCATGGGGTTCCTGCTATTCATTGTTTTTAGAGGGAGCGCAAATGCGGTCTGACTGAACTGATAGCAGGAGCTGTGCCAGCGGGGAGAGGGTTGATTTAGAGGGCTTACAGCAGAATTATGAGCGGGAATCCGCTCATGAGCTGAGAAGTGGTGAGCGGATTTCCGCTGATCTGTTCCCTGTAGGAGCGCGCTTGCCCGCGATTGCGGTGCATCTGTCTTATTGAAGGCGACTGACACGACGCATCGCGGGCAAGCGCGCTCCTACAAAGAGACGCGGCAGGTCAATCCAGAAACATCTCGCGCAACAACCCGTGGCGCTGCATCTTTTCATTGAGCGTGCGGCGCGGCAGTTGCAACTCGTTGAGCACTGCTTTGACATCGCCCTTGTGCCGGGTCAGTGCCGATCGCAGGCAATGGGCCTCGAACGACTCCTGCTGAGCTGCAAGGGATTGGCTCTTGGGCTCCTCCAACGGGGCAGGATTATCCAGACCCAGCACCAGCCGCTCCGCCGCGTTCGCCAGTTCCCGGACATTGCCCGGCCAGTCGTGGCTAAGCAAATGGCTTAGCTGCGCACCGCTAAGTACGGGCGCGTTACGGCCCAGGCGTTGCGCCGCCGCCTGCGCGAAATGGCTGAACAGAGAGGGAATGTCCTCGCGCCGCTCGCGTACCGGTGGCAGACGTAATTCGGCCACATTCAAGCGATACGCCAGATCTTCGCGAAAACGCCCGGCGCGAGCCTCCTCCAGCAGATCCGGTTTGGTCGCTGCGATGATCCGCAGGTCCACAGTGATGCTCTGGTTCGAGCCCAGCCGCTCAAGCTGACGGTCCTGAATCACCCGCAGCAGCTTGACCTGCTGCGCCAGGGGCATGCTTTCGATTTCGTCCAAGAACAACGTGCCGCCATGGGCGTATTCCAGCTTGCCGATGCGCTTGCCTTGCGCCCCGGTGAATGCGCCACTTTCATGCCCGAACAGCTCGGCCTCGAACAACTGTTCAGGTATTGCCGCACAATTGAGCGCCACGAACGGTTTTCCTACACGTGGGCCAAAATCATGCAGACAGCGGGCGACCATTTCCTTGCCGCTTCCGGTTTCGCCACGGATCACCACATTGACCGGGAGCGGCGCCAGATCCAGCACTTGGCGGCGCAGCGTCTGCATCCCGGCAGACACCCCGATCAACGTCGCGTCCAGCTTGCTTCTGATATCGGCGCGTTCATGCAGCCGACGGTTTTCAAGGACCAGCGAGCGCTTCTCAAGGGCGCGCCGCAGGCTGCTCATCAGCGTTTCGGGGGTGAAGGGTTTCTCCAGAAAGTCGTAGGCGCCGTCACGCATGGCATCTACTGCCATCGGGACGTCGCCATGCCCGGTCAGCATAATGACCGGCAAATCAGCGTCCAGCGATTGCAGCTGCGTTAATAGCGCCAAGCCTCCCATGCCCGGCATGCGCACGTCGCTCAACACGACTCCAGGGAAATGCTCCGGCAAGGACGTCAGGCAGTCTTCGGCCCGGCAGTAAACCTGCACGTTGAACCCGGACAACGTCAGCCATTGCTCTACGGCTTCGCGTATGGGCGCTTCGTCGTCGACCACGATCACCGAGTTCAGCATGGCGTTTCAGTCTCCGCATTGGGCAGGCAAAAGGAAAATTCCGCGCCAGCGCCTTGGGCTTCAGGGCTTTGAGCGAGATTGCTTACGCTCAGACGACCGCCCAGCTCATGGACGATGGCATAGGACACCGCAAGCCCCAGCCCAAGGCCGTCGCCCACAGGCTTAGTGGTAAAGAACGGATCGAACACACTCCCCAGATGCGCTTCGTCAATCCCGCCGCCGTTGTCGCTGACACTCAAACGCCATGTGTCATCCCGCGGGTCGATGCGTATCTCCAGGCGCTTGAGCGGTTTATCGCTCATGGCGTCCAGCGCGTTACGCAGCAGATTGATCAGCACTTGTTCCAGGCGAATGGCATCGCCGCGCACCCAGGCGGGCCGCGTCAGGTTCAGGACGCAACTGACGCGCTCATCACGCAACCGCGCATCCATCAGCAACAGCGCCTGATCGACCACGGCGGCCAGGTCAAGGCGCTCACGCAGGCCACTCGGGCTTTTGCGGGCGAAGGTTTTCAGGTGCCCGGTGAGTGCTGCCATGCGCGTCAATTGTTGATCGAGCAACTGCAGCGCCTTGTAAGCGTCATCCACGCGGCCATGGTCCAGCAGCAGACGCAGGGTCGCCAGTTGCATGCGTTGCGCGGTCAATGGCTGATTGATTTCGTGGGCCAGCGCAGCGGACATCTGCCCCAGCGCTGCCAGTTTGGTGGATTGCACCAAGCCATCCTGAGCGGTGCGTAAGTCTCGGGTACGCTCTTCCACCAATTGCTCTAGCTCCTCACGACTGCGCTGCCGCAGCCTTGCCAGTCGCCAGCGCTGATACAGAAACAGGCCCAGAAATACCAACGTCAGCCAGATGCCAGCTGCGGCCAACGCGGCATTGCGCGTGTCCTCGGCAGCCAGTTGCGGCTTGCGCAGCAGGTGCAGCGTCCAGCCTTCGGGTGCCAGCGGCAGCGATTGCCAGAGATAGTCGGCGCTGCCCTTCGGCCCTTGCACACGGCTCAAATGGCTGTTGACGCCGAAGGTGTGCAGTGGCTGCTGTTCCAACGGGGTGAGTTGTTGTTTGTCGTATTGGCGCGTCGCAGTCAGCTGCGCGCGGTCTTCATCGCTCAGCGCGTGTAATAACCGATAGCGCCAGCCAGGCTGGTTGGCGATGAAGACGATGCCCTTGGCGTCGCTGACCAGCAACAGGTCGTCGCCCTGCGCCCAATTGTGTTCCAGATCGGGAAACTCAAGCTTGACCACCATCGCGCCCAGAAAACCTCCGTCTGCATCGCGCACGGCATTGGACAGGAAATAACCCGGTATGCCGCTGGTTACGCCAACCGCATAAAAGCGGCCAGTGCCTTGGGCCTGGGTTTGCTGGAAGTACGGACGAAAGCCATAGTTGTTACCGACGTAACTGCTCGGCAAACGCCAATTGCTGGCGGCCACCGCAAGGCCGGTGCGATCGAGCAGTTCGAGGGTCGAGGATTGGGCCGCGCCGTTGATCTGCTCAAGTTTGAGGTTAAGCGCGCGGGTGGTTTGGGCACTGACCGGGCCGCGCAATGCATCACGCAGTTGCGGGTCCAGCGCGAGTACGGCGGGAAGGGCGCGATAGCGCTCAATCAGGGTTTGCAGGGTGTTGGCGTAGAGGAACAATTGGTCACGAGCGCGGTTGGCGTCGTCTTGCAGCGCATGCCGTCGCGCTTGATCCATCGCCAGGCTCGCCGCGATCACGGCGCCCGCGAGGATCAGCGCGGCATACAGAAAGAGGCGGGTAGAGCGCGGCATATAAATGACCTGTCGAAGCCCAATCTGTAGGAGCGCGCTTGCCCGCGATGACGTCGGGAAGTCCCGTACATTTGCGTTGATCAAACAAACGTATCGCGGGCAAGCGCGCTCCTACACGAAGCGGTAAGGGTTTATAGCAACTTGAAACCCGCCTCTTTCACATCCACCGAATCAAGCCCGATCATCACTTTGAAATCACCCAATTCAGCGGCGTATTTCAGTGATGGGTTGAAGAACTTCAAATCTTCTTCGCTCAGGGTAAAGGTCACGACCTTCTCTTCCCCTGGCTGCAGCATGACTTTTTCGAAATTCTTCAGCTCTTTCACCGGACGGCTGATCGAGGCCGCGAGATCGCGCAGGTAAAGCTGAACCACCGTAGCGCCCGCCACTTTGCCGGTGTTCTTGACGGTAACGCTGGCGGTCAGTTTGTCCTTGCGGGTCATCGTGCTGTTGGACAGCTTGATGTCCGAAACGCTGAACTGGGTGTAGCTCAGGCCATAACCGAAGGGGAACAGCGGGCTGGTCGGCTCTTCGAAGTAGTTGGAGGTGTAGTTCGAGTCGTTGACGCGGTAAGGACGGCCTGTGTTCAGGTGGTTGTAGTACGACGGCACTTGGCCCACCGAGCGCGGGAAGGTCATTGCCAGCTTGCCCGACGGGTTGTAATCGCCGAACAGCACGTCGGCCAGCGCATTGCCGCCTTCGGTGCCCAGGAACCAGCTTTCGACCATCGCGTCACCCATGCCGTTTTCCTGACCGAGGGCCAGTGGCCGCCCGTTCATCAGAACCAGCACCAACGGCTTACCGGTGGCTTTGAGAGCTTTGATCAGATCGCGCTGGCGACCCGGAATCACGATGTCCACGCGGCTTGCGGCTTCATGGGACATGTTGCGCGACTCGCCCACCACCGCGACGATCACGTCCGATTGCTGCGCGACCTTTACTGCTTCATCGATCATTTCCTGAGCAGGACGCGGATCGACACCGATCTTGTCGTCCATGTTGTTCAGATAATTGATTGCTTCCTGGTTGTCGGTGACGTTGGCGCCTACCGCAAATACCAGCTTGGCTTTGTCGCCCACTGCATTGGCCAGACCGTCGTAGGCGCTAACGGTTTGACGAGCCAGACCAGCCGCCGACCAACTGCCCATCATGTCCATCGAGCTTTTGGCCAGCGGACCGATAACGGCGATGGTGCCTTGCTTCTTGAGCGGCAGGGTGTCGTTGGTGTTTTTCAGCAGCACGATGCTTTTGCGCGCAACGTCGCGAGCGGCATCGCGGTGCAGGCGGCTTTCGGCGTTGCGATCGATCGGATCATTGGCGGCGTCGCCGATGCGCAGGAACGGGCTGGCAAACAGGCCCATCTCCCATTTCGCGCCCAGCACTTCGCGCACTGCGTTGTCGACGTCCTTGACCGACACTTCGCCAGTCTTGACCAGATCCGGCAATTCTTCGCCGTAGGCTTTGTCATTCATGCTCAAGTCGACGCCGGCCTTGATGGCCAGCTTCGCCGCCTCGCGGAAGTCTTTGGCGATGCCATGGTCGATCAATTCCTTGATCGCGCCGTGGTCACTGATCGTCACGCCCTTGAAGCCCCACTCCTTGCGCAGCACATCCTGCAACAGCCACGCATTGGCGGTGGCGGGTACGCCGTTGATCGAGTTAAGCGCGACCATCACGCCGCCAGCTCCCGCGTCGATTGAAGCGCGGTAGGGCGGCAGATAATCCTGGCGCATGCGTGTCGGGCTCATGTCCACGGTGTTGTAGTCGCGACCGCCTTCGACTGCGCCATAAAGGGCGAAATGCTTGACGGCGGCCATGATGCTGTCCGGCGCCTGGGTGCTGTTACCCTGGAAAGCGCGAGTGATGGTGCTGGAAATGCGCGACACCAGATAGGTGTCTTCGCCGAACCCTTCGGAACTGCGGCCCCAGCGGGCGTCGCGGGTGATGTCGACCATCGGCGCGAACGTCATGTCCAAACCGTCTGCTGCGGCTTCAATCGCCGAAATTCGGCCAGTCTGGGTAATGGCATCCATGTCCCAGCTCGCGGCGAGGCCCAGGCTGATCGGAAAAATGGTGCGTTGGCCGTGAACTACGTCGAAGGCGAAGAACATCGGGATCTTCATGCGGCTGTGGGCGACCGCGGCGTTCTGCATGTCACGGTTGTCGGGTAATACGACGGAGTTGAAGGTGCCGCCGATTCGGCCAGCGGCGATTTCCTTGAGAATGGCCGCCTTGGGCATTTCCGGCCCGATACTGATAAGACGCAGCTGCCCGATTTTTTCATCGAGGGTCATCTGTTTCATCAGATTGGAGATGAAGGCATTTTTAGCCTGCAACTTCGAACCATCGTTTGCTTCAGTGCTGGCGGCGAGCACAGATTGACTGGCCAGACCGATGAAAAGACCCAGTAAACACAGCTTATTCATGAATAATTTCTCAAGGCGTTGTCCGGCAACTTTCGCGTAATACCGGGCGGCCAATATGTTCGGCTTTCAAACCTTTGGCTTTTATTGTCATCAGGACGAAGCAGTCGCTGAACTCTTGATGCCGAAAGGGTATCTGTAGCGCAGCGAGTTTTATCTGATTGCGGCTTAGCAATCCAGCACCCTGACAGCGTGTTGGGGCGAGATTATGCCGGGGAACGTCTGATTTGGCTAAAGTCATATCAGGCAGGAAGACACCTTCATCACCGAAAGGGAGCAACAAGGCCATGCAATTCCAACGCTGCGAGCAGTTTCGAGGTCATCGTTACAAATTGTCACTAATGCTGTTGATGGTGATGAGCACGTTCCTCGCCGGGTGCGGCATCAACAATATTCCGACATACGACGAACAGGTGAAGGCCGCATGGGCGCAGGTGCAGAACCAGTATCAACGCCGCGCTGACCTGATTCCCAACCTGGTAGAAACCGTTAAGGGCTACGCCAAGCAAGAGCAAGACACGCTGACGGCGGTGATCGAGGCGCGGGCCAAGGCGACGTCGATTCAGGTCGATGCTTCTACGCTCAACGACCCAGCCAAACTCAAGCAGTTTCAGGATGCGCAGGGTCAGTTGACCGGTGCGTTGAGCCGCTTGATGGTGGTGTCCGAGCGTTATCCGGATCTCAAGTCCAACCAGAACTTCCTTGCTCTACAGTCTCAACTGGAAGGCACGGAAAATCGCATTGCCGTCGCGCGCAAGGATTTCATCGCTTCGGTTGAACGCTACAACACCGAAATTCGTACCTTTCCGGGTCGCCTCTGGCACACCGTGATGTACAGCGATTTGCCGATCCGTCCTAACTTCGAAGCCACTGCCGCCGATGCGGATAAAGCTCCGCAAGTGAAATTCTGATGCGCGCGCTGCGACGGGTCATGCAGTTCGCCGCGTTATGGGTGTGTGCGGTCGGCACTGTGTTGCCCGCGCACGCCGCTTTGAATTTTCCGCCGTTGACCGGGCAAGTGGTCGACACTGCCGACATGCTCGATGCCGCGAGCGAAGAACATCTGTCACAGATGCTCAAAGCCCATCAGCAACTGACCACCGAGCAGGTTGTGGTGGTCACGGTGCCCAATCTTCAGGGCACCAGCATCGAGGATTATGGCTATCAACTCGGGCGCCATTGGGGGATCGGGCAGAAGGACAAGGACAACGGCGCGCTGCTCATTGTCGCCAAGGACGATCGCAAGGTCCGGCTGGAAGTTGGCTACGGACTGGAGGAGCGCCTGACCGATGCGCAGTCTTCGGTGATCATCAACCAAATCATTACACCGGCTTTCAAGCAGGGTGATTTCGTTGGCGGCATTACCAAGGGCACTGAGGCGATGGTGCAGGTACTGGGCGGCGATCCGCTGGCCGAACCTGCCGCGGGTGCGACGGGCAGCGCTGAATCCTCAAGCTCAATGTTCCAAAGCCTGGCCTTTCTGATCATTCTGGTGATCTTCATCTTCCTTAACATGCGAGGCGGTCGTGGCGGGCGCGGCGGCTCGGGCGGCGGTGGTTTTATTACCGGCGCAGTTTTGGGCAGCCTGGGTTCGCGCGGTGGCGGTGGCGGTTCCGGAGGCGGCGGATTCAGCGGCGGCGGTGGCAGTTTTGGTGGCGGTGGCGCGTCCGGTAGTTGGTAATTGATCGCTCAACAGGGATTGGCAGATGTCGCTACTTAATGAAGAAGAACAACGGCAGGTCGCTCAGGCGATCGATCGGGTAGAGCGCACCACCGACGCGGAGCTTGTGACGGTGTTGGCGGCGTCGGCGGATGATTACGCCTACGTGCCGTTGATATGGGCTGGCGTGGTGGCGTTGCTGCTGCCGGGGCTGATCAATCTATTTGTCGGCTGGCTGGATGCCAATCAGCTGCTGATGGCGCAAATCGGCACGTTCATCGTGGTCGCGCTGATTTGCCGTTTGCCGGCAGTGACCAGCCATCTGGTGCCCGAAGACGTTCGGCACTGGCGCGCAGGCAATCTGGCGCGTCGGCAGTTTCTGGAGCAGAACCTGCACAAGACCGTGGGCGGCACCGGGGTACTGATTTTTGTCAGCGAGGCCGAGCGATACGTCGAAATCCTGGTTGATCACGGCATCTCACATCGCGTTGATGATCTGGTCTGGCGGGCGATGGTGGACGTCTTCACTCAACATGTCAGGGACGGCAAGACGCTTGAAGGGTTTCTGGGCTGCATTCAGGCCTGTGGCCAATTGCTCAGCGAACACGTGCCAGTGACCCAAGGGCGCAATGAGTTGCCCAATCGGTTGATCGTGCTGGATTGATGCGCTCCCCTGTAGGAGCCAACTTGTTGGCGAGGCGGTTAACCCGGCGTGTCAGGTACGTCGCCTCGCGAACAAGTTCGCTCCTACAGATAAAGCGGTGTTCCCTGTAATTAAACCTACCCCATCCGCACAACCCGCCTAAAATACCCGCCTCGCATTTTCAGCTTCCGAGGCTCCACCCGATGTCCGTCATTGCACCCAACGCCCAGCCCGCGCCGGATCACCGTGCTCAGTTCCTGGGCCTGCTTGATACCTGCCTGACGCAAAACTCGCTCATCAAGCTGGTGCTGGCCAAATACGTCGGCGTCGAGGCGGAGCTGCAACGGGTGATCATCAAGCCGCTGACGGTCAAGGATCAGCCGTGTCTGTCCTTCGTTTATCGCTACAAGACCCGCGACATCACCAAAAACTACCCTCTTGTCGAAGCGCAGGAGCTGATCGCCAGCCTGCTGCCTGAATCCTTCAAGAACGCCCACCTGCTTTCGCTCACTGACGAAGTGCAGCTGGAATTCAGCAAAAAGGGCAAAAGCACGCTGTTTCGCAACAAGTCCCAGCAGCAGCGAGAAGCGCCGTCGGCCGAGCATGATCGCGAGAAGAAGCGCTACCTGGAGCTGACCCGGCCATTCCTCACCGATCTGGGCGTGACCAATAAGCAGCACGAACTGATCCCGGCCATGTCACGCAAGTGGAAGCAGATCAACAAGTTCATCGAAGTGTTTTCCCACGCCCTGACGTCGTCGCCGATCAAACTCGACCAACCCATTACCGTTGCCGACTTCGGTTCGGGAAAGGGCTACCTGACCTTCGCGATTCACGATTACCTGCGTAATACGTTGCAGGCGCAGGGCGAGGTCACCGGCGTTGAGCTGCGTGAAGACATGGTCACGCTGTGCAACAACGCTGCCGCGCATCTGGAGCATCCAGGCCTGGTGTTCAAGCATGGCGACGTGCGTTCGGTAGCGCCCAGCGAGCTGGACGTGATGATCGCGCTGCACGCGTGCGACATCGCTACCGACTACGCGATTCACACCGGCATCCGCTCAGGTGCGTCGATCATCATGTGTTCGCCGTGCTGCCACAAACAGATCCGCTTGCAGATCCAGAGCCCGACCTTGCTTCGCCCGATGCTGCAATATGGTTTGCACATGGGCCAGCAGGCCGAGATGGTCACCGACGCCCTGCGCGCGTTGCTGCTCGAAGCCTGCGGTTACGAGACCAAGGTGTTCGAGTTCATCTCGCTGGAACACACCAACAAGAACAAAATGATTTTGGCGGTCAAGCGCGCCGCGCCTGCTGATCCCGCCGAGTTGCTGGCGAAAATTGAGGAACTGAAGACCTTTTACGGGATTCAGGAGCAGTGCCTGGAAACACTGCTCCGTGCGGATGCGCTGATCTAGATCGAGGTGCTGACTGGCTTGGGCGCAATGACGGCAGTCTTGCGGCCCAACATCACAGTGAAGATGACGCCAGCAGCGAACAGCCAGGTGATCGGGTCGATGTGTTCACCAAAGAACAGCGCCGAGAAGGCCATGGTGAAAAAGATCTGCACCAGCTGGATCTGACTCACCCGCGCAATGCCGCCCATGGCCAGGCCGGCATACCAGGCAAAAAAGCCAATGAATTGCGAGAAGATCGAGACGTAGCCGAACGCCCACCAGGCGCCTATGGAAATCGGACCTTGATGCTGGGACGCTAGATAGATCACAGGCCCCAGCAAAATCGGACTCGACAGCACCAAGGCCCAACAAATCACCTGCCAGCCGCCCATCTGCTTTGCCAGTCGCCCGCCTTCGGCATAGCCCAGACCGCCCAGCGCAATGGCGGCGAACATCCAGATGTCTCCCGCCTGAATATTTCCGGCCCCGCTAATCAACGCGTAGCCCAGCACCAATGCGCTGCCCAATGCAGCGCAAGCCCAAAAGGCTTTTGAAGGACGCTCGTGAGACAGCCACGCGGCGTAAAGCGCTACCAATAAAGGCTGTAGGCCATTGACCAATGCGCCGTGGGACGCGGGCAGGGTTTTCATCGCCCAGGCCGACAACACCGGGAAACCGACAATCACCCCCAGCGCCACCACCATCAATGCCTTGAACTGCGGCCAGGTCGGCCACTTCTCGCGTTTCCACAACAACAGCGCTGCAGCAGGAATTGCCGCGAGCAACGCCCGGCCCAGGCCGTTGAGCAGCGGATGAACTTCCTGCACCACGATGCGGGTCATGGGCAGCGTCAGGCTGAAGATCACCACCCCGATCAATCCGAGGATCATTCCGGTGTTTTCGCGAGAGGACATCATGGAGCGTGCCTTGTTGTTATGGGTAGGAAACGGGCGCCCATCTAGCCATAAATTGGCGGCGCGGCTGCTTTACAGCTAGCGACAGATTTATCCGTACACTTTGCAGGCGGCGTTACCGTTGGCGTAAGCGCGGCTCAAAGAGGTTTCATATTTGGCCAGTTGAAGTTGGTTCGAAACTTGAATGCAACCTGACTGCAACAGTTTGAGAGTCAAACTTGCGCCAACAGAATCAGCCAGGAGAATCATCATGTCGATCATCGGAAAATGGGCGTTGCAAGCAATCGTGGTGTTCCTTTTCGCCTGGCTGGCAACTGTGGCGGCCCAGTGGGGGGGCAGCATCGTCAAAACCACCAGCAGCGACCGCCTTGCGGTACTGAGTAGCGTGCGGTTCACCACCGAAACCGTGGCCACCAGCGTCAATAAAAAATCTCCGGGCGGCGCGGTTGTGGTGGGGTCTTTGGGGCAAGGTAACGAGTGATTGGGTTGGGCTGGGTAGAAATGAAGCGTTGGGGTGAGCGACCCAGGCATCAGACCTTCAGCTTTTCCACCGGCACCAAAAATCCTGCATCCCCCAGCGGATGGGTCTTCGCGTCGAAAAACTTCAACTCCACTCCCAAGTCTTCGAACAGCGCGCTGTAGTGGCGCTTTTGATGCTGGATGAATGACTCGCTGCGCGGCAGGATCGAGATGGCGATCGTTGCGGGTTTCGCTTGGCGGACTGCATCAACGATATGTCGGTCCTGCTTGCCCAGCGCATGGCCGAAGATGCACAGGGCGCCCTCATGGCGAGCCAGTTGAGAGTTGCAGAACGACAGGTAATCAGAGCCGCGAATGACTTTGAGCTTTTCTTCGCTGCTGCCTTCGCACACGAACAGCGGCACGTCGTCCAGCGCGTTGACGGCGAAACTGCCGAGCAAGGTGCTTTCCGATGACAGCAACTTGCGGGCGCTGCCGTCGAAGTTCTTCACCAGGTGCATGCCGCCATGCAGGTAGAGCAATCGGGTGGCGCTGGGCGTGGTGTCATGCAGATTGAACGTCGCATCCCCACCAAACAGATCATCGAATTGCCCTTGACCATGCATGGCCGCCCAATAAGCGAGCAAGTCGTAGTTGGTTGAATAAACGGTGCTGTAAGCGCCCAAGGCCTGACTGATGGCCAGTAAGGTTTGCTGCTCCATCAACCGCCACGGGATATGCACCGAGCGCACGCCGTGGATCAGTGCTTCCTTGATGGCGAAATAGCGATTGCGCGGCGAGGACGAGCTGATCGTCAGCGCAGCGTTCACGCGGATGGAGGTCTTTAGCGCGCTAAGCACCGGTTCGAAATTGTTGGTTTCCATGGCTTTGAACAGCGCCAGCTCAGTGGGGCTTAACGGTTTGTTGCGCGTGGTTTGCGCCAGATCGAACAGCGAAAAGTAAGAGAAGTTTTTCCACACCGCCAGGCTGGCACCGTTGCCCAGCAGCAGACCGGTGCAGGGCGTGGTGGTCTGCAACTCGTCCCAGTGCGCGAGGGCTGCGTCAAAATCCGTGTGTTCCATGTACTCGCTTCGCTGTCAGTTTGAGGATTGCCGTAGCCGGGGGAGCCAGAACGGAGACGACTTATAGGAACCCCGCCCTGCAATGTCAACGACAGGACTGAGCGACGCGCGGTTCAAAATAATTCGAACCCGCTAAATGTGGTGGCTTCTAAAAGTCAGTTGTGCATCTGATTCATCGTCACCCGCTTGATCATGAGGTACATCATGAAAACTGATCCTGTGAACAGCAATGCCGCACAAAGTCCTGGTCCGCATCCAAGCCCGATGGAGAAGGGTGGGGAGAAGGAGAAAAGCGCTGAAGCCAAGGAGTTCGAGCGCGTTGAACATATTGACGACACGCTCGCCGAAACCGACGAAACGCCCCCGCCGCAGACTTGGAAGCACCCGGATGACGGTAAAAGTCTGTCTGAAAAAGACGAAGAGTTACCGTTGAAACCCTGAGTCCGATTCGTCGGGTCTCATGCCAACAGGGCTCAGGGGGCGTCAGGTGGGTTGGACATTCATCTAACAATGACAAAAATGGTGATGACTATGAGCACTCCGGTACTGCAAAGACTGCATTTGAACGGCTACGACGTGATCAATGTGAATCATGGACCTTGGCGGGTCTGCACCCACGATGACCGGCTCGGTTCTTTTGCCACGAAAGAAGAAGCGATGGCATTTGCCGCCGCACTGCCAGTTTATAAACAGCGAACAACCCCAGAACCTCGCGCTTAGACTGCGGGGCTTGCTGCCCAGAAAAGCCTCGACCAGCGTTGGGGCTTTTTACATTGTGTTTCAAAGTTGATACCAGATGTCGGCAAACCCAAGCGCACATTGCTGTCTGACGTGTAAGCAATCAGAATGCCATCAACCTCAACAGAGAAAGCCATCATGCGCAGTACACTTTCCGTTTTAGCCCTGACTCTTGCTATATCCCAAGGCGCTTTTGCCGCAGGCGACGGCACGGCAGCAGTAGGCGGTGGTTTGGGCGGCGCGTTGGGTAACGTGCTCGGCCAACAAATGGGTGGCAGCACCGGCGCGGCAGTAGGCGCCGGCGTTGGCGGTGCAGCAGGCGGTGCAGTAGCAGCCAAAAAAGGCAATCGCGTAGAAGCAGCGTTGGGCGGCGGTCTGGGTTCAGCCGGTGGCTCGCTGATCGGCAATCAACTCGGCGGTTCGACCGGCTCAACCATCGGCGCAGGCCTGGGCGGCGCAGCGGGTGGCGCGGTAGGCAACAACCTGGGCGGCGACGACCACAAATCCAACCGTAACAAGCACAAGCGCAAGCATCGTTAACGCTTGCTTTGCTGCAGGTCAGTAGCAAATCTGACCCACAAAAAAACCGGCTCTGAAAAGGCCGGTTTTTTGTTGTGTAGTGTCAGTCGTATAGAGCCGAGAAGATATGCTGAGTCTTTTTTCACCTTCCCTAGGAGGGCGAGCTCAGCTTAGTGCCGCAAGTACGTGTTCCGGGTCGTTATGTATGGCTCGCAGCAAAGCCCGAGCTGGGCCTTCGGGCTCACGACGACCTTGCTCCCAATTGCGTAGAGTCCCAACTGCGACATCTATGCGCTTCGCAAAGCTCGCTTGGGAAAGGCCGGTCGCCAGGCGAATAGCTTTTACCTTGACCGCATCGATATGAAATTCTCGCGACGGCTGACGTTCGCCGCGGTTGATCTCATCCATCTGAGTCATGCTTTCCACGAGACGACCGAAGAGATTTTTGTCCATCATTTCCACCCCTTGTTGATTGCGCGAAGCTGTGTCTTTTGGTCATCGGTCAGGGAATCCAGGATGCCGTTGCGATAGATCAACAGCATTCTTATCTGGTAGGCAGCGCAGAGGTAATAGTAAATCACGCGAACCCCTCCACTCTTTCCCTTGCCATGCGCTGCCCAGCGGACCTTCCTCAGGCCTCCTGTGCCTTCTATTAAAGCACCGCACTCGGGCTGTTCGGCAAGATGCTTCTGAAGTGCCCGATACTCTTCATCGTCCAGGTGATTCTTGAGATCGGCGGTAAAAACCGGTGTTTCGATGAAGATCATGCAGTCCCTGCTATGCGTCATTGGCGTACGGCGATTCTAGGCCGTCAGCCACAGTTGAGCAACGACACGCAGGTTTAATGTTGGTTTGGCGTAATTAACAGGAGGCAGCGAGATATTGCAGATGATTGCGCAAACGATATGCGAGGGATGAGCGAACTACCAGCGTTTGAAGATTGGAGCGGGTGAAGGGAATCGAACCCTCGTTATCAGCTTGGGAAGCTGGAGTAATGCCATTATACGACACCCGCTTGTCACGCTTGGAGCGGCTGACTTTGTACCAGAAGCGGGGCTTTAAATGAAGCGCTAATTTGCGCTGACAACAAGTTTCACTGGGTAGACACCAACGGCAGGGACCCACGCGGCAGCTGCTTTCAGCCAGACGCACCCGTGTGAATCCCGTCCGCAATAGCCGTCATGCTCAGATTGCAAATGCATGGTGGCCTTGTACCTGTCGGTAGTGGAGTCGGCGCGGCTCGGGGGCTGTTTTCAGGAAACCCATCAGCGTGTTTTTCGAATCCAGGCAGGCGGCTTTGTTTTCCATGTCAAGAAAGTGCCCGGCGGACTGGATCGTACTGAAATGGCACTCACGCACGTGATTGGCGAATAGCTGGGCGTCAGATGCCGCCGTGTATTCGTCCCACTCGCCGTTCATGAACAACACCGGGACATTGATCCGTTTCGCCAGTTTGACCTGGCTCAGGGTGTCTGTGTCTAGCACGTGGTTGATGTGATGGTGCATCTGCGCGTACTCATGCAGATCAAGCGAGCTTACGTGTTTGTAGTTGAAGCGCTTGAACAGCGATGGCAGGTGTTTGCCGATGGTGCTGTTGATCAGGTTACCGACTTCATAACGGTCAAACGCGCCCAGGTGCTGGCTGCCGCGCTCAAGGTAATCGCGCATGGGGTCGTTGATCACTGGTGAAAACGAGCTGATCACCGCTTTTTCGATGCGTTTGGGTCTGTAGGCGAGCGCGACCAGTGCTGCTGCGCCACCCCATGAAAACGACATGATGTGCTCGGCATTGAAGTGGTCGATCAACTCCAGCAGGATCTGCCCTTCGGTTTCTTTGGTCAGCGGTCTTTCGTGCAGGTTGTGAGGTTTGGATTTGCCCGCGTATGGCTGGTCGTAGAGCACCACATTGAATTGCGGATGCAGGTTGCGGACGGTTTGTGCGAACGATGCAGTAGTGGCCAGGGAGCCGTTGACCATGATGATGGTCTTTTCTGCGGCCTCTGCGCGATAGAACTCCGTGTACACCCGAAACTGGCCCTGTATATCCAGCACAGCGATTTCTGGCCTCATATCTGTGTCTCCTGACGTTTAAACAGGTGTGCGCGCAACCACGTTGCACGTGTTTCGTGACAGGTAGGCATTGCCTTGCAAGGGGCCCATGTCGATCCGAAAGCGATCTGTCCGACAGGTATTGTTATTGGCGGGCGATTCGCCGGGCGTTTCCCCCGCAGAGGGGGCTGGAGCTAGCGAAAGGATTTCTTGGAATGATGAAGTGACTCGTCAGTCACATGTGGACCGACGTTTGGATTCAAGCAGGGGTAGGGGGAAGTCGCAAGTGCCATTCGTAAATTGCGGGGATCTTCTGCCGGGCGGTCGAAAGCCATCAGATCTGCAGGATTTCCGCCTCACTTAGCGCCCGGTATTGCCCCGGCTCCAGGCTTGGGTCCAGCACCAGCGTCCCCATGCTTTCGCGGTGCAGGCTCAGCACCTTATTGTCGAAAAAGCCGAACATGCGTTTGACCTGGTGATAACGGCCTTCAACGATGCTCAGGCGCGCGTGGTGAGTGTCAATCACGGTCAACTGCGCAGGCTGGGTGGTGAGGTTTTCAAACGCAAAGTAAAAGCCTTCGGCAAATTTTTGCGCGTAATGCGCACCGATGTCCTGTTCGGTTTGAACCAGATAAACCTTGGGCAGTTTCGTCGCAGGCTGGGTCAGGCGCCGCGACCACTGCCCGTCGTTGGTGATCAGCATCAAGCCGCTGGTGTTGAAATCCAGGCGACCTGCAATGTGCAGTTCATGCTTGTTGGGCTCATCGAGCAGGTCCAGCACGGTCGGATGATGCGGGTCCACCGTTGCGCTGACGCAACCTGGTGGCTTGTGAAGCATGAAATAGCGAGGTGCCTTGGCCATCTGTAGCACTTCGTCATCAACCATTACGCCGCTGAATTCGCGCACGTTGTGATGCGGATTGGCAACAGTCTGGCCATCCACCTTTACGCGGCCAGCGATTAGCGCAAGCCGCACGTCCTTGCGGTTGAAACGGGGCAGATTGCTTAGAAAACGGTCGAGGCGCATGGCGGCAGGGGGTATCAGTCTGTAGAGGGCAGTATTACGTGGACGAAATCCTGAGCAGGGGCTAAAGCAGCACAGCGGGGACAGAGGCAGGCTTTGTTGCGTACATCCTCGGGCAGGGATTTGAGCGCCGCAGGATCGATGTCCACCGAAAAGCACCAGCAAGGTTTGTCCGCCGTACGTGGGTCCGCCAGGGTGCAGCGATTACTTAAACCGCAGACCGGGCAGATATCCTGCTTCAACGATTGAGTATTCATGCCGGTACTGCCGTCTCTGTGCACACGCGATTGCGTCCGCTTTGCTTGGCGCTGTAAAGCGCGCGATCAGCCCGTGCAATCAAGCTTTGCAACGTGTCTTCGTCATTGAGTACGGTGAGGCCGAGACTGACCGTTACCTGCAATGCGGTGCCGGTGAACACGTAGGTGTGTTGTTCGGCCAGCAGGCGAATTTTCTCTGCAACACGCCGGGCTCCGGTAGCGTTGGTGTCTTTGAGCAGGATGATGAACTCCTCACCGCCCCAACGGCAAATGATGTCGTCCTGGCGCAGGCAGCGACGGACATCTTCAGCAAACCCTGTCAGGACTTCATCTCCGGCCAGGTGGCCGTGTGTGTCATTGAGTCGTTTGAAATGATCCAGATCCAGCAGCATTGCGGACAGTGAGGTTCGATCGCGTCGGGCATCCTGGATCGCGCGCATGGCGAGGTGGTCGAAACCTCGTCGATTGGGCAGCCCGGTCAGGCTATCCAGTGTTGCTTGCGCCTCGATCCGCACCTGAAACCGCTGAATCACCCGATTGAGCAGAAACAACACCACCAGCATTACCGCCAGACAGATGCCCAGGTTCAGATACAGCGAGTGCCGAGCGTCTGACAGCGCGCCGTCTTCGCGCTTGTCGACGAACAAGTACCAATTGAGCTCAGGAATGTAGCGCACGTTCAGGAAATGCCTTTCACCCCTTGATTCATACTGATAGCTACCGCTTTGCGGCTTGGGCATTTGGTTGAGCAGATCCTTGAGATCAGGCAATTCACGCAGGGTCTTGCCGATGATTGCGCCATGAGGCCCGCCTTGGGCACCGGTCAATACCAGTCGGCCAAATGCATCGACAAAGTAAACGCTGCGTTGGTAGCGATCTTGATAGCGGTCGATCAGCTTGATGACGGCATCTACTGTCAGGCCTACCCCTGTGGCCCCGATGAAGTTGTTCTGGTAATCGAAGACTTTGTAGTTGATGAAAAACGTCAGGTTGTCCTTGTTCGCCAAATCTGGATCGACGTTGATTTCATAGGGCTCGGCCATGTCACGAACCCGGTAATACCAGACATCTCGTGGCTCATCGGCTTTGATTTTCTTGAGCACGCCTTTGGCCTGGTAGTAGGTCAGACTGCTGTTGGAAACGAAGAACGAGGTGTAGGCGCTGTTGTGATCCATGACCTCCTTGAGATAGCGGGTCATTTGCTGCGGATCCTTTTCGCCGGCTACCACCCAGTCCCGGACGAAAGTGTCGCGCGCCATCATCGACGAGATCAGGACAGGTCGTACCAGATCCTTTTGGATTTCGGAGTACACCGTATCCGATGTCAGGGGCAATTCAGTGTTGACGATGCTGTCGCGTATCGCATCGCGCGACGCGAAATAGCTGAGCAAGGACGTCGCCAGAAAGCCGCTCCCCAGCAGGATCACCAACGTCAACAGCAAGGATCGTTGAGAGTGGAGCGTTGAACGAAGGGGCATGACCAATCCGGATTCAGGGAAATTCAGGCGATGGCGCATGCTAGCCTGCCGCCACTGCTTGCGCTATGACCCTGATGCACTTTGGGCCTAATGAACAGGGAAGATTTTTCACGGGCTGATCGGCACGCTGCCGATGGGCGCAGAGAAGGCGGGCGATCGGCCGAGCACGGAGCTGATCGCCGAGCAGCGGCAGTGCAGTAACAGGATGTGGTCATAGTGAATGCCATGTCCGGCCAGGGTTTCAAACAGATCCTGCAAGGTCGGGTTGCGGGCCCCGAAACGATTTCTCACTGTCAGAACGTCCATAGGTGTAGGCATCAGTTGTCCGAAAAACGGTGACTGGTTTGAGTGGTGTACGACGTAGCTGATGTCTCGATAGCTCTCGTAATGCTCACTTTGAAACTTGCCCAGCGTATAGTTTTTGATCTTCCCGATCTGGGAAGTACCGGCCAGAGCTTTGTCGGTAAGCTGCCAGGCTGGCAGTTGACTGAAGGCCGGACCAGGCGTGTTCCCGGCTGCGGTCATCAGCGAATAAGGCTCAATGCTCTGGCTAACCACGCGGTGGAGTCGCGGATCGACCAGTTCAAATCCATGAGGCACGTAGGTGCGCAATTCGGTGCCGTTGGGGATAACAGTGGACTTGCTCCACGGCAGGTAATAGCCATGGGTACTGACAACTAACGTTCTGGCTTGCTCGCGCTCGGCGGTCCACAGCATGAACTTGCGTTCGAGCTTCCAGGCCTTGACCGGGAAGGTAGCGATATGTGGATGGCCAGTCAGAGTCCAGGTCTTGAGCAGACTGCCGCTTGCGAAAAAGCGCTCCAACTGCGTCCGCCGAGCGCTCATAGAGCGTTGCAGCCATGAGCTGAAGCCCAGAGTCGGAATCCCGCCCGCCCGCTTTGCGAGGGTCGGAGGTGTCATCAGGGTTCGCGCCGCTCGCAAAAGCCCAGGCGTTAGAGCCCCAATTACCAGCAGTCCTAGCGATAGCGCCGAAAGCAGCAACTGTCTTTTCTCTTCGTGCCGATTGCCGGGAAGGCTTGCCGATCGAGCCTCCAGATAAAATGTGCCCGCAGCGGTAACTATCGAGGCGACAGCGGCCGGTGCAAGCAGCAATGAGAGCGGTGCAAGCAGCAGTTGCAGGCGGTTGAGTCCCTGGGTCCAGTTGCGCAGCGAAATCTGCGCGGACGTCGTAATGCTGTCCTGTGCGTCACTCAACGCGTTATCGCGCAAGGCCTGACACAGGAACGTGAACGCAGACAGGTTCGAGGGATGTTCGCAGAAGGCGTGTGCTTTGGCCTTGTGAGTGTCCTCGTGATAAAGGGCATCGAGCCACGGGCGCATATTGGACAGAGGTTCCGGGAATGCCCGCACCTGGCCCCACAGCGTCAGGATGTATTCGAGACGAGTGTGGCGGCTCATGGCTACGTAATTGAGCAGCGTCTTGCGCCAATGTGGGTCGGCAGCAGAACGCATCAAATGAGCGCCGAGCTCTTGCCGATCCTGATACTCGAAGAATGGCTCCTGTTGCCCCGGCTGGTACAAGATATATCCGGATTTTTCATCGTGACTCAAGATTAGCAGGCCAGCGCAGCACGGGCAGTGCGAGCCTGGGCCGAGCGGCCGCTCCAGGTGGAAACCCAGCGCCGACCATCGCGTCTTGCGTACTACTGGTTCGTGGAGAGACTCTTCAAACGCTTCAACCAACAGATCAAACCCGGCGCGGGACAATGTCCCGCGCTTGACGCCCACCAGTGCCTGCCCAACGAAGGTCTTGCGCAACGTCATCTCGATAGCACTGCTTTCTCGATCCCAGAAACCCTGATGCTGGCGGGATATCACCGCCAGAAAATCGATACTCATGATGTGATCCGCAACGGCTTCAGCAGATAGGTTGAGTTCCTGCTTCGGGTCCCAGATGCCTTCGCCCGTAGGGTCCAGATACACCGCTGTCCGGCCACCCTCATCGACATAGTCGACCGGATGCGGGACTCGATAGTTGTTCATCAAGGCCTTATCGAGCGCGACGGGGGAGCGGTCCGGAATCTGAATGTTCGTCACCGGCGCTCGAGCGTGACCCAGTGGCGTAAAGGAGGTCCCTGGCAGGTAACGGATGAATACGTGTTCAGGCTTGGCGTCCACTGCCTGATCATGTTTGAGCCATCGGCGCATCAAACGATTGGCGGTCATCTTGGGGTCAGGAATGCGGGTGCGGATATCGGACTGCTCACCCCAGATGTCCAGCGCACCGATCAGCTTGAGACTGCGGTTGATTGGCATGCGCCAACGGTCGCTGGCGTCGGTCTCGTCCAGTTCGCTTGGTGGGGCTTCCAAAGGCAGGTCTGTGGTCGAAAACCTTCGTTGCGCGTGGGTCAGGACAGTGAACAGGTCCACGCTGCACGCCTTCATTTCAAGCCTCGACGGCAAACCCGTGCGCAGTAGGGTGTCGACATGACGCCGGTGCCAAGGCGATCCGTTAAGTGCATTGAGCAGCTGCTGTTCGTCCCAGGGTTTATCCGGGCTGATGTATTCGATGCACTGCGGATGTTCACCCAGGATATGCAGGTAGCAGTGCGAAGTATTGTGCGATTTGAGCTGAAAGATGCCCGGTACCACCTGATCTTCAAACTCCACCACGCTGACGACCGAATGCCGTGCGACAGCTGTATGTTCCAGGCCCTCGAGACTGGTGGGGAACGCCGTCAGCCCGAGTGCATCGAGGGCTAGCACGTAGCCTTCAAGACTGATCTTGCGCTGGCTGCGCATTCGGCAAAGCCCATCCACGAAAGACAGCTTGGACAGCACGCGATAAGTGCGTTCGTGCTGATCCCAAAACCGATCCAGCCGCGCCTGATAATCCTCCATCCATCTTGATCGCACGATCAGCCAGGTCAGCTTTTTGAGCGTCAGTGCAGGAATGCTCGGATGCAGCGCGCGGTCTGCTTCCATGCTACGGATCAAACCCAGAAATGCCGCCGGGTCCAGCGACGTCCGCGCCAGATCGACCACGCTCAGCGAGCATTCGTGCCGCTCAGTTCCTTCGGGGCCCACTTCGGGGTAGGTGTCAGTGAGGAAGTTGATACGCAATTGGGTGGGGCATAGCGCCTTGCCTCCCTCTTGTCGAAGTAACGCCTTGCACTGCTCGACAATAAACTCGTTGAGCGATGGCACGCTGTCCATGTCGAGCTGGTAGGCCCTGAGCGTCCACGGCGAGCCGTTGAGCAATCGGGCGGCCGGGCTGTTTCTCAGTCGCGCGAAGGCCTTGCGGTTGAGTGTCTGAGCCGACACGGCTGACCCTTCGGCCGACAACGGTTCGGTGATGTCCTCAAACGGCGATACGCCATGAGGGTCGGAGGCCTCAAGGGAGTCATTGCTTTGAAGGGTTAGTCCATCGAAGGAGGGGTCATTCCATTGATCGTTCATGTGCGGCAAATGAGAGCGTGATAAGGCTGCTCACTATGTCGCAAAAGATTTTTTATGTGAGCTACATATGTATCGCGAGGCCCTCGGCAATTATTGAATCTGCAGGAGCGAACTTGTTCGCGAGCGTCATGCCTGACACCCCCCATCGCGCCTCTCGCCAACAAGTTGGCTCCTACAGA
>NZ_JBSKHW010000001.1:300765-521446 GCF_057128765.1 Pseudomonas corni
CAGGAGCGAACTTGTTCGCGAGCGTCATGCCTGACACCCCCCATCGCGCCTCTCGCCAACAAGTTGGCTCCTACAGAATAGATTTTCATGTGGGCTACATATGTATCGCGAGGCCCTCGGCAATTATGGAATCTGTAGGAGCGAACTTGTTCGCGAAGCGTCATGCCTGACACACCTCATCGCGCCTCTCGCCAACAAGTTGGCTCCTACAGAAGACGAATTTTTATGTGAGCTACATATGTATCGCGAGGCCCTCGGCAATTATTGAATCTGCAGGAGCGAACTTGTTCGCGAGCGTCATGCCTGACACCCCCCATCGCGCCTCTCGCCAACAAGTTGGCTCCTACAGAGCAATCCGTCAGCCCTTCAGATAGGCGCGCCAGCCGCCGAAATGGCTGATGTCGGTTGCGCCGTTCAGGCCATAGTTTTCGCAGATAAAACCGGTTTCCCATCGACCATCTGCCAGTTGCACTTTGCCCAGACCTAAAGGCGCCGGAATGCCGGTCAGGAATGAGCCCAATTCAAGGCTCGGCAACTCCCACACCTCGATGTCGATCGCTACGCCGCCCTGTTCCACTCGCACCATGCCTGGACGAAACGGCGGGCCACCTGCCAGTGCGTATAGCTGATAATCCGGCGAGCTTTGCGTCGCTTCAATGAGCCGGGCGCCGCGTTGTTTGAGCTGCCAGTTAAGCGCCAGACCGTCCAGGTGCGCGCCGCACACCACCAGGCGCGCGACATCATTGCGTGCGGCGTTGGCAAGCGCGCTTACGTCCAGCGACTGCCCGCCAATCAACGGCAATTGAGTTTCGGCCTGAAACGCCTGGGCCACGCTCAGCAAATATTGATCAGTGAACGCGCCGCCGAAAAGGGTCACTCCCCACGGCATGCCGTTGTCCATGAACGCGCTCGGCACGGCGATGGCGGCGTAGTCCAGCAGGTTGACGAAGTTGGTGTAATAACCCAATTCGGAGTTGCGCAGCACCGGTTCCGCGTCCAGCTCAGCGAGCGTCACCGGACGGCCGATGGTCGGCGTGACGACGAAATCCAGCCCTTCGAGCAACGCGTCACACTGAGCCTTGAGCGCCTGCAAACGGTACTGCGCGCGGAAGGTTTGCACGCCGGTCACCGAGGGTGCTTTGCCGAGTACGGCGCGTATCACCGGCAATATGGCTTCGGGATTTTTCGTCATCAAGTCCTCGACGACGCTGTAGCGCTCAGCAACCCACGGCCCTTCGTACAGCAAGCGCGCGGCTTCCAGGAAGGGCGAGAGGTCCAGCGTCACCTGCTCGCCACCCATGGCGGTAAGCCGGTCAATGGCATCACCGAACAGCAGCGGTCCTTGGGCGCAGCCAAAATATTCCAGGTCTTGCGCTCGCGGCACGCCGAAGCGGAAGGGACGCGGTTTACCGAACGCAGAGCCATCGTTCCAGGACGGATTACGGCGGCTGTACTCGTCGCGTGGGTCGAGGCGGGCGGTTAGAGCGAGCAACTGACTGGCTTCGCGCGCGGTGGCGGTAAACGTGGTGACGCAATCCAGGGTGCGGCAGGCAGGCACCACGCCGCCGGTTGAAATCAGCCCTTTGGTGGCTTTCATGCCCACCAGATTATTCAGCCCAGCCGGCACGCGGCCTGAACCTGCGGTGTCCGTGCCCAGCGCAAAACTGGACACGCCCAGCGCTACTGCCAGGGACGAACCGGCGCTCGATCCTCCGGACGGATAATCCATGTTCACGCTGTTTGGGCAGGCTCCATAGGGCGATCGGCTGCCGTTCAAACCGGTGGCGAACTGGTCCAGATTGGTCTTGCCCAGCGGGATCGCGCCAAGGCTCAGCAACTGTTCGACGATAGTTGCCGAACGCTCCGGCGTATAGGCGAAGTCGGGGCAGGCGGCGGTGGTTGGAATGCCCGCCAGATCAATGTTGTCCTTGATCGAAAAAGGCACGCCATACAGCGGCAAATCTTTTAACTCGCGGCCTTCCAGCGCGGACAGATAGGGCTCCAGTTCCTCGACGCTGAGCAGGTGAATGAACAAGTGATAGTCGGGATTCAGCGCCGCCGCTTTTTCGCGCAGGGCGAGGATCAACTGGCGAGGCGTCTGGCTGCCGTTTTGGTAAGCGGCGCGCACGCTGTCCAGGCGCAGGTCGAATGAAGACGTGTTGTCAGTCATAGCAAGATTCCATAGTCGTTAAAAAAGTTGAACCGCTTCATTCGGCTGCCAGCACCACAACCCGTTGCCCGGCGCGCACGGCCGATCCGGGTTGCACGCGCACTTCCCGCACCACGCCGGTAATCGGCGCGAGGACAGGAATTTCCATCTTCATCGATTCCAGAATTACCAGGGTTTCCCCGGCTTCCACCCGTTGGCCGACGCTGACCTGCACTTGCCACAAGTTGCCAGCGATGTGGCTGTCGACGCTGGTCTGACCTGATTGCAGTGGTGCTTCATCGGTGGCTTCGACAACCGCTTCATCGCTCTCGAACGTCGCCTGACCGTTGGCGATCCAGCGCTCGCGCTCAGCCTGAAAGGCGCTTTGCTGTTGCTCACGAAACGCGGCGATACCTTCGGCTTCCTGGACGAGAAATGCCTGGTAATCGACCAGATTCAAGATGCTGTGTTCGATCTGTAGCGGGTAGCGCCCAAGGGGGAAATCCCGACGAATGCGCAGCAGTTCTTCGGCGCTGACCGGGTAGAAGCGGATCTGATCGAAGAAGCGCAGCAGCCACGGTTTGCCGTCGAACGCGGCGACTTCACGGTAGCGATTCCACATCTGCAGCGTGCGCCCGACGAACTGGTAGCCGCCGGGGCCTTCCATGCCGTAGACGCACATGTACGCGCCGCCGATGCCTACGGAGTTCTCGGCGGTCCAGGTGCGGGCCGGGTTGTATTTGGTGGTGACCAGACGATGACGCGGGTCCAGCGGCGTGGCGACCGGCGCCCCGAGATAGACGTCTCCCAGGCCCATGACCAGATAGCTGGCGTCGAATACCGTGCGCTGCACTTCGTCCAGATTGGGCAGGTCGTTGATGCGACGGATGAACTCCAGATTACTTGGGCACCAAGGGGCGTCCTTGCGCACGGTGGTCATGTATTTTTCGATGGCAAGCTGGCAAGCCGGATCGTCCCAGGACAGCGGCAAGTGGACGATACGCGAGGGCACTTCCAGGTTTTTGCTGGCGCACACGGCATCCCATTCACCGGCGACGATGTCCAGCAGATCGGCCAGCGGCAGTTGTTCGGGCTGGTAATGCACTTGCAGCGAGCGAATGCCCGGCGTCAGATCGATCACCCCGTGCAGGGATTTGGCTTGCAGTGCCTGCATCAGCGCGTGGCCCCGGAAGCGCAGCACCAGGTCCAGTTCCGGCGCACCGATTTCCAGCAGCAAGTGCGTGTCCCCCGAGAGCCTCGCGACCAGACGCGTGTCGTCGCTGCCGATATCCAGCACAACCGGCGATGTCAGGGCGATCTCCTGTGGGAGCGGACCTGTCCGCGAATGCGGTGTCTCAGGCGATGAAGGTGCGTCGCATGTACCAGCCTCTTCGCGGACAGGTCCGCTCCCACGGTTTTGTGGTGCTGCCGGGTTTTGCGCCGCGACACTGATCCCCTGTGGGAGGGAGCTTGCTCGCGATTGCGGTGTTTCTGTCTCTGGGGATGTCGGGGATTCACCGGCCTCTTCGCGAGCAAGCTCCCTCCCACGGAGATCGTTTTTCAATTTTAGGGCGCGAGCCGCTTCGACGGTGACCGGCGAAAACCGTACTTTATCCCCCGCCTTCAACTGCCCCAACTGCCACAAATCCGCCTCGATGATCGTCACCGGGCAGACAAACCCGCCCAGGCTTGGACCGTCTGGCCCCAGGATCACGGGCATGTCCCCGGTGAAATCCACTGCGCCGATCGCATACGGATTGTCGTGGATATTTGAGGGGTGCAAACCTGCCTCCCCACCATCGGCCCGCACCCATTCCGGCTTGGGCCCGATCAGCCGCACGCCGGTGCGGCTGGAGTTGAAATGCACTTCCCAGTCGGTGGCGAAGAAGGTCTCGATGTACTGTTCAGTGAAATATTCCGGCGCGCCGTGGGGGCCGTAAATCACCCGGATATCACGCACCGCAGGCAGCTCATGAACCTGATCGTCCATGAGCTGCTGCCCCACCAAGCGGCTCGTTTCCATTGACTGACACACTGCATTCGCGGGCAAGCGCGCTCCTACAGGCGATGCAGATGCTTCGTGATCAGCCAGCGACGACAGATGCAGCACATCCCCGGCGCGCAGCGCCCGACCGCCATGCCCGCCAAACTGCCCCAACGTAAAGGTGCTTTTACTGCCTAGATAATCCGGCACGTCCAGCCCGCCGTGCACGCACAGATAACTGCGAGCGCCAGCACCGAGGATGGTGCCAATTGCCAGCGTCGACCCAGCGCCGATCAGCAGCGCCGTGTTCATCGGCTGCGACACACCATCCAGCGTCAGTGGAATCACCGCGCCAGTCACTGCCACCACCGCATCAGTATTGAAGCGCAGCACCGGTCCGCTCATGGTGATTTCCAGCGCGGCGCAGCCCTCGGCATTACCCAGCAACAGATTGCCCAGGCGCAATGAGCGGCTGTCCATTGGTCCTGACGGCGGTACACCGACGGCCCAGTAACCGAGACGGCCGGGGTAGTCCTGCACGCTGGTCTGCGTGCCGCCGCTCAACACTTCAAACGTATCGGCGCGGTAGACCAGATTCTCCAGGCATCGGGTCCACGGCTGACCGCTGGCGAATGGGGCGTCGCTGATGATCTGGCGCAGGTAATCGCGGTTGGTTTCCACACCGTACAAGCGGCTGTCGCGCAGCGCTTGTTCCAGCCCGGCGCTGGCGGTGGCCCGGTCGGGCGCCCAACTGATCAACTTGGCGATCATCGGATCGAAGTAAGGCGGAATTTCGCAGCCGGCTTCCACCCACGTGTCGATGCGCAACTGTTTCCCATCGGCAGCGGGGAAGTGCACCGCCGTCAGCAAGCCGGGACTTGGTCGAAAATCCCGACCCGGATCTTCAGCGTACAGCCGCGCCTGAATCGCATGGCCGCTGGCCTTCAAGCCGGTTTGTAGCTCGGACAACGGCGGCAAATCTCCGGCGGCCAATTGCACCATCCAGCTCACCAGATCGACGTTCCAGACCTGCTCAGTCACACCATGCTCGACCTGCAAACGAGTGTTCACTTCCAGGAAGTAAAAGCGCTGATCATCGCTGTCGAACACGAATTCCACGGTCCCGGCGCTGCGGTAGTCCACCGCTTTGGCCAGCTTGATCGCCGCCGCGCACAACTCCTCGGCCATACCTTCGGGCAGGTTCGGCGCAGGGGTTTCCTCGAGGACTTTCTGATTGCGGCGCTGCACCGAACAGTCGCGCACCCCCAGGGCAATGACCTCGCCCTGACCGTCGCCGAACACCTGAACTTCCAGATGGCGGGCGCGCTGAATGTATTTCTCGATGAATACGCCTGCGTCGCTGAAATTGTTCTGTCCCAGGCGTTTGACGGCCTCGAACGACTCGCTCAGTTCGCTGGCGCTGCGGCACACACGCATGCCAATACCGCCGCCGCCCGCCGTGCTTTTCAGCATCACCGGGTAGCCGATTATTTCAGCGGCCGACAGAGCCGACTCAATGCTGTCCAGCAACTCAGTGCCTTCGAGCATCGGCACGCCGTGCTGCTTGGCGAGGGCGCGTGCCGTGTGCTTGAGCCCAAATACCCGCAGTTGCTGAGGCGTCGGCCCAACGAAGGCGATGCCCGCGTCTTCGCAGGCTTGGGCGAAGGCAGCGTTCTCCGAAAGAAACCCATAACCGGGATGAATGGCCTTGGCGCCCGTTGCTTGAGCGATAGCAAGAATCTTGTCCACCGCCAGATAGGTGCCCGCCGCGCCGCCTTCGCCCAGGCTATGTGCCTCGTCGGCTTGAAGAATGTGCAGGCTGGCGGCGTCGGCTTCGGAGTAGACCGCAACGCCTTCTACGTTCAGGTCCCGCAGTGTGCGCAGAATGCGGCAGGCAATGGCGCCGCGGTTAGCGATCAGCAGTTTGTCGAACATGGTGGTGACCCCGGGGATTGAGTGTGATCAATCCCAAACTGGGAAGCGGGCCGTCCCGCTGTTAAACGATCTGCACAACGGTCGTCCGCTGTGGCTGAACCAATACTGGGGCGCTGAGCGATCAGTCCCAGACCAGCAACTCGGCCGCTGTCGGGTTGTAGCCGTTGCACGGGTTGTTCAGTTGCGGGCAGTTGGAGATCAGCACGATCACGTCCATTTCAGCGCGCAGCTCCACGTACTTGCCAGCGCCGGAAATCCCGTCTTCAAACGTCAGGCCGCCATCGGCGGTGACCGGGACGTTCATGAAGAAATTGATGTTCGGGCTGATGTCGCGCTTGCCCAGCCGACCGTCGTGGATGCAGGCCCGCAGAAAGCTGTCGCGGCAGCTGTGCATGTGGCGTTTATCCAGGGCGTAACGCACGGTGTTGCTCTCCTGAGCGCAGGCGCCGCCGAGGGTGTCGTGACGCCCGCAGGTGTCTTCGACGATGGTCAGCATCGGCCGACCGAGGTTGGAATACAGCACGCTGCCTTTGCTCAGGTACACGTTGTTCTGCCGACGCAACGTGCGCTGCACGTCGTAGCGTTCACGTGGATTGGCCAGGCTGTAAAACAGCGTGTCCACCGCCTGATTGCCTTCAAGGTCCAGCAAGCGCAGGGTTTGTCCGGCCTTGAGTTCGGTCAGTGAAGGCTCGCCTGCCGCGACGTGCGTGATGGAAACGGGAGCTGTGGTGGCTGGAGTTGTCATGGGGGCCTCCTCAGGCGAACAGGCGGTCGGTGTTGATAAAACCGCGCACGTTTTCGGCGCGAGAAGTGCGGCAGTGCTCGGCGACGCTGGCGTCGGCCTTCATCCAGGTCAGCTTGACCGGTTGCGGCGCGTATTCAGGGTTGGGGTCCATCGGGTGCTGCAACGCGGTCAGCACGATGAGGGTGTCCATCGGCGCGTACAGCTCGATGTAGTCACCGGCTTTCGAGTTGTTGGCGACGAATGCCAGGGCCCCTTGGTCGTCGACGTTGACCCGGCTGAACAGATTCAGGGTCATCAGTAAGTCAGCCAGACCCAGATCCCACTTGCCCAACTCCACCAACAGGTTGTCCGCGCCATTACGGAAGAACCCGTTGCGCAGTTCCTGATAGCGCCCCTGGCCGTACTTTTCGGCGACTTCTTCGGCGCAAAGCACGCCACCGATGCTGTCGCTCCAACCACAGGTGTCGGCAGTGATCGCCGCCAGCACCCGGCCCATGTCCGAATACAGGCAGTGGCCGTCGGTGAGCTTGGCGGTGTGTTGGCATTTGAGGCTGTCGGGCAGGTTCAAACGCTCGGTTTTCTCGTTGGCGTTGAGCATCGTCAGGCTGACGTTGGCGTTGCCATTTAAATCAGTCAGGCGCAGCAATTCGCCGCGCTTGAGCACGAATGACAAGTGTCCGCCGCCGGGCAAAACGTCTTCGGCAAACACGGGGAACAGCGGGGTGGAATCAGTCATGTGAAAAGTCCTCTAGACCGTTTGCAGCGATTCAATGGCGGCGCGTGCGGCGCGGCGATCGCTGTTCAGGGGAATGTCGTAAGTGATGCGGGCGCCATAGGCACCGGGGGCGTGCGGGTCGTGGCGGACCTTGTCGAAAACCATCAGCCGCGTGCCCAGGTTGAAGCCTTCGGAGAGGTCGTGAGTAACCATGAACACCGTCAGTTGGGTCTCGCGCCACAGCTCCAGCAACAGGGCGTGCATGTCTTTGCGGATGCCGGGGTCCAGCGCGCCGAATGGCTCATCGAGCAGCAAAACCCGAGGCTTCATGATCAGCGCTTGAGCGATGGCCAGACGTTGCTGCATCCCGCCTGAGAGTTGCGTCGGGTATTTGTCCAGCGAGTGACCGAGCCCGACTTTGTGCAGCAAAACCGACGCCTGGTCGCGAGCCTCGCGCTTGGCGTTGCCGAACAGGCGACCTAGCAATGCCGAGTGCGGCAGTTCCAGGCCCAGCGCGACGTTGTCCAGCACGCTCAAGTGCGGGAACACCGAGTAGCGCTGAAACACCACGCCACGGCTGGAATCCGGTTCGCTGGCCAAGGGTTTGCCGTCCAGCAGAATCGAGCCCTTGCTCGGCACTTCCTGACCCAGCAGCAGACGCAGGAAGGTTGATTTGCCGCAGCCCGACGCGCCGACCAATGTGCAGAATTCACCCTCGGCCACGCTCAGATTCAAGCCTTCGAGCACCACTTGATCGTCGTATTGCTGCCAGACGTTATTCACCGAAATGAAGCTCATGGCCGCGCTCCTTCGTACCAGGGGAACGCCTTGCGAGTCAGCGCTTTTAGGCCCCAATCCATCAGCCAGGCAAGGAGGGTGATCCACACCACGTAGGGCAGGATCACGTCCATCGCCAGGTAACGGCGCACCAGGAAGATCCGGTAACCGAGGCCGTCCGTGGAAGCGATGGCCTCGGCAGCGATCAAAAACAGCCACGCAGAGCCCAGCACCAGCCGCAACGAGATCAACAAGCGTGGCAGCACTTGTGGCAGCACGACGCGCAGGATCAACGTCCAGGTTGTGGCACCCAGGGTTTGTGCCTTGATCAGCAGCTCCACCGGGATTTCCCGTGCGCGTTGCTCCAGATCACGGGCCAGAATCGGCGTGATGCCGATCACGATCAGCATCACTTTCGACAGCTCGCCCAGGCCAAAAACGATGAACAGGATGGGGAGGATCGCCAGCGGCGGCACCATCGACAGCACTGTCAGCAACGGCGACAGCGGTGCGCCGAACATCGGCAGAATGCCTGACGCCGTACCCAGGCACAGCCCGACGAGAGCGCTGATGCCAAGGCCGATTGCCAGCCGTTGCAGGCTGGCGGCGGTGTCCTGCCACAACAGGTATTCCCCGGTCCGGGTATCCGGAACAATCGCAACGCGTTTGATCGCCTCGGTCATTTGCACAGCGCTGGGCAACAGCTTGTCGTTGGGGTTTTCCGTCAGCCGCGTCGCCGAGCCCATGAAATAGGCAAGCAGCAACAGGGCGAACGGCAGGATCACCAGAATCAAACGGCTGGCGCGATCCGGACGGCGGTTAATCAGTCGCATAACAAAGACCTTCGAAACGAGTGACGATTTACAACTTGCCGTCGGCAGCCATCTGCACGTAGCTCGGGTCGAAGTGCAGCTTGAGATTAGCCTTGTCGCCTTCGGTCACGTTATTGGCGAAAGTCATGCCGACAGCGCTGGCGTCTTTGGCGCCTTCACCCAGCAGGCCGTGCTCAAAGGAGAAGTCCGCCACTTTGCGCATGGTGGTTGGCAGCGCTTTGCTGTTGGCGAACTCAAGAGTTTCTTTCGGGGTGAAGAACAGCTTGGTGGTCGCCAGTTGCGACTTGAAGCCGGCAAGGTCGGTGCCTGAGGCTTTGGCCATGTGCTCAAGGGCTTCGGTGGACGCGGCGGTCTTGGCGTTCATGGTGTCCATCACTTCAAACCAGGCACCAGTCAGTGCTTTGCCCAACGCAGGGTTGTCTTTGAGGGTCTGGGTGTTGACCACCATCATGTCCATGATTTCGCCGGGGATCTTGCTCGAATCGAACACTTCGGTGACGCCGGGCTTGGCCTTGATCTCAGAAAGCATCGGGTTCCAGGTGGTGACGGCTTTGACGTCACTGGTGTTGAAAGCGGCAGCGATGTCAGCGTCGGAGGTGTTGACGACTTTCAGGTCTTTTTCGGTGAGATCGACGGTGTCCAGCGCGCGGGCCAGCAGGTAGTGGGAAACCGACAGCTCCACAAGGTTGACGTCCATGCCCTTGAGGTCAGCGACTTTCTTGCCTTCGCCCTTGATCACGATGCCGTCGTTGCCGTTGGAGAAGTCGCTGACGATCAGCGCGGTGCTTTCCACGCCGCCAGCGGCAGGGATGGTCAGTGCATCCATGTTGGTCATGGTGCAGCCATCGAACTGGCCAGCGGTGTATTGGTTGATCGATTCGACGTAGTCGTTGAGCTGGGTGACTTTGATGTTGATGTTGTACTTCTTGGCCCACTTGTCGACGATGCCTTGAGTGCCAGCGTATTCCCACGGCATCCAGCCTGCGTAGATGGTCCAGCAGACGTTGAAGTCTTTCTTGGGGGCGGCGGTGGCCGAGAGGCTGAGGGCTGCGAAGACGCCTGCGGTGAGCAGACTCAATAGACGGGACTTTTGCATGGGGTATCTCCAGTAGCGAAAAGGGGCGGTCAGGAGCACGGCGACACCACTGGTGTCCTGTCTCCCGGGCTTTTATCCCGCCGTGTAACCTCTACTGGAGGTCGCCAACTCTCGGACCAGCCACTCGCGAATCGCGAGCCGGAACCCTAGTCGGCTATTGCAAATTGTGGTGCCGCGAACCTGTGATGACTCCTGCACGATGAATTCTTAAGCGAGAGTTGTGCCAATTCGCTATAAGTCTGCGCCAGCGCGGGGTTCAGCGATGTCTGCGATATCAAGAGGTCAGTTACGTGATTTTATTTGCACATAAACCGCACCGTCTCGGGGCGCCGTCCGGCGGCTGCGATACGTGTCGGGGCACTCGATCATGGTTTTGCAGTCTATTTACTTGTCTGCCTGCTGCTTGGCGGATGCCGACCAGCGTCGCTGGTTCGAGCCCTACCGCGGTCCGGGAGGCCGCCATGTATCGACGAATCCTGCTTACTCTTTTCATGACTTCCACGCTTGCAGGTTGTTACGCAGATTCCGGCTACTACCAGGAAGAGGTGTATACGCAGCCGGTCTATGCTCAGCCTGTTTATACCCAACCGGTTTACGGAGGCGGGTACGGCAGCACCTACATCTATGACGGCGGTTATCGCTCCTACCGGCGTGATGTGTATGTAGCGCCACGTTATTACGCGCCACCGCCGCGTTACTACAACGGCTATGGCGGTCGCCCAGGCTACGGCGGACCACGACCGGGTTATGGCGGTCCGGGCTGGAATGGACCCAGGCCTGGTTACGGCGACGGCCGACCTGGCGGTGGTCACGGCTGGAACGGCGGACCTCGCCCTGGCTCCGGCTATCAACCCGGCCGACCACCCGGTGGCGGCGGAGGTGGCGGTGGTCCGCGTCCCGGCTGGAACGGTAATCCCGGAGGCGGTGGCGGGGGACATCAGCCGGGCCCAGGCCCAAGCCGCCCAAGCGGCGGCAACATGCGCCAGGATGGCAATTTCGGTAACGGCGGCCATGGTGGGCCGGGCGGCGGGAATCGCTGATTCCCAAACACAAAAACGGCGCTCTCAGGAGCGCCGTTTTTTATCCAGCCGCCACATACCTTTTCACCTCAGCGGCAGTCAATACTCGGATAAATCCGCCAACGGATGCCGTCCCTCCCACGCCTTTTCAAAATGCGCGTCGATCACCGCAAGCGGAATCGTTGCGACGTCCTGCCAGTGCCAGTGCGGGGTGTGGTCTTTGTCGATCAATCGCGCGCGCACCCCTTCGCTGAATTCAGGATGACGGCAACAATTAAGGCTCATGGTGTATTCCATCTGGAACACCTCGGCCAGGGACATATGTTTGGCCCGGGCGATCTGCTCCCACACCAGATGCGCGGTTAATGGACAACCTTCGGTCAAGGTCTTGGCGGCTTTGGCCAGCAGCGCGTCATTGCCGCCGAGCTGGTGCTTGATGGCATTCCAGGCACAAGGCACGTCGGCAATGTCCAGCAGCTCGTCGATTTGCTCCCGACGCGGCAGCCACTGCGCTGGCGGCAATTGCGGCCTGGCTTCATGCTCAAGCGCTTTGAACAGGCTGTTGAGCTGCACGGCGGTCTGCTCCTGCCAATTGAGTTGCAGCAGGCGTTCGATCATTTCCTCTTGCTGGTCGTCCAGCAGGAAGCGGTCGGCCAGATCCAGATCCAGCGCGTCATGGCCATTGATGTGGGCACCGGTCAGGCCCAGAAACAAGCCCAACTTGCCTGGCAGTCTCGACAGAAACCAGCTGGCGCCCACATCCGGATACAGACCGATGCTGATCTCCGGCATCGCCAACCGACTGCTGGGTGTCACCACGCGAATATTGGCGCCCTGCAACAAGCCCATACCGCCCCCTAGCACGTAGCCGTGCCCCCAGCAGATGAGCGGTTTGGGATAGGTGTGCAGCGAGTAGTCCAGACGATATTCAGCGGCGAAAAACTGCGCTGCCAGCGGAGGCACCTCGCCCTTATGGTTGCGGCCTGCTTCTACCAGTGCACGCACATCGCCTCCGGCGCAGAAGGCTTTCGGGCCATTGCCGCGCAGCAGCACGCAGACAATTTGCGGGTCGCTGGCCCAGGCATCGAGGCGGTCCTGTAGCGCCAGAATCATTGGCAGCGACAGGGCATTCAATGATTGTTCGGCATCCAGACTGGCGATCCCGATGCGGGCGCCGTCAGTACCGGTGAGTTCTTCGAATTGCAGATTCATCGTGACCTCAAGTGAGTGGTACGGAGCATCTATCGAGGTTGTGAGTCCCCGTGACGCGCAGAAGTTGCACATCTGATCTGAGGAGAGTGTAGGAAACGCCAGACGCGCTGCGCTGGAAATAATGACTGACAGCCCCTACAGTCCGCGCATAGTTTTTGCCGGATAAAACCATGACAAGCGATGACCGCATCAAACTCGAGCCCAGCTGGAAGCACGCGCTGCGCGAGGAATTCGAAAAGCCCTACATGGGCGTGCTGCGCGAGTTTCTGCGCCACGAACACGCAGCGGGCAAAGAAATTTATCCGCCCGGACCGCTGATTTTCAATGCGCTGAACTCAACGCCTCTGGACAACGTGAAAGTGGTGATTCTGGGGCAGGACCCGTATCACGGGCCGAATCAGGCCCACGGTCTTTGCTTCTCCGTGCAGCCGGGCGTGCCCGCGCCGCCTTCGCTGGTCAATATCTACAAAGAGCTGAAACGCGATCTGAATATCGACATCCCTAATCATGGGTATTTGCAGTCGTGGGCGGATCAGGGGGTATTAATGCTCAACACCACCCTGACTGTCGAGCGCGCCAACGCCGCGTCCCATGCGGGCAAGGGCTGGCAGCATTTCACTGACAAAGTGATCGAAGAAGTCAGCGCCCATCAGCCGCACTTGGTGTTTTTGCTATGGGGCGCCCATGCGCAGAGCAAACAGAAGCTGATCGACGCCACCAAGCACTTGGTCCTGACCTCCGTCCACCCCTCGCCGCTGTCGGCGTACAAAGGGTTTTTGGGCTGCGGGCACTTCAGCAAGGCCAACAAGTTTCTGGAGCAGAACGGCATTGCGCCGATTGAGTGGCGGTTGCCTGCCACGGTTTAGTCATCCCCTGTAGGAGCGCGCTTGCCCGCGAATGCGATCTTTCTGCACCTGATGCATCGACTGACGCTACGCAGTCGCGGGCAAGCGCGCTCCTACAGGATGATTTGCGTCAGTCAGACAGTCCGCCGAATCCAGTAGCGAAACAACGGCTCCGCCAGAAACAGCACGAACAGCAAGCGCATCACCTGCATCGCCGTTACCAGCGGCACTGACAGCTGCAACACCTCGGCCGTCAGGCTCATTTCGGCAATGCCCCCCGGCATCATGCCCAGCGTCAGCGAACGCAAATCCAGCAGCGTCAACATGCTTAAAACAAAGGCGGAGGCGGCGGCGATGATCATGGTCAGCGCAGTGCCGACCAACGTGCGGCCTATGAACGAAGGTGCGCGGCGAAAGAACGCCCGATTGAAATGACAGCCCAAACCACTGCCAATCAGCCACTGCCCGATCTGACTGCCGCCATTTGGCAAACCGATGTGCAGATCAAAACTCACGCTAACCACCGCACTCACCAACAGCGGCCCGAACAGCCAAGGGTTGGGCTGCTTCAAGCGCTGCCATAGATAAGCCATCGCCGCGCCCGCCGGGAACAAAATCGCCAGCCACGCCCAATCCACCGTCACCGGATGCAAGGCCGGCGCGCTGGCGCCCAAGAGGTATTTGAAAATCGCCGGTACACACAAAACCACGCACAACACCCGCAGGCTTTGACCCGCTGCGACATTGCTGAGGATCGCACCATTGCGCGCGCCCAGATTGACCATCTCGCCCGAGCCGCCGGGCATGCTGGAGAAGAATGCCGTGGCGCGGTCTTCGCCGGTGCGCAGCATCAGCCACACGCCGACCACGCTGGAGACGCTGGTCACCAATGCGCCGATGAAAATCAAACCGAAGTGGGAGAGGACTTGCTCGATAACGACGGGGGTGAAGTGCAGGCCGATGCCGATGCCGACCACCCATTGGCCGCACTTGCGGCCTCCGGGGATTTCAGCCAGCTGCCATGGGGTCAGGCAGCGGACAAGGATGATCGCCAGTAACGAGCCGACCATCCACGGTAAGGGCCAGCCGACCAGACTGGCGAGGTAGCCGCCGAGCAGGCCGACCAGAGGCGTACCCCACCAGGTTTTGAACGGCCTGTCAGACATTCGCCAATTCACGACGCTGACGTGCACGCTTGCGCCAGATGCGGATCAGCGGGAACACCAGCATGAACGCCGTCACTACCCAGACGCCGAGGGTGATCGGGCTCGACCAGAGGATTTCCAGCGCACCGTTGGAGATCGACAACGCGCGACGCAGGTTTTGCTCCATCAGACCGCCGAGGATAAACCCCAGCAAGATCGGCGACAGCGGGAAGTCCAGCTTGCGCAGGATGTAGCCGAAAATGCCGATGCCAACCATCAGGAACAGGTCGAAGGTGGTGGCGTGGACCGCGTAGACGCCAATCCCGGTGATGATCGCGATGACCGGCACCAGCGCCCAGTTCGGCACGGCAAGGATGCGGGTGAAGATGCGGATCATCGGGATATTGAGGATCACCAGCATGATGTTGGCGACGAACAACGACGCAATCAGGCCCCAGACGATGTCCGGTTGTTGTTGAAACAGCAGCGGACCGGGCGTGATGTTGTACAGCGACAGCGCGCCGATCATCACCGCCGTGGTGCCCGACCCCGGAACGCCCAGCGTCAACATCGGTACCAGCGCACCGCAAGCTGTTGCGCCGATGGCGGTTTCCGGCGCTGCCAGACCGCGCATGTCGCCTTGTCCGAATTTACCGCTGGCGCCCGCGATACGTTTCTCGGTCATGTAGGCCACGGCGCTGGCCAGAGTAGCTCCGGCGCCAGGCAATACGCCCATGATGAAGCCCATCAGGCCGCAGCGGATGTTCACGGCGAACACTGCGCTGGCTTCCTTGAAGTTGAACATCATCCGGCCGGTGGCTTTGACGGCTTCCTGCCCGCGATGAGTCTTCTCAAGCAGCAAGAGGATTTCGCTGACAGAGAACAGGCCCAGCACCAGCACGACGAACTGGATGCCGTCTGCCAGGTGGATGTTATCGCCAGTGAAACGATACACGCCGCTGTTGGCATCGATACCGATGGTCGACAGAAACAGCCCGATCAATGCGGCGACAAATGTTTTCAGCGGTCTGTCGCCGGCCATGCCGCCCAAACAGACGATGGCAAATACCATCAGCACAAAGTACTCCGCTGGTCCAAAGGCAATCGCCCATTTGGCCAGCAACGGGGCGAACATCACCATGCCGCAGGTAGCGATGAAGGCGCCGATGAACGAACTCCACGCCGACAGGGACAATGCCACACCGGCCATGCCCTGGCGCGCCATTGGGTAGCCGTCCAGTGCAGTCATGACGGTTGAAGCTTCACCCGGAATGTTCAGCAGAATGGAGCTGATACGACCGCCGTATTCGCAGCCCAGATACACCGCTGCCAGCAGAATCAACGCCGATTCAGGCGGCAAGCCCAAGGCGAATGCGATAGGGATCAACAACGCGACGCCGTTGATTGGCCCAAGGCCCGGCAGCAGGCCGACGACGGTGCCGATCAAGGTGCCGGAGAGTGCGGTGATGAGGTTGTACGGGGTCAGCGCGACGCCGAAGCCTTGGCCCAGATAGCCGAGAGTGTCCATATTATTTCTCCAGTACGTCGAGCAGACCGAGGGGCAGAGGCACGTCCATGACTTTGTCGAACAGCACGTAAAGACCAATGCTCATCAACGTAATGATCACGACGCTGGGCACCCAGCGACCGCCATAAAGCCGTGCCATCGGAATTCCGATCAGAATGCTGCTGAGGATGAAGCCCAGCGGTTCGAACAGGCCGGCGAAGATCAACAGCAGACCGATGCAAATCGCGATCTTGATCAGTGTCGGGCGGTCCAGCTCGGGTTCGTCTTCGGAATGCACGATGGGCGCAGGGCGAAACACCATGTACAGCAGGGAAATACCCATCAGCGCCAGCATCAGCAGCGGAAACGCGCGCGGGCCGACGGGTTCGTAGGAAAAGGGGGCCTTGTAAGGCCACGCCATCAGCGCCAGGCCGATACACACCAGCAGCAGCACAAAGGCGAAAATTCGTTGCAGGACCATGGAAAACTCCTGGGTTGCGCCACCGCGCAGGTGGCACAACCACGCGTCAGTCAATCGAGTGCAATCACTGAATCAGGCCGAATTCCTTGGCCATGGTTTTGTATTCGGCGACACGCTGCTTGACGTATTTATCGAGTTCGTCACCGGTCATGGCGAACGGGAACAGCTCGCGCTGATCGCGCAATTTGGCGAAGTCTTCGGAGGCCAGCAGCTTGTCGAACGCCGCTTTCCACCAGTTGTATTCTTCGTCGGTAACTTTTGGCCCGAGGTAGAAGCCGCGAACCACGGGCCAGACGATGTCGTAGCCTTGTTCTTTGGCGGTCGGGATGTTTTTCATTTCCGGCTCGTCCAGACGCTCGTCCGAGAACACCGCCAGCAGGCGCATGTCACCGCTCAGGATGTGTGGCATGGAGTCGGAAATGTCAGTACTGCCCACCTGAATGTGGCCGCCGAGCAGGGCGGTCGCGATTTCACCACCGCCTTCGAGCGCGACATAACGCAGGTCGCGGGGGTTGATCCCGGCGGCCTTGGCGATCAGCGCAGTTTGCATCCAGTCCTGGCTGCCCACGGTGCCACCTGAACCGATCACTACTTTGCTTGGGTCGGCTTTCAGCGCCTTAACCAAGTCATCGAGGTTTTTGTACGGCGAGTCGGCTTTCACCGCGATAGCCCCGTAGCTGGTGCCGACGGCGGCCAGCCAGCGAACCTGAGTCTCGTCGTAACGCCCGAATTTGCCTTGCGCCAGGTTCAACAGCGAACCGCTGGACCAAGCCACCAACGTGCCCGCATCAGCAGGACGCTGCGCAACTACCGCGTTGTAGGCCACGGCGCCCACGCCGCCGGGCATGTAGGTCACACGCATCGGCTTGGACAGAATCTTCTCGTTGACCAGTGCGCTTTGCACCAGCTTGCACGTCAGGTCGAAGCCGCCGCCGGGGGAGGCGGGGGCGATGCATTCAGGGCGATTGGGTTCGGCGGCCCACAGTTGGGTGGCTACCAGCATGCAGCTGGCGGCGACGCTGAAACGGCGCAGTGTCGAGCTCATTGGTCAGTCTCCAAAGGAGTTGTTGTTTTTGAGGTGATGAGGGTGATCAGGCGGTTAATGCGCAATCATCAAGCGGGGCAGGGTAGAGCCGCGATGATTGAACCAAAAGGCAGGGTGACATGACGCGCGCAGGAAGCCGCATCGAGAACATTCTGAATAAGTGCTTGGGGGGAAATACGACGATCAGGCGCAGGGGCCATGGGCAGGATATGCAGCATCACGGTGACTCCGATATTGTTTTTATTGTTGAAAACGCATCGAGGCGTTTTTCGTTGCGACCCGGGTAATGCTCAAACGGTAACAAGTCGTAACTCGATCCTAATCCGCGAAGCTTTCATTAACCTTTCAACTACCTTTCATTAACCTCCCAGCGACGCTACACAGATGGCATCGGTCTGTGACTGACAATGAGTTGGCGCTTCACAGACCTTACGGCGCCTGTAAACTCCGCCTCCACCCAACGCCTCAATCTGGAGAAGTCGATGCGTGTCCTGCTCGTCGAAGACCATCTGCAACTGGCCGAAAGCGTCGCTCAGGCTCTCAAGAGTGGCGGGCTGACCGTGGACGTTCTGCACGACGGTGTTGCGGCCGATCTGGCATTAAGCAGCGAGGAATACGCTGTGGTGATTCTCGACGTGGGGCTGCCACGCATGGATGGTTTCGAGGTGCTGGCGCGATTGCGGGCCCGGGGCAAAAACCTGCCGGTACTGATGTTGACCGCCCGCAGCGACGTCAAAGACCGGGTCCACGGCCTGAATCTGGGGGCCGACGATTACCTGGCCAAACCCTTTGAATTGTCCGAGCTTGAGGCACGGGTCAAGGCCCTGCTGCGACGCAGCGTGCTGGGCGGCGAACGTCAGCAACGCTGCGGCGTGTTGGTGTACGACCTGGATACTCGTCGTTTTACCGTCGGTGAAGAGTTGCTGACGCTGACTTCTCGCGAGCAGTCGGTGCTCGAAGCGCTGATTGCCCGGCCCGGTCGTGTGATGAGCAAGGAGCAACTGGCCGCGCAGGTCTTCGGCCTGGACGAAGAAGCCAGCCCCGACGCCATCGAAATCTATGTGCATCGTTTGCGCAAGAAGCTCGATGGTCAACCCATCGCTATCGTGACGTTCCGTGGCTTGGGTTATCTGCTGGAAAGCCGCGATGTCTAGTCTGTTTCCCGATCGGGAAAACAGCCTGCGCTGGCGATTGCTCTGGAATCTGGGGCTGTTGCTCGTGGTATTGATGATCGCCAGCGGCATGAGCGCCTACTGGAACGGGCGCGAGGCGGCGGACACCGCGTATGACCGCACGCTGCTGGCTTCGGCCCGGACCATCGCTGCTGGTTTGTCCGAGCGCGACGGTACTTTGAGCGCCGACGTGCCTTACGTCGCCCTCGACACCTTCGCGTACGACAGCGCTGGGCGGATCTACTACCAAGTTAACGACATCAACAAAAAGTTGATTTCCGGCTATGAAAACCTGCCAGGACCGCCTGCCGGAACGCCCCGCACTGATGCGTATCCCGCGCTGGCGAAGTTCTACAGCGCGCGCTATCAGGGCCAGGACGTGCGGGTGGTGAGCCTGCTCAAAGCGGTCAGTGAGCCGAATATGAACGGCATGGCCGAAATTCGTGTCGCCGAGACTGAGGAAGCGCGGGTGACGATGGCCCGTGGCTTGATGGCCGATACGCTGCTGCGGTTGGGCATGCTGGGTGGTGGCGCGCTGCTGTTGGTGTGGTTCACGGTCAGCGCGGCGTTGCGCCCGCTGGATCGCTTGCGCACGGCGGTGGAAGAGCGGCAGCCGGATGATTTGCGCTCATTGCCACTGGTCGAAGTACAGCATGAGTTGCGGCCGCTGGTGAGTTCGCTCAACCATTTCACCGAGCGGCTGCGTCTGCAATTCGAACGTCAGGCGCAGTTCATCGCCGACGCCGCTCACGAATTGCGAACGCCACTTGCCGCGCTTAAAGCGCGTGTGGAACTGGGTTTGCGCGACAACGACCCGGCCACGTGGCGCTCGACCCTGGAAACAGCCGCCGTCGGCACGGACAAGCTGACGCACCTGGCCAATCAGCTGTTGTCGCTGGCGCGTATTGAAAACGGCGCGCGGGCCATTTCCGAAGGCGGTGCTGAAGTCATCGACCTCAGTCAGCTGGCCCGGGAGTTGGGCATGGCGATGGCGCCCTTGGCCCACGCCCGAGGCGTCGCATTGGCGTTGGAGGCTGATGCGCCGATCTGGCTGCGAGGGGAGCCGACGCTGCTAAACGAATTGCTGAGCAATCTGATCGACAACGCGCTTGCCCATACACCCCAAGGCGGCAATGTCATCTTGCGAGTGCATGCCCCGTGCGTGCTGGAAGTCGAAGACGACGGGCCGGGGATTCCAGTGCTTGAGCGAGATCGCGTGTTCGAGCGATTTTATCGCCGCAATCAGCTGGGATCTGGTTTGGGGTTGGCGATCGTCGGCGAGATCTGCCGCGCGCATCTGGCGCAGATCAGTTTGCACGACGGTGCGGAGCGGGGGTTGAAGGTGCGGGTAAGTTTCGTGGCGCTGGAGTCAGGACACACCCCTTCGCCAACAAGTTAGCGCGGCGCGATCTCCTGTAGGAGCGAACTTGTTCGCGAGACGTTTTTGAGGATCAACGACCTCGCCAACAAGTTGGCTCCTACAGGGTTGCGTGATCTTCTGTCTGTAGGAGCGAACTTGTTCTCGAAGTTTCTTCCTGCAGGCCTTAATAAAGCAGCGTCATCGCCTCATTCATTTCAATGATCAGGGCACCTTCCGCCGGGTCCAGCCCCAACTGGCGAGTAGCGGGCAAGACACTCAAATCCGTATTCGGAAACGCCTTACCTGTCACGTCATGCACATGCACGGTCGCCACCTGCACCAAATCAACGTAATCGGGCCGCAGGGATACGCGCTCGAAATCCTGAAACTGGGTAGGAACAATCGCCAGCGCTTCCGGGAAATCCCAGGAACGCAGCAGCCGTTCACCGATCACCGGGTGAATGCGCTCGATCACATGATTGAGGCTGACGGCATCGGACAGCAGTTCGAAATTGTCTTCAGCGTACGTCAGGATCGGCAGCACGCCGATCAAGTGAATCAGGCCTGCAAGCGTTGCCTGATCTGCACGCAGATGATGAGTTCTGTGGCACAGGCTGCTGCTGACGCCTGCCACTTGCAGGCTGAGCTTCCAGATGTCGCGCATCTTGGCGTCGATCACAGCGGATTTGGCGTGAAACATCTGCTCGACCACCAGACCGATGGCCAGATTGCAGGTGTAGTTGACGCCCAACCGACGAATGGCCGTCAGGACATCGCTGACTTCGAAATTGGGGCGCAGCAGCGGGCTATTCACGACTTTGATCAGGCGTGCCGACAATGCGGTGTCGCTGCCGATGACTTTGCTCAAAGCGGCAATGCTGATTTCGGCGTCTTCCGCTGCGAGACGGATTCTTAGCGCTACTTCAGGGAGTGTCGGCAGAAACAGAGCGTCTCTGTCGATCGCCCTGATCAGATCCCTTTGCACCTCGTCAGCCATGTTGCTCATATCGCATCTCTAAGGCGTTGCATGGAGTCGCGTCCTTTGCTGTGGCAAGCCAGGGGCGCGACGAATACGCTGACGGTGTGATGAAACGATTGTTGCAACGGCTTAGCGCTGTGTCTCAAGTTTGCTGTCCAGAGTGTAGGGCAGCTCTGACATTTGCAACGCCAGACCTTCGGGCGCACCAAGATGGATGTGGCCATCTTCTGCAGCGTCGGCCTGTAACACAGCCAGCAGCTCGACGCCCTCGCCACTGTTTGCCGCGATCACAACTTCGCCGACAGCACTGCCGTGAACCGGTGAAAACAAAGGGGTTCCCGCTTCAGGCACTTCGCCACTGGAAAGGTTCAGCCGGTAAAGACGGCGCTTGAGTTTGCCCAGATACTGCATGCGGGCAACGATTTCCTGTCCGGTGTAGCAGCCCTTTTTAAAACTGACGCCGCCGACGGCTTGCAGGTTGATCATCTGTGGGATGAATGTCTCACGGGTCTGCCCGACCACTTGACCGATACCGGCACGGATCTGGCCCAGCAGCCAATCATTGAGCGTTCCTTCCACAAGCGAAACGGCGAGCTGGGTGCGAATATCGCTGGCTTTTTCTGCGTGAACCCATAGCTCGGCGCGGCCGGGGGACACACGGATGGCGATCAAGTCATTTCCGCGAGCAACTGCATCGATCTCTTGCCCGAGATAGACACCCAGCGCCGCCAAAGCGCTATCACCGCCAGCAAGGCCAAATCGGGCCCAGGACGCGCTTTCGTCCGTCAGTTTAGACTTGGAAAACACAGCGTATTTCTTGAGGTCCAGCAATTGTGCTTCGATCAGCTCACTGGCCATCGCCAGCAGGTAGCCATCACCTTCTGGCAGGATTCGGAAGCTGGACTGCATGCGGCCTTTTTGCGTGCAGCGCGCGCCGAGACTGGCTTTGGCGTCGCTCAGGTAGTCGAGGTTGCAGGTCAATTGGCCCTGAAGGAATTTTCCGGCGTCCACGCCTCGAACGGCGAGAACACCTTCGTGGGAGAGAGTGCAGAAGAAAGCTGAGTCGGCCATGGGTCATCGCAGGGTTAAAGTCTGAGGCACCATGATAGTGCCGAGCGTGGTCGTTGGGTACATGAAAACTGCTGAGACGAAGTGCGGGTACGCCCAGCCGCGATGCCCCTGTATACTCGCCGCCAAATTCGAGGAGCCCTCCATGGTCGAAGATGTTGAACTCAATCGCCTCTTCTGGCACAGCCGCCGAGGCATGCTGGAGCTGGATGTCTTGCTGGTGCCGTTTGTAAAAGAGGTCTACCCAAGCCTCAATCAGGTGGACCGCGATCTCTATGTGCGTCTGCTGACCTGTGAAGACCAGGACATGTTTGGCTGGTTCATGCAGCGCGCAGAATCTGAAGATCCCGAGCTGCAACGCATGGTTCGCATGATTCTGGACCGTGTCCAACCCAAGTAATCACTTCGAATGCCGTTGGCACGCCTCACGCAGGCTGCTGACGGCGTATCTCTCCGCCCAGGCGCTTGCATTGATCGCCCTGTATTTCTTGAGTATTCCCGTCGGGATCAAGCTGATCGGCGTTTTATTGTGCCTGTGGCACGGCGTCCGCTACTGGCGTCGCTGCATTGTGTTGTCGGATGAACAGGCATTTACCGGTTTGCGGCGTGACGGTGACGGCTGGCAGCTGTGGAGTGACCGCTCCGGCTGGCAGCCTGTGCGATTGCAGCGTGACAGTATTGCGCTGCCACTGATCGTGATCTTACGTTTTCGAGTGACTGCGGGACGCTGGATGGACCGCTGGTGGGTTAGCAGCGTCTGCATTCCCAGTGATTCCTTGGAGCCAGACGCTCACCGACGCCTGCGCTTGCGCCTGAAGTTCAGCCGACGAAGGTGGGCGGCACCAGAATAGTGTCGACGGCCTCGGGCAACATGCCTGGATAGTCCAGCGTGTAATGTAGCCCGCGGCTTTCCTTGCGCGCCATCGCTGAACTGATCATCAGCTCGGCCACCTGTGCCAGATTGCGTAGCTCGATCAAATCCCGGCTTACCTTATAGTTGCTGTAGAACTCGTCGATTTCGTCCAGCAGCAGCCGCACGCGATGCGCTGCGCGCTGCAAACGCTTGTTGGTGCGCACGATGCCGACGTAATCCCACATGAACCGCCGCAGCTCATCCCAGTTGTGGGCGATGATCACGTCTTCGTCGGAATCGGTGACCTGGCTGGCGTCCCACGTAGGTAAAGGCTGTGGGCCAGTAATCTGCGACAGCTGGCCGACGATATCCGCCGCTGCCGAGCGCGCGTATACAAAACATTCGAGCAGCGAGTTGCTGGCCATACGATTGGCGCCGTGCAGGCCGGTGAAGCTGGTTTCGCCAATCGCATACAGGCCTGGCACATCGGTGCGCCCGTGCTGATCGACCACGACCCCACCACATGTGTAGTGCGCCGCTGGCACCACTGGAATCGGCTGCTGCGTGATGTCGATGGAAAATTCCAGGCAGCGTTCGTACACCGTGGGGAAGTGCGTCTTGATGAAGCCTTCGGGCTTATGGCTGATATCCAGATAAACGCAGTCAATCCCCAGTCGCTTCATTTCATGGTCGATGGCGCGGGCAACGATGTCTCGGGGCGCAAGTTCTGCGCGTGGGTCGAAACGCTGCATGAAGCGCTCGCCGTTGGGCAGCTTCAGGTAAGCGCCTTCACCGCGCAGCGCTTCAGTGATCAGAAAGCTTTTGGCTTGCGGATGGTAAAGACAGGTCGGGTGGAACTGGTTGAATTCCAGATTGCCGACCCTGCAACCCGCGCGCCATGCCATGGCGATGCCGTCTCCGCAGGCGCCGTCGGGGTTGCTGGTGTACAGATAAACTTTAGCGGCCCCGCCCGAGGCCAGGATCGTGAAGCGCGCACTGTGCGTATCCACTTCGCCGGTGGAGCGATCCAGCACATAGGCGCCAAGGCAGCGTTGACCTTCGAGGCCAAGACGGCGTTCGGTGATCAGATCGACAGCTACGCGCTGTTCCAGCAGCTCTATATTGGGGCGGGCCTTGGTTTCAGCCAGCAGCGTGGTGAAGATAGCAGCGCCAGTGGCGTCGGCCGCATGAATGATGCGGCGGTGGCTGTGACCGCCTTCGCGGGTGAGGTGGAACTCGAATCCGCCGTCTTCAGTAATATTCTCGTCGTCGCGGGTGAACGGCACGCCCAGGTCAATCAGCCACTCAATGGCTTCGCGGCTGTGTTCGACGGTGAACCGAACAGCGTCTTCGTTGCACAGCCCGCCGCCCGCATTCAGCGTGTCCTCAACATGGGAATCAACCGTATCGGTATTGTCCAGGACCGCCGCAACGCCACCCTGAGCCCAGAATGTAGAGCCGTTCGCCAGATCGCCTTTGCTCAGCACGGCAATGCTTAAATGCTCCGGCAAAGTCAGGGCCAGGCTCAGTCCGGCAGCACCGCTGCCAATCACGAGAACGTCGTGTTGAAAATGTCGGCTCATCTGAATTTGGCTCTCTTATTCGGCCACTAGCTATATGTAGGGGTGTAGCGGCACAATAGCGGCGATTTTATGGCAATCGTGAATCCACAGCGGGCCCGGATTGTGCGCTACTCCGGAGCACCGTGCATACCGTTTGGCAAGTTCGAAACATCGATAGGCTGCTCTCGATTTCTTCCTACAAACGGATTGACGTGTGTCTTACGACCTAAAATGAATGTGGAACTTTTTAATAAGCGTCACGTTCAATAGTAGGTTGCCGATAAAGGGACAGCGTCGGCGCTAGGCGGGGATAAATACATGGCCATTGCCAGCGCGTTCGACGACAAGATTATTCACGCAGCCGACCTGGTTCGAGCTGCGTTTTTCGTGCGGGCCACCATCGCTCGCCGGAAACTAGCTTGAAGGGGGGAGAACTTTTGCCAAAAGCCCGAGTCTATGTTTGCAAGCCTGTGAATGAGCCGTTGCAACGCTCCTTTAAGCTTTATGAGGAGTATGCATGCTAACCCAGGAAGAGGATCAGCAACTGGTCGAACGCGTACAGCGCGGCGACAAGCGAGCATTTGATCTGCTAGTGGTGAAATATCAGCACAAAATTCTTGGGTTGATCGTGCGATTCGTCCACGACACCCATGAAGCACAAGATGTTGCGCAAGAGGCCTTTATCAAGGCTTATCGCGCACTCGGCAATTTTCGCGGAGACAGCGCCTTTTACACTTGGCTGTACCGCATCGCCATCAACACGGCGAAGAACTATCTGGTGTCGCGAGGTCGGCGACCGCCGGACAGTGATGTCAGATCTGAAGACGCGGAGTTCTACGACGGCGATCATGGCCTCAAGGACATCGAGTCACCGGAGAGAGCATTGCTACGGGATGAGATCGAGGGCACCGTCCATCGAACTATCCAGCTACTTCCGGAAGATTTGCGTACAGCTTTAACTTTACGTGAGTTCGACGGTCTGAGTTACGAAGACATTGCAAGCGTCATGCAGTGTCCGGTTGGTACCGTGCGCTCACGCATCTTCCGCGCTCGGGAAGCCATTGATAAAGCCCTGCAGCCTTTGTTGCAGGAATCCTGAGACAGCGGCGATAGCCAAAAAGAGAGGAACCGCCATGAGTCGTGAAGCCCTGCAGGAATCGCTGTCCGCGGTGATGGATAACGAAGCGGACGAATTGGAATTACGTCGAGTGCTCAGCGCAATCGACGATGCGGATACACGTGCCACATGGTCGCGTTATCAGATCGCTCGTGCAGCCATGCACAAGGAATTGTTGATCCCGCATCTGGATATCTCGGCAGCTGTTGCTGCAGCGATCGCTGATGAGGTCAGTCCTCTCAAGGCGGGTCGTGGTCCATGGCGTACTTTGGGTCGCCTGGCCGTTGCTGCATCGGTCACCGTGGCTGTGCTTGCAGGCGTTCGTTTGTATAACCAGGACGATATCGCTGGCGCTCAACTGGCACAGCAATCGGCTCAGCCTGCTAACCTGGCGCCTCAGGTTAAAGGTCCTGCGGTCCTGGCTGGTTACACTGAAAGCGAGCAAGCGCCAGGCCCTATGGCCAGCGGTGTGCTGCAAGGTCAAGCCGGATGGCACGATCAGCGACTCCCAGGCTATCTGCGCCAACACGCTCAGCAAGCTGCGTTGAAAGGCACTGAAAGCGCATTGCCGTATGCACGCGCTGCAAGTCTGGAAAACCGTTAAGGAGGATCATGCGTCCCATCCGTCTATTGCCGCTTCTGCTAGGTGGATGGCTGGTCCTTCCAGTTCATGCCGATGATGCGCAAGACCAGCTCAAGCGTCTTGCGCAGGCAGAACAAAAGCAAAGCTATCAAGGCACATTCGTTTACGAGCGTAATGGCAGCTTTTCAACTCACCGGATTTGGCATCGCGTCGCCGATGGTAAAGTTCGTGAGCACCTTCTCCAGCTCGATGGTTCCGCTCAAGAGGTACTGCGCATAGACGGGGTGACCCAATGCGTAAGCGGCACTCTCGTTCAAGGCGTGACTAACATCCCTGACTCTCCGGCCCATGCATTCGACGCGGCAAAATTGTCTGCGTGGTATGACATGGCGGTAGCGGGTAAGTCTCGCGTTGCGGGTCGGTCGGCTGTCATTGTCACCTTGACGCCGAAGGACCAGCATCGCTACGGAATCGAACTGCATCTAGACGCCGAGACTGGCTTGCCCTTGAAATCGTTGTTGCTCAGTGACAAGGGGCAACTGCTTGAGCGTTTCCAGTTCACTGAGCTAAACACCACCGACGTTCCTACCGATCAGATGCTGTCCGCCAGCGCTGACTGCAAGCAAGTCGATGTTGCCAAGCCCAAGCCTGACGCGGCCAAAACTGCGCCAGTTGCATGGCATTCGGACTGGCTTCCGCCCGGCTTCGAGTTGAGCAGCTCTGCAGCTCGCAAGGATCCGGACTCCAAGTCTCTTGTCACCAGCCTGATGTATGACGATGGCCTCGCGCGTTTCTCCGTGTTCATAGAGCCGGTTTCTGGCGCTGCAGTCACGGATATTCGTACTCAGCTTGGCCCGACTGTTGCCGTATCCCGTCGCCTGAATACGCCCAAGGGAGATGCAATGGTGACAGTTGTTGGAGAAATCCCGATTGGCACAGCAGAGCGCATAGCCTTGTCGATGCGCAGCGATGCTGCCGCGCCCGTCAAGAAGTGAACTGAGCAACCAGATGCGCCCACTGTGAAAAAGGTTTCATTTTGGGCCTCCTCCCATGCCAATCAGGCTGATAGCGGCCTGCCGAGACATGTTGAAATGTTTGGTGAGCTTTGCGGGTTGCAAAAAAACACTTTTTTTTCTATAGGTCACAGCTTCGCAGCTCTGGCCTTTTTTGTTTCCGGGACCGGAATGCTGCCTGAGAGAGCGGTGCCGCACTATGCTGCATTGCACGCATGCTCTTCGGACCTGCCGGTCCGTACCGCTTAACCATGCTCGTTATGAACGGGAGCCGTATGTCCATACTTCGCTTGAAATCTTATTTTTCCCTGATGGCCGCCGTGTTGATGCTCGGTCAGGCGGTCACTGCGCAGGCAGAAGCCTTGCCAGACTTCACTTCTTTGGTGGAGCAGGCCTCGCCCGCTGTGGTGAACATCAGCACTCGGCAAAAGCTTCCGGACCGCTCCGTGGCTCAAGGCCAGATGCCCGATCTCGAAGGTCTGCCTCCGATGCTGCGCGAATTTCTTGAGCGCAGTGTTCCGCCAGGGTCGCGGCCGCCAGGTTCGGGCTCAGGCAAGGGTGATCGACAACGCGAAGCGCAATCGCTGGGTTCAGGTTTCATCATCTCCTCCGATGGCTATGTCATGACGAACAACCACGTTATCGACGGCGCAGACGAAATACTCGTGCGATTGTCCGACCGTAGTGAGTTGAAAGCCAAGCTGGTGGGGACCGATCCCCGGACTGACGTAGCGCTGCTCAAAATCGACGGTAAAGACCTGCCCACAGTCAAGCTGGGTAATTCCGACAAGCTGAAAGTTGGCGAGTGGGTATTGGCAATCGGTTCGCCGTTTGGCTTCGATCACTCGGTAACCAAAGGCATCGTCAGCGCCAAGGGCCGCAGCCTACCGAACGATACCTATGTGCCATTCATCCAGACCGACGTTGCGATCAACCCGGGTAACTCCGGTGGTCCATTGTTCAACATGGCGGGAGAGGTCGTGGGGATCAACTCGCAGATCTTCACCCGTTCGGGCGGCTTCATGGGCCTGTCGTTCGCCATCCCGATCGATGTCGCGCTGGATGTCTCCAATCAGCTTAAAGCCAGCGGCAAGGTCAATCGCGGCTGGTTGGGCGTGGTGATTCAGGAAGTGAACAAGGACCTCGCTGAGTCGTTTGGCCTGGACAAACCAGCCGGTGCGCTGGTCGCCCAGGTGCTTGATGACGGTCCTGCTGCCAAAGGCGGCCTGCAAGTTGGTGACGTGATCCTGAGCGCCAACGGTCAGCCGATTGTCATGTCGGCCGACCTGCCACACTTGATTGGTAATCTGAAAGACGGTAGCAAAGCTGAGTTGGAAGTGATCCGTGATGGCAAGCGTCAGAAGCTGACGGTCACCGTAGGCGCTTTACCTGATGAGGGTAAGGAAATGGGCGCCTCGGAAGATGGCGTTGAGCGCAACAGCAATCGTCTGGGTGTTTCGGTTGCAGACCTGACCGCTGAACAGTTGAAAAGTCTGGACCTCAAGGGTGGCGTGATTATCAAAGATATCCAGGACGGTCCTGCTTCCTTGATCGGTCTGCAAACCGGCGATGTGATCACTCACCTGAACAATCAGGCGCTCACCTCAGCCAAGCAATTCACGGACGTCGCCAAAGGCCTGCCGAAGAATCGTTCGGTGTCGATGCGCGTGCTGCGTCAGGGGCGTGCAACGTTCATCACCTTCAAACTGGCCGAATAAGCAGCCAGGCCAATGAAAAAGGAGCGGTTTTCCCGCTCCTTTTTTTGTGCCCGCAAGAACGGCTCCGGCGTGGCGTCGAGTGCGAACGTGACGCCCCAGCCTTCCTTCAGGTACAATTCCCGGCTATTTTTCGGCGGGCAGTCTGCCTGCAACCTTTTGAGTGTTGATCCGTGAGTGATTTGAGTCATATCCGCAATTTCTCCATCATCGCCCACATTGACCATGGCAAGTCGACGCTGGCTGACCGGTTCATTCAAATGTGCGGCGGCTTGTCCGAGCGCGAGATGGAGGCTCAAGTACTTGACTCCATGGACCTTGAGCGCGAGCGCGGGATCACCATCAAGGCCCATAGCGTTACCTTGTATTACACCGCGAAAGACGGCATTACCTACCAACTGAACTTCATCGATACGCCCGGCCACGTTGACTTCACCTACGAAGTCAGCCGCTCGCTGGCAGCGTGTGAGGGTGCGCTGCTGGTGGTCGACGCCGGTCAGGGTGTCGAAGCCCAGTCCGTTGCCAACTGCTATACCGCCATCGAGCAGGGCCTTGAGGTCATGCCGGTGTTGAACAAGATCGACCTGCCTCAGGCTGATCCGGACCGCGTCAAGGAAGAGATCGAAAAGATCATCGGCATCGACGCGACCGACGCTGTAGTTTGCAGCGCCAAAACCGGTTTGGGCGTGGATGAGGTGCTGGAGCGTCTGGTACAAACCATTCCGGCGCCTACCGGCAATATCGAAGACCCCCTACAAGCGCTGATCATCGACTCCTGGTTCGACAACTACCTGGGCGTTGTTTCCCTGGTTCGCGTGCGCCATGGCCGTGTGAAAAAGGGCGACAAGATTCTGGTCAAATCCACCGGCAAGCTGCACCTGGTGGACAGCGTGGGCGTGTTCAACCCCAAGCACACCGCTACGGTAGACCTCAAAGCTGGCGAAGTAGGCTTCATCATCGCCGGTATCAAAGACATTCACGGCGCGCCAGTGGGTGACACCCTGACCCTGAGCACCACCCCGGACGTCGAGGTATTGCCAGGTTTCAAGCGCATCCAGCCTCAAGTGTATGCCGGTCTGTTTCCGGTCAGTTCCGATGACTTTGAAGACTTCCGCGAAGCGCTGCAAAAGCTGACGCTGAACGATTCTTCGCTGCAGTATTCGCCAGAAAGCTCCGATGCACTGGGCTTCGGCTTCCGCTGTGGCTTCCTTGGCATGCTCCACATGGAGATCATCCAGGAGCGGCTGGAACGTGAATACGATCTGGACCTGATCACCACAGCGCCAACGGTAATCTTCGAGCTGCTGCTCAAGACCGGTGAAACGATTTACGTCGACAACCCGTCCAAATTGCCGGACCTGTCGAGCATTGAGGATATGCGCGAGCCAATCGTGCGCGCGAACATCCTTGTGCCTCAGGAGCACCTTGGTAACGTCATTACGCTGTGCATCGAAAAGCGTGGCGTTCAGCACGACATGCTGTTTTTGGGTACTCAGGTGCAAGTGACCTACGACTTGCCGATGAACGAAGTGGTCTTGGACTTCTTCGATCGCCTGAAGTCGGTCAGCCGTGGCTATGCTTCCCTGGATTACCATTTCGATCGTTACCAGTCTGCCAATCTGGTGAAGCTGGATGTACTGATCAACGGTGAGAAAGTCGATGCGTTGGCATTGATCGTTCACCGGGACAACGCGAACTACAAAGGACGTGCGTTGACCGAAAAGATGAAAGAGCTGATTCCTCGTCAGATGTTCGACGTGGCAATCCAGGCCGCCATTGGCGGGCAGGTTGTGGCGCGTACAACCGTCAAGGCCCTCAGAAAGAACGTACTGGCCAAATGTTACGGCGGCGACGTCAGTCGTAAGCGCAAGCTGCTGGAAAAACAGAAAGCCGGTAAGAAACGCATGAAGCAGGTGGGCAACGTGGAAATTCCACAGGAAGCCTTCCTTGCAGTGCTCAGGTTGGAATAGTCAGGCCCTATGTCACTAAATTTCCCGCTGTTGTTGGTCATCGCCGTCGCCGTTTGCGGTCTGTTGGCTTTGTTCGACCTGATCGTTCTCGCGCCACGTCGGCGTACCGCGATAGCCACCTATCAGGGCAGCGTCAGCCAGCCTGACGTCGGCGTTGTCGAGCAGTTGAACAAAGAGCCCTTGCTGGTTGAATACGGCAAGTCGTTCTTTCCGGTGCTGTTTATCGTGCTGGTCCTGCGCTCGTTTCTGGTTGAGCCTTTCCAGATCCCGTCGGGTTCAATGAAGCCGACGCTCGATGTGGGCGATTTCATTCTGGTGAACAAGTTCTCGTATGGCATCCGCCTGCCGGTGCTGGATCAGAAGGTCATCCAGATCGGGGACCCGCAGCGTGGCGATGTGATGGTGTTCCGCTATCCAAGCGACCCGACCGTAAACTACATCAAGCGTGTAGTCGGTCTGCCGGGCGACAAGATTCGCTACACCAGTGACAAGAAACTGTTCATCAACGGCGAACTGGTTGCCAAACAGCTGATTGGCACCGAGCCAGGCACGTTGGGCAGCGCGGAGCTTTATCAGGAAAAACTGGGCGACGTCGAACACCAGATCCGTCAGGAAATGAGCCGCTACCGCGCGCCACCTGACAGCGAATGGACAGTTCCGGCAGCTCATTACTTCATGATGGGCGACAACCGCGACAACTCCAACGACAGCCGCTATTGGGATGACCCCAATATTCCCAAGGATGAGCTGGGCATGGTCCCGGACAAAAACATCGTGGGCAAGGCGTTTGCGGTGTGGATGAGCTGGCCAGAACCCAAGTTGAGTCACTTCCCCAACTTCTCGCGAGTCGGGTTGATCAAGTAGCCGATACGGCGCTGTTTCTGACAGCGCCGTATGTCATTTCGGCAGGCAACAACAGGGTGGGGCTCTATTCACCTTGCAGACAGATTTGAAGGACTATTCTTGAGGTCGTACATGACAGTCGCCCGTTCGCAGAAAGGCTTGTCGTTCCTGGGGTGGCTGGCGCTGTTGGCCGTTCTCGCCTTCGTTGCGAGTACAGCTGCCAAAGTGGTGCCGCACTACCTCGATTACATGTCGATGAAGAAAATCATCGAAGCAGTCGGGACCGACAAGGCTGCGAGCGTGGTGACGGTCGATGATTTCTACGGCTATGTCGCTAAAGGCATGCAGATCAATAACATTCGGGATTTGGATTTGAAGAAGGCGTTAAGCGTGACGACGGAGAACAGCAGGTTCCTCGCCCATTTGAACTACGAAAAACGTGAGCCATTGATCCAGAACATCGATCTGGTGGTCAAGTTCGACCACGAATTCAGCGTGGGTAAACCGTGAGCGTTTCATTGAGTCGCCTCGAGCGTCAGCTCGGCTACACCTTCAAGGACCAGGAACTGATGATTCTGGCTCTGACACATCGCAGTTTCGCTGGCCGCAACAACGAGCGTCTTGAGTTTCTCGGCGATGCGATCCTTAATTTCGTTGCCGGTGAAGCGCTGTTTGATCGCTTTCCTCAGGCTCGCGAAGGTCAGCTGTCTCGCCTGCGTGCGCGCTTGGTAAAGGGCGAGACCCTTGCGCTGCTGGCACGGGGATTTGATCTGGGTGAATACCTGCGCCTGGGTTCCGGGGAGCTGAAAAGCGGCGGGTTTCGCCGTGAGTCGATCCTCGCGGACGCTCTTGAAGCCCTGATCGGCGCGATCTATCTGGACGCCGGTATGGAGGTTGCGCGTGATCGCGTGCTGGCCTGGCTGACCACCGAGTTCGACAGCCTGACGCTGGTGGACACCAACAAAGACCCTAAAACCCGATTGCAGGAATTTCTGCAATCGCGCGCCTGTGATCTGCCTCGCTACGAAGTGGTGGATATCCAGGGCGAACCGCATTGCCGGACGTTTTTCGTCGAATGCGAGATCACCTTATTGAATGAAAAAAGCCGGGGACAGGGTGTCAGCCGTCGCATTGCCGAACAGGTAGCAGCGGCCGCAGCACTCATCGCTCTCGGCGTGGAGAACGGCAATGACTGATTCAACTGCAACACGCTGTGGCTACGTCGCCATTGTTGGCCGGCCCAACGTGGGCAAGTCCACGCTGCTGAACCACATCCTCGGCCAAAAGCTTGCGATCACTTCGCGCAAGCCGCAGACCACCCGTCACAACATGCTCGGTATCAAGACTGAGGGCGCTGTGCAGGCGATCTATGTCGATACGCCCGGCATGCACAAGAATGGCGAGAAAGCCCTCAACCGCTACATGAACAAGACCGCATCGGCTGCTTTGAAAGACGTCGATGTAGTGATTTTCGTGGTTGATCGCACCCGCTGGACCGACGAAGACCAAATGGTTCTCGAGCGCGTGCAGTACGTGCAGGGGCCTGTGATTCTGGCGATCAACAAAACTGATCGCATTGAAGACAAGGCTGAGTTGATGCCGCACCTGGAGTGGCTGCAGGGTCAGTTGCCCAATGCCTCGATCATGCCGATCTCCGCGCAGCACGGGCATAACCTTGAAGCGCTGGAGACCCTGATCGCCACTCACTTGCCGGAGAACGATCACTTCTTCCCTGAGGATCAGATCACTGACCGCAGCAGCCGATTCCTGGCCGCCGAGCTGGTTCGCGAGAAGATCATGCGTCAGTTGGGTGCCGAGGTTCCGTACCAGATCACCGTCGAGATTGAAGAGTTCAAGCAGCAGGGCAAGACTCTGCACATCCACGCGCTGATTCTCGTTGAGCGCGACGGCCAGAAGAAGATCATCATTGGCGACAAGGGTGATCGCATCAAGCGTATCGGCACTGATGCGCGGCGCGACATGGAGCTGCTGTTCGACTCCAAAGTCATGCTCAACCTCTGGGTCAAGGTGAAAGGCGGCTGGTCCGATGACGAGCGCGCACTGCGTTCGCTGGGCTACGGCGACCTTTAAGACGTCCAGGCGCTGACAGATGGCTCTGATGTGGGAGGGCGCTTGCTCGCGATGAGGATGTAACACTCAGCATTGATGTTGGCTGTTACACCGGCATCGCCAGCAAGCTCCCTCCCACATTGGTTATGGGTTGTGTAAACCGCCTTCTTTTACCGAGTAGTGCATGTCCTCAATCGCACCCGCTGGTCAGCTCGCCTACGTGTTGCACAGCCGCGCCTATCGAGAAACCAGCGCGCTGGTGGACTTCATCACGCCTCAGGGTCGGCTGCGTGCCGTGTTGCGCAGCGCACGTGGCAAGGCGGGAACGCTCGCCAGGCCCTTTGTGCCGCTGGATATCGAGTTTCGCGGGCGGGGGGAGTTGAAGAACGTCGGGCGTATGGAGGCGTTTGGCACTTCATGCTGGCTAGAAGGCGAAGCGCTTTTCAGCGGTTTGTACCTGAACGAGCTGCTGATTCGCCTGCTTCCCGCAGAAGATCCGCACCCTGGTGTGTTTAATCATTACGCTGCCACGTTGGTCGCGCTGGCTGAAGGCCGCCCGCTGGAACCATTACTGCGCTCGTTCGAGTGGCGCCTGCTGGACGACTTGGGTTACGGTTTTGCCCTCGACGTGGACGTCAACGGCGATCCGCTTTTGGCTGAAGGCATGTACCGTCTACAGGTTGACGCAGGTCTTGAGCGCGTTTACCTGTTCCAGCCGGGGCAATTTCAGGGCGCCGAACTGCTGGCGATGGCTGAGGCCGACTGGACTTCACCCGGCGCGCTTTCAGCGGCCAAACGCTTGATGCGCCAGGCACTGGCGGTTCATCTGGGCGGCCGGCCGTTGGTCAGTCGTGAGCTGTTTCGCAAACCCTGACACGAACACCTATCGCATGCATTGCCAGGCGTCGCTGCCTGGTCATATCAGACTTTCAGGAGAACCCCGTGACCCAAAGCACCCGCATTCTTCTTGGCGTGAACATCGACCACGTCGCCACCTTGCGCCAGGCCCGTGGCACCCGTTATCCCGATCCGGTCAAGGCTGCGCTGGACGCTGAAGAAGCCGGCGCCGATGGCATCACCGTTCACCTGCGCGAGGACCGTCGACACATTCAGGAGCGCGATGTGTTGCTGCTTAAGGATGTGTTGCAGACCCGTATGAATTTCGAGATGGGCGTGACCGACGAGATGATCGCGTTCGCCGAGCGAATTCGTCCTGCGCACATCTGCCTGGTGCCGGAAACGCGGCAGGAGCTCACCACCGAAGGCGGGCTGGATGTTGCGGGTCAGGAAGCGCGGATCAAGGCTGCGGTGGATCGGTTGTCAGCCATTGGCTGCGAAGTATCGCTGTTTATTGACGCCGACGAGCGCCAGATCGAAGCGTCCTCGCGCATAGGCGCCCCGGCGATTGAATTGCACACTGGCCGCTACGCCGATGCGCAAACGCCCACTGAAGTGGCTGAAGAGCTCAAGCGTATCGCCGACGGTGTAGCGTTTGGTCTGGGGCAGGGCTTGATCGTCAACGCAGGTCACGGCCTGCATTACCACAACGTTGAGGCGGTGGCGGCGATCAAAGGCATCAACGAACTGAACATCGGCCACGCTTTGGTGGCACATGCGCTGTTCGTCGGTTTCAAGGCAGCGGTGGCCGAGATGAAGGCTTTGATTCTGGCGGCTGCCTACAGGGGCTGATTCAACACGACCAACTCTGTAGGAGCGCGCTTGCCCGCGATGTGCGGCGGTTCAGCCAACATATTCATGGCTGACCCACTTCGATTCGCGGGCAAGCGCGCTCCTACAGGTTGCAGTCTCCGGGGCTAAGGCTTACGCCCGACAATTACCGCACGTCGTGGCGCTGGCAGGCCTTCTACGGTTTTGCTGTGATCCTCGGGGTCGAGGTAGTCGCGCAGTGACTGAAAGCGCATCCATTCGGTACTGCGCTGTTCCTCGACCGTCGTGGTGCTGACATCCACGCAGCGCACATCGACAAAACCCGCGCGCCTTAGCCACAGCTCAAGTGCGGGCACCGAAGGCAAAAACCAAACGTTGCGCATCTGCGAATAGCGATCTTCCGGGACGAGTACCTGCTGCACATCGCCTTCCACCACCATCGTTTCCAGCACCAGTTCGCCGCCTTTGACCAGGCAGTCCTTCAGCGCGAGCAAGTGGTCGATTGGCGACTTTCGGTGATACAGCACGCCCATGGAAAACACGGTGTCGAAGCCTTCCAGTTTGGCGGGCAAGTCTTCCAGAGTGAACGGCAAGTGCCAGGCGGGCAGATCCGGCAAAAAGCGCTGCATGGCCTGAAACTGACAGAAGAACAACCAGTTTGGGTCTACGCCAATCACGCAGTCAGCGCCTGCGCCCAGCATGCGCCACTGGTAATAGCCGTTGCCGCAGCCAACATCCAGCACGCGTTTGCCCTTCAAATCCAGATGCGGCGACACCCGCGACCACTTCCAGTCGGAACGCCACTCGGTATCGATGTGCACGCCGAACACATTGAACGGCCCCTTGCGCCACGGCGACAGGCCCATCAGTGCTTTGCGCGTCTGTGTCCGGACTTCACCGTTGCAATCGGTTTCAAGGGTAAAGCTGTCTTTCAGATCGACACGCGTAGGCGTCAGGGCTGGCAGCGCATTGAGTGCGCCTTGCCAGCGCTCCAGATCGCCGTGTCCTTTTTCCATCTTGGTGTCGAGTTGCGCCTGCAGAGTTTGCGCCCAGGCGTAAAGAGGGGTGCCCGCCAAACGGCGGACCAGCGGAGCGAGATCAATCATGGCAGCGCAATCAAAGAGGCGAAATTAAGGCACTGGAACCACGGCACGACTTTCGAAAACCCCGCGGCCAGTAGACGTTCACGATGCTGCTCAAGGCTGTCGGGTTTCATCACGTTTTCGATGGCACTGCGTTTTTGCGCAATTTCCAGTTCGCTGTAGCCATTGGCGCGTTTGAACGCGATGTGCAGATCAGTGAGCAACGCCTGTTCCTGAAGGTCATCGAAGCGCAGCTTTTCGGAAAGAATCAGCGCGCCGCCCGGCAGCAACGACTGACGAATGCGGCGCAGCAATGGCAGGCGCTGATCAGGCGCGATGAATTGCAGCGTGAAGTTCAGCGCCACCACCGAGGCCGGCTGGAACTCCAGCGCGAGAATGTCACCCTCGATCACCTCAACCGGCAGTAACTCTTGAAACATCGAGTCCTGACCGTTGAGGTATTCGCGGCAGCGTTCGACCATCGCACTTGAGTTATCCACAGCGATGACCCGGCAATCGTCCGTGCGCACATGGCGGCGCAGCGCTTGAGTGACCGCGCCCAGTGAACTGCCCAGGTCATACAGCACGCTGTGGGGCTGGGCGAACTGCGCTGCGAGGACGCCGAGGTTTTCGACAATCGTCGGATAGCCCGGCACCGAACGCTTGATCATGTCCGGGAACACCCGCACGACGTCCTCGTTGAATGCGAAGTCCGGCACCTGTGGCAGCGGTTGGGCGAAAAGGCGGTCGGGGTCTTGGCTCACGATGATTCCGGTGGGGCGGCGAAAAGTGCGGCATTTTAGCCAATTACCGCGCCCGGCCGAAACCTCATATGACGAAGGACGCGCGCCAGACGCGAAACCTGTCGGAGGACGTTTGATTTCGGGGCCGCTGCGCAGCCCATCGCGAGCAAGCTGCGCTCCTACGGGGTCCGCCCAGAATCAAAAACAAAACGTCGCCGCGATCCGTTTCGGCATAACGTTGATGGCGGGTGTACGCCTCAATCCGCTTCTGCCCGAAGGGCGTAGGAGCCTTGCTTGCAGGCGATGGGGCGCGAAGCGGCCCCGAAACCAGCCACCTCGATCGCACCTGACCCACCGCGTGGCTAACCGCGTCTACCCAACCCTCAATACTTCCAGCTCACCGACGCCATGAAGTTACGCGGGTCGCCGTAGTTGCTCTGATCGAAGCGCAGGCTTTGCAGATATTTCTCGTTGGTCAGGTTGTTGAGGTTGAGCTGGGTGCTCCAGTGATCGTCGATGTCATAACGCGTCATCAGGCCGATCAAGGCGTAAGCGTCCTGTTTGGCCGCCGTCGTGGTGTCGTTTTGGGTCTTGCTCTGCCAGCTGACGCTGCCGCCGACTTTAACTTTCGGGGCCATTTGCAGGCGGTAGGTCATGGACGAGGTCAGCAAGTGACGCGGGATGAATTTGCGTGCGCGGTTATCGTCATCATCGGTAATGTAGACGTACGTATAGCCGCCGTTGACCTGCAGACCGGGCAACACTTCCCCGGACGCCTCCAGCTCCAGGCCGCTGCTGTCGTAGGACATGGCCTCATAAACATAGCCGCCCAAGGATGCGTCGTACGTCGAGTTACCGGCGACGTTGTCTTGCTTGGCATGGAATACCGCCGCGCTGACGTTGAGCTTTTTGTCCATCAGTTGGCCTTTGATGCCCGCTTCGTAGCTTTTGCCTTCCAGCGGATCAAGCACCTTACCTTGGGTATCGAGGTAGTACTGAGGATTGAAAACCTCGGTGTAGCTGGCATAAAGCGCGTATTCAGGCGTCAGGTCATAGACGATCCCTGCGTAGGGCGTGACCTTGCCGTGGATGCGAACTTCACGTGCCGAGCCGTAGTTTTCCCCGTTGCTGTCAGCGCTGAGCATACGTGCGCCGGTGATCAGGTGCAGATCGTCGGCCAGGCTGAAACGCGCCCCTGCGTAGAGGCTCTTCTGCCGATCGGTGTAGTTCGACGTGGCATCTGGCAGCGCGGCGTTGTACGTCGGACGCGGCAAGTAGCCATGCAATGCGTCGCTCAACGTTACCGGTGAATAATTCAGGATGTCGCCATACTGCGAAGATTCACGGTTGCGTTGGCGTGCAGCGTTGGCCCCCAATGTAAGTTCGTGCTCGCGACCGCCCAGGGTGAACGGCCCGCTGAGGGAAAAGTCGCCGCTCAGTTCCAGGTTCTTGTCCTTATATTTTGAGCCCAGACCGCTGTAACCCGTCGGTGACGCGCTGGAGCTGTACATATAGAACATCTCGGTGTCTTCGCGGTGCTCGGCGCCGGAAACCGTCAGTTTGGACTTCCAGTCATTGGCGAACGTGTGCTCCCACTCACCAAAAGCGCGCTGGGTGTGAATGTTCCAATACACCCACGGTTGAGCGATGTTCGAATGCGTACTGCTGTAATGAATGGTCTGCCCGTTGCCATCGACCAGTGGCAGCGCGCCCCAGCTTGCGCCGTTGGCATCGGTTTTCTGATCCTCAAAGCCCACCGTCAGCACGTCGCTGTCGCTCAGGTCAAAAGCCAGCATGCCGCTGAAAATGTTTTTCTCGCGTGAATACCGATCCAGGTACGAGTTGCCGTTTTCATGGGCGTATATCATCCGGCCGCGCACATTGCCCGAATCAGTCAGCGGCCCGGAGACGTCGACATCCACGCGACGCTTGTCCCACGATCCAGCGGTCAGATCGATCTTCGCCTGTGGTTCGTAAGTAGGGCGCTTGCGCACGAAGTTGACCGTTGCCGACGGATTGCCCGCCCCGGACATCAGACCGTTGGCGCCGTGCAGGATGTCGACCTGCTCGTAGGGGGCCAGATCGATGTCACCTACCAGCAAGCCGTTGGTCAGCGGCATGGCAGTGCCGTCGTACTGGAAATTGGTGATATCGAATCCGCGCGCGGTGAAGTACGTCCGATCTGTTTCGGCTTTCTGCACGTTGACGCCAGGGGTGCTGGTCAGCACATCGCGGATGCTGTTGAGTTTGAAGTCGTCTATCTGCTCGCGCTTTATGTTGGTTACGCCTTGGGGCGTTTCCTGCGTGGTCAGGTTCAGGCGCGTAGTCGTGCTGCTCGGCTTGCCCTGATACCCCTCGGAGCTGTCGACGTCGCTGCTGACCGCAGTGGAGCTGATGTCAGTGCTCGGCAGATTCAACGTGGTATCGGCCGCGTAGGCGCTGTTGAAAATACCGAGGGCGATGAACGAAAGGACGTGGGGTGAAACGGGAGACAAGATGCGCATGGACTGACAAAACTCCGAAAGTCGATCTTTCAAATGAGGACTATTCGCAATTATGTGTAAGTCTCAAGTGAGAATCAATGTCAGAAGTATCTCTATCGCATGTCGGAAGTGTTTCTTTTTTGATACAGATAGCGAGCTTTTTAGGGCCTGATCTTTCCGTTTTATCGGCTTGGGCGCACATTCGTCCCGCGCGCTGGACAGGCTTTCCCGGCTCCTGTAAAAAATCAGCGTTCGCCAGAAATTCTGCTTCAAACCCTTTCTTCGCCGCTTTCTGCGGCACTCGTCATCTCAACTAAATGTGCTAGCGGTAGCTACGTCTGGATTTTCCGTCCCGCGTGAGCTCGTGATGTCGCTTGGCTTCGTTTTGTACTGCCAATGGCCTTGCCATCACCTGTCATCGCCCGTTCATTGCCAAGGAAGATCCCGATCATGGGGAACGTTCATAACCCTGCACTCAAGTACCGCCCCGAAGTCGATGGGCTGCGCGCGGTCGCTGTCATCCCCGTCATCCTGTTTCACTCCGGCCTGCATGTGTTCTCCGGAGGATTTGTCGGGGTCGATGTGTTTTTCGTCATCTCGGGCTACCTGATCACTTCGATCATCCTGTCAGAAATGCTCGCCGGTAAGTTTTCTCTGGTGACGTTCTACGAGCGCCGCGCCCGACGCATTCTCCCGTCGCTGTTCGTGATGATGCTGATCTGCTTGCCGGCGGCGTGGCTGATCCTCGACCCGCCGGACTTCAAATACTTCGCCAAGAGCCTGGTGGCGGTGCCGATCTTTTCGTCGAACCTGCTGTTCTGGCTTGAAAGCGGCTACTTCGACGCCTCCGCTGAACTCAAACCGCTGTTGCACACCTGGACCCTGGCGGTGGAGGAGCAGTATTACGTGCTGTTCCCACTGTTGCTGATGATGACCTGGAAATTAGGTCGCCCCTGGATTGTCGCGTTGCTGGCAGTGGGCGCGGTTGCCAGCCTGACCATGGCGCAAATCGGCGCGTCGCAGGGATCAAGCACGAGTTTCTATCTGCTGCACGCCCGCGCCTGGGAGCTGCTGGTGGGATCGTTCATCGCCTTTTATTTTTCCTGGCGGCCACGTGTCGAAAACGCTCACGCCCCGATCAACCAGTTCGCTACGCTGCTTGGGCTTGGTCTGATTGCCTACGCCGTATTTGCTTTCGACAGCGGCACCGAATTCCCGGGCTTGCATGCGCTTGTACCTACGCTGGGCGCGGCATTGATCATCCTGTTTGCCACCCCTCAGACATGGGTGGGTCGTTTGTTGAGCAGTCGCGGCTTCGTCTTTATCGGGCTGATCAGTTACAGCGCCTATCTCTGGCATCAACCGGTATTCGCTTTCGCGCGGCAGAGCACGCTGAAAGAACCCTCAGTTGCCGTCATGTTGGTCTTGGCTGCGTTTTCGCTACTGCTGGCCTACCTGAGCTGGCGATTCATCGAACAGGCATTTCGACAAAAAGCCACGTTCAGTCGGCAGCGGATATTTGCTTTGGGCGCCTTGGGTTCGGTGCTGTTCATCGGCTTCGGCCTCTCCGGTTATATGAGCAATGGCTTCAGCCAGCGCTTCAATATCGACCGGGGGCTGGACAGCGAGTTTGCCGAAACCGATATCCGCAGCCACTGCGCCAGCAATGACGATGGCAAAAGCGGCGTGGTGGATTTCTGTCTGTTCGGCATGGCCAATACGCAAGCGAGCCCCGATATGGCGGTGTTTGGCGACAGCCATTCGGAGGCGCTGCTGCCGGCGTTCGATGCGGCGGCCAAGGGCCGTGGCGAAACCATCGTGCATATCGGACTCGGAGGTTGCCCGCCGCTGATGGGGCTTGATGTCGCCAATGGCAACTATGCCCCCGGCGTCTGTACCCGCTTGGCTGAACGGGAATTTGAATACGTCAAAACGCATGGGATCAAGCGTCTGGTGCTTGTTTCGCGCTGGACGCTGTATACCGACGGCAATTACGACCAGAGAGAGCTCAGTCAGTATTTTTTGGTGTCCGAGCAAAGCCGCAGCAAATCGCGGGAAGCGTCGCGTCAGGTATTTGCGGCGGCGCTTGATCGCACGATCGAGGCGTATCGCAGCATCGGCACCCAGGTGTATGTGGTCGCGCAGGTGCCGCAGCAAGTGATCAATCCCAAGAATCTGTATTACCGACTGGCGCGTCTGGGCGAGGAGCCCGAACAGCAGAAACTGCAACTGGTGTCAGATGTGTCGGTGCCGATGGCCAAGCACGATGCGTTGCAGCGCTTTTCCCGTGATCTGTTCCAGAGTCAAAGCGCGCGCAACCGCATCAAGCTGGTGACACTGGACAATCTGTTCTGCAAGGACCAGACCTGCCTGATTGGCGACGACAGTTCGTGGTATCAAGATTTCAATCATCTCAACGCACACGGGGCCAGTCTGATCGTCAGCACCATTGATGCCAGCATTTTTCAATAGCTGGGCATTCGCTTCAAACCGGGGGTTGGTTCATAGCTGAAAGGCGGTGGATCAGCCCCTTTTTTTTTCGCTATCGAGATGCGTTGACGTCCCGCTTTGAACTGTAAAAGACGTAGCCTATCGTCGGTGTTGGTTTCATCTATTAGCCGTCTGCGCTCAGGCGGCTAGTATTGACCGAGTGCCGGCTGAAACTGGCCGATTCAACCTGTGAGGATAATAAAAGTCATGTCGACCGAATCGAAATGCCCCTTTAATCACGCTGCAGGCGGCGGGACGACCAACCGCGACTGGTGGCCAAACCAACTCAATCTGAAAATCCTGCACCAGCACTCCGCTCTCTCCGACCCTATGGGCGAGCAATTCGACTACGCCAAAGAATTTAAAAGTCTGGACTTTGCCGCCGTCAAACAAGATCTGCGTGCGCTGATGACTGATTCACAGGATTGGTGGCCAGCAGACTTCAAACACTACGGCCCGCTGTTCATCCGCATGGCCTGGCACAGTGCTGGCACCTACCGCACGGGCGATGGCCGCGGCGGTGCAGGGGCAGGGCAGCAACGTTTTGCTCCGCTCAACAGCTGGCCCGATAACGTCAGCCTCGACAAGGCACGTCGGCTGATCTGGCCGATCAAACAGAAATACGGCCGCAAGATTTCCTGGGCTGACCTGATCATTCTCACTGGCAACGTCGCGCTGGAATCCATGGGCTTCAAGACCTTCGGTTTCTCCGGCGGCCGTCCCGACGTCTGGGAGCCGGACGAAGACGTGTACTGGGGTGCAGAAACGACGTGGCTCGGCGGCGAAGACCGTTACGGCGCGCAAAAAGACATGCAACAACCTGGCGAAGGCACACTGGTTGCCGAGCCTGAAATGCATGGTCAGGAAGAAAGCCGCACTGATAATGGCGAACGCATTCTTGAAAACCCGCTCGCTGCGGTGCAGATGGGCCTCATTTACGTGAACCCAGAAGGCCCGGAGGGTCGACCAGATCCTGTGGCCTCTGGCGTCGATATCCGCGAAACCTTCGGTCGCATGGCCATGAACGACGAAGAAACCGTCGCCCTGATCGCAGGTGGTCACGCCTTCGGTAAGACCCACGGCGCAGGCCCGGCTGACAACGTCGGCGCTGAGCCAGAAGCGGCAGACCTCGAGCAACAAGGCTTTGGCTGGAAGAACAGTTTCGGCACCGGTAAAGGCGCGGACACCATCACCAGCGGCCTGGAAGTGACCTGGACCTCGACGCCGACCAAATGGAGCAACGAGTACCTGGAAAACCTGTTCCGCTTCGAGTGGGAGCTGACCAAGAGCCCCGCTGGTGCGCACCAGTGGATTCCGAAAAATGGCGGCGGCGCGGGCACGGTGCCAGATGCCCACGATCCAGCGAAACGCCACGCCCCCACCATGCTGACTTCCGACCTGGCGCTGCGGTTTGACCCGATCTACGAGCCGATTGCCCGCCGCTTCCGCGACAACCCGGATCAACTGACCGATGCGTTTTCCCGCGCCTGGTTCAAGCTGACTCACCGTGATATGGGGCCGCTGGCGCGTTATCTCGGACCGGAAATGCCTGCTGAAGAGTTGCTGTGGCAGGACCCGATTCCTGAGCTGGATCACGCCGTGGTCGATGAAAATGACGTGGCTTCCCTTAAGGCCAAGGTCTTGGCTTCTGGGCTGACAGTCTCGCAATTGGTATCGACCGCGTGGGCCTCTGCGTCGACGTTCCGCGGCTCGGACAAGCGTGGCGGCGCCAACGGTGGTCGCATTCGTCTCGCGCCGCAGAAGGATTGGCCGTCCAACCAGCCTGAGCAATTGGCGCGAGTGCTGCAAACTCTGGAGGGCATCCAGGGCGAGTTCAATGGCGCGCAGTCTGGCGGCAAGAAGATTTCACTGGCCGACCTGATCGTGCTGGCGGGCAGTGCGGGTGTGGAGCAAGCAGCGAAAAATGCCGGTCATTCGGTGACAGTCCCGTTCACACCGGGCCGTATGGACGCTTCTCAGGATCAGACGGATGTTGAGTCTTTCGGCTTCCTTGAACCGATCGCCGATGGCTTCCGCAATTATCTGAAGGGTAAATACACGGTTTCGGCCGAGGCGTTGCTGGTAGATAAAGCGCAACTGCTGACATTGACTGCGCCGGAAATGACCGTGCTGTTGGGCGGCCTTCGGGTGCTGAATGCCAATGTCGGGCAGAGCAAACACGGGGCGTTCACCCAGCGCCCAGAAGCGCTGACCAATGATTTCTTCCTCAACCTGCTGGACATGGGGACCGAGTGGAACGCAGTCGCGCCAGGTAAAGATGAGTTCCAGGGTCGTGACCGGAAAACCGGCGCCGTGAAATGGACCGGGACGCGCGTCGATCTGGTGTTTGGCTCACACGCTCAACTGCGTGCGCTGGCCGAGGTTTACGCCAGTGCGGATGCGCAGGAAGGCTTCGTGCGGGACTTCGTGGCGGCGTGGACCAAGGTGATGAACCTTGACCGGTTTGATCTGAAGTAAACACCGCTGTGTGTAGGAGCCAACGTGTTGGCGAAGCGGTTATGTCGGTTTATCTGGTATGACGCCTCGCGAACAAGTTCGCTCCTACAGTTTCCCGTAGGCTTTTGATTCAGCCTTCTTGATCATTCCCACGCTCCGCGTGGTAATGCCGCGGACGCTCTGCGTCCTGTCGAATTTCATCACCATCTGCACTTTCCCGGCCCCTTACGGGCTGCGCCCCAACTCCCTCATTAAAGCTTTCGTCCTGACAGCCGATTCACATCACCTAGAGCACCATTTTCCACCTTGCCCCAGGGAGCCCCGGCATGCAGACGTTAAAGGCCTTGTACGAGTCTATCGAAAGACAGTTTTTCGACTCGTTGACCAAAAAGTTGTCGAGCCTTTTTCTTTTGGTGGCGGTCAGTGGCCTGCTCTACTGGGTGGCGCTGAGTATCCGTGCGGACATCTTATTGCAGCTACGCACTGCGCAGCTGGATGCGGGGTTGCTGTCGCAGATCGAAGGCAAGCTCGATGGCCTGAGTAATGCGATTCTGTTCAGCACGCTGTTCACGTTGTGTCTGGTCAGTTTCATGGTCTGGTATTTTCGCCACCTGATCGTGCGGCCGGTCACTTACATGACCCATGCCCTGGAAGAAATCGCCAACGGCGAGGGTGATTTGTCCAAGGATCTGCCACTGCTGACCCACGATGAAATCCGTGTGCTGGCCAGTACCTGTAACCGTTTTCTGGCCAAACAGCGAGAGATCATCAGCAACGTTCAGGCGCTGACCGTGCACATCGCAGTCGAGTCGGCGCGCTCGCTGAAAAACATCAGCGATTCCAGCGACAGCGCCACTCATCAGGCGCGTTTCGCCAGGGAAGTGATGGAGCAAAGCAACACGGCTGTAGGGCGCATCGAAGAGGTGTCGCTGCAGACGCAAGGCATTTCCGGCACTACCGCGCAGAACCTGAGCATGGCGCGCGCCTCCTATTCCGAACTGCTGGAAGTGACCGGCAACATCAGCGAAATCTCCCGCAGTCTTAATGAGTTCGGCACGCTGGTGTCGGCGCTGAATCAACGCTCGTCGAGCATCAAATCCATCGTTGGCCTGATCCAGCAGATTTCCTCACAGACCAACTTGCTGGCGCTCAATGCGGCCATCGAAGCGGCGCGTGCGGGGGAGAGTGGCCGTGGCTTTGCGGTAGTGGCTGATGAAGTGCGTACGTTGGCGCAGAACGTCAGCCGTGCCACCGATGACATCTCGCAAAACATCGACGCCATGCTGCTGGAAGTCGGCTCGACCCACGAGCAAACCACGCAGATCAGTCACAGCGCCCGGGAAACCCAGAAGGTTGTCGAGCGCGCCTCCGGGCATTTTGAAAGCATGATCACGGATTTTGAGTCCACCAACGGCAAGCTTGCCGACATCGCCGGACACATCCAGCAATTTGCCGACAGCAACACAGGGATCAATGAGCGCGTCACGCAAATCCATGCCGACAGCCAGTCCATCGACCAGCGCATGCAGCATTCGGCGACCGCTACCCGCGATCTGTCCGGCGTGGCAGAAAAAGTACAGGCACTGCTGGGCAAATTCGTATTGGGCCACGGCCCGCTGGACGCAGCCATCACGCGCGCCAGTCAATGCCGCGACGGGCTGCAATTACGCCTGGCCGAGCTGCAGAAACAAGGGGTCAACCTGTTCGATCAAACCTACAAATTGATCCCCAATACCGATCCGAAGCAATACATGACCAGCTACACAGAGCGCTTTGCCCAGGTCTGTCAGGAAGCGTGCGATGCGCTGACCAAAGGCACGCGCGGCGGCAAAGTCTCGTTCATTGTCGATGCCAAGGGTTATTGCCCGGTGAACAACAGCTGGGTGTCGAAACAGCCTACGGGCAATCGCGACGTTGACCTGCCGGTCTGCCGGAACAAGCGCATGTTCTCCGACCCCATCGGCCTGCGTGCGGCCAGCAATAAACAACGCTTCCTGCTGCAGACTTACCTGCGTGATACCGGCGAAATCATGACCGAGATCGACGTGCCGTTCTTCTTCGAGGGACGGCATTGGGGCAACTTGCGCCTGGGATTCGACGCGGCGGTATTGCTCGCCGATTGAGGCTGGCGGGCGTGTGCAGGCGGCGCGTCATGCCCGACCCGCCACATCTGCGCCAAACACCCCACGCAACCACTGGTTTGCCCCATCCCGATGTACGCGCTCGTGCCACACCATCACCATCTCGAACCCCGGCACTTGAACCGGGGCCTCGACCGCTTGTAGATCACTTCTCCCCAGCACCAGTCGTGAGGGCAGCATCGCGACGAGATCGGTGCTTGCCAGCACTGACAACGCGAACAGGAAATGCGGCACCGACAGCGCCACACGGCGTGTGAGTCCGACCTCTGCCAGCGATTTGTCTGTCACGCCATAGAACCCGCCGCTGCCATCTTTGGAAACCAGAACGTGTTCCAGATCGCAGAAGTCTTGCACCGTCATGCGTTGCTTCAGACGCGGATGGCCGACGCGTCCTACGAGTACGTAGCGCTCCTTGAACAAGGATTGTCGGTGAAGGCCGGACGGTGCATCGTCGGCCGATTGAAGCGCAAGGTCGATAGCGCCTTGCTCGGCGTGTTTGAACACGCGGGAAGGACTCAGGTCGAGGACGGCCAATTGGGTGAGCGGTGCGTCACAGCGAAGTCGCTTCAGGGCTGGCAGGACGATGGTCGATTCGCCGTAGTCTGCTGCCCCTATGCGCCAAGTATTCGTCGCCTCAGCGGGAGAGAAGGGGGCAACAGGCGCAACCGCGCGCCCCAGTCCTTCGAGCGCCAATCTCAGGGGCTCGCGCAGCTCGTCAGCTCGGGCCGTTGGTTGCATGCCCCTTGGGCCGGGCAACAACAGCGGATCGCCGAAGATGTCGCGCAGCTTGGCCAGATGCACGCTGACCGAGGGCTGCGACAGGTGCAAACGCTCGGCCGCACGAGTGACGTTGTGCTCGGTGAGCAGAACGTCGAGGGTGACCAACAAGTTGAGGTCCAAGCGCTGGAGATTGTTCACGGCTATACCTGGGATATTAGATATTCATTTCCAATATACCCGCCGTGGTTTCATTGTGCATGCCTCAGTAACCGGAGGTCATGCCATGAATGTTCTGATTGTTTACGCCCATCCCGAACCGAAGTCGCTGAATGGTTCGCTCAAGGATTTTACCGTCACGCGGCTCGAAGCGGCTGGCCATGTGGTGCAGGTCTCGGACTTGTACGCCATGGAATGGAAAGCGACGGTCGATGCCGATGACAGCCAGGACCCGCCTCTGGGTGAGCGTTTCAATCCTTCTCTGGACTCAAAGCACGCATTCGCCAACGGTCGTCAGCGCGAAGACATCAGCCGTGAGCAGGAAAAACTGCGCTGGGCTGATGCCGTGATTTTGCAGTTTCCGCTGTGGTGGTTTTCGATGCCGGCGATTCTCAAGGGTTGGGTCGAGCGGGTCTACGCGTACGGATTCGCCTATGGCGTCGGCGAGCATTCGGATGCGCGTTGGGGTAAGCGTTATGGGGAGGGCGCCATGGGCGGCAAGCGCGCGATGCTGATGGTGACCATGGGTGGCTGGGAATCCCATTATTCCGAGCGCGGAATCAATGGTCCGATGGAGGATCTGTTGTTTCCGATCCAGCATGGGGTTTTGCATTACCCCGGTTTTGAGGTGCTGCCGCCGTTTCTGGTGTATCGCACCAGCCGTGTCGATGAGGTCCGGTTTGCCGAGACCTGTGAGGCGCTGGGTCGGCGGCTGGATGATCTGTGTACCACGCCGCCGATCGCATTTCGGCAGCAAAATGGAGGGGATTACGAGATTCCGGCGTTGACGTTGCAGCCGCAGATTGCACCGGGTGAAAGCGGGTTTGGGGTGCATGTCAGGGCGATTGGGGTCTGATGGGGCTGTGTTGTGCGGGCGGGCCTCTTCGCGGACGAGTCCGCTCCCACTTTTTTTGACTGTCTGATCGTTCCTTTCAGGCGTTTTGACTGGCTGACCGGATCAACGAATACCGATCAATGTCGGTCCTCAATGTCCAGCCCTGGCTGCTCCAGTATTGAGCGGCGGCGGTGTTGGTCTTGATCACGTCGAGGTGGCATTTGACGATGCCTTCCTTTTCCAGTCCTGACAGGGAGCGCTCAACTAGCGAGGCTGCCAGACCCTGGCGTCGATATTCCGGTAGCACGATCAGGTGCTGCAAATAGCCACGGCGACCGTCGTGTCCGCACATCACGCATCCGGCGAGCGCGCCATTGAGTTCGGCGACGAAGCTCAGGTCCGGATTGCGTTGTAGATAGCGGGCGGTGGATTCCTGTGAGTCGGCATCCCGGACGGTAACGCCGGGGGTGCGCTGCATCAGGTCGAGGACGGCGTCGTAATCGTCCAAAGTCATGACGCGCAGGGTGAACATCTCAGTTCACCGTGATCGCGCAATCGAAGGTGCGCTCTGGTGGGACTTCCGGCGCCCACGGCTGCTGATACACCATCATCAAGTGTCCGTCGCCTGCCTTTGCCGCCTGATAACGCCAGACCGACTGACCTGCCGTGCCGACAGTGCCGATGTCTTCGGGGTTGTTGTACACCTCAGGCCCCAGGCTGCGCAGGATCGACGGCGCAGGGTTTTGCATCAGCCAGCGGTGGCCGGTGGTGGGATTGCTGGGGAGCATGAGCAGCAGGGTCTGACCGGTCTTGAGTTTGATCGGGCAGTCACTTTGGTCATCGAGGGAAACGACCTGTTTGGGTTGCTGGGCGCAGGCGGCCAACAGGGCAAGGCTGAGGGGGACGAGCAGGCGGGCAGGGGTCATACAGGCTCCGGTCGTGGGCAACGTGTGCCGAGCATAACCGAAGCGTGCGGCGGTGAAACCCTGCAGGTGATCCTCTACCTGTAGGAGCGAACTTGTTCGCGAGAAGTCTGGCCAGGCTCAACCTGTGAAGCCGCCTCGCCAACAAGTTGGCTCCTACAGGTTGGGTGTGGGTCTGCTTAGTTAGAACAACACCTTCGCCACGTCCGCGAATTTCTTCGCGAAGTGCACGGTGATGCCTTCTTTCAGGTAGTCCGGCAGTTCTTCGAAATTGCCACGGTTGGGCTCTGGCAGGATCAGTTCGAAGATCTTCTGGCGCCGCGCCGCGATGACTTTTTCACGCACGCCGCCAATCGGCAGGACATGCCCGGTCAACGTCAGCTCGCCAGTCATGGCCACGCCTTTTTTAGGCGCCTGATTACGCGCCAGGGACAGCAACGCACTGGCCATAGTCACGCCTGCGCTCGGGCCGTCTTTCGGGGTCGCGCCTTCCGGCACGTGCAAGTGAACGAAGGCTTCGTCGAAGAAGGTTTTGTCGCCGCCAAACTTCGCCAGATTGGAACTGACGTAGCTGTAGGCGATTTCCGCAGATTCCTTCATTACATCACCCAGTTGCCCGGTGAGCTTGAAGCCGCGATTGAGCGTGTGAATCCGCGTGGCCTCGATCGGCAACGTGGCGCCGCCCATGCTGGTCCATGCAAGGCCCGTGATGACCCCTGTTCCAGACAGGACTTGTTCGCTGCGGAACACCGGCATGCCCAGCGACGCTTCCAGATCTTTCGGCCCGATCTTGACCACGCTGTCCGGATTGTCCAGCAGCTTGACCACGGCCTTGCGCACCAGCTTGCCCAGTTGTTTCTCCAACTGCCGCACGCCAGCTTCCCGCGCGTAACCTTCGATTACGGCTCGCAGAGCGGTGTCGCTGATGCTGAGTTTGTCCTTGGCGACGCCAGCTTTCTCAAGCTGCTTGGGCCACAGGTGGCGCTTGGCGATGGCGAGTTTTTCTTCGGTGATATAGCCCGACAGACGAATTACTTCCATCCGGTCCAGCAATGGGCCGGGGATTGAATCCAGCGTGTTGGCGGTGCAGATGAACAGCACTTTCGACAAATCCAGACGCAAGTCGAGGTAATGATCGAGGAATTCGACGTTCTGTTCCGGATCGAGGGTTTCCAGCAGCGCCGAGGCCGGGTCGCCCTGGAAGCTCTGACCCATCTTGTCGATCTCGTCGAGCATGATCACCGGGTTCATCACTTCCATGTCCTTGAGCGCCTGCACCAGCTTGCCCGGTTGGGCGCCGATGTAAGTGCGACGGTGACCCTTGATCTCCGCTTCGTCGCGCATACCGCCAACGCTGAAGCGATAGAACGGACGCCCCAGAGATTCGGCAATCGAGCGCCCGACGCTGGTTTTACCCACGCCTGGCGGACCAACCAGCAACACGATGGAGCCGCTGATCTCGCCCTTATACGCGCCGACCGCGAGAAATTCGAGGATGCGGCTCTTGATGTCATCAAGACCTGCGTGGTGCGCATCCAGGGTTTTGCGCGCGTGCTTGAGGTCGAGCTTGTCCTTGCCGAACACGCCCCACGGCACGTAGGTCGCCCAGTCCAGATAATTGCGTGTGACGGCGTATTCCGGTGAACCGGTTTCCAGCACCGACAGCTTGTTGATCTCTTCGTCGATGCGCTTGCGGGCCTGGGCTGGCAGAGTTTTGCCCACCAGCCGCTCTTCGAACTGTTCGATGTCGGCGCTGCGATCGTCTTTGGTCAGCCCCAACTCTTGCTGGATGACTTTGAGCTGTTCTTTCAAGAAGAACTCGCGCTGATGCTCGCCGATCTTGCGGTTCACTTCGGCCGAGATTTCTTTCTGCAGGCGCGCAACTTCCACTTCCTTGCGCAGCATCGGCAGCACTTTTTCCATACGACGCAGCACCGGCACGCAATCGAGCACGGCCTGAAGATCAACGCCGGTGGCGGAGGTCAGCGCGGCGGCGAAGTCAGTGAGCGGCGAAGGATCGTTGGGACTGAAGCGGTTGAGATAGTTTTTCAGCTCTTCGCTGTACAGCGGGTTCAGCGGCAGCAGCTCTTTGATCGCGTTGATCAGCGCCATGCCGTAGGCCTTGACCTCGTCGGTCGGCTCATTGGGCTGGTGCGGATATTCGACTTCCACCAGAAATGGCGGGCGGTGGTGCTTGAGCCAGTTCTTGATGCGCACGCGGCTCAGGCCCTGGGCGACGAACTGCAACTTGCCGTTGTCGCGGCTGGCATGGTGCACCTTCACCAGCGTGCCGTATTCGGGCAGCGCCTTGGTGTCGAAGTGGCGTGGGTCGTCTGGCGGCGTGTCCATGAAGAACAGCGCCAGGGAGTGGTGATCGGACTTGCTGACCAGCTCTAGTGTTTCGGCCCAGGGCTCTTCATTGACGATGACCGGCAAGACCTGCGCCGGGAAGAAAGGACGGTTGTGAATCGGGATGATATAGACCTGATCCGGAAGGTTCTGGCCCGGCAGCGCGAGGCTTTTACGATCGGAGCCAAGGCTGAATTCGGGTTCGTCGTCGAAGTCGTCAGAGGAATTCTGTGAGTCTGCTTGCTGGTCGCTCATGGGGCACCTGCGCAAATGGAGATGTGCCTTAGATGGGGCAGTCGCCCTCAGGTTTCAATAGCTACGGTCGATAGCATTGAAGATGGACCGCGATAGTTAAAAATGAACCGCACATTTCACCTTTCGTCGGCAGTATTGACTGATGGCTATATGCCTTCCTAAATGGGCGGATAATGGTTTCGTGTCGGCAGAACCGGCTGAAAACCAAAAACTCGCCAGGGCTGGCACTTCATTTATTAGCGTTGCTGCTCTGGATTGTTTGTATGACCCATGCTGTTTCAACTTACCTGGCCGGTGTTTTTGCGGTCTTTATCAGCAGTGCATCCAGCGCTGCGACCCTGACCGCTGACTTTTTCGACGCCCAAGGCAAGCCGGTGAGAGATGCCGTGCTGACCCTCAAAGGGCCGGCGGGCGCGCCCAATCAAGCGCCACAGGCCGACATGGACCAGCGCAATCAGGAATTCGCCCCCCACGTGCTGGCTGTACGCACCGGCACCGAAATCAAATTTCCCAACAGCGACAACATTCGGCATCAGGTGTATTCCTTTTCTGCCCCAAAACGTTTTGAACTGCGGCTTTACGGCGGTACCCCGTCTGCGCCGGTGCTGTTCGACAAGCCTGGGGTTGTGGTGCTCGGTTGCAATGTCCATGACTGGATGCTGGGCTATGTTTATGTCACCGATGATGCTTGGTTTGGGGTGAGCAACGCCCAGGGCTCGCTGATCCTCGATCAACTGCCACCGGGCCGTTACGCGGCGACGCTGTGGCATCCACAGGTGACCGATATGCAGCCAGTTGCAGGAGGCGACATCGATATTCCGGCCAGTGGTTTGCGTCAGCGCTTCAGCCTTGCTCTCCAGCCCAAGGGCAGCGACATGCCGTCGGCGCCGCCTTCCAGCGCGTTTGGCGACGCGTTTAACAAGGCAGTACATGATGAAGCTGCGCACTAGCTTTCAGGCCCGTATCGCGGGTGTGCTGATCCTGTTGCTGCTGATTGTGGTGGCGGCGGTGTTGCTGGCAGTCAAGGCGGCTACCAAAGACGCCGTGCAATCCCAGGCCCAGGCCCAGTTGCAGGTGGGCACGCGAGTTTTCGAAGGTTTGCTGGAAATGCGCGGCAAAAGACTGCGCGACGCCGTGCAATTGCTCTCCAGTGACTTCGGTTTTCGCGACGCCGTGGCGTCGGCCGATTCGGCCACCATTCGTTCGGTCCTGCAAAACCATGGTGCGCGCATTAACGCCAATGACATGTTCCTGTTGGGCATGGACGGCACCGTCATGGCCAGTACCGTCGCGCAAATCCCCGAGGGCTCGCCGTTTCCCTATATCCAGGCGCTGCGTGATTTGAAAGCGCGCAATCAGTCGATGTTGATCGTGCCGCTGCAAGGCAAGCCACACCTGTTGGTTGAGAGCACGGTGCTCGCGCCGCTGCCCATCGGTCGTGTGGTGATGGGTTTCGCCATGGACACCGATCTGGCCCAAGAGCTGCGTTCGTTGAGCGGCCTGGAAGTGTCGTTTTTATCGGTGGTCAATCAGGTGCCGGGAGAGATCGTCAGCACTCAGCCCGCCTCGCTGTTCGACGGTTTGCGGGCGGTGATGCTTGATCCATCCCGTGGCCGTACGCAGATGACCGAGCACCAGAGTCAGCGTTTCCTGAGCAAAACCCTGATGCTCGACAGTGCCACAGATACCACCGACGGCCAGGTTGTCGCCTTGCTGCAAAGCCCCCTTGATCAGGCGATGCTGGCGTTTGCGCCGCTGGACGAAAAAATTGTCTGGATCACCCTCATCGCCTTGCTCGGCTCGCTGATCGGCACCTTGTTGCTGGCGCGCAGTGTGTCGCTGCCAGTACGCGCGCTGGCTCAGGCCGCCGAGCGTATCCGTCAGGGCAACTACAGCACCCCGGTGATGCTGGAGCGCAGCGATGAGTTGGGTTTGCTGGCTGGCGCGATTAATTCGATGCAACGCGGCATCGCGGCGCGCGAGCAACAACTCGCGCACAACGCCCTGCATGACGCACTCACAGGGCTGCCGAATCGGGCGTTGGCGATGGAGCGCCTCGGCAGCGCGATTGCGGCCCAGCGTCCGGTGGCCCTGCTGCACCTGAGCGTCGATAACATTCACGCGATCAACGACAGCATCGGTGCTGAAAGTATCGACCAACTGCTGCAGGAGATTGCCCGTTTGTTGCAATTGCCCCTCGGGCCTGGTGACACCGCCGCGCGCCTGAGTGCCTCCGAGTTTCTGTTGTTGGTACAACACGCCGAAGCCGACAGCGCGGTCGCCCTGGCTGACCGTTTGCAACGGTTGCTGGCGAAGTTGCAGCGCACCGGCGAGCACGACATTGCCCTTGATTGCGCCGTCGGCATCGCGGCCTATCCCGCCAATGGCGACGTGGCCTCGGAACTGCTCAAGCGCGCGGCGATTGCCCGCCAGGATGCCACGCTGATGCCGGGGCGCCTGCAGGTATACGTGGACGGCCGAGACCTTGCCCATCAGCGTCAGATCAGCCTGATCCGTGACCTGAGGCATGCCGCCCGCAATGGCGAATTGACGTTGAATTACCAGCCCAAACTCGACATCCGCCAGGGCCGTGTGCGCGAGGCTGAAGCCCTGCTGCGCTGGCAGCATCCGCGATTCGGCAGTGTCTCGCCGGCTGAGTTCATCGTCCTGGCCGAGCGCACCGGCAGCATCCAGATTCTCACCAATTGGGTCATTGAGGAGGCCATGCGCCAGTTGGCCGAATGGCGGCTTCGTGGTTTGTACGTGCAGGTGTCAGTCAACATTTCGGCCGATGACTTGCTCAGCGGCGATCTCGCTGACCGGGTATCAGCGCTGCTCAAGTCCTACCGCGTGCCGGCCGAACAACTGATATTCGAGATCACCGAAAGCGCGGTGATGAAAGAGCCTGAGCACGCGCTGCGGGTGCTCAATCGTCTGCGCGACTGTGGCATCAGTCTGTCGGTGGATGACTTCGGCACCGGCTATTCGTCGCTGGCGCACTTGAAGCGGCTGCCGGTGCAGGAATTGAAGATCGACCAATCGTTCGTGCGTGATCTGGACGAGACCAGCGAAGACGCCGTCATCGTGCGCTCGACCATCGAGATGAGCCATAACCTTGGGCTCAGGGTCGTGGCCGAAGGCGTTGAATACAGCCACAGCCTGCGCTTGCTGGAGCGTTGGCATTGCGACACCGCCCAGGGTTACCTCATCAGTCGGCCGCTCAATGCAATGGCGTTCGAGGCGTGGATGCTCAAGGCGCACCAGTCACCTGGCGCGATGATTCATTGATCGGTAGAAAATTGAAGATTGGACATGACACGTAGTTTTTCAGCAGTTTTAAGCCCTGTTGTATTGAGCATTGTTGGCTGCTGCACGGCTGCTATGGCCTCCGATGCCTGCGCCGAGCAAGGACGTTTGATTGCCACCGGCGGCGCCAGCAGCATCGAGGGCAGCGCAGGCGGCGGGATTATTCCGTGGGCGGTTCTGGCCGGTTATGGCGAGCAGGGCGAGTGGGGCGCCAATGCGTTCGCTACCCACGTCGATTTGCCGGACTACACGCTGGACGTCGCCGGGATGGCGGCAACCTACGGCAACCGCGTGGAGCTTTCCTACGCTCATCAGCGCTTCGACTTAGGGTCGCTGGTGAATAAATTCAGCCTGCCGGACGACAACCTGAGCCAGGATGTTTTCGGGGTCAAAGTGCGGCTGTTTGGCGATTTGATCTACGACAACCTGCCGCAAGTGTCGCTGGGGCTGGAATACAAGCATCAGAACGACTTCGCCATCCCCAACTTGATCGGCGCCAAACGCGATTCGGACGTGGAGGGTTATCTCACCGCCAGCCGTTTATTCATGGGTGCGGCCTTCGGTTACAACGTCGTGGTTAACGGCGGGTTGCGCTACAGCCGCGCCAATGAAACCGGGTTGCTGGGCTTTGGCGGCGATCGCCGGGATTCGCGCAGCGTACTCAAGGAGGGCGGCGTTGCGCTGCTGTTCAACCCGCGCTGGGCGGTGGGCGTGGATTACCGCGAGAAGCCTGACAACCTGTCGTTTGCGGGAGAGAGCGATTGGGTCGATATGTTTGTCGGCTATTTCCCGAACAAGCATGTGTCCTTCGTTTTGGCCTACGCACGGCTGGGCGAAATCGCCACGCTGGATGATCAGAACGGCACCTATCTGTCGATTCAGGGGAGTTTCTGATGAAGTCTTCTTTGCGCTGGGTGGCAGTCGCTGTGATGGCGTTGCTGGCCAGTTGTGCGCAACAACCGCCCAAGGACGACAGTCTGTATCTCGCGCTGGGCGAGCGACCGGGCATCCAAAAGATTGTCGAAGGCATGTTGTTGCACGTCGCCAAAGACCCGCGCATCGTCGAGTTCTTTCGCAAGGTCGATATCGTGCGTGTACGCGACAAGCTGGTGGAGAAGTTCTGCGTCGAAGCGGGCGGGCCTTGCACCTACACCGGTGATTCCCTGGCCGAAGCGCACAAAGGCATGAACCTGAGTCGCAGCGATTTTAATGCGCTGGTGGAGAACCTGATCGATGCGATGGACGATCAACACATCCCCGTCCCGACCCAAAACCGCTTGATCGCCCGATTGGCGCCGCAGCGTGGGGAAGTGATCGAGAAGTGAGTGTGGCCGTTGAACCCTGTAGAAGCGCGCTTGCCCGCGAATGCGTTGCGTCAATGACAGGTATTCGGCACGACCGCTTCTGCCGCAGGCGTAGGAGCCTTGCTTGCAGGCGATCTGGCGCGCAGCGGCAGTAAACCCGGCGCCTCGGTGTATCAGACAAACCTGGCCCTCAGGCCCCATGACCGCTTCGCGGCCAATCGTCGGCAAGCCGGACTCCTACGCCCTCCGGGCAGAATCAACAACCATCGCGTACGCAGCGCCGCATGTGTAGGAGCGCGCTTGCCCGCGAATGCATTCCGACAATGACAGGTATTTATCAGACCCACCGCAATCGCGGGCAAGCGCGCTCCTACGGGGCACCGGGGATCAGGCACAAAAAAGGCGGCCATCGTGAGATGGCCGCCTTTTCGTTTTCTACTTCAAGCTGCGAGCTTCACAGCTTGTAGCCTGCAGCCTCAATCCGGCAGCTTGTAGGCAATGATGTAATCGCCCATACGCGTGCCCAGCGAACCGTGACCGCCGGCGACGATCAGGACGTATTGCTTGCCGTCCTTGCCGGTGTAAGTCATTGGCGTCGCTTGACCGCCTGCTGGCAGACGTCCGGCGAACAGCTCTTTACCGTTTTTGACGTCGTAAGCACGCAGGTATTGGTCCAGCGTGCCAGCCAGGAAGCCAACGCCACCGGCCGTCACCATCGAACCGCCCATGCTTGGAACGCCGACCGGCAGGCCGATTGGCACTGGAGTATTGTCGCGGCTGGTGCCGTTTTTGTGCTTCCAGACCACTTGATTGGTGGTCAGGTCGACAGCGGCAACGTTACCCCACGATGGCGCCTGGCACGGCAGGCCCAGTTGCGACATCAGCGGATGCATGATCACTGCATATGGCGCGCCGGTGTTTGGCTGCACGCCACTGGTTTCGCTTTCGCGCTTGCTGCCCGCTTCGACTTGGGCACGTGGCACCAGTTTGGAGACGAAGGCCATGTAGTTCGGGCTGGTAAACATCAGCTGACGAACAGGGTCGACCGACACCGCGCCCCAGTTGAACACACCCACGTTACCTGGATAGATCAGGCTGCCCTGTTCCGACGGAGGCGTGTATTGGCCTTCATAACGCAGCTCTTTGAACTGGATGCGGCACAGCATCTGGTCGAACGGGCTGCCACCCCACATGTCCTTCTCGGTCAGTTCCGGAGGCAGCATGTTCAGCTCGGAACGAGCCTGGGTCGGCGAAGTGTGATCGCCCTTGGCAGCACCACCTGGCACTGGCACTTCATGGATCGGTACGATCGGCGTGCCGTCGCGACGGTCCAGCACATACAGGCTGCCTTGCTTGGTCGGCTGAATCACGGCTGGCTTGACGCCATCCTTGGTCTTCAGATTGATCAGCGTTGGCTGGCTCGGTACGTCCATGTCCCATAGGTCATGGTGAGTGAACTGATAGTTCCAGCGCACCTTGCCGGTGTTGACGTCCAGTGCTACCAGACCTGCGCTGTATTTCTCGGCGCCAGGGGTACGGTCGCCGCCGTACTGGTCAGGCATCTGGTTGCCCAAAGGCAGGAACACCAGACCGAGTTTTTCATCGACGCTGGCCAGCGACCACATGTTCGGCGCGTTGCGCGAATAGAACTGGTCAGCAGCAATCGGCGCGGTAGCGTCCGGGTTGTTTGGGTCCCAGTTCCACACCAGGCTGCCATCGTGTACGTCGTAGGCGCGAATCACGCCGGATGGCTCGTTGGTCGATTCGTTATCGGTGACGTGGCCGCCGATGATGATCAGATTACGAGTGATCGCGGCAGGCGAGGTGGAGTAGTAACCACCCGCAGTGAACGGCCCGATGTTGGCACGCAGGTCGATGGCGCCTTTGTTGGCGAAGTCTTCGCAGACTTTACCGGTGTCGGCGTTCAGCGCGATCAGGCGGGCATCGGCAGTCGGCAGGTACAGGCGACGCGGGCAAGAACTCGCAATTGCAGTGCCGGCAGCCGACAACGCAGCGGCAGGAGCACCGACGTCAGACTTGGCGTAGGCAGCTTCGTCGTAGTACGACACGCCACGGCAGGTCATGTGCGCCCAGCCAGTGAAGTTCTTGGCGCCTTCTTTGGAGATCTGCGGGTCGTAAGACCAGATCGTTTTGCCGGTATCAGGGTCCAGCGCCAGCACCTTGCTGTGCGGTGTGCAGGCATAGACCATGCCGTTGACCTTCAGCGGGGTGTTTTCGTTGGTCAGCTCAACCGGGTCTTCGGCAGTCGGCAGATCGCCGGTGCGGATGCGCCAGGCTTCCTGCAGTTTGCCGACGTTCTCAGGCGTGATCTGCTTGAGCGGCGAATAACGATTGCCGTGCTCGGAGCGGCCGTAAGCCTGCCAGTCGCCGTCGGGCATCGGTTGCGGATCGTACGCAACACCCGCGTCGTCACGGTCCAGCGTGCCTTTGATTTCACCAGGGCTGGTGAACTGGCTGGCCAGTGCAGTCAGACCGGCCAATACCACGGCAATGCTCAGTGCGGTAGTTGGCAGACCACCCGGCAGGCCACGCTGAATCGGACGGCGGAACCATGGCAAGAGCATGACGATGCCAAGGACAAACCAAAGTGCCAGACGCGGCACCAGTTGCCACCAATTCAGGCCAACTTCCCACAGGGCCCAGACCGTGCTCGCGAACAGCACCAGCGCGAACAGGCCGAACGCCGAGCGGCGTCCCATGATCAGCAAGACGCCAGTGATGGCGAAACCGATACCGGCCAGCAGGTAATACAGCGAGCCACCCAGTTGCAGTAGTTTTACGCCCCCGGCCAGCAACGCCAGGCCCATGATCAGAATCACCAGCCCGAGCAGGCTCGGCAACAGGCGATTCTTACCGAAAGCACCGTCAGTGCTCATAGTGTCGTACTCCGTAACATTAAGTTGATTGACGCTTTCTAGTTCTTGTAGCGGGAAACATGACCCTTTGAAGCCATGCTATTCACGCTAGTTCCTAAAACGACATACAGAAAGGCGAAATAAGCCGATCAGAATGAGGATTGAATCTTCAGGCCGGCCACCAGGGCGTCATCCACCTGATTCACACCGCCTGGATGACGGATGAATTGCAGGTTCGGGCGCACTGTCAGCCAATTCGTGACGTGAACGCCGTAATACAGTTCGGCGTTGTATTCAGTGTCCTGCAGCGGCATGAAGGCAGGGTCGTTGTAGTCCGAGACGCCTGCGACCTGATTCTGCAGATTGACGTTTTTGCGGTACGCCGGATTGACATGAATGCGGCTGATGCCCACGCCAATGTCGTCTTCAGGACGCGCATCGAACGGGCCTTTGTAAGTAGCGCCCAGGGCGACGTAGTTGTCGATCATGTTGGTTTTCTTGTCGTGCAGCGTGCCGTTGAAGAACAGGCTCAGCCCTCGGCTGTTGTCGCTGGCAACGCTGGTGACTTGCTGGCGCAGGGTCAGCCACATGCCGTGCTTGCTGCTCGATGCGCGGTAGTCGTCGCCGGACACTGCGGCGTAACCGCCATTGCTGTCTTTATAAACGTCGGTGCTGTCGGCAGTGCTGTAGTAATAACCGAGGCGGTACTCACCCGGGAGCCCGTTGACCTTCGGCGACCAAACCGCTTCCACCGGGATCACTGCGCCTTGGGTGCCGCTGCCGCTGAGTTTGAAGGCGTTGTCGTTTTCAAGGTTCGAGGGGTTCTGCTCGAATGCGCCGACCTGCACGAACAGTTCTGGATTGATCTGGTATTTGACCCGCGCCGCCCATTGGCTGACGGGCCAGTTGTACCAGATGCCGCCGCCCCAGTTACCGACCTGCGAGCCGCACAACGCCAGGTTCTGGAAGTCGCAGGGGAAGGTATTGAAATCCTCGCCCTCGTTGAACCGACCGACTTTGATGCTCAACGCCTGATCGAGAAATTTCTGTTGATACCACAGGTCTGTCAGGCGCGTGATGCTGCCCCGGCCCCAGACTTCCTGGGACGAGGAGATAGTGCCGACGCGGGGATCACCCACGCGATCGTTACTGATGTTGTCGCCGTTACGGTTGGTCAGCGTCAGTTGGAACTCAGCGTCGTGCCAGCCCAGAATCTTCTGCAGATCCAGGTGCGCTCCCAGAGCGTATTGATCGCTGTAACGAAATGTCTTGTCGTGGTCGTAGCCGCCATGCAGGTTCGAGCCCATTTCCATGACCGAGTCGAGCTTGAAATCATAGCCCTGCTGCGACAGCTCAGTGCGCTTGCCGCCCCAGTCACCGAGCATCCAGGGCGAGTCACTGTCGAACGCGTCGGCGGCGTTTGCACAAGTAGCAAGGCCCAGCAAGGCAAGGCCTAGCGCGGATTTAGAGCTGATAGGTCGAGCGGTGCGGGGCGGCAGGGAACTGGACATGGGCGGCAGATTCTTTTCGAGTTATTGACGAGCAAGCGCAAGCTGGCCGTGGCATGCACAAGGCGCAGCGAAGCAGGCTTATCTTATTGAAAGACGGATGAATCGATTCAGTATTTAGGGCGCTAATGATAGGACGCTAACGAACGATTAAACAGTAGATTTTTGGACATGAATTGTTGCGATGTCGGTAACAGTCCTAAACTCTGACGGCGAACCCTTCCCGCCACAGACGACCTCGGCTAAGGTGCGCACCTCTCGAATCCCCCCTCACCGAGCGTAAATAGGCCTGGCATGACCACATCCAACAACAACCCGCTGCACGGAGTGACGCTGGAGCAGATCCTTCATGCCCTGGTCGAGCACTACGAGTGGTCGGGGCTGGCGGAGCGTATCGATATTCGCTGCTTCAAGAGCGACCCGAGCATAAAGTCGAGCCTGACGTTCCTGCGCAAAACCCCGTGGGCCCGCGAGAAAGTCGAGGGGCTGTATGTGAAGCTGGCGCGGAGCAAGGGCTGGTAAATGTTTGCACATTCTTTGCAACACCCTCGCGGCCACAAAACATACGCCATAGCAGCAGCGCTGTTGGGCTGGTTCGGGCTGGCGGTTCAGCTGTATTTGATTGTGTATGCCCGCTGGGAGACACACGCCAGCGTGATGGGCGGACTGGTGAAGTTTTTCAGCTTCTTCACGATCCTGACCAATACCCTCGTGGCCGTCACTTTGACCTGCGCCGTTACTCGGCAGAATTCAGCAGTGCATCGGTTTTTCAGATCGCCCATTGTGTGCGGTGGCATCACTGTCAGCATCCTGCTGGTCGGTATCGCCTACAACCTGTTGCTGCGGCATTTGTGGCAACCCGAAGGCTGGCAGCGGGTTGCCGACGAAGTACTACACGACATCATGCCCCTGGCGTTTTTGCTCTACTGGTGGCTGTACGTGCCCAAGGGTTCGCTGCGATTGACCCACGTGCTGGCGTGGATCGCCTACCCAGTCGTTTACTTTGCCTACGTACTGCTGCGCGGAAACCTGATCGGCGACTACGTATATCCGTTCATCGATGTCGGCACGATCGGGTTCGCCCAGGCGTTTCTCAATGCGCTGGGCGTGCTGGCTGGGTTTGTGGTGATGGGGTTAGTGTTGTGGGGCGTGGATAAGCTCCGAAGTCGCTAGCCTGTAGGAGCGAATCATTCGCGAGGGGAGGCTGCAATCCTCGACCGCTCGCCAACAAGTCGGCTCCTACAGAGGACAGCGACTCAGGCTTCTTCTGACTCATCGAGCCGCCAATACCCGGCGGCCTTCACGGCTGCTTCATCCAGGCCTAAATCGTCCAGCAACACCCGCCGCACTTTGCGCGACAACGCTGACTCAGTCGCCACCCAGGCATACAAATCCCCCGCTGGCGGCTGCAATCCTGCGACGACCTGCAGCAAATCCTGCTGGCCTCGCACGACCCAGATCACCTCGACCTGCGCGTTGCTTTGCAGAACCTGGCGTTCGGCATCGTCCTGGATTTCTACCACCACCAAAGCACGGCGGCCTGCGGGCAGTTCTTCCAGGCGACGGGCGATGGCGGGCAGGGCGGTTTCGTCGCCGATCAACAGGTAGCTGTCGAACATGTCCGGGACGATCATCGAACCCCGTGGTCCGGCGATGTATAGCGATTGCCCGGGCTCTACCTGCTCGGCCCAGGTTGCGGCCGGACCGTCGCCATGCAGCACGAAGTCGATATCCAGTTCACCCGACACCGGGTCGTAGCGACGGGGGGTGTAGTCACGCATGACCGGGCGGGAGCCTTCGCTGCTGCCGCCGGGAGTGAAGCTCTCCAGCGCGGCCTGTTCTTCGGGCGTGGTGGCGAACAGCAATTTGACGTGATCGTCAGTGCCCAGGCTGATGAAACCTGTCAGCTCCGGGCCATGAAGCGTGACCCGGCGCATGCGCGGGGTCAGGTCGGTGACGCGCAGCACCAGCAGTTTTCGGCGTTTGATTTCGTGGCTGACACGGTGAATCGATTGCTGTGAATTCATTCGGACGGCTCCGATGCGTTTGTAGGAAGAGTGTCTTGATTGCCGTCAACGATGGCGCGAGCGGTGTCATTGAGCAGGTCGCGAACCCGGACGATTTCTTCCGGATTCCAGCGGCCATGATGCAATTGCAGCGCATGACGCAAGTTGTGAACGGCTTCATGGATTTCCGGTGGACGATCATGGCCGCGCAGTGAGCGCTTACTGACGTCGATGCGCATCTTCACGCCGTCCAGCGCAACTGCTTGGTCGGTCAGCGATTGCTGCCCTGCTTCGGTTATGGAGTAGCGTTTTTTGCCACCTTCGGCGTCGCCCAGAATCAGTTCGCTTTCTTCCAGAAAGGTCAGCGTCGGGTAAATCACGCCGGGGCTTGGGCTGTAAGCGCCGTCGAACATGCTTTCGATCTGGCGAATCAGGTCGTAGCCGTGGCACGGCTGATCGGAGATCAATGCCAGCAGCAGTAATTTCAGGTCGCCCGGTGCGAACACGCGCGGGCCTCGGCCTCCACGTTCCCGGCCGGGACGTTTCTCGAAACCGTCTCGTCCTTCGCCGTGCTCACCGAAGTGAGGGCGATGGTGAGGATGGTGATCATGCGGCGGTTTATGTGGGTGGTCTCCCATTTCTTTCATCTCCTGTTACAAGTTAGATATACCTTAAGATATATCTTAACGAGTCCGCAAGAGGTGTTAAGACGAACGGTTCTCATCTTCTCGGACGGCGAGGATTGGTAGGAGCGCGCTTGCCCGCGAAACGGTTCGTCCCGCTGGCGGATTCGTATTGGAGACACCGCAATCACGGGCAAGCGCGGCCACAGGTTTTACGGGACGCTCGCCACCGTTTGCCCCGGCGCGGCGCATTGGGTATGCAGCCCCGGCGCCAGGTACGGGTTGAGAATCGGCGCCATGCCTTTGAGCACTTGCACTGGCAGCGCCGAGGTGAAGCGGAAGCCTTCCGCCGCGCGGCCCGGCACGAAGGCCGTTAGCGTGCCGAAATGGTTATCGCCGATGTAAAACACGAACGTGGCCGTCCGGTTGATCGCCCGAGACGCCAGAATCCGTCCGCCTGCACCGATGCTTTCGATGCGGTTGTCGCCGGTCCCGGTCTTGCCGCCCATGGCCAGAACGCTGCCGTCGTCGAGCTTGAAACTGCCCGACACCCGCCGCGCCGTGCCCGCATCCACCACTCGTGACAGCGCGTCGCGCATGGCTGCAGCCACTTCGGAAGGCAACACGCGTTTGCCCAGGTCAGGATTGTTCGCCAGTTGCGTTTCATAGGGTGTATCGGCGGCGAAATGCAGGCTGTCGATGCGCAACGTCGGCAGCCGAATGCCGTCGTTCTGGATGATCCCGATCAGCTCCGCGAGCGCAGCAGGACGGTCGCCCGAACTGCCAATCGCCGTGGCCAGGGACGGCACCAAGTGATCGAAGGGATAGCCCAGACGCTGCCAGCGCTGATGTATATCCAGGAACGCCTCGATCTCCAGCATCGTGCGAATCCGGCTGTCGCGTGCGCTCTTGTGCCGACTCTTGAACAGCCAGCTATAAACTTCCTGACGCTCGAAACGGCTGGCTGCCACAGCGTCCTTGAACTGCGCATCCGGATGCTGCATCAGGTAGCCCACCAGCCACATATCCAGCGGATGGACCCTGGCGATATAGCCTTGATCGGGCAGGTCGTAGGCACCGGGGCCGTAACTTTGATACATGTCGGCCAAGCGTTTTTCGCTCACCGCCGGTTTGGTTTTGTCCTGAACCATGCGCGCCCGCACGAAGCTGTTGAACGCCGCCGGGCTGGCATTGGGCAGCAGGTAACGATGCACCGCTGCAAGCCGACTGGCCGCCGGATGCACGCCGTCCAGGAAGGTATCGAGCCGCTCTTGAGTGTTCTTGCCTTTGTAGCGTTTCCAGAAGCGCAACAAAAACACCGTGCCCTCGCGATCGGCGAAGTTCGCCAGATATTCCTGACGCCGTGGGTCGCTGTCATCCTTCATCAGTTCGGCGCTGTTGCTGGGGCCGTGATAAATGCTGTAGCGGACCACGTCGCGCATCAGGCGAATGAACGGCAGGTTAATCGACTCCTGAAGCGCCTCACGCAGGGTGGGCAAACGCCCGTTGTCCTCGTTGCGGAAGTTGTTGAAATGGTGCATCCCGCCGCCCGTGAAAAAGCTTTCGCCGGGGCTCGCCGAGTACTTGCGATCCAGCGCGGCCGACAGCATTTTCGACAGGTCGCGATCGTTGTTCTGCATCAGGTAATCGATGGCCCAGCGCGTCAGTCGGTCAGGGTCCTCCACCGGCACCTTTTTCAGCTCCGCATTTTTCAGGGCGCCGTAGCGGTCATGCAGTTCGGCGATGATCTGCAGATAGGTCGTCAGCACGCGCATCTTGGCAGTCGAGCCCAATTCCAGCTTGCTGCCCTCGTTGATGTCGAACGGCTGATCGGTGCTGTCGGTTTGTACTCGCACTCTTGAGCCATCGGGGCCGCGCTCGAACAGCGTGAAGCTGTAGCGCACTTGCTGGGTGCTGGCCGGTGTCAGTAAATGCTCCCCCAACAAGCCGATCTGGTTAGCGAATTCTGGTTTGGCCAGATCGCGCAGGTACTGACCGACCTTGACCTGCAAGTCGTTTTGCAACGTGCTGGTGGCGGACAGGTCCAGGCGATCCAGATCGTAAAGCGGGCGGTTGAGCAGGTTGGAAAGCCGCGTGCGGGCGACGCTGATGCCTTTGTTGGTTTCGATCGGCTGGATCGTCGGTTGCTGCACCCAGTCGCGATAGGTCACGGTGGCGGACAGCGCGGCATCGGCAAGCGTAGGAGCGATCACCTTGTTTTGTGCGAGGAGGCGAATATGGCTGTCAGTCAAATCCGCAAGCTCAGTGCGACCTTTGGCCAGGAAATGCGAAGGACGCCGCTGCGCGATCACCAGCGACAGCACTTCACGCAGCGCCAAGCCTTGCTCGGCCAGGGTTTTGGAGTCTGTGGCAGGGGTCGCCAACAATTGATTGGTGCGTTCGAAGTCGGCGCCGTACCAGACGCGCAACCCTTCGGCCATGCCATGCACTTCGCCATGACCAGGCACCGCCGACAACGGCACGCTGTTCAGGTAATCGCGCACCACGTGTTGTCGGGCCTCCAGAGTTTGCGGGCCAGTCTGATAAGCCCGGACACTGGCGGAAATCATCTGGCGCAGCTTTTCACTGCCTGATTGTGTCAGGCCATCCGGCGAGTGCCGATACTTCTCCAACTGCGTCGCCAGCGTACTGCCTCCCGCGGACTGACCGGGCAGGCCGACCATTTTCGCCACCTGCGTAACCGCCGCCTTCAAAAATCGTGGCCAGTCCACTGCAGGGTTTGCCGTAGGTTGATTTTCAGCCAGCAGGTCGCGGTTTTCGATGAATAAAAGACTGTTCACCAGTACCAGTGGGATCGAAGCGAAAGTCGAATAGAGCTGCTGCGGATACGTGAACTGATAAAGCGGCGCGCCGCGACAGTCGGTGATGGTCAGGCCCGACTGAATTTTCTCCTGATACGGCACGAAAAAGCCGCGTTTGGTGTAGGCCAAAAGGTCGGGAGAAAAGTGAGCTTGCTGGGTGATCAGGTAGTCGCGCTTGAGCAGTCTGGGCATGAACTCACCCAGTGACGAGTAGCCCAGACGCTTATCGAACGGGCCGTCGCCTGGGAAAAGAATCGCGTCGCTCGGACCTGGCTGGAGCGAATAACTCAGCTCTTTGGCAAAGCGGCTGAACTCTTTGGCTTGCAATTTCGAACTGCGAATTTCCGAGAAAACGGCAAATCCGAGGATCAACAATGCGATCAGCACCAATAGCCAGAACACACGCCAGACATAGTGTCTGCGGCGCGGGTTTTTTGGCATCGGAACATCGCTCTGACTGTCACCTACAACCGCAGTCTTCTTCACATCTGAATGCCACAAAGCGCCCATATCGGTTGGCCCGGTTAAACCTGTTAATCGCACCTGTCTCAAGCGTAGCCGGTGCTTGAGACAGGTGAGGTTTTTGTGACGGGACGGTGAGGGATTTCCGATGTGTTGCAGATCGCGCGCATTTCAACGCTTCAAGCAGGGGCTAGTGGGAGGGAGCTTGCTCGCGAGTGGATAGCGGGCACCTTAGTGAGGCGGCGGATGTACTGGCCTCATCGCGAGCAAGCTCCCTCCCACAGTGATGTACTGCCCGTTCTTAAACCCGCACCACCTGCGCAGGCTTGCCCAGCCGTTTGTTCAGCTCCAGGAAGTTCGACATCAGCAACATCAGCCCCAAGCCAAGCAGGCCGGTGATGACGCGCATTTGCCAGATGTCACCTGACAGCGCGTTGGCCATGTCGGCCAGTGGCGCGAGCAGGACGCCCAGGCAGAAGACTTCCAGCGAGTAGCGGCCCATGCGGCAGGTTTGTTGCGCAGGCCAGTTATCGAGCCAGCCGGGGGAGGCAGGGAGCAGCTTGGCGACGACATACACCAGCGCGATGAAGTGGATCAGCCGTAGCGGCGACAGGTCTGTTTTGCTGATGGGGTAGATGAGGTCGCTCAAGGCTTTAGGCATCAGGGCGTCGTGGATCTGCGGGAATTTCCACAGGAAGGTAATCACACCGGTGACGAGCAGGTAAGCCGCAGCAATCAGGAATGTCGGCTGAAACCAGAGCGGGCGTAATACCGGGCGAACAACGGCCTCACGCTGTGAGTACATCGCGCAGGCGCCGCCGAGTACGAAGATCAACTGCCACGCCACCGGGTTGAAGTACCACACGCCGCCGCCTTCATAGGCTGACAGGTTCCAGCCCAGTAGCGGCACCATCATGTACAGCGCGACAGACAGGCCAACCGCTATTTCGGCCTTGCGCAGCATGATCGGCAGGATCAACGGCAGGGCCAGCATCAGCAGAATATAGAGTGGCAGCGGGTCGGTGAGGTTGGGCTTGAAGCGCAGCAGCAGTTCATCGGCCAGGGCTTGTTGTGGGTTGCCGACGAAGTACTCAAGGCCCATTTCCCGAACCATGTCACGGGTTTCGACGTGGTTGTTGGCGACGAAGACGATGCCCATGAGCAATGTCAGCAGGAAGATATGGACGACGTAAAGCACCCAGGTTCGGCGCAGGATGCGCACGCACGCCACGACAAAGCCGTCGCGTTGTGCAATGCGTCCATAAGCCAGGATTGCAGCATATCCCGCGAGGAAGACGAACACCTCGGCGGCGTCGCTGAAGCCGAAATTACGCAGGGTTAATTGAGCGAAAGGGTTGTCTGGCACGTGATCCCAAAAAATGAAGATCAGCGCCAGACCTCGAAAGAAGTCGATTCGATGGTCGCGTCCGTTCGTCATGCCAGTGGGCTCTTGAAGTCAGTTTGATAGAGAGAGGCCAGAGGAGGCCATTGTTCCGCGCCGCCGGCCAGAGCTGATCGGCGGCGCGAAGGGTGGCGGGTTTGCCCTCGTAATGCAAAGGACGGGTATTACAGAATGTCTCGCAACCGTGGACCGCTGGATGACGCATCGGTGACGAGTGGTCGTGCGTGGAGGGCGCCGGTCCTCTTTACTGTTATCGGCAGACGTCAATGGTGCAGCAGGAGGTTGCATCTGTCGTTGACGGTTACTGGCTGAACACAGGACGTGAGTCATGCAAGGGCTGAACGGATTCGCAAGCTACTGCTCGGTGGGACTGGCGAATACCGCGTTGCATGCCGCCGTATTCCTGTTCTTCAACCGGATGCTGGGTATCAATCAAACCTGGAGCAATCTCGCTGGCTTTCTGTCGGCGGTGTCGTTGTCCTATTGGCTCAATGCCCGCTTCACCTTCGACAGTGAACGGTCGTGGCGTCGGTATCTTCTCTACTCGAGCTTAATGGCGTCGCTCAGTCTGGGCACTGGCCTTGCTGGCGACGTGTTCGCATGGCCGCCGGTGTCGACCTTGCTTCTCTTCTCGGCAATCAGTTTGTGCTGCGGTTACTACGTTTCTCGGCGTTTGGTGTTCCCGGGGAGGCGATCTTGAACGTCTCGCTGGTGGTCCCGCTTTACAACGAGGAGGACGCTATCGGGCCGTTCTATCGGGCAATCAAGTGTGATCCGGTGTTGCAGTTAAACGATGTTGAAATCGTTTTCATTGATGACGGCAGTGAGGATTTAACCGGCAGATTGGCTAAAGAAATAGCGCAGGCAGATCAGAACGTCGTAGTGCTTACTTTTTCGCGAAACTTCGGCAAAGAAGCGGCGCTGTTCGCCGGGATCGAATACGCAACCGGCGACGCTGTCATCCCTCTGGATGCGGACCTTCAAGACCCGATAAGTGTCATCGCGCAGCTCATCGAAGCGTGGCAGGACGGCGCGGAAATTGTTTTGGCCAAGCGTATGACGCGTACAGAAGACAGCTTTTTGAAGCGTCATTGCGCGTCGCTTTTCTACAAACTCATTCATCAGATATCAGCAACGCGGATTGAAGAAAATGTCGGCGATTTTCGACTGATGGATCGCAAGGTCATTGAGGTTATCAAGGCATTACCGGAGCAACAGTTGTTCATGAAAGGGGTGCTGGCCTGGGCTGGTTTTAAAACCGTTACGGTCCACTACCATCGCTGCGCCCGAGCTGCAGGTCACAGTAAATTCAACTTCTGGAAGTTGTGGAACCTGGCGCTGGACGGCATCACTTCTTTCAGCACTGTGCCACTTCGCGTGTGGACTTACATTGGCAGCGCAATCTCGTTTCTGGCAATTATCTATGCCGGTTACCTGGTGCTCGATTACCTGCTAAATGGCAATCCTACTGCTGGCTATTCTTCGGTAATGGTGTCGATCCTGTTCTTGGGAGGAATCCAACTCATAGGCATCGGCATCCTCGGTGAATATATCGGCCGCATTTATCTGGAGAGCAAGCATCGTCCGCGCTATGTCATCCGGGATGTGACCAGTCATAGGCACTCACCCGCTGGCGTCTCGCTCGCAGAAACAGGAGCGCCTGAATGTGGGCAGGCTTGATGCGTTGCTACGGCCTCTGAGCCAACGCCAGCTGCTGATATTTTTTGCAGCGGCAGTGTTGTTGTTCGTGTACCCGGTGCTTGAAGCGGACTACGCGTTTTATGACGACACGGGGCGCGAACTGCTGTTGGGTAAAGATCTCTGGCGCGAGCAAGGCCGGTTGTTGATGGAGCTGTTTCAGGGCGTTGTCAGCTTTAACGCCGATACGGTCAATGTATTTCCGCTGCCTATGTTCATTGTGCTGCCAGTGTTCGCAGGCGCACTTGCTTCGTTGTGCAAACAGTACTTTCCTCATCCGACGGTACTGGAGTGTCTGGTCGTTCTGCCGCTGTGCTACAGCCCATTTTTCCTGGGCAATCTCACGTACCAATACGACGGTCCGATGATGGTGCTCGCGTTGTCGTGCGTGATGTATGCAGTCAGTTTTCAATCTGAACGCTACTGGGTGCGTACGTTGTTTTGTGCGGCTTTACTGGCCGTCGCGCTGAGTTTTTATCAGATTACTGCGCAGGTATTCATCGGTCTGTGCTGCATCGAGTGTGTGCGCCGGGTCGGTGAGGTTCAGTCACTTGGGCATATCATCGGCGTGCTAGCCGAAAAAGTTCTCCAGTTACTCTTGGGTTCTTTGTTTTATTACCTGACCGCTTTCCGTTTTTATGCCAGTTGGCGCGGAGGCCTCGTACAACCGCCCCTCGGGTGGTTGCAGATGCTCGATGAGCGCGTCGCCAAGGTGTCGGGATCGGTCGGTCTGTTGATCAACGACGCCAATGCCTGGTTGTTTATATTTATTGGCATTGTTGCAGGCATAGGTTTTTTGCTAACTCTGTCGAGAGCCTTCAGAGCTTCCAAACCTTTGTGGGAGCGTCTGTTGCTGCTCGTACTGTGCGTGGTTGCGCTACTTGTTTTATTACTCTCGGTACCCGGATCAATATTGGTCTTGGAGGACTTCGCGCTTTACGCCAGAACGCTTATGGGACTGTCCTGCCTCTTGGTGCTGGTGCTCTATTGCTCCTATAAAGCGCTTGAGACAATAAACCCCCTCGCTAATGTCGTACTGCTCGTACCGCTGTTTTGGATGCTGTCTTTTTCATATGCATACGGTCGTATTCTGGTGGCCCAAAAGGCTTTTGAAACCAGTGTCGTTTACAGCATCGGTTATGAGTTTTCCTCTCGCCAAGCGTTGCGCGAGATCAAGGATTTCTACCTGATCCCGCCCGAAAATGGTCAGCTGTGGGTGCCAGCAGTGGCTGCGACGCTGGATAAGATGCCTGCGCTCAGGTTCGTGTTGAGCTTTGAGCAAATCACCATCGCCGAGCGATTGCCTATGGCGGGTATCAACAACGTGTCGGGAATCGATCCCCGCGTATTCAACATGGCTTCGATTGCCACCGATCGGGTCATGCTGGTCGACAACAAGTTTTACGACATATTCCGAGTCAAGGACGTGGGGTACATCTTGATGAAAACCCCGGAGGAGTTACCTAACTACAAATATCGATGGTGAGTAGCGACCAACAACAATGTGTGTTGATCGCACGTTCATCGATCAAATAGCGTTGGGCTCAAAACTGTCGGCCCGTGCCATGCGCCACATCCGTGAGTAGAAGCTTTCATCCACCACGCCGTTCAACAGTTGGCCAGGCTCAAGAAACACATGGGACTGGGAAAACAGTTTGATTTCGGTGGCGGACATGCGGCGCACCAAGTGCTTGGCTTCCAGCTGTGATGGCGCATCCAGTCCGGCAGCAGCCAGCATTTCGGCCAACGCTTTCAGCGTATTGCGATGGAAGTTGAACACCCGCTGGGCTTTGTCCGGCACAACAAGGGCGCGCTGGCGCAGGGCGTCCTGCGTGGCGACCCCGGTCGGGCATTTGTTGGTGTGGCATGACTGCGACTGAATGCAACCGATGGCGAACATGAAACCCCGCGCCGCGTTCGCCCAGTCAGCGCCAATGGACAGTACGCTGGCGATGTCGAACGCGCTGACGATCTTGCCGCTGGCGCCGAGCTTGATCTTGTCCCGCAGGTTCATCCCCACCAGGGTGTTGTGCACGAACAGCAAGCCTTCGCGCATCGGCGAGCCCATGTGGTCGGTGAACTCCACAGGCGCAGCGCCGGTGCCGCCTTCGGTGCCGTCGACGACGATGAAGTCAGGCAGGATGCCGGTTTCCATCATGGCCTTGCAGATCCCCATGAATTCCCACGGATGCCCCAGGCAGAACTTGAAACCCACCGGTTTGCCGCCGGAGAGTTCACGCAGTTGCGCAACGAACTGCATCATCTCCAGAGGGGTAGAAAAGGCGCTGTGACGGGACGGCGAAACGCAGTCTTCACCCATGGGCACGCCACGGGTTTCGGCGATTTCCTTGGTCACTTTGTCCTTGGGCAAGATCCCGCCGTGGCCCGGTTTGGCGCCTTGGCTCATCTTGATTTCGATCATGCGGATTTGCGGGTCCTGGGCCTGCTGCGCAAAGCGTTCAGGGTCGAAACGACCATCTGCTGCGCGACAACCGAAATAGCCGCTGCCCAATTCCCACGTCAGGTCGCCGCCGTTCTCACGATGATACGGGCTGATGCTGCCCTCGCCGGTGTCGTGGGCGAAGTTGCCGAGCTTCGCCCCCCGGTTCAACGCGCGAATCGCGTTGGCGCTCAGGGAGCCGAAACTCATGGCTGAGATGTTGAGGATCGACGCCGAATACGGCTGCGTGCACTGCGGACCGCCTACCGTTACCCGAAACGAATTCGGGTCGGCCAGTGGCGCCGGGCGCATGGAGTGGCTGATGTATTCAAAGCCCGTCTGGTAGACATCGATCAAGGTGCCGAAAGGCTTGTCCGCCGACTCGTTCTTGGCGCGGGAATACACCAGCGAACGCTGAGCGCGGGAGAAGGGCAGGGCATCGCTGTCGGACTCCAGCAGATACTGGCGGATCTCAGGGCGGATGGCTTCGACGGCGTAGCGGATGTTGCCAAGGATCGGATAATTGCGCCGCACCGAATGGGGCGATTGCAGCAGGTCAAAAATGCCGACCAGGCTGAGGATGGCGGTGGTCAGGGTGAAGGGCCAAAGCCATTCGTGGTGCAGAAACGGAAGGCTCAATAGCGTAAATAGCACGCAGCCAACGAAGACAGCATAACGACTGAGTAGGGACAGGCTCATACGGGATCCTGGGGTCAATTCACGGTTAATGACAGATCAGCTTTGGCGCTGTGCCGCGCCTTCTTCCTATAACGAGCAGGTAAGACATTGCCTTGTTTCAAGCGCTTTGCGCCTGAAGAAAAATCGAAAACAGTTCGGACTGGGATTTGATGCCCAGTTTGCTGTAGATGTGCTTCTTGTGGACACGCACGGTCTCGGCTGAGATGGCCAGTTTTCGCGCGATTTCCTTGCTGGAGCAGCCGCTGAGCATCAACCTTCCGACGTCCAGCTCCCGGGCGGTCAACTGCGCCCCGCGACTCAGCTGAACCGAGGCTTCAAGTTGGGCGCGCCAGTCGTTGACCGGTTGTTGCACCGGCGCTGGATCGTCGTCTGATACCTGGTCTGCCATTTCGAACGGTAATCGCTGGCGCAGCAACGCCACCACCCACGGCTCGATCAATGACAACAAGGCGACAGTTTCGGGACTGAAGCGCTGGGTCGAACCCAGCGACAGGCAGAGTGTGCGATCGGTATCGAGCTGGCAATTGAACTGGATTTCGTCAGCCACCACGTTGAGCCGGAAATAGCGCTGGTAGTACTCGGTCAATTCAAAATGCTCAGGCGCGACTTCGGCCAGGCGAAACAGTCCGGTCTGCGCGCGCTCACGGCTGGCGATGTAAAAGGGGTCGAGCAGATACAGGCCTTTGAGGTAGTCCTGAAACAACTGATCGGGGCTGCCGTCTTCGCCGGGAGATTCGGCAAACACCATCGGCCGCTGACTGGTGCTGAATTGCAGCACGACCCAGCTATCGAAGCTGACGTATTGATTGAGCAGGCGCACCAGTTGTGCCCAGAAATTGGGCTTGTCCAGGGCGTCGATCATCTGCGCCACCGAGCGATGCCACGCAATATCCCCAAGTGCGATTGTCATTGAACTACCCCTATTGGGTTACTACAGCTGCGTAATACCCGGTAACACTGGCTGATGCGCATACTGCCCGCAGAGCCAACGGTCAGGCCAGCATTTTGTGTCTGAGCGGCCACGCCACTCGATAAGGAGAACCCATGAAGGTCGAACTCGCCCAACTGACGGGGCAAGACAATGGCACCGCCCACAATTTGCAACGCGCGCTGGCCGCCATTGCCACCTGCGCTACCGACACGGCGTTGATTGTGTTTCCGGAAACACACCTGATGGGCTTTCCGTCGAGCGACAGCGTCGCGAGTGTCGCCGAGCCGCTGGACGGCCCGACGGTGCAAGCCGTTGTTCGGGCCGCGCGCGAGCGCAAGGTGTCGGTCGTTGTCGGTTTCGCGGAAAGCGACCAGGGCCAATTCTTCAATACCACCGTGTTGATCACCCCCGAAGGCGTCGCGCTGCGCTATCGCAAGACTCATTTGTGGGCGTCGGATCGTGGCGTGTTCAGCCCCGGCGACCGCTACACCACCTGCGAGTGGAACGGGCTGCGGGTCGGGATGCTGATCTGCTACGACATCGAATTCCCAGAGTCCGCCCGCGCGCTGGCTCAGTTGGGCGCCGATCTGATCATTGTCACCAATGGCAACATGGACCCCTACGGCCCGACCCATCGCACCGCAATCATGGCCCGCGCCCAGGAAAACCAGGCGTTCGCGCTGATGGTCAACCGCGTTGGCGAAGGCGAGGGCGGTCTGGTGTTCGCTGGCGGCAGCGCGCTGGTGGACCCGTTTGGCACGCTGATCCAGGAAGCCGGACGCGACGAATGCCATTTCAGCGTTGAACTGGACCTCGACCAACTGACAGTAGCGCGGCGGGATTACCGCTATCTGGATGATCAGCGCCTGCGGTTGCCAGGCGAAGTGATTGAGCACCCGGACGGTCGCCGGGAGTTGTTGATACCACACCCATAAGCAGTGACTTCGCGATCGATCCGCATCCATAAGCGGACGATCCACCCATAGCTGATTTTCTATAAGAAATGCCTTTGTTCTGCCGAACTTTTCTCTGCCATAAAACCTATAAATTCGGAGTAGTCGCTCATGGCTCGTTTGCAACGCACCCTTTCATTAGGGTCGGTGGTGCTGTTCGGCATCGCTTATATGACACCCATTATTGTGCTTGGCACGTTCGGCATTCTGGCGCAGTCCACCAATGGCGCGGTGCCTGCGGCTTACCTGGCAGCATTGGTGGCGATGTTTTTCACCGCCATGAGTTACGGGCGCATGGCCTCGGCGTTTCCGGTCGCAGGCTCGGCTTATAGTTACGTGCGCAAAGCCATCAGCCCAAAGCTTGGATTTATCGCTGGCTGGGCGGTGCTGCTCGATTATCTGTTCTTGCCGATGGCGATCTGGCTGATCGGTGCGGCGTATCTGGGGTCAGCCTTCCCATCCATTCCGCAGCCAATCTGGGTGCTGGCGTTTATCGTGATCACCAGCCTGATCAACATCGTCGGGTTAAAGCTGGCCAATACGGTCAATGCATTGCTGATGATCGTGCAGTTTCTGGTGCTCGCAGCATTCATCGGCCTGTGCATCCACTACATCGGTGGCGATGCCAGCAAACCGTTGTGGACCCTGACGCCGTTCTTCAATGGCGACATGCAAATGCCGTTGATCATGAGCGGGGCCGCGATTGCCTGTTACTCCTTCCTGGGTTTCGACGCGGTGAGTACGTTGACCGAAGAAACCAAAGATCCCCGCCGCACCATTCCTAGAGCGATCATGCTGATCACGCTCATCGGCGGTTTGATCTTTGTCGGTGTGTCGTACTTCGTGCAGCTGGCGCATCCTTCGTTTCAGTTCGAGAGCGTCGATTCGGCGGCCTATGAAATCGCCCGCAACATCGGTGGCGACGTGTTCGTGACCCTGTTTCTGGTCGGCCTGATCGTCGGTCAGTTTGCGTCCGGACTTTCCGCTCAGGCCAGCGGCTCACGCCTGCTATTCGCCATGGGCCGTGACGGTGTGCTGCCAAAAAGCTTTTTCGGGACCTTGAGCGAACGTTACGGCACGCCGGTCAATAGCATCTTGCTGTGCGCAGTTGTGGCGTTGCTGGCGCTGAAACTCGATGTGACCACCTCGACGTCGTTCATCAATTTTGGTGCGTTCCTGGCGTTCAGCCTCGTCAACCTGTCGGTGATTTTCCATTACTGGATTGGCGGCCAAAAACGTGGCTTGCGTGAGCTGGTCCTGTTTTTGATTTTCCCGTTGATCGGGCTGCTTGCGGACTTGTGGCTGATGGTTAGCCTGGACAAGCTGGCGATCATGCTCGGAGTTAGCTGGCTCGCCATTGGCTGCATCTATCTGGCGTGGCTGACGGGCGGCTTTCGTCGCCAACCGCCTGAGATGGACTTTCAGGAATCAGCTTGAGCAGAGAGGGCGCGCAGCAATTGCGCGCCCTCCGGTTTGCAGTGCCGCCGTTGAAGACTCAGATGTCTTCCTTGACGTAGGGCCTGGTTCTGGCTGTTGTCTCGGCCATTTCATGGATTTCCTTTGCGCCCTCTGCGCTGCTCACGCGCACGTGGTGAATCAGCGCACGTTCGACAGGCGCAAGCCCGATGAACCCCCACTCGCATGCCTTGCGCATGAACGCGTCACGGCCATCGACGGCAAGGGAGTCTTCGACAACTTTATCCAGCGCCTTGCGTGCGGCATCAGCCTGATCCCTGAGGGTGTGCAGGTCATAACCGCCATTGGCATTCTTGATGTAGTTGTCGAGTTCGCGCAGCGATTGCTGAGCATGGAGCAGGCGTTCATGGCCTGCGAGGGACAGTTCATAGCGATCAATCATCAACATGGCAAAAACCTCCTTGGTGGATTCTTCACTCCATTCCTGAAGATGCATCAGGCGTGAGCAGTTTTGCAGCGGCGCGAACCTTAGCCTCCTGCGCCGGACCGGGAAAAGCCAAAAAATGTAACCGTAACAAAATTTGTTTGAGTTGAACTTCTCTCGATTGTTACTGTATAACATATTACATGATCACTTAAATCTGGAGACAGACATGAAACCCGATATCCATCCCCAATACCGCCCTGTGCTGTTCCACGACACCGCTGCCGATGTGTTTTTCCTAATCGGCTCCACCGTTGATACCGAACGCACGCAACAACACACTGACGGCAATACCTATCCCTATGTAGCGCTCGACGTGTCCAGCGCTTCGCACCCGATGTACACAGGTCAGCAACGCAAAAGCACGTCCGAAGGCCGTATCGCTGGCTTCAACAAGCGGTTCGCAACCTTTGGTTCAGGCGGCAAAACAGATTCATCTGCTGCTGAATGACCGTTTCGCTGCCCGCGCCCCGGAAGATCCCAAGGACTCTTTCAGGGCGCGGGTTTTTTGTGTCCGTCAGAAACCGGGCAGCATTGCGCCAAACAGCCGATCGCGGGACTGGACGTAGGCCGCAAATTGCTTTTAGCTTTGCGACCTGAAATCCAGGAGTTTGCGTTTTGAAAAAATCAGTCGCCATCGTCTTCGGCGGTCAGTCCTCCGAGCATGAAGTGTCGCTGCAATCGGCACGCAACGTGATCAACGCGATTGATCGCAACAGCTATTTCCTCACCCTCATTGGCGTCGACAAACAAGGCCGCTGGCTGCGTTTTGACGAGCGCGATTACCTGCAGAACGCGACTGATCCTTCGACCATCAAGCTCAGTGAATCAGGCTTGTTGCTGTCGCTGCTGCCGGGCAGCCGGGGGGCGCAGTTCGTTGAGGTCGTAAGCGGGTTGGAGCTGCCGCGCATTGACGTGGTGTTCCCGCTGATCCACGGCAATCTGGGCGAAGATGGCTCCCTGCAAGGTTTGCTGCGCTTGATGGATATTCCGTGCGTAGGGCCGGATGTGCTGAGTTCGGCGGCGTGCATGGACAAGGACGTGACCAAGCGCCTGCTGCGCGACGCAGGGATCGCAGTGGCGCCATTCGTGGTACTTGAGCGCGGCCAGTCCGTGGATTTCGACACCGTCTCGGCGAAATTGGGCTTGCCGATGTTCGTCAAGCCCGCGTGCCAGGGGTCGTCAGTCGGCGTGAGCAAGGTTATGGACGCCGCAGGTTTTGCCGATGCGCTGAAACTCGCCTTTGATTACGACACCAAGGTCTTGATCGAGCAGGGCATGGTGGGCCGCGAAGTGGAATGCGCCGTGCTCGGCAACCGCGAACCGCAGGTCAGCGTGTGTGGCGAGGTCATCGCCAATGACGAGTTTTATGCCTACGACACCAAGTACCTGAACGATGGTCAGGCGCGTATCGCGATTCCCGCCGACATGCCCCAAGACCTCAGCGACGAGGTTCGCGCTGTGGCTCTTCAGGCCTATCAGGTACTGGGTTGTGCAGGGCTGGCCCGCGTCGATTTCTTCGTCACCGCCGCCCGCGAAATCATCATCAACGAGATCAACACGCTGCCGGGTTTCACCTCCATCAGCATGTACCCCAAGCTCTGGCAGGCCAGCGGTTTGACCTATCCGGAACTGATCGATCGCTTGATCGTGCTGGCCTTCGAGCGCGCAGACGAGATCGGTGCGTTGAAGCATGAGGCGTTTGTTTGAGGGAAATTTGCTGACACGCGTTATGTAGGAGCGCGCTTGCCCGCGATTGAGGTGGATCAGACGACATATTCGACTCTGACCCTCCCTATTCGCGGGCAAGCGCGTTCCTACAAAGCTTCGTCCATTTGCTACCGAACCGCGCTCACCCCATCTAGCGTCGAAAACGACGTGTCTTTGGCCGTCAGTAGAAAATCCCTCATGTACGGCGCATCCAGCATGTCGGCGCGGATGCCGGCATAGAGCGTGGCAAACAGGCCTTTCTCGCCTAGACGTTTTGCCTTCACATAGCCCCGTGAGCTGTATTCATGCAGGGCCCAGTGCGGCATCCCACACACGCCTCGGCCGCTGGCGACAAGCTGCATCATCATGACCGTCAGCTCGGAGGTGCGCACCTGCGCGGGTTCCACGTCAGCAGGCTCCAGAAAACGCGTGAAGATATCCAGGCGATCACGTTCGACGGGGTAGGTAATCAGCGTTTCGGTCGTCAGATCTTCCGGCACGATATAGGGTTTGCTCGCCAGCGCGTGTTGATTGGCGACTGCGAGCATCGCTTCGTAAGTAAACAGTGGCACATAGGTGATGCCGACCAGTTCCAGCGGGTCCGAAGTGACGACCAGATCCAGATCGCCGCGGGCCAGGGCCGGAAGCGGCGCGAAGGCAAAACCGGAAGCCAAGTCCAGCTCGACCTCGGGCCAGGCATCACGAAACTGATCGATGGTCGGCATCAGCCACTGAAAGCAGCTGTGACATTCGATCGCCATGTGCAAGCGCCCAGCCACACCACCCGCCAGCCGTGAGATGTCGCGCTCGGCCGCGCGTAGCTGCGGCAGCACCGAGTCCGCCAGTTGCAGCAGACGCAGCCCTGCACTGGTGAAACGCACGGGTTTGGTCTTACGCACAAACAGCGGCATGCCCATGCGCTCTTCCAGCTCTTTGAATTGGTGCGAGAGCGCTGACTGCGTCAGATGCAGCCGGTCAGCGGCGTCTACAAGGCTGTCGGCTTCACGCAGTGCATGCAGGGTTTTGAGGTGGCGTATTTCCAGCACGGCTGTGCTCCATGAGTAAAACTTGTGATCAACACGAATACAATGAGTTTGTCTCATGTTGTGTTCAGTGTCGACAATGGCGCCATCTTTTGCATGGAGGACCTGACATGGCCCTGGCCCACACTCTTGGATTCCCGCGTATCGGCGCGGATCGTGAATTGGAAAAAGCACTGGAAGCGTATTGGAAGGGTGATCTTGATCAGGAAGGTTTGCGTCTGGTTGGCCAGCAATTGCGTGCCGCTCATTGGCAACTGCAAAAAGAGGCTGGCATCGATCTGGTGCCGGTCGGTGATTTCGCCTGGCACGATCGGGTCCTGACCCATTCCCTGACGTTCGGTGTGACCCCTGAGCGCTTCGCCGACACCAAAGACGCTCGCCGCTTGCCCACTCTGGATACCCTGTTCGCGATGGTCCGCGGCGCCACCGACACCGGTTCTCATGGAGATCACGGCGAAACGCAATATACGCAGCAGCTGACTAAGTGGTTCGATACCAACCACCATTATCTGGCCCCCGAATTCACGGAAGACCAGCGCTTCAAGCTGAGTTGGGAACAGCTGTTCGAAGAAGTCGACGAAGCCATCGCGCTGGGCCACATGGTCAAGCCAGTATTGATTGGGCCGCTCACCTATCTTTGGCTGGGCAAAGCCAAAGGCGACACTTTTGACAAGCTGGATTTGCTGGACCGGTTGCTGCCGATCTACGGCGAAATCCTCGGTCGTCTGGCCGGGCAGGGCGTGGAATGGGTGCAAATCGATGAGCCGATTCTCAGCCTTGATCTGCCTCAGGACTGGAAAAACGCTTTCGAACGCGCCTATCACAGCTTGCAATATTCGCCGCTGAAAAAACTCATCGCGACGTATTTGGGTGGCCTAGGAGCCAACCTTGGCCTCGCCGTGTCGCTGCCTGTGGATGGCTTGCACGTGGATCTGGCTTGTGCACCTGATCAGCTCGGGTTGGTGTTTGATCGCTTGCCGACCTACAAGATCTTGTCTTTGGGCGTGGTCGACGGCCGCAACGTCTCGCGCTGTGATCTCGATAACGCACTGGCACTGCTCAAAGAAGCCGAATTGCGTTTTGGCACTAACTTGTGGGTCGCCACTTCCAGCACGTTGCAGGATGGTCGCAGCGCGGCAGCGGCGTAACTGAAATGCTCCCCTAGGAGCCAACTTGTTGGCGATGCGGCTCACGCGGCGTGCCCGTTAAACTGTCTTGCGAACAGGTTCGCTCCTACAGGGTTTGCTACCGCTCAGCCCCCTTCATCAAACTGTCACGCAACTGTGGCAGCGCGCTTTAGAAAACTTCATCAGACTCGCGGCCTACTGGGGTTCTGCGTTTCGGTGTTTTTCATGCGGGTTTTACTTTTTCTGGCTGCCTTGTTCTGCAGCCTGCCGTCTTTTGCGGCTTCTCGATGCGATGTCAACGTTCCCACGCAAGTGGCCGAGCTCAATGATGTGCACCTGGCCTATCAGAGCATCGGGCGCGAGTCCGACCCTGCGTTGCTGCTGGTCATGGGGCTGGGCGGACAGCTGATTCACTGGCCGGATGAGGTGGTAGTCGCCCTGTGTCAGCAGGGTTTTCGTGTCATTCGTTACGATAACCGCGATGTCGGCCTGTCGACCTGGGTACAAGCGCCTTCTTCACCAAACCTGACTTACGAAGTGCTGCGCTACAAGATCGGGTTGCCTGTGTCTGCCCCGTATTCGCTGACGGACATGGCGCAGGACGCGCTGGGTCTGATGGACACGTTGCACGTGCAGCAGTTTCACGTCCTGGGCGCGAGCATGGGAGGCATGATTGCCCAACATCTGGCGGACATGGCCCCCAAACGGGTGGAAAGCCTGACGCTGATCATGACCAGCTCCGGCGCGCCCGGCCTGCCGATGCCGAGCCCGGCGTTGCTGCAATTGCTGGCGCGGCGGGGTGCCCCTGACCGGCAGACTGCTTTAGAGCAGCAGGCGGATTTGCTGGCGGCGCTCGGCAGCCCGGAAGTCAAAGACGACCGCCAAGCGCTGCTGCAACAGGCGGCCGCTTCCTACGATCGAGCGTTCAATCCTGAAGGGGTGAAACGGCAGATTTTGGCGATACTGGCCGAACCCAGCCGCGTGGAATTGTTGAATCGCCTACGTGTACCTACGCTGGTGGTGCACGGCACGGCAGATCCGTTGCTGCCGGTGATGCACGGCATCCATGTCGCGGCGCACATCCAGGGCAGCCAGCTGAAGCTGATTCCGGGATTGGCGCATCGGTTTCAAGAGGCGTTCAAAGCACCGTTGCTCGGGGCGGTGCTGCCGTATTTGCGCGAGCATCGCGAAGATGCTTCGCACGTCGCACAGCTCTGAATGCAATCCCGTCGTAGGAGCGCGCTTGCCCGCGATTAGGTGTGTCAGCAGCAAAAATGTCGCCTGACGCAATGTATTCGCGGGCAAGCGCGCTCCTACAACGGGTTGCGTAAGAAGCCTGTCAGCGTATCGTGCGAAGTTTCCTCCCACCGAGTGAGCCTTTCCATGAGCACTCCGCTGAAAATCGATTTTATCTCCGACGTTTCCTGCCCTTGGTGCGTCATCGGTCTGCGCGCGCTGGATCAGGCGCTGGAATATCTGGGCGACGACGTTCAGGCGCAGATCCACTTCCAGCCGTTCGAACTCAACCCGAACATGCCGCCCGAAGGCCAAGACCTCAACGAACACATTTTCCAGAAATACGGCTCGACGCCCGAGCAATCCAAAGCCAACCGCGAACACATCCGCGAGCGCGGCGCTGAGCTGGGTTTTGTTTTCAAAGAGGGGGATCGGCGCATTTACAACACCTTCGACGCTCACCGATTGCTGCATTGGGCCGAACTGGAAGGCAAGCAGCACGAACTGAAAAACGCCTTGTTTGCCGCGTACTTCAGTCAGCACGCTGATCCTTCAAGCCATCGGGTATTGGCCGACACCTCGCAAAAGGTCGGGCTGGACCGCCTGCGTGCTGAGGCAATTCTGGCATCGGACGAATACAGCGCCGAGGTCCGAGAACTTGAACAGCTATGGGTACAGCGCGGCGTGAGTTCGGTGCCGACCATCGTGTTCAATGATCAATATGCCGTGTCGGGAGGGCAGCCGGTGGACGTATTTGTCGGTGCCATTCGTCAGGTGATTGATGAGCAGGGCAAGGTCATTTAATCGCTCAATCACGCGTCGTTTAGGCTGGCTTCTTCGCTGACAGGTCCGCTCCCACGGGATAAATGCTTTCTTTGTGGGAGCGGACCGGTCCGCGAAAGCGGCAAATCAAAGGCCACTGATATCTGATCTGTAACAAAAATCGCTTGCTCATCTCACCCACTTTCCGCTATCAATTTGTACATGATTAGACATGTTCGATTTGACAAGAAAAAACGCGTGGTCGACGAGCTCGCCCGACGCATCGAATCCGGTGAGATGGAGTCCGGTGATCTTCTGCCCGGAGAGCATTTGCTGGCGCAGGAATTCGATGTCAGCCGCGGCACGCTGCGTGAGGCCCTTTCCGAACTCAAGCGGCGCAATTACATCGCCACCCAATCGGGTGTCGGTTCGATTGTCACCTACGATGGCATCTCGCTGGATCAGCGCAGCGGCTGGGCGCAGGCGCTAGCTGACACCGGCGCGCGAATCGACACCGAAATTTTGCGTCTGGTGGAAGTCGAGCGTCCGGACCTTGAAAGCCGATTCGGCACGCGGCACTTCATCGCACTGGACCGTCGTCGCACCGCTGCCGATGGCAGTGTCGTTTCGTTGGAGCGCGCACTGATCCCGGCCAGCGATGGCCTGGAAAGCGTGCCAAAAACCGGCCTGATTGAAGATTCCCTGACCATCACACTGGCCGCTCACGGTTTCGTCGGTGATCGCGGCGATCAGTGGATCGGCGCCGAGCCGCTGACCGCCGACGATGCCACGCTGGTGATGCGCGAGCCCGGCACGGTCTTCCTCAAGGCCCTGCGCACAACGTACGACCGCCGCGAACGTTTCATGGAGCATGTGGAAAGTCTTCTGGACCCCGTGCATTTCCGTCTGCATCTGGCGTTTGGAACCTCCTCATGACCGCTCTTATTGATACCCGCGACCGCGCACTGGGTGCGTTTTACGGCCTGGCACTGGGCGATGCCCTGGGTATGCCGACCCAGTCATTGAGTCGCGAGCAGATCAAGCAACGCTTCGGCCGCATCACCACGCTGACCGCAGCGGATGCCGACCAGCCGATTGCACCGAACATGGCCGCCGGTTCCATCACCGACGACACCGAGCAGGCGGTCCTGGTAGGCGAATTGCTGGTCACCGGGGGGGGGCGGATTGATCCCTCGGACCTGGCGCAGAGCCTAATCGACTGGGAAGCGGTCATGCAGGCCAAAGGCTCGCAGGACCTGCTTGGCCCGTCGACCAAGCGCGCGATTGAAATGATCCTCGCAGGCCACAGCCCGGAAGAGGCTGGCCGCTTCGGCACTACAAACGGCGCCGCGATGCGCATCACGCCCGTGGGTATCGCTGCGGACGTGAGTGATCAGACGCAATTCGTCGAGGCTGTGGTTCAGGCCTGTCAGGTCACCCACAACACGACGCTGGGTATTTCCAGTGCTGCTGCGGTGGCGGCAGTGGTTTCTGCCGGGATAAACGGTCAGTCCCTGGGCGATGCTCTGGAAATTGGCGTGACGATTGCGCAGCAGGCCGAAAAATTTGGTCACTGGGTCGCTGGCGGTCGTATCGCTGCGCGTATTCAGTGGGCGCAAAAACTTTGCGCTGATTGCGATAACCAGCAACTGCCGACATTGATCTACGACGTGATCGGCACATCGGTGGCGTCGCAGGAGTCGGTGGTGGCAGCGTTTGCACTGGCGCATCAGGTGGCGGCAGGTCGGTTGTCGGCGTTCGATGCCGTGTGCATGGCGGCCAGTCTGGGCGGCGACACTGACACCATCGCGGCCATTCTTGGCGCCATGCTCGGTGCATGCCAAGGCTTGAACGCGTGGCCCACGGACATGATCGAGCAGATCAAGTCTGTCAACGATCTGGATCTGTATTCGCTGGTCGAGCATTTGTTGTCCCTGCGCGCGGTCTGACAGCCGCCCGCAGCAACGCAGAACATTTAATAAGACTGACAAGTTGCGGCCGACTGTTCGGCGGCGACCTGGGGCTTTTTGCAGCCTGAAAAGCCCCGCATGACACGGATGTCGTTTGGATTGCGCACTGCCCACAACCAGAATAAACGGCAACAGGAGCAAACCCATGACTTCATCCAACGCCACTCAAGGCGCAGGACAACTTGAAACACGCGGCATCGAGCCGGTTCCGGAAAACGAATGCAACGGCCATCCGCTGCAACTGTTCTGGGTATGGTTCGCTGCCAACATCAGCATCCTCGGACTGCCGCTTGGCGCAACGCTCATTGCGTTTCGGGGGCTGTCCATCTGGCAAGCGATCATCGTCGCGATTCTCGGCGCAGCAGGTTCGTTCGCGGTGGTCGGCGTCATATCGATTGCTGGCCGACGCGGACGAGCGCCGAGTCTGACGCTGTCCCGCGCCATTTTCGGTGTGCGCGGCAATATCGGTCCTACCATTGTCTCGCTGATGTCGCGCCTTGGCTGGGAGACGGTCAACACCACAACGGCCGCTTTTGTACTGCTGTCGCTGTGCGCAATTCTGTTCGGCACGCCCGTTGAAGCCAAGAGCGCGCCAGGTCTGACGCTGTTGTTCATCGCGATCTTCGTGCTGATGACTCTTTCGGTTTCCGGTCTAGGTCACGCCACGCTGCTGGTCATTCAGAAATGGGCCACCTACATCTTCGGTGCGCTGAACATAGTCGTCGGCGGTTTCCTTATTGCGCACATTGACTGGACAGCGGTGTTCAACGCCACGCCTGCGCCGCTCAGCGCCATGATCATCGGCGTCGGCACCATGGCCGCTGGCACCGGTATTGGCTGGGCCAACGCAGGCGCGGACATGTCGCGTTATCAACATCGCAGCGTCAAAGCTGCAGGGCTTGTAGCGTCCGCAGCATTTGGCGCGGGCATTCCGCTGGTGCTGTTGATTACCCTCGGCGGCCTGCTGTCGGTGGGCAACGATCATTTGGCTTCAGCCACCGACCCGATCATCGCGATTCGTGAATTGCTGCCGACCTGGATGGCCGTTCCTTACCTGATCACTGCATTTGGCGGTCTGTTGCTGTCCAACAACCTGTCGGTGTATTCGGCCGGTCTGACCACCCTGACTCTGGGTTTGAAGATCAAAAGGGTTCACGCGGTGATCGTCGATATCGTCGCGATCTTCGCTGGCTCCATTTACTTCATGCTGATCGCCGACAGTTTCTACGGCCCGTTCATTACCTTCATTTCGATGTTGGCGGTACCGATCACCGCGTGGGTCGGGATCTTCATCGTCGACCTGATCCATCGCCATTACTACTCGGCCGAAGACCTGATGGACACCACGCCAACCAGTGCTTACTGGTATCGCGGCGGCGTGGAGTGGCGTGCAGTTGGTGCCTGGGCCTTGGCGATCATCCTCGGTTTCAGCTTCACCACCGTAGCCACCACCCCGGAAAACGTGCTGTTCAAGGGCTTTTTGTCTGATTCCTGGTTCGGTCATAACGGCCTGGGCTGGATCGTGACCTTCGTGGTTGCTGGCGGCCTGTACGCACTTCTCGGCGGTTCTCGCGACCGTCGTCTGGCCACAAACGAGTCTGCTCATGCCCGCTAGATTGCTTTATACCGGCCAAGTCGTGGTTGACCTGGTCATGGCCCTTGACGCGCTGCCCCGTTCGGGTGGCGACGTGCTTGCCAGTTCAGCGAAATTCGAGACTGGCGGGGGCTTCAATGTGATGGCCGCTGCTTGTAGGAATGGTCTGCAAACGGTGTACCTCGGTCGTCATGGCAAGGGGCGATTTGGTGATCTGGCGCGTCAGTCGATGGCAGCTGAAGGCATCGAAATCGCCACGCCAGCGTCGGACGATCAGGACACCGGCTTGTCGGTTGCGCTGATCGAACCCTCTGCCGAGCGCTCATTCATTTCCTATGTGGGGGCCGAAGGCGGGTTGTCGGCGCAGGATCTGAGCAGCGTGTCAGTGCAGGCCGATGATTATGTGTTTGTCAGCGGTTACAGTCTGTTGCACGAGGACAAGGTGCCGAGTTTGCTGGCCTGGCTGGCTGATTTGCCCGAGGGCGCTGGCGTGGTGTTCGATCCGGGGCCGTTGGTCAATTCACCGGACGGCCCGCAGATGAGGGCCGTGTTGCCGCTGATCTCGCTGTGGACCAGCAATTGTGAAGAGGCGCTGCGCTTTACCCAGTGCGAAGAGATCGCCGATGCGCTTGATCGGTTGAGTGAATTGCTCAAGCGCGATGCGTTGATTGTGGTGCGCGACGGGCCGCAGGGCTGTTGGATTCGTCAGGGCGCGAAAACGAAGCAGGTGCGCGGCTTTCCGGTGACGGCCATCGACACTAACGGCGCGGGTGATGCCCATGCCGGTGTGTTGCTGGCCAACCTGGCGGCGGGGTATTCGGCGGAACAGGCGGCGTTGCGCGCCAATGCAGCGGCGGCCATCGCCGTCACCCGCTGGGGCCCTGCGACATCGCCCACCGCCGCGGAGGTTGACGCCTTAATCGCAGCGAACCCTGATCTGTAGGAGCCAACTTGTTGGCGAGGCGGTTTCGAGGCGTGTCATGTAAGCCGTCTCGCGAACAAGTTCGCTCCTACAGAGAATGCGCAGGGTGGGCGACTTACTGCCGCGTCCTTTCTGCCTGTAGGAGCCAACTTGTTGGCGAGGCGATTTGGAGGCGTGTCATGTAAGCCGTCTCGCGAACAAGTTCGCTCCTACAGAGAATGTGGGTGTCACCCCAACCCGTACTTCTTCACTTTGTCGAACAACGTGGTTTTGGCCATGCTCAATTCCAGACTGGCCTGGCTCAGGTTGCCGCCGCTGCGTTGCAACGCCTCGCTGAGCAGGTTTTTCTCGAAGGCTTCCACCGCTTCCGAAAACCCCAGGCTCTGGCTGTATGCAATGGCACCGCTCTTCTTGAACGCTGGCAGGCCCAATGCATACCGCTCGGCCACATTTCGCAACTCGCGCACGTTGCCGGGCCAGTCGTGGCTCATCAACGCAGACATCGTTTGCGCGTCCAGTTGTGCGGGCTCGCGGTCGAAGCGCAACGCTGACAACTGCAAAAAGTGCTCGAACAGTTGCAGGATGTCCTCGCGACGCTCACGCAGCGGCGGAATTTCCAGCGTCACCACGTTCAGACGGTAATAGAGGTCGCTACGGAACTGGCTGACTTTACTCAGCTCGGCCAGATCCGATTTGGTAGCCGCGATCACCCGGCAATCCACGGCCAGGCTCTGGTTCGAACCCAACCGTTCCAGCGTGCGCTCCTGTAACACCCGCAGCAGTTTGATCTGCAGGCTGATCGGCATGCTTTCCACTTCATCGAGGAACAGCGTGCCGTTGTGCGCGTGTTCGATCTTGCCGATCCGACGTTTGCCCGCGCCGGTGAACGCGTTGGCTTCGTGACCGAATATCTCGCTTTCGAACAGGTTCTCCGGCAGCCCGCCGCAGTTCAGCGCGACGAACTGCTGTGAATGCCGACGGCTGAAATCGTGCAAGCAACGGGCGACCAGTTCCTTGCCAGTACCTGTTTCCCCCTCGATCAGGACATTGGCCGAGGTGTCGGCGACGTTGGCGATCAGCGCCCGAAGCTGTTGCATGGCCGGGGAGCGGCCAATGATTTTGCCTTCCAGCGAATCACGTTCAGCCAATTGCTTGCGCAGCGACCAGACTTCCCGCGCGAGCCCGCGTTGTTCCAGCGCACGCCGCGCCACATCGACAAGGCGCTCGGGGGAGAAGGGCTTTTCCATGAAATCGTAGGCGCCGTCGCGCATGGCATTGACGGCCATGGTCACGTCGCCGTGCCCAGTGATCAGCACGACGGGTAGGCTGCGGTCCCGCGCTTTGAGGCGGGTCAGCAACTCCAGGCCATCGATGCCGGGCAGGCGAATATCGCTGACGACGATGCCCGGGAAGTTATCGCCCACTCGCTCCAGTGCTTCCTCGGCGCTGGCCACGCCTTCGCTGTGAATGTCTTCCAGCGCGAGCGCCTGTTGGCAGCCGAGCAGCACGTGGGGGTCGTCCTCGACGATGAGGACGGTGAGGTCAGTGTTCATTGGAAATTCCGATTGGTGAGGCCCGTTGTAGGAGCGCGCTTGCCCGCGATAGCAGTGGATCAGAGATATCTATGTAGCCTTTCACACCGCCATCGCGGGCAAGCGCGCTCCTACAAATGCGATGTGTTCTGCGGCGTGTTTTCATGCGCTTGGCCCCACCATCGGCACACTCAACACAAACACCGTGCCACCCTCCGGCGGATGCTCGGCGTTCAAACTGCCACCCGCTGCCGCAGCGAGGCTGGCGGACAAGGTCAATCCTAATCCCAGCCCTTGCTCACCCGGCTTGGTGGTGAAAAACGGCTCGAACAGGTGCTTGCGCGCTTCGGCGTCGATGCCATGACCGTTGTCCCGGACCCGCAAGCGATAGCGCCCTTCAGCTACTTCACCTTCCAGCCACAGTTCCGGCAAAGGTTGGGCTTGCATGGCGTCAAGGGCATTGCCAATCAGGTTGACCAGAATCTGCTCCAGACGCGTTTGATCAATCATCAGCGCGACGTCGTTGAAATCCTGATGCAGTTGCAGCGAGCTTTTCTCAACGCGAGCGGCGAGCAATTGCAGCGCTGCTTCAACCGCCTTGCCCAGCGAGGCCTGGCCTTTGTCTTCGCCCCGACGGGCGAAGGCGCGCAGGCTGGCGGTAATGCGGCCCATGCGATCCACCAGGTCATTGATCGTGCGCAGATTGGTGCTGGCGGTATCCAACATGCCACGCTCGATGAAACGCACGGTATTGCCGGACAACGTTCGCAACGCTGCCAGCGGCTGGTTGAGTTCGTGGGCGATGCTGGTGGACATCTGCCCAATGGCCGCTAGTTTTCCGGCCTGCACCAGCTCATCCTGCGCCTGTCGCAAGGTGTCTTCCGCTTGCCGACGTTCACGAATCTGACCCTTGAGCCGCTCGTTGCTGGCGCGCAGATCAGCCGTGCGTTCGGTGATCCGCCGCTCCAGCTCGTTATTGGCTTGTTCCAATGCTTCACGGGCCGCGAGGCGAGTGGAAATCACCTTGCGCCGCTCGTTCCAGGCAATCAGCAAAAACGCCACCAACGCACAGGCTACTGCAACCAGCATTCCCTGATTGGCCGCTTCACGACGCAGATCTTCGAGCGGCGTCAGTAGGGTGAGGTGCCAAGGCGTGTCGGCCAAATCTCTGGTTTGTGCCAGATAGCTGACCACTGTGTGCTCATGGTCGACGCTGCTGTTGGCGGGAAAGGTGAGCTTTTCCACCCCTTCGGAAATCGATTCGCGCTCCAGCGGCACCAACTCGTTCAGCGGCCACCAGTAGTACTGCAGGCTGCGCGCCAGACGTTCTTTGACTTCCGGGGTAAGGGCGCGCACTGACTTGAGCCGCCGGGCCGGGTCGCTGGACAAGATAATGATGCCGTTCTCGTCGCTGACGAACGCTTCCAGACGGGCCCGCTGCCAGCGCTCTTCCAATGCTTCAAGCCGGACCTTGATCACCGCCACGCCGATGATCTTGCCTTTCTCTTCCAGGCCATGGGCCAGGTAATAACCCGGCTCGCCAGTAGTGCTTCCGATGCCATAAAAGCGACCGGGCAGGCCGCGAATCGCATCCTGGTAATAGGCGCGGAACGACAGGTCCTCGCCCAGATAGCTGTCGGCATCGCGCCAGTTGCTGGTGGCCAGCACGCGGCCTGTGGTGTCGAGCACATAAATCGCGCGGCTACGGCTGCGGCGGTTGAGGCCTTCAAGGTAATCGTTGACCTTGCCGCGCAGTTCGGGAGACGGCCCGTTGAGCAAATCCGATACGTTGGATTCAAGCTCCAGCACGCTGGGCAGATAGTTGTATTTGTTGATCTCGCTTTCGACGGTGCGCGCATGCAGCTCAAGCTGGCGCTCGCCGTTTTCGCTCAGGGCCTTGATGCCGTTGGTTTCGCTGAACAGATAGCTGACGTAGCCCAACCCGATCATCAACAGGATGATCAGCGGCGGCAGGAACATTTGGCGTATCAGACGGGGTTTCACGGCGAGTGATGGCGGCGGGTCGCGATAGAGAGGGGGGTCGCATTTCATCACAGTCGTCCTGGACCGACCAGCCGCGCGTTTCCTGGATATCGGAAAACGAGCGGCCGGAGGGTTTTGTGCCCTTGTGGGGCTTTTTTAGTGCTGCAGGATTTTGGCGAGGAACTGCTGGGCACGTTCGGAACGTGCGCTGACGTCACCGAAAAACTCTTCCTTGGCGCAGTCTTCGACGATCTGGCCCTGGTCCATGAAGATCACCCGGTTCGCTACTTTGCGGGCGAAGCCCATTTCGTGGGTCACGCACATCATGGTCATACCCTCATGGGCCAGTTGCACCATGACGTCCAACACTTCGTTGACCATTTCCGGGTCCAGCGCCGAGGTCGGTTCGTCGAACAGCATGACTACCGGGTCCATCGCCAGCGCACGGGCAATCGCCACGCGCTGCTGCTGGCCGCCGGACAGTTGCCCTGGATGCTTGTGTGCGTGAGCCGACAGCCCGACGCGTTCTAGCAGGGCCAGGCCTTTTTTGGTGGCTTCTTCCTTGCTGCGACCCAGGACCTTGATCTGCGCAATGGTCAGGTTTTCGACGATGGTCAGGTGCGGGAACAGTTCGAAATGCTGAAACACCATGCCCACGCGCGAACGCAGTTTTGGCAGGTTGGTTTTCGAGTCGGCGATGGAGGTGCCGTCGACCACGATGTCGCCTTTCTGGAACGGTTCCAGCGCGTTGACGCATTTGATCAGGGTCGATTTACCCGAGCCCGACGGACCGCAGACCACCACCACTTCGCCTTTGGCGACGTCGGTGCTGCAATCGGTCAGTACCTGAAAGTCCCCATACCACTTGTTGATATTTTTGATGGAAATCATACGGCAAACCTTTTCTGCAGAAGCTTCACCAGGCGCGAGGCAGCGAAGCTGATGATGAAGTAGACCAGACCGGCGAAGATCAGGAATTCATTGGAGCGGCCAATGATGTCGCCGCTGGAGCGCGAGGCGTTGAGGAAGTCCACCAGACCCACGGTGTAAACCAGCGAGGTGTCCTGAAACAGGATGATGCTCTGCTGCAACAGCAGAGGGGTCATCTTGCGGAACGCCTGAGGCAGGATGATCAGGCGCATCATCTGGCCGTACGTCATGCCCAGCGCTTGCGCGGCGCCCATCTGACCGCGAGAAATCGACTGCACACCGGCGCGGACGATTTCACAGAAGTAAGCGGCCTCGAACATCATGAAAGCCACGACGCAGGAGGTGAACGCGCCGATTGGCGTGTCTTCGCCCGTGATCCAGCGCAGCACGAAAGGCACTGCCAGATAGAACCAGGTGATAACCAGCAGCAGCGGGATAGAGCGGAAATAGTTGACGTATGCGCCAGCGACGTTGGACAGCAGCTTGTTGGACGACAGACGCATCAGCGCCAGCAACGTGCCAAGAATGATGCCGCCCACGATACCCATGACCATCAATTGCAGGGTCATGATCATGCCGTTCCACATGCCGGGAATGGCAGGGACGATTCCAGAGAAGTCCATTATTTGCCCCCCACGGAAATCAGGCCCGGCACCGCGACTTTCTTCTCAATCACGCGCATCAACAGCATCAGGCTCATGTTCAGCGTGAAGTAGATCAGCGTGGCCAATGTGAAGGCTTCGAACAGGTTGGCCGAGAATTCAGCGGTTTGTTTGGTTTGCGCCAGTAGCTCCATCAAGCCGATCAACGAAGCCACGGACGAGTTCTTGAACACGTTGAGGAATTCGGAGGTGAGCGGCGGAATGATGATCCGGTAGGCCTGAGGCAGCAGCACGTTCCAGTAGATTTGCGGCAGTTTGAAACCCATCGCACGGGCGGCGGATTCCTGGCCCCGGGGCAGCGCCTGAATACCGGTGCGCACTTGCTCGCAAACCCGTGCAGCGGTGAACAGGCCCAGGCACACGACCACGCTCAGAAACGCCGAGGTGGTGGGGTTGAGGTCTTGCTTGTACCACTCCTGCAGGTTTTCAGGCAGCAGGTCCGGCACCAGGAAGTACCAGATGAACAGCTGCACCAGCAGTGGCACATTACGGAAAATTTCCACGTATACCGTGGCGATGGTCGATACCAGACGGTTTGGTACCGTGCGCATGACCCCGAGCACTGAGCCCAGGATTAACGCGATGATCCAGGCGGCGACGGCAATCGCGATGGTCCAGCCCAGCCCGGTAATGTACCAGTCCAGATAGGTCTCGCTGCCAACGCCCGTGGACTTGAAGAACACGCCCCAGTCCCAGTTGTAATTCATCAGGGTCTCCCCTCTGATCGATCGTTATGCACGCTTTCTTGTTAGCGAATCCTGGGGGAACCGAAGTTTCCCCCAGGATCAGGCTGTCACGGTTGGGGCTTGAGAGTGGTTACTCAGGCCTTCTTGTCCGGCGCCGGCTTGTCGTTCGGGTTGGCGATCAGAGCCTTGAGCTGTTCGCTCATCGGGAACATCAGGTTCAGGCCTTTTGGTGGAATCGGCTGGGTGAACCACTTGTCGTAGATCTTGTTGATCTCGCCCGATTTGTAGGTTGCAACGATGGCGTCGTCGACGGCTTTCTTGAAGTCAGCATCGCCCTTGCGAACCATGCAGCCATAGATTTCGTAGGATTGCGGAGTGCCGGTTACGGCCCAGTCGGTTGGCTTCTTGGCCTTGGCCATCTCACCGGCGAGCAGTGCGTCGTCCATCATGAAGGCAACAGCGCGGCCCGATTCCAGCATCTGGAAGGACTCGCCGTGGTCTTTGGCGGAGATGACGTTCATGCCCATCTGCTTGTCAGCGTTCATGGACTTGAGAATGCGTTCTGACGTGGTGCCAGCGGTGGTGACGACGTTTTTGCCTTTCAGGTCGTCGAAATCTTTGTAGGACGAATCAGCTTTGGAGAGCAGACGAGTACCGATTTCGAAGATGCCGACGGAGAAGTCGACTTGCTGGCCGCGCTCGGCGTTGTTGGTGGTCGAACCACATTCAACGTCAACAGTGCCGTTTTGGACCAATGGGATACGGGTTTGGGAGGTAACGAGGTTGTATTTGACCTTCAGGTCCGGCATGTCCAGATCTTTTTTGATCGCTTCAACGATCTTCAGCTGGATGTCGGCGGAGTAGCCAACCGGAACGCCCGAGGCGTCTGCGATGTAGGAAAACGGAATGGATGAGTCGCGGTGACCGAGGGTGATGGTGCCAGACTCTTTGATTTTCTTCAGAGTGCCGGTGAGTTCGGCGGCGAAAACTGGAGTGGTGATCAGAGCAGCAGTGATAGCTGCGCCCAGGAGATGGGGAACGATGCGCATCAATGAATCCTCGACTTTGTTTTTTTTATGGGACCGATGGTGGACGGCCCGCTTGTTTCAGAACGCTTCAACGGCGGCCCAATCAGGCGCACGCTACGGTCGGAGCAATCGTTGACAAGTGTAGAGCATGACTCATGCCAAGGATGTGACGCAGGCTAACCAATTGATCTTTATGGATTTTAAGTTGAGGAGGGTTGAGCGGGGAGAGGGCGGTGTCCGGGATGCCGAATTACCGCGGAAGATGCGTTCGGAAAACCGAATGGGAAGAGATATCTGTAGGAGCCAACTTGTTGGCGAGGCGGTGGCGCGGTAGTCACAGCCACACCGCCTCGCGAATAAATTCGCTCCTACAGATTGATCAGGCGGCTGCTATAGCACTTTTGCTGCTGGCGACCTTATCGAGATAGACCTGAACGTTATGCTGCTCCTCAGCGGTGGTGAACAGCCCCAGCTTGGTCCGGCGCCACAAGATGTCATCAGCCTGGGTTGCCCACTCCTCGGCACACAGGTAATCGACTTCACGAGAGTACAAGTCGCCGCCCAGATGCTCACCCATGTCCGCCAGACTTTGCACGCCTTCGACGATTCGCAGGGCGCGGCTGCCATAGGTGATGGCCCAGCGTCGGGCGGTTTCAGCGGGCAGCCATGGGCAGCGCCGCTGCAGGTCGCCGGCCAACGCATCAGGCGTAGTCATATCCTCGCCACCGGGCAGGCTGCCTTTGGCGGTCCAGCTTGGCTTCATCTGCGGGAAGAAAGGTGCCAATTGCTGCATTGCCGATTCAGCGAGCTTACGGTAAGTGGTGAGCTTGCCGCCGAACACCGACAGAATCGGTGCTTCTTCGGCACTGCCCGTCAACGACAGCGTGTAGTCGCGGGTAATCGCTGACGGGTTGTCCGACTCGTCGTTGCACAGCGGCCGAACGCCGGAGTAAGTGCGGATGATGTCATCGCGGCTCAGTTGCGCCTTGAAGTGTTCGTTAACGATCTTCAGCAGGTAATCGGTCTCACCTTCGGTGATTGCCACTTTGCTCGGATCGCCGGTGTACTCACGGTCCGTCGTGCCAATTATGGTGAATCGCTCCAGATACGGAATCGCGAACACGATGCGCTGATCTTCGTTCTGCAGGATGAACGCGTTCTCGCCTTCATACAGTTTCGGCACGATCAGGTGGCTGCCCTGAATCAGACGGATGCCGTATTGCGACTCCAGCTTCAAGTCTTCGCGGATGAACTTTGCTACCCAAGGGCCAGCTGCGTTGACCAATGCTTTGGCACGAATAGAAAACAGGCTGCCATCGGCACGCTCCATGTTCAGATGCCACAGGCCTTTGCTCCGGCGAGCGTTCAGGCAGCGTGTCTGGGTATGAATGTGCGCGCCTTTTTCACGGGCAGCCATGGCGTTGAGCACCACCAATCGGGCGTCGTCGACCCAGCAATCGGAATATTCGAAACCGCGGGTGATGGAAGACTTAAGCGGGCTGTTGGCCCCAAAGCGCAGGCTTTTGGACGCAGCAAGCTTCTCGCGTTTGCCCAAGTGGTCATACATGAACAGACCGGCGCGAATCATCCAGGCAGGGCGCAAATGGGGACGATGGGGTAGAACGAAACGCATTGGCTTGACGATGTGCGGGGCTTTTTCCAGCAGCACTTCACGTTCCGCCAATGCCTCGCGCACCAGGCGAAATTCGTAATGCTCCAGATAACGCAGGCCGCCATGAATCAGCTTGCTGCTGGCTGATGAAGTGTGGCTGGCCAGATCGTCTTTCTCACACAGGAAAACCGAGAGGCCGCGCCCTGCAGCATCTGCGGCAATGCCAACACCATTGATGCCGCCACCGATGACAGCAATGTCGTAAATCTCGGAGAGCGGCGGCGTAGACAGTGTGGAATGGGGCATCGGAGCCTCCTGTGTGCGTTTTTTTCGAGTTCGAATGATGACCGCGAAAGGCTAGATTCGAACATTAATGTTCATTTCCGAAAATAGTAGCGCAAACAGAAGGCACCAGCCAGCCGGTATTGATTGAAAATACTGATCAAGGAGAGAGGAAAGGAACAAAAACGAACATGGATGGCTTTGGGCTAATGCCACGCTTTGGCCGTCTGAAGGCGAAACGTGGGAGCGGACCTGTCCGCGAATGCGATGGTCCGGACAGCGAAAAATGCAGCGCACCTACCGGACCCTTCGCGGACAGGCCCGCTCCCACGGGGCGCGTTTACCCTATGCCAGCGGAGTATGGCGTTAAACCACTTCCAGCCGAATCTTGTTCTGTGTCAGCAATTGCGCCAACGCTGGTACGGGCGCCTGATCGGTGACCAGGCAATCGATCAGCGTGATTGGCCCGAGCCGGACCATCGCGTTGCGCCCGAACTTGCTGGAGTCAGCAGCCAGAATGACTTGGCGCGCGTTGGCGATAATCGCTTGGGAAACCCGCACTTCCTGATAATCGAAGTCCAGCAGACTACCGTCTTCGTCGATGCCGCTGATCCCCACCAGTGCGAAATCGACCTTGAACTGGGTAATGAAATCAACGCTGGCCTGACCGACGACGCCACCGTCGCGACGAACATTGCCACCGGCGAGCAGCACCTCGAAATCATCCTTGCCGCTAAGAATCGAAGCGACATGCAGGTTGTTGGTGATGATCTTCAGGTGGTTGTGATTGAGCAAAGCGCGAGCAATGGATTCGGTTGTGGTGCCGATGTTGATGAACAGCGAGGCGTGATCGGGAATCTGCGCGGCGATGGCTTCAGCGATGCGTTGCTTTTCGTCGCGCATCTGATCGGCGCGCATGGCGTAAGCGGTGTTTTCGATGCTGGAATCGTAGGCAGCACCACCGTGATAGCGACGCAGCAGGTTCATTTCTGCCAGCTGATTGATGTCGCGACGGATGGTTTGCGGGGTGACGACGAATAGCTGGGCCATTTCTTCGATACTGACGTAGCCGCGCTCACGGACCAGCTCGAGGATCTGCTGTTGACGGGGTGGCAGATTCATTTTTCTTCCTTCGGGCAAGGGCGCCCATCATGCCGCAGGCGCGCATTACCTGTCAGCCGGAAAAATATGAAGCACAGGATTGGAGTTTCGGTAGGAGCCAACTTGTTGGCGAGGCGTCTGACGCGGTGCGCCGTTTATGACGCTTCGCGAACAAGTTCGCTCCTGCAGGGGGCTGTGAACTTAATCCGCCGTTTCGTGCGGCTCCCAATCCCGCGTGCGATCCACCGCTTTTTTCCAGCCAGCGTAGAGTTTTTCTTTCTGCTCCTCACCGCACTGCGGTTCGAATCGGCGCTCGATCACTGCTTTGTCTTTCAATTCGTCCAGACTGCTCCAAAACCCGATCGCCAACCCTGCCAGGTACGCGGCACCAAGCGCTGTGGTTTCGCGCATTTTCGGGCGCTCCACTTCGGTGCCCAGAATGTCGGCCTGGAACTGCATCAGGAAGTTGTTCGCCACCGCGCCGCCATCCACCCGCAAGGCTTTGAGGCGTTCGCCAGCGTCCTGCTGCATGGCGTCCAACACGTCCCGGGTTTGATAGGCGATTGATTCGAGTGCCGCACGAATGATGTGATCGACCTTCACGCCGCGAGTCAGGCCGAACAGCGCGCCTCGGGCGTACGGGTCCCAATAGGGGGCGCCCAGGCCAGTGAACGCCGGCACCAGGTACACGCCGTTGCTGTCCTTGACCTTAGTGGCGAAGTACTCCGTGTCCATCGAGTCATTGACGATTTTCAGCTCGTCACGCAACCACTGCACGGTCGAGCCGCCGTTGAATACCGCGCCCTCCAGTGCATAAGCCACTTCGCCCCGTGGGCCGCAACCGATGGTGGTCAGCAGGCCATGATTGGACTTCACCGCTTTTTTGCCGGTGTTCATCAGCAGGAAGCAGCCGGTGCCGTAGGTGTTTTTGGCTTGGCCTGCTTCGACGCACATTTGGCCGAACAGCGCCGATTGCTGGTCCCCGGCGATTCCGGCGATAGGGATGCCGCTCTTGCTGTGGCCATAGACTTCTGAAGACGACTTGACCTCGGGGAGCATTTCTCGCGGCACGTCCAGCACGTCGAGCATGCGCTGGTCCCACTCCAGTTTGTGGATGTTGAACATCATGGTGCGCGAGGCGTTGGTGTAATCGGTAACGTGGGTGGTGCCGCCGGTGAATTTCCAGATCAGCCAGCTATCGACGGTGCCGAACAGCAGCTCGCCACGTCGGGCGCGTTCACGGCTGCCTTCGACGTGATCGAGAATCCACTTGAGTTTGCTGCCGGAAAAATAAGGGTCGATGACCAGACCGGTGGTTTCCTTGATGTAGTCCTCAAGGCCATCACGCTTGAGTTGCTGACAGATCTCGGTGCTGCGACGGCACTGCCAGACCACAGCGTTGTAGATGGGTCGGCCGGTGTCCTTTTCCCAGACCACCGTGGTTTCACGCTGATTAGTGATGCCGATGGCAGCGATCTGGTTGTGGTGCAGATTGGCCTGCGCCAGAACCTTGGTCATGCAGGCGGTCTGGCTGGCAAAGATTTCCATGGGGTCGTGCTCGACCCAGCCCGGTTGCGGGTAATGCTGAACGAATTCACTTTGCGCCGTGCTGACCACATTGGCATCGCGGTCGAAAATAATGGCACGGGAGCTGGTCGTACCTTGGTCGAGGGCGATGATGTAGTTTTTATTGTCTGTGTCAGTCATGTCGATTGCCTGGTAGTAAAGCGTGGCGTCAGTTTACGTCCAAAATCCAGCCAGACCCATGAGTGAGGCAGTACAGCTCTGGATATTCGTATTCGAAAAAATATAGACATAAACGAAGCCTGTCAAAGTCGGAACTGAACAGTCGCGTCCGTAACGGGACGAAAGCGTTTGCCGGGCAGATGGCCTAAAGTAGCGGCATCTGCCAACACATTGCCCAGTACGCCTGGAGTGCCTGAATGACACCCGCATTGGATCTATTGAAAAAAGCCCGGGCCGACCATCGTGTTCACAGCTATGAGCATGATCCCAAGGCAGCGTCTTACGGCCTGGAAGCCGCTGAAAAGCTGAGTCTGCCACCCGCTCAGGTGTTCAAGACTTTGTTGGCCAGCACCGAAAAGCACGAGCTGCTGGTGGCAGTGGTGCCGGTGGTTGGCACCCTGGATCTCAAGGCACTTGCCCACGCGGCGGGCGCGAAAAAGGCCGAAATGGCTGACCCGGTAGCGGCGCAGCGGGCGACCGGTTATTTACTGGGTGGCATCAGCCCGCTGGGCCAGAAAAAACGTCTTCGCACGTTCATCGACGTGTCCGCTCAACCGTTCGCGACCATTTACGTCAGCGCCGGACGACGCGGGCTTGAAGTTGAGTTATCCGCTGCTGTACTCGCTGAGCATACCCATGCGACATTTGCGCAAATTGGCCGTGAGTGATCTGGGCTACGGCTCGACGATTTCCGATTCTCGGTTGTGCAGTAATGATGTCTGGCGTCCGCATGGCCGCTGTGGCGATTAACTAATGGGGACGTCTTGCATGCAGCTAGAATTTCATCAGGTCGATGCTTTCAGTGATCGGCCATTTGCTGGCAACCCTGCGATGGTGTATCGCCTCGACACCTGGCTTGCGGATGAGCTGATGCAACGCATCGCCGCTGAGCACAATTTGGCCGAGACCGCTTTTTTTGTGCGCGAAACGCTGGGCTGGCACATTCGCTGGTTCACCCCGACCACCGAGGTCCCGCTGTGCGGCCATGCGACGCTGGCCAGTGCCCATGTGCTCTTTGAAATATACGGCGAGACGTCGGACACCATTGAGTTCGTCGGCAAGTCCGGGCCGTTGAGCGTCAGCCGCGAGGGCGGGCGCCTGCTTCTGGATTTCCCGGCGATGCCGCCCAGCGAGGTGGGCGTGACGGTCGACATCGAGCGAGCGCTGGGCGTTGAAGTGGTCGATGTGCTGGGCGCGGCTGAATTGCTGGTGGTGCTGGAATCCGAACAGGCAGTGCGCGACTGCAAACCCGACATGGCCGCCATCGCTCGCTTGCCATGGCCGGGCGTGATCATCACGGCCAAAGGCGATCAGCATGATTTCGTTTCCCGCTACTTTGCCCCGGGGCTGGGGATCGTCGAAGACTCAGTCACCGGTTCGACCCATTGCTCATTGATTCCGTACTGGTCCGGGCGGCTGAATAAACTCAGTTTGAGCGCGTTTCAATGTTCGGCGCGGGGCGGGGAGTTGTTCTGCCGGCTGGAAGGAGATCGGGTGAAAATCGGCGGTTATGCGACCCTGGTGGCGAGCGGGACGCTGAAGGTGGGGTGAAAGCAGATTCTGCATCGGACTCGGTTTTTTGTAGGAGCGCGCTCAAGAGTGGACCGGGACGCTGCCCACCGCCGGAAACAACACCAAATGCTCGGCCGCCACTTGAATGCCCACCTGATCGCCAGGATTCAGATCGGCGTGGCTTGGGAACAATCCCTCCAATTGCGTGCCGGTCGGCAGTTGCAGGCGATACAGCGTCGCCGCGCCCTGGAAACTCTTGCTCGCAACCCGTGCCTTAAGCGCACTGTCCGGCGCATAAATAATGTCATCGGGCCTTAGCAGCACATCCATAGGCGCACCGCTGACACCAGCATAGGCGCGATTGCCACGCAGCACGCCCACTTCGGTCTGTACCGATTCTGCGTCGACCAGTTGCCCTCGAATGAAGTAACCCTGGCCGATGAAGCTGGCTACAAATGGCGTGGCCGGTTCGTGATACAAGTTGTAGGGCGTGTCCCATTGTTCCAGTCGACCCTCCTTGAAGACGCCAACGTGATCGCTGACCGCGAAGGCTTCTTCCTGATCATGGGTGACGAGAATGGCGCTGGTGCCGCGTGCCTTGAGGATGTCGCGCACCTCATGACTCAAACGCCGACGCAATTCCCCATCCAGATTGGAAAACGGCTCATCCAGCAATAACAACTGCGGTTCAGGCGCCAACGCGCGGGCCAACGCCACACGCTGCTGTTGCCCGCCGGAAAGTTCGTGAGGGTAGCGCTTGCCCAGCGCACCTAGATTGACCAGCTCTAGCATCTCGCTGGTCAACTGCGCCAGACGCGGGTGCTTGCGAATACCGAACGCAATGTTTTCAGCGACTGTCAGGTGCGGAAACAGCGCGTAGTCTTGAAACACCATACCGATTCGGCGCTTTTCCGGGGCCAGCGTATAGCCCGCGCGGGAAATGACTTCGCCATCCAGAATGATTTCACCATCATGCACTGGCTCGAACCCGGCAATGGCGCGCAGGGTTGTGGTCTTGCCGCAGCCTGAAGAACCCAGCAAACAGCCGATGTCTCCTGCGTTGAGGTGCAGGTTCAAATCCTGCACCACACGCTGGTCCTCATAGCCGCAGGCCAGATTTCGCAGTTTCAACAGCATCGGCGCACTCATGCAGGCTGCAAAGCAGGCGCGACGAGGAATTCCAGCAAGGCCTTTTGAGCGTGCAAGCGGTTTTCCGCCTGATCCCATGCCACTGACCGGACATCGTCGAGTAAGTCCTGGCTGATTTCTTCGCCCCGGTGCGCTGGCAGGCAATGCATGAACAGTACGTCGTCAGCGGCCAGGTCCAACAACGCGCGGGTGACCTGAAATGGCGTGAACAGGGCGATGCGCTTGGCGGTTTCCTCTTCCTGGCCCATGGAGGTCCAGACGTCGGTACTGACAAGATGCGCGCCCTTTACTGCTTCCCGGGGATCGCGGGTGAGGGTCACGCGATTTCCGGCGAGGGCCAGGAAACGCTGGTCCGGCTCATAGCCGTCAGGGCAGGCGATACGCAGATTAAAGTCGAACTGGATCGCCGCTTCTATATAGCTGTTGCACATGTTGTTGCCATCGCCGATCCAGGCCACGGTCTTGCCCTTGATCGAGCCGCGGTGCTCAAGAAAAGTCTGCATGTCCGCCAGCAACTGGCAGGGGTGCAGGTCATCCGACAGGCCGTTGATGACCGGAACGCGAGAATTGGCTGCAAATTCTGTGAGATTGCTGTGAGCGAAGGTGCGGATCATCACCGCATCGACCATGCGCGACATGACTCGCGCGCCATCAGCGATAGGCTCGCCACGGCCCAGCTGGGTGTCACGGGGGGATAGAAAAATAGCCTGGCCGCCGAGTTGGATCATGCCCGCTTCGAAGGAAACACGGGTACGAGTCGAAGATTTCTCGAAGATCATGGCCAGCACGCGGCCTCGTAGCGGCTCGAAAAGTACGCCGCGGTTACGCAGGTCTTTTAGCTCTATGCCGCGACGAAGCACGCCGAGGAGCTCATCCGGCGTGTAATCCATCATCGAGAGAAAGTGCCTTGCGCTCATCATTAACTACCTTTCTGCAACAGACCGCAGATACTCAAAGCCGGGTTTTATCGGGAAAACGGGCGAGACCTGCGGCGAAAGCCGCACGGGGCGACGAATAGGGAAGGCGCGAGGGTATAAGAAAATGTCGCTTGATGCCAAGGGCCTAGGTCATCGGGTTAATCCCCTCAGACGCTCGGTAGCTGGAAAGTGGCGTTTTCAGGCGCTATGAGTGTTTCCAGATGCTACAGTGGCATAGACATTAAGGCACTTCGCCACCGTCACGCGTGTCGAGGTGCTCAGTTGTACACTGCCATCGTCAGCGTTGGCAATTGCTGCCGAATCTGTAACAGTGAGAAACTGCCGCAGCGCCTTATGCGACATGCTTCACGCCTCGGAAACCCGGACGTTTCTTAAATATCGGGCGTGAGTTATAAATAGCGCTTATGTACACCTCAGGGGGTGGGGAATGGATTCAAAAGAGAAACAACTAACGGAACTGCTCGGGCTCACTGCCCGCACCCTCACGCACCTCACCGCGTCCATGACCTCGATGTCCTTTGAATTGATGCGCAGTGAAGACGAAGTCACACGTTCGGCAGGTCGCCGCATGATCGATCGCATGGCGACCATCAGTTCAGGTCTTGATGATCATTGGCGCCTGATTGGTGAGTTGACGGGCATCCAGGTCTCTCAGGAGCAGGTCGAAACCGTTCACGAAATTCAGTTGCAGCGCAAAGTGGTCACGCCGATTGGTGGGTCTGGTTCCTGATCTGAGTCGTCTTCCCTGCAGTTCTTTTCGACTGCGGAGTTGATCGGGGGAGGGAGCTCGCTCGCGAAGGGCCGTAATATGACTTACAAGTTTGTCGCTTGAGCTATTCAATCGCGAGCAAGCTCCCTCCCACTCTCCTTGGCGCGTCCCATGCGAACCCTATCGGCTCGCCTGATGCTGCCCGATTCACGTCACGAACCTTTCTGGCGAAGTGACGCGTCCCACGCCATAGTTTTGTTTGCGTGATCATCCTGATCGCCCTACAAGAATATGAGACTGGCGATGACCAAGACTCTCCACCACCGAGCCTGTCATTTGTGTGAGGCCATTTGCGGCCTGACCATCGAAACCACCGTTGAAGACAACGCTAAACCTCGTATTACCTCGATCAAGGGTGACCCGCTGGACACCTTCAGTCGTGGTCACATCTGCCCCAAGGCGGTAGCGCTGCAAGACATCCAGAATGACCCTGACCGGCTGCGACAGCCCATGCGGCGGATCGGTAACGATTGGCAGCCCATCGAGTGGCACGCTGCGTTCGACCTGATTGCAGAGCGCTTGCTCGATATCCAGCAGCGGCACGGGCAAAACGCTGTTGCGGTGTATCAAGGCAATCCGAGCGTTCATAACTACGGGCTGATGACCCACAGCAATTACTTCCTGGGCCAGTTGAAGACCCGCAACCGCTTCTCGGCCACATCGGTGGACCAACTCCCGCATCACCTCACCAGCTACCTGATGTACGGCCATGGCCTGTTGCTGCCGATTGCCGACATCGACCACACCGATTTCATGCTGATCCTGGGGGGTAATCCGCTGGCTTCCAACGGCAGCATTATGACCGTGCCGGATGTCGAAAAGCGGCTGAAAGCGATCCAGGCGCGCGGTGGCAAGGTAGTCGTGATTGACCCGAGACGCAGTGAAACAGCCGCCATTGCTGATCAGCATGTATTCGTGCGACCGGGAGGTGATGCCGCCTTGTTGTTGGGCCTGCTCCACACTTTATTTGCGGAAGGTCTGACCCGAGACAGCCATCTGCCCATCGATGGTCTGGACGAGGTGCGGCACGCCGTAGCGGACCTGGACGCGGATAGCATGAGCCCGCGCTGTGGCATCCCGGCCGAGATTATTCGTCAGCTCGCACGGGATTTTGCCACCGCTGACAAAGCGGTCTGCTATGGCCGAATGGGGATTTCCACGCAGTCATTTGGCACGCTTTGCCATTGGCTGGTGCAACTGATCAATCTGGTGACAGGCAATCTTGATCGTGTTGGCGGTGCGCTGTGTACCGAGCCGGCGCTCGATCTGGTGCAGTCGACTTCTGGCGGCGGGTTCAATCGCTGGCAGAGCCGAGTGTCCGGACTTCCCGAATACAGTGGCGAGTTGCCTGTGTCGGCGCTGGCCGAAGAGATGCTCACCGAGGGCGAAGGGCAGGTGAGGGCGCTTATTACGGTGGCGGGCAATCCGGTGCTGTCGACGCCCAATGGCCGGCGTCTGGAACAGGCGCTTGAAGGTCTGGAGTTCATGCTCAGCATAGATCTGTACATCAACGAAACCACCCGTTATGCGGATTTGATTCTGCCGTCCACATCGGCGCTGGAAAACGATCATTACGACACCACGTTCAACATGTTTGCGGTGCGCAACGTCACGCGTTTCAACAAGGCAATTCTGAGTAAGCCCGAAGGCGCTTTACATGATTGGGAAATCTTCGTCGGGCTGGCCACAGCGTTTGCCGCCAAGGGTGGCCGCGAACTGAAACCGACAATCGCTCCGGCACAAATTGTTGATCGCGGTATACGTGGCGGCCTGTATGGCGACTCCTCGGCGTGGAAGCTGTCGATCGATGCACTGGCGGACTACCCTCACGGGCTTGATCTCGGTGCATTGAAGCCTAACCTCGCGGGGCGCCTGAAAACGGCGAACCAGCACGTTCAGGCTGCCCCTGCGATCATTCTCGCTGACCTGGTGCGCTTCAAAGAGGCTTCGGTGCCGCAGGCGGATGAATTGTTGTTGATTGGTCGTCGTCATGTGCGCAGCAATAACTCTTGGATGCACAACTATCATCGGCTGGTGAAGGGCAAGCCACGGCATCAACTTCTCATGCATCCCCAGGATCTTGCGAACCGTGGGCTGGTCGACGGACAGATCGTGCGCGTCAGTTCGCGAGTCGGGGTGATTGAAGTGCAGGTGCTGGGATCGACCGACATGATGCAGGGCGTGGTGAGCCTGCCCCATGGCTGGGGACATGCGCGGCCAGGTGTAAAAATGGATATTGCCAGGGACCAGCCAGGCGTCAGCGCCAATGACCTGACCGACGAGCGGCAACTCGATGCACTGTCCGGCAATGCTGCGTTAAATGGAGTGCCGGTGCGCGTTGAAGCGGCGTGAAAAGGCTGGCGGACGTTCGACTAAAGCCATGTCCGAGCGTTACGCTAGGGATTCCGTTACAATGCGCCACCGTGTCGACTCACAGAGTCGTAAAGTTAAGCCGAGGTGTTCCATGGATATCATCGAAACGATTAAAGAGCAGATCGCCAACAACACCGTTCTGCTGTACATGAAAGGCGCTCCGAATGCTCCGCAGTGCGGTTTTTCGGCCAAGGCTTCTCAGGCATTGATGGCGTGCGGCGAAAAGTTCGCTTATGTCGATATCCTGCAGAACCCGGAAATCCGCGCCAACCTGCCAAAATACGCTAACTGGCCAACTTTCCCACAATTGTGGGTCGGCGGTGAGTTGGTAGGCGGTAGCGACATCATCACCGAGATGCAGGCAGATGGCTCGCTGCAAACGCTAGTCAAAGAAGCTGTAGCGAAAAACGCGACTGCTTGATCTGCATGCAAGACGTAAAAAAGCCCCGCTTCTCTTACGAGAGCGGGGCTTTTTGTGGGCGCTGACTTACTCTTCGCCCATCTGCGATTGCAGGTAGTTCTCGATGCCGACTTTGTCGATCAGGCCCAGCTGGGTTTCCAGCCAGTCGATGTGCTCTTCTTCTGACTCAAGAATATCTTCGAGCAGTTCACGGCTGCCAAAATCGCCAACCACTTCACAGTGAGCAATGGCGGCTTTCAGGTCTGCGTGGCCCGTGCGCTCGATGCGCAGGTCGCACTCGAGCATTTCCTTGGTGTGTTCACCGATCAGGATTTTGCCCAGGTCTTGCAGGTTTGGCAGGCCTTCGAGAAACAGGATGCGCTTGATCAGCTTGTCCGCGTGTTTCATCTCGTCGATGGACTCGTGGTACTCGTGTTTGCCCAACTTGTTCAGACCCCAATCTTCGTACATCCGAGCATGCAAAAAATACTGGTTGATCGCGACCAGCTCGTTTCCGAGGATCTTGTTGAGATGCTGGATGACTGTAATGTCGCCTTTCATGATCGGGGTCCTGTCGATGAAGTCACATATAGAGCGCAAGTTTGAGCGCCGCCTATAACTCTGTCAAACCTAAGTTATTGAATAATAAGTGAAATTAAATAAGAATAAGAATGTTTGTGTTCCGCATCCGAACGCTAAGCGATTGAATTAAAGGCATAAAAAAACCGGACGCAAGGTCCGGTTCTTCGAAATTCGGTAGATCAGGCAGCTGAAAATTCTGCGGGATAGGCCAGCGCTGCATGGCTCACTTGCAGCTCAGTCAGGGTTTCACGCACCACTTGCTTGGCAAGGCAGGCACATTTACCACATTTACTGGCTACATTCAGCGTTTCGCGAACCTCGCGATAGCTGCAGCATCCTTCCATGATCGCTTCGCGGATTTGTCCGTCAGTAACACCTTGGCAGAGGCAGACATACATAAATAAAGGACCGTCGCTGAGTGATTTGCTCAATGCGATGGATACTAATGTTAATGAGAATGCTTGTCAAAACTACTTCCTGCCTCACGTGTGAAGCCCGATGAGTGGTTACGACGCCCCCACGATAGAAACAAAAAACCGGCCATATCGGCCGGTTCTCGGGATGCGTGCAAACTCAGTCGTTAAAGTCTTCCCAGCCGCCCATCTCTTTCCAGCGATTTACGATGCCGCAGAACAGCTCAGCGGTCTTCTCTGTGTCGTAGCGCGCTGAGTGAGCCTCGCGACCGTCGAAATCCACGTCAGCAGCCTGGCAGGCTTTCGCCAATACTGTTTGACCATAAGCCAGGCCAGCAAGCGTTGCGGTATCAAAGCTTGAGAAGGGGTGAAACGGATTGCGCTTCATGTCCAGACGCGCAACTGCCGCGTTGAGAAAACCCAAATCAAAACTGGCATTGTGGCCAACCAGGATCGCGCGCTTGCAGCCGTTGGCTTTCAACGCTTTGCGCACGCCACGGAAGATATCAGTCAGCGCAGTTTCTTCACTGACAGCCATGCGCAGTGGGTGATCGAGCTTGATACCGGTGAACTCAAGCGCTGCTGCTTCAATGTTCGCGCCTACGAACGGCTCTACCCGGAAAAAGTAGGTGTGTTCAGGGAACACGAAACCTTTCTCGTCCATGCCGATGGTCACTGCGGCGATTTCCAGCAGGGCGTCGGTGGCCGAGTTGAAGCCGCCGGTTTCTACATCAACGACAACGGGCAGGTAACCGCGAAAGCGGGCCGCCATAGGGTGCCTGGAACCTGTACCGCCGCCAGAGCCTTCCTGATCGTCGTCGTATTGGTCTTCACTCACGCGTGTTCCTCCAGCAGGCGCCAGCGCAGTTTTTCACCGGCGCGCAGCGGGATAACAGAAAGCTCGCCAAATGGCAGGCTGGTTGGCGCAGTCCACTCTTCACGAACCAGGGTAATGGTGTCGGTGTTGACCGGCAGACCGTAAAACGCCGGCCCGTTGCGGCTCGCGAAGCCTTCGAGCTTGTCCAGCGCATTGCGCTGTTCGAACGCTTCGGCGTACAGCTCGATCGCGGCAAACGCGGTATAGCAACCGGCGCAGCCACAGGCGGCTTCTTTGGCATGCTGAGCATGGGGCGCAGAATCGGTGCCCAGAAAGAACTTGCTGCTGCCGCTGGTTGCGGCATCGAGCAGTGCAATCTGATGCGTGTTGCGCTTTAGGATCGGCAAGCAATAGAAGTGCGGGCGAATACCGCCCACCAGCATGTGATTGCGGTTGTAGAGCAAATGGTGCGCCGTGATCGTCGCTCCCACGTTGGCCGACGCCTCATTGACGAAGTGCACAGCCTCGGCCGTGGTGATGTGTTCAAACACCACTTTCAGCGTTGGTAATAGCTCGACGACACGGCGCAGATGCTCATCAATGAAGATCTTTTCGCGGTCGAACACGTCGATGTCACCGCGTGTGACCTCGCCATGGACCAACAGCGGCATGCCGACTTCGGCCATGGCTTCAAGCGTCGGCAGAATCTTGTCGATACTGGTGACGCCGGAGTCGGAGTTGGTGGTCGCACCGGCCGGGTAAAGCTTGGCGGCGTACACGAAGCCACTGGCCTTGGCAGCGCGAATGTCTTGCGGCTGGGTCAGGTCGGTCAAATAAAGCACCATCAGGGGCTCAAAGCGGCTGCCTGCGGGGCGTGCAGCCAAGATGCGCTGACGATACGCGTCGGCCTCCTCGGCGTTGCGTACCGGAGGAACCAGGTTTGGCATGATGATGGCGCGGCTAAAGGTGCGAGCAACGTCCGCGACAGTGTGTGGCAAAACAGCGCCATCTCGAAGATGGATGTGCCAGTCGTCGGGGCGCAGGAGGGTCAGGCGGTCGGACATTGGGGATTCCAGGCGGGTCAAACTCGCTGGGAATGCTACCGGAAAAGACTCATCCAGGCACTCGCTATCAAGTTTTACAGGAACGAACCGATAGCCCCCGTGTAAGCAATAAATTTTGAAACGCGAAAAAATCTTTGTGGAGCCTCCCGTGCGCCAGCGATATCTAGCCCTGCTCAGCGTGTTTGCCAGCCTGCCGGCCATGGCGATCACTTTCCAGACGCGTCTGGAAAATATTGAGTGGAAGGTAGAAGGCGATCAGTTCGAATGCCGTCTGACTCAGCCGATTACCGACTTTGGAGCTGGTGAGTTCGTGCGGCGTGCTGGCGAGCAGGCGACCTTTCGGCTCAAAGCCACCGGTTATGCGCTCGGGGCAGGGTCCGCCACGTTGCTGGCAGCAGCCGCGCCATGGCAGCCGGGTCGAGGCGACCTGAATCTGGGCGCCGTGAAAGTGATCAACGGTCAAATTCCCTTCAACACTTCCCAGGCTCAGGCGGGCAGGTTGATCAGCGGCTTGATGGACGGGCGCAGTCCGGTAATCAGGCATTTCGCGCGGGACGGTGGCGGCGCCATGGAGGTCCGACTACTGCCAGTGAAATTCAGCAAAGCCTTCAGCGATTTTCAGATATGCACCACAAAGCTGTTGCCGATGAACTACGAGCAAGTAAAACAGGCTGAAATCGGCTTCCCAGGCGGCGGGATCGACCTCGATACAGCGGGCAAGGCGAAGCTGGATGTCGTGGTGGCGTATATGAAGGCCGATCCCACAGTGAATCGTGTCGAACTGGACGGTCACTCGGACAACAGCGGCAACCGTCTCACCAACCGTGATTTGTCGCGGCGTCGCGCCCTGGCCGTGATGGACTATCTCAAAGCTCAAGGTATCCCCGAAGAGCAAGTCACTCTGCGTTTTCACGGCGAGCGATATCCGCTGGTACCTAATACCAACAACGCCAATCGCGCCCGTAACAGGCGGGTGAACCTCCATCTTGAACGCGTTGCGCCGGACAACAGGCCTGCGCCCGTTGCATCTGCGGGAAGCACTGGCGCCACTTCCTGATCGCCAAACACACGTCGTATTGTCGATACGTTTTGTCGCTTCGTCGTCACAAGCTGTCGCGAGACTGTAAATCCACGGGTTTGAACGGTAGAATCGTCGGTTTTCCGTACAACGCGTTGGAGTGATGGCATGGCGGACGTAAACAAGGTAGTTCTCGCGTATTCCGGAGGCCTGGATACTTCGGTAATCCTCAAGTGGCTGCAGGATACGTACAACTGCGAAGTGGTGACCTTCACAGCCGACCTCGGTCAGGGTGAAGAAGTCGAGCCAGCGCGTGCCAAGGCACAAGCCATGGGCGTCAAGGAAATCTACATCGACGACCTGCGTGAAGAATTCGTGCGCGACTTCGTGTTTCCAATGTTTCGCGCCAACACTGTCTACGAAGGCGAGTACCTGCTCGGTACGTCCATTGCCCGTCCGTTGATCGCCAAGCGTCTGATCGAGATCGCCAACGAAACTGGCGCTGATGCCATTTCCCACGGCGCGACCGGCAAAGGAAACGATCAAGTTCGCTTTGAATTGGGCGCCTATGCCCTCAAGCCAGGCGTGAAAGTTATCGCTCCATGGCGTGAGTGGGACTTGCTCTCTCGTGAAAAACTGATGGATTACGCTGAAAAGCATTCGATCCCGATCGAGCGTCACGGCAAGAAAAAATCTCCGTACTCCATGGACGCCAATCTGCTGCACATCTCCTACGAAGGTGGCGTGCTGGAAGATACCTGGACCGAGCACGAAGAAGACATGTGGCGTTGGACCAAATCCCCTGAAAACGCGCCCAACACCCCGACTTATCTCGAACTGACCTACCGTAACGGCGATATCGTTGCGCTGGACGGCGTCGAAATGACCCCGGCAACGGTTCTCGCCACTCTCAACCGGATTGGCGGCGAGAATGGTATCGGTCGTCTGGACATCGTTGAAAACCGTTATGTGGGCATGAAGTCTCGCGGTTGCTACGAAACCCCGGGCGGGACCATTATGCTGCGCGCGCACCGTGCCATCGAGTCGATCACGCTTGATCGGGAAGTCGCTCACCTGAAAGACGAGTTGATGCCCAAGTACGCGAGCATGATCTATACCGGTTACTGGTGGAGCCCTGAGCGTTTGATGATGCAACAGATGATCGATGCTTCTCAGGCTCACGTTAATGGTGTGGTTCGCCTGAAGTTGTATAAAGGGAACGTCATCGTGACCGGCCGCAAGTCCGACGATTCGTTGTTCGATGCCAACATCGCTACATTCGAAGAAGATGGTGGTGCCTACAACCAGGCCGACGCAGCAGGCTTCATTAAACTCAACGCACTGCGCATGCGGATTGCCGCGAACAAGAATCGCAAATTGTTCTAAGCCGCTGCTACCGAACAGAGAGCAGCCTCAATAGAGGCTGCTTTTTTTGCGCCTGGCAATAAATGCCTTGTGAAGCTCCAGGTCTGTCAGCGCTTAGCTGCAGGCTTTTTTTCGCGCAGCTTGTTGTTGGGGGCATAGTCGGCTTTGCTTTCATGAACCGTATCTGAGGCCGAGGATAGATGCCATTTCAGTATCGCGATAACATCGTCCGAACATTTGCCGTGCCGCTTCATAAGCGTGGTCAATTTCTTTTCGAATTCAAGCTCTGCAATCAGCTCGTCTTCTTTTTTTAGAATCTCCAGCTGAGCTATCTGGATCTTCAAGGCATCTTCCAAATCATGGAACTGTTTTAGTCGAGACATAGTATTTCCGTTATTTGTTGTAGTGATGATTTCAGTACAGCAGGGTGACGTTCGTTTTACGTAACGGCGGGTTTCAGGTAACTCTAGTCTTTTTTTCTCAACATCGTCCCGTTGCTCCTTTCAGAAAATAATCAATGTTTGATATGTGTCGACACGAGTTGCCTATATAAAACAGGGGGCTAGCAAAGATCCCCTCCTATGGGAGGAAAAAGGGAATATCCGAAGTCGCCGTTTCCCACTTATCACATCGGTAATTCCATTTGTTTCTCGGTATATTGAGGGGCGGTGAGTTGCCCAGCTTCCTACTTTCGCGCCGTGATCCCATAGTGGTCATGTGTGTTGTATCAGTAACACTTCGAACTGATTTTTTTTATAGAGGGCCGTTGGCGCGGCGCCCGTGAATAGAGTGAGCTGCGCAGCGTCCAGCGACGTTGACAAAAAACCGGCATGTACAACCCGCGAGATCGGTGGCCGGTCGGTTAGGCATTCAGGCTCTGTCGGATGAATCGCCGTGCGGCTGTGAGAGCGCATTACAAAGAACCACATGGCTGACAATACGCATGGAAAAACAATAATGAACCCAATAAAGAATTTTCTGGATTCCTCGTCCAGATATGGAAGAGTGGTTGCGGCAGATGCCTCAGAAAGGGCAGCAAATATAGCAAGGAAGTTAAGGGGGGTGATGATTCGGTTAAGGCTCTTCATAGCGAATCCCTGATAGGCACAATAGGTGAAGGGAAACCAGTCCCTGTTCTTTGTTTAATCAGTATGTGGTTCGAATTGCAATAAACAGAATGAGGATACTGGGCAGGGCGTTGGCGGAAGTTATGTGTACAGCTGGGTACGGTGCATCCACTTTGGAGGCGGCACCCGTTAGGCTACCGAACACGACGCCAGCCTCCAGTGGACCCGCATAACCAGATCCAGAATTCGCAGCGTAAGCGTAGTCGATGGCGGGAGTTAATCGGGTGACCCACTCCCACCCGCTTCCCTGGTCGACGGTTGCTTGAATTCGATGCGATAGGCTTTGCCGATATTCCAGACATCGCGGATGCTCAAGCCCAGCAGTTGCGCGATCTCCGGTGCGGTATAGCCCAGGCTTGAGTAATGCATTGCGTGGCCAGCGACGACGTCATCCGAAGCCACCGATTCCTTTTGTCTGCCAGGCCTGTGACCTCGCACAGGTTGGCTGTATCGAATCGTCAACCCGTTCTCTTGGGCCAGACGCTTTATGTCTTTCCTGTTCATTCGCAGCGAGTACTGCAGGGCAGACACCCCCGCGCCCTTGGCGATAAGGCCTTTGAGCAGTTCCACCTTTGTTTTCATCAGTACATCGGCGTCAGCCTCTGGCTCTGGTGTTTCCAGGATTGCAGGCCCGGATACTGATTCTCCGGACTCCCCGCTTTGCACAATATCAATAACTCCGCCTTCGGCAACGAATAGTTTAACTGCTGTAGAAAGTTTGTTGCTTTCACTGTCATGCAGCGATGTAGTGCAAGTTTTCTTGTTCATGACAAAGTCCTTTTGGATAGATTGATAACATGCATCCAGATGCCATGCACCTCTTGTGCCTAAGCATTCGCGACCGGGCAGTCATATTTAATCCGTCAATATTATTCATGCTCGGTCATATAAAGTAACTGGAGGTTTTTGTTTCGATCGTTATCTCGTCAGCGATGAGTTGAGATAGAGCTTTCGTGACTATTGGCGCTTCACTATCAAAAAAGTAACGACTGGTAATAAAATATGCAAGTAAAAAATGCTCTTTCTTTGAATTGTTTTTTTTCACAAGTCCTTGTCTTACATTAAGTTCGTGCGCGTCTTTTAGTTTTGTAGTACTTTTCTTCTTCTACATGTTAGGTCTGGATTTGCGAAGTGATTTCGTATTACGTGGAGGTCGGACGAACTTTGGCTGACAATAGGTCTAGCATGCAGAGCGCCGCGTGTATGGAGGCGTAACATTTAATTATTCAGCTTCTACCTGTGCTCGTCTCGATCCGGCGTTTGTGAGACTTATGACGAGCACGCTACGACATTTATAAGAGATTTCTGTAACCCGTGTAGGAATATTCTCTGAGTAAATAAATATAGCAATATGCCTCCGTGCGTGTGTATTTTTAAACACCCAGTGTCAGTCACACTGATCGGCGTACTCCGAAATATTTTATGATTCTTGTTTTTTTGGCTCGACGCGGGATTAGGCTTACGCTGACAAGCATGAGGGTTAGCGAAGGCGCGATACTCGGGTAATCGGCCTAAGCACAGCGCTGGAATAGCCCACAGTTAGTCACCCGCGCTCTGCCAAGGTTGCCTTCGATCTGGACCCTGACAAACGTCTGATACTCACTCCCCAGCCAGCGGTCAGGAATAACGGCCAACGAGGTATTAGCGATGTACGTTTCTACTACAGTAATGATTGAACGCCGATTACGGACAAATGCCCGCGAAATATGGCTGACGTACCTACTGCCCTATCCCATGGAGGGGATGCTGTGACTACATCCAAATTGACGTCGATTAAGGCAAATCCTGTAGGAAGTTTCTGTTGTAGTCGTGAGAACGGTCTTTGCCTGTTGTTCTGCGGGGGGGAGCGCCATGCAAAGTACTAAACGACTAGGCTATTGTGCGGGCTCCAAAAATTCGAACAGCAAAAAATGGACTGCTCATGAATAAAGTGTTGATCGTCGATGATCACCCTGTCATTCGCCTTGCCGTGCGCATGCTAATGGAGCGTCATGGTTATGAGGTCGTCGCAGAGACGGATAATGGAGTGGATGCCCTGCAGCTGGCACGCGAGCATCTGCCTGATATCGTCATCCTGGACATCGGTATTCCCAAGCTCGACGGTCTTGAAGTCATCGCCAGGCTTTCGGCAATGACCTTACCTTTCAAGGTACTGATCCTCACCTCGCAGGCGCCGGGGCATTTCTCCATGCGCTGCATGCAAGCCGGTGCTGCAGGCTACGTCTGTAAGCAGCAAGACCTTACAGAGCTACTCAGTGCCATCAAAGCTGTACTGTCGGGTTACAGTTATTTTCCGAATCAGGCTTTGCACACTGTTCGTTCAAGTTTGGGTAATGCCAGTGAGGCGGAAATGGTTGACCGACTGTCCGGCCGAGAGATGATGGTCTTGCAACAATTAGCTCGCGGCAGAACTAACAAGGAAATTGCCGACGGTATGTTTTTGAGCAATAAAACAGTCAGTACCTATAAGACAAGGCTCCTGCTGAAGCTGAATGCACATTCGCTGGTGGATCTTATCGAACTCGCGCAACGGAACGGGCTTGTCTAGGGATCTAGGAAGGTAAGAGGCAGGACGTTGCGCGCGTGTGAGGTTGTACCTATTGAATTCGACAAAGCCGGTAGACAGCCTTTCGACACCTACATGAGAGGCTTAGCCGGCTAACGCTTAGGACGGTGCGAGCAGACTAGAATTCAAAGATCGAAATCATAGTCCGCCAGCTGCCTCTGCAGGCGACGCTCCTCCAGAAGGTTATCGATTGTGCGTCGTTTGCTAAGGTTCGTTTTCGCGGTCTCAACAGGGGATTGCGCGATGTCATCATTATCGACAACACCGACGTCATCATCGGTGTCCAGTTGCTCTTTGCCAGTGCTCATAAATTGACTCCAGGCTTCGCCGGTCATTGGCGGACCTTATAGCGACAATCTCGCACCGGGTAAAAAAGATTTTTTCAATCGATCATCGTTTAAAATACCTATCGCTCAATCGTCAGAAGTTTTTTCCTTGTATTCACACAGGTCTTCAATCCTGCAGCTGCCGCAACGTGGCTTACGCGCCTGGCAGACATAGCGTCCATGCAAGATTAGCCAGTGATGTGCATCAAGCAAAAAATCCCTCGGGACAAACTTCATCAGCTGCTTTTCAACTTCAACCACATTCTTGCCTTTGGCGATGCCGGTGCGATTGCTGACACGGAAAATGTGCGTATCCACCGCCATTGCGATTTGTCGAAACGCAGTATTGAGCACCACGTTAGCGGTTTTGCGGCCCACCCCTGGCAACGCTTCAAGCGCCTCTCGGGTCTGCGGTACTTCGCCCCCGTAAAGCTCAACCAGCAGACGGCACGTCTCGATTACGTTCTTCGCTTTGCTGTTGTACAGGCCGATGGTCTTGATGTATTGCGAAAGCCCTTCGACCCCTAGCTCGTAGATGGCCTGTGGCGTGCTTGCGACCGGGTAGAGCCGAGCGGTGGCCTTATTTACGCTGACGTCTGTGGCTTGAGCTGAGAGGATCACTGAAATCAACAGTTCGAACGGCGTGTTATAGGCCAGTTCTGTTTTTGGGTCCGGGTTGTCTTCATGCAGCCTACGAAAAATCTCCAGACGTTTTGCTGCATTCATGGCTGCCGTGATTCCTTAAGGGTTTGCCGCGACTCAAGGCGCAGTTCGTTATGGGTTGATAGTCAATTAGGGTTTGATGCTGACAGCTGTCTGTTTTTCGAGCTGGCTCAAAACGTCCTGTGCTTGGTCGACGGCAGCCTGCAAAAGCGCAATCTGATCAGCTGGCGTTTCCGAGGTCGTAGCTTTTTTCAACGCGGCACGACGCATGGCGAGCTGAATTTTTGCACGATTGAGCGAAGCCATATCGGATTGGACAGTAATGGCCGCTGGCTGGTCCTGACCGCTGTTTTGTAAGCTTGCCAGTACGCTTTCAGCCATTTCAAATTCCTTCTGCAACTCCACCAGGCGCAAGGCTTGCTCTGCAATAGGCGGATGACCGAACGCTTTGAGGGATCTGTTGAGCTGGGTTCGACTCATGGTCACGGCGATACGAGCTTGCTTCAGGGCGGTATCTGCGTCTGCTGGCGTGTTCGTGCCGTTGCTCGCCATTACTTGGGAAGGTCCTGCAGGCGTCAGCCGATGAGCCCGAGCCTGGCGTTCAGCGTGCCGTTGTTCCTCCTCCTTCTTGAGTCGAGCATTGCGCGCGTCATAACGGTATCGCGCTTTATTGCGCTTAGTGTCGCGCGCCAGGTATTGCGCCGGGGTAAGCGCCGTCGCGCCAATAATCGGCGTGATTGTAGCCAGCGGCACGGGGTGCATTTCGATGCAGTCGACGGGGCAGGGGGCAACGCACAAATCACAGCCCGTGCATTCATCGATGATGACCGTATGCATCAGCTTTGCGGCGCCAAGGATTGCGTCTACGGGACATGCCTGGATGCACTTGGTGCAACCGATGCACTCGGCTTCGCGGATGAACGCAATCTGCGCGGGGGCTGCACCACGGTCAGGGTCTAGCGCGATAATGGGGACATTAAGCAAGAGGGCCAACTGAGCGATGGTTTCGTCGCCGCCGGGCGGGCATTTATTGATTGCTTCGCCCCGGGCCAAGCCTTCGGCGTAAGGCTTGCACCCTGGATGACCGCACTTGCCACACTGGGTTTGTGGCAAAAGCGCATCAATGCGTTGGATCAGGCTCATGCTGAATCAAGGCCTTGGATAGTTGAGAGCATTTCTGACGCGCGAACGGGGTCTGCGAGGGGAAATAACCCGGCTATCGCATGCGACCGCCGGGTTATTCGATTACTTGATGCGCTGACCCGGCTTGGCGCCGCTGTCAGGGCTCAACAAGTAGATTTCCTCACCGCCAGGGCCTGCCGCCATCACCATGCCTTCGGAGATGCCAAAGCGCATCTTCCGAGGCTTGAGGTTGGCAATCATCATTGTCAAACGACCTTCGAGCTCCGAAGGATTCGGATAAGCACTCTTGATGCCGGAAAAGACATTGCGCTGCTCATCACCAATATCCAGCGTCAGGCGCAACAGCTTGTCTGCGCCTTCTACGTGCTCGGCTTTTACGATGAGAGCGACTCGCAGGTCCACCGCAGCGAAGGCATCGAACTCGATTTCCGGTGACAACGGGTCTTTGCTCAATTCGCCATTGCCTTTGGGGCCGGTGTCGGTTGCGCTAGCGGCCAGGTCTTCCTTCGATGCAGCGGTCATGGCTTCCACCTTTGCCGGATCGATGCGTGTCATCAATGGCTGGAAAGGATTGAGCTGATGATTGCTCAGCATGCTGCTGTGGTCGTTCCAGGTCAATGGCTCAACATTCAGGAAGCGTTCGGCATCGGCTGCGAGCAATGGCAGTACAGGCTTAAGGAAAATCACCAACTGTCGGAACAGGTTGATACCCAAGGCGCATACCGCCTGAACTTCATCCTGCTTGCCTTCCTGTTTGGCCAGCGACCACGGGGCCTTATCTGCGATATAAGCGTTGGCACGGTCTGCCAGTCCCATGATTTCACGCATGGCACGGGCAAAATCGCGCGCTTCATAAGCTTCGGCAATGCTTGGGGCGGCAGCGAGGAAAGCATCGGTCAATTCTGGGGCAGCGTTATCGGCCACCATTACGCCCGCGTTGCCTTTATGGATAAAGCCCGCGCAGCGACTGGCTATGTTCACTACCTTACCGATCAGGTCGGAGTTGACCTTCTGCACGAAGTCTTCCAGGTTCAGATCGAGGTCATCAACGCCGCGGCCCAGTTTGGCAGCGTAGTAATAGCGCAGGTATTCGGGGGACAAATGATCAAGGTAAGTGCGGGCCTTGATGAACGTGCCGCGTGATTTCGACATCTTCTGGCCGTTGACTGTCAGGTAGCCGTGCACGTTGATCGCGGTTGGCTTGCGCAAGCCTGCACCTTCCAGCATTGCCGGCCAGAACAGCGCGTGGAAATTCACGATGTCCTTGCCGATGAAATGGTAAAGCTCGGTGGTCGAGTTTTTATTCCAAAACGCATCGAAGTCCAGTTCAGGGCGTCGGGCGCAAAGGTTTTTGAAGCTGGCCATGTAGCCGATCGGTGCATCCAGCCACACGTAAAAGTATTTGCCAGGCTCGTCCGGAATCTCAAAACCGAAATACGGCGCGTCGCGAGAAATGTCCCACTGCTGAAGGCCTGCGTCCAACCACTCGGCGATCTTGTTGGCTACGGCGTCCTGCAACGAGCCGCTGCGGGTCCAGCTTTTCAGCATGGCGTCAAATGCAGGCAGGTCGAAGAAGAAATGCTTGGAGTCTTTGAGGACCGGTGTGGCACCTGAGATCGCCGACTTGGGGTCTTTCAGGTCTGTCGGCGCATAGGTGGCGCCGCATTTTTCACAGTTATCCCCGTACTGATCCTCTGTTCCGCATTTCGGGCAAGTGCCCTTGATAAAGCGGTCGGCCAGGAACATTTTCTTTTCCGGGTCGAAATACTGGGTTACCGAGCGCGTGGCGATGTGACCGGCGTCACGCAGGCGGGTGTATATCTCGCTCGACAGCTCGCGATTTTCTTCAGAGTGGGTCGAGTGGAAGTTGTCGAAATCCACCAGAAATTCGGCGAAATCAGCGCTGTGCTCCGCCTGAACATTGGCGATCAGTTGTTCAGGGGTAATACCTTCCTTTTCGGCGCGCAGCATGATGGCCGAACCGTGAGCGTCGTCCGCGCAGACGTAAATGCACTGATTGCCGCGATGCTTCTGGAAACGCACCCACATGTCGGTCTGGATGTATTCCAGCATGTGGCCTAGGTGAATTGAACCATTGGCATAGGGCAGGGCGCTGGTAACGAGAATCTTGCGTGGCTCGGACATTGGGCTCGGCTACTTGAAGTGAAACGGAGGTCGGCCACTATAAAGGTCTGAGCATTTTTTTTCACCCCGCAGCGCTGTGGGAAACGTGCCGTAAATGCAGGGAATCGATGTCGTCACCCGACATAAGGGGTAGGATGGCCGCCTGTTTTGCTCAGTCTTTATTTCGGGAGTAACCCATGAGCGCCGTTAATCGCGCAACGGTGGAAGCCGTCCTTCGTCAGTACACTGACCCTTATTTGAATCAAGACCCAGTGAGCGCCGGATGCGTGCGCGCCATCGAGATTCAGGGTGATCGCGTCAGCGTTCAGCTGGAGCTGGGCTACGCCGCCGCCCTGTTCGTAAATGGCTGGGCGCATGTCCTGCAGATTGCCATTGAGGGGCTGGAAGGTGTGTCGTCGGCCACCGTAGCAATCAATACGCTGATCACGTCGCACAAGGCTCAGGGTCAGATCCCTGCTCTGGCTAATGTTAAAAATATTGTGGCTGTCGCCTCCGGCAAGGGCGGCGTGGGTAAATCCACGACTGCCGCCAATCTGGCGCTGGCGCTGTCACGTGAGGGTGCCCGAGTGGGCATTCTCGACGCAGACATCTATGGCCCGAGTCAGGGCGTGATGTTCGGCATCCCCGAAGGCACGCGTCCGAAGATCAAGGATCAGAAGTGGTTTGTTCCGATCCAGGCGCACGGCATCGAAGTGATGTCGATGGCCTTCTTGACCGACGACAACACACCTATGGTCTGGCGAGGTCCGATGGTCTCCGGCGCGCTATTGCAGTTGATTACGCAAACCGCATGGAATGACCTGGATTATCTGGTGATCGATATGCCGCCCGGTACGGGTGACATCCAGCTAACCCTGGCGCAGAAAGTGCCAGTCGCAGGTGCTGTAATCGTCACGACGCCGCAGGATCTCGCGCTGCTTGATGCCAGGAAAGGCGTCGAAATGTTCCGCAAGGTCAATATTCCGGTTCTCGGCGTCGTTGAGAACATGGCAGTGCATATCTGCTCGAACTGTGGTCACGCCGAGCATCTGTTTGGTGAGGGTGGGGGTGAGAAGCTAGCGACGCAGTATGACGTCGAGTTGTTGGCTTCATTGCCGCTATCGATGCTTATTCGTGAGCAGGCCGATGGTGGGAAGCCGACAGCGATTGCTGAGCCAGAAAGCCAGATTGCGATGGTGTACCAAGAGTTGGCCCGGCACGTAGGCGCGCGGATTGTGCTGCAGGAAGCAGCTTCGCCGGAAATGCCAAGCATCACCGTCAGCGACGACTGATTCGCTATTGTAGGAGCGAACTTGTTCGCGAAGCGGCAGCTCGGGAGTTAATTCCTGCGCATTGCCAGCTCGCGAATAAATTCGCTCCTACAGAGCAATGGTATTGCTGGCTACATAACTGCAGGCGTAAAAAAACCCCGCTTTTGAGGGCGGGGTCTTTTAAGCAAATCAGAACAAGTTAGATAACTTGAACTTCTTCAGCTTGCATACCTTTCTGACCGCGGGTAGCGATGAAAGAAACCTGTTGGCCTTCTTTCAGGCTTTTGAAGCCGTCGGATTGGATTGCTTTGAAGTGAACGAACAGGTCGTCACCCGATTGTGGAGTGATGAAGCCGAAGCCTTTTTCATCGTTGAACCACTTAACGGTACCAGTTTGGCGATTAGACATGGTGTATCTCCTTGGACAAAGTTAACTGCGACTCAGGAAGAACCCTGGCCGAGACTGAGTGCAAAGAGCAGGAAAAATTCTTGGAGATGGTTGGATCGAAATTCAACATCGTGTAGAGATTCTCAGTGACACAAGCAACACAGTGGACCCACCTTAACCGTTTTTTTCTGATGTGCCAATGGTCTGTCGAGGATTTATTTCAAGAGATGCCAAACCGATTAGCGCACGGAGGCGTACAGCCTTTGAACCCGGCGCCTTGGCCCGGTAAGATGCCGGACATCTTTTTCACCTCGCTATTCAGGACATCGCCATGAGCATCAAATCGGACAAGTGGATTCGCCGCATGGCGCAGGAACACGGCATGATCGAGCCGTTCGTAGAGCGTCAGGTGCGTGGCGAAGGCGCTGATCGGGTGATCTCCTTCGGCGTCTCCAGCTACGGTTACGACGTGCGTTGCGCCGATGAATTCAAGGTGTTCACGAACATCAATTCGGCCACCGTTGACCCGAAGAATTTCGACGAAAAAAGCTTTGTCGATATCAAAAGTGACGTTTGCATCATCCCGCCGAACTCGTTCGCACTCGCGCGCACGGTCGAATATTTCCGTATCCCCCGCAACGTGCTAACCATCTGTCTGGGCAAAAGCACCTACGCCCGCTGCGGCATCATCGTTAACGTGACGCCGCTTGAGCCGGAATGGGAAGGCCATGTGACCCTGGAGTTTTCGAACACCACCACATTGCCAGCCAAGATCTACGCGAACGAAGGCGTCGCACAAATGCTGTTTCTGGAGTCCGACGAGGAATGCGAAGTCTCATACAAGGATCGTGGTGGTAAATATCAAGGCCAGCGTGGTGTCACGTTGCCACGCACCTGACGGCCGGAAATTAAAAAATGCCGTTGGTCATTTCGAAAGTGAATTAGTCTCCAAATCGGCACTCTACAGACTGAACCGTTCCCATTCGCCGCATGCGGGTGGGGCCAGACGCTCAGGGAGTGCCCTATGAATAGACAACAATCGAACCCCTCCAGCAAGGAAGCGGACCCGGGACAAAATCAGGTAGGACTCTTGGCTTGGTCGCTGTTAGCGCATCCACAGCTGAACATGGTAGGTGGCGGTATTCCCGGCCAGCCTAATCCCGATACTCCAAACGAATTTCCCCAGCCTGAAGAGCCCGGTGTGCCGACTATTCCGGATGAGCCACCACCCGCTCCCGTTGCATGATTTTATCCCTGCCCAAGCGCACGCTTTGGCAGGGATGTTCAGCACACCATTCCTGCTCAAAGCGCTTTCAGCGCTTTGAGATCCTAATGCGCTTCCCAGATTGCGTCGTCTCCTACAACGAAGATCCGGCTGTCCTGCGCTCGCTCGATATTCATCCCACCCGTAAATGCGCCGAACGCTGGCAACAGCGTCAGCGATTTCTGCACGTAGAAGCACGCCAGTCTCAGTCGTTGTCGTCCCTTGCCATACAGTCGGTAGGCAGGGTGGACGTGTCCTGCCAGCACGTGATGCGTGGGATGAGGGTCTGGTTCGTGCTGTAGCGCAAAGGGTTCGAGCATCAGAGGCTCCGTCACTACGTTGATGTTCAGACGCTCAGGCGGATCACCTGCGCGTTTGTCGTGGTTGCCGCGGATCAGCGTGATCCGCAGCTCGGCATGTTTGGCTCGCCATTTCCCCAGCGCCGCCAGGGTCCCGGCCGCGTGAGATTCCGGGGCGTGCAGGAAATCCCCTAGAAAGATCAACTGATCACAGGGCCATGCAGCCAACATGGCGTCCAGGCGCTGCAGATTGTTTTCCGTAGTGCCGTGAGGGACCGGCTGGCCCAGCTTGCGATAGGCGGCGGCTTTGCCAAAATGCGCATCGGCAACCAGCAAGCAACGCTGGGCCGGGTAATAAATCGCTTTGTCAGCCAGCAAATACAATTGCGCGCCAGCCAGTTCGATAGACAACCAAGACTTCATGCGCCGACCTCAGGGCCAGCAGCTTTCTCCAGATCACGGACCATCCGCGCGATTCGGTCAGACAGTTTTTCACTGCTCAGGCTTTCGCGCATACGTTCCACCAACAATGGGAATGCCAATGGCGTAGGGCGTTTAATGACGTGCAAGTCCAACTGACGACTATTGATCCGCTGCAATGTGTGCTCCAGTCGGGTGACGTCGAGTTCTTGTCGCATAACTTCTTCCTCCGCCTGGGTCAGCAATAGATTGCCCGCGTCGTATTGTTTGAACACTTCAAAAAATAGCCCGCTGGAGGCCTGAAGTTGTCGATTGCTTTTGGGTGCTCCTGGATAGCCGGAAAACACCAGCCCGGCAATTCGGGCAATTTCCCGGAACCGTCGCAGCGCCAGTTCGCCTGCATTCAGGCTGGCAATGATATCGGCCAGCAAGTCATCCTCGCTGAACAGTCGGGGCTGCAAATGTGCGGCCCAGTCGATCTCGGTAGCGCTGAGCAATTCAAACCCGTAGTCGTTGACCGCAATCGAAAACGTCAAAGGTCGATCCCGACTCAGGCGCCACGCCAGCAAGCTTGCAAGCCCCAAATGCACGTGACGCCCGGCAAATGGATAAAGAAAACAATGCCAGCCCTCCCGGGATTTGAGGACTTCGGCCAATAACGTGGTTTTGCGGGGCAGCGCAGACCATTCCTGCTGCACATCGAGCAACGGCCTGACGGCCTGCATCTCCGGACTTGAGAAATCGCCGTGGGCTGCCGCATCGAATTTTTCCACCACTGCGTCAGCCAGTTCGCTGGACAGCGGCATCCGTCCACCATTCCAGCGTGGGACGGCAGCCTTCTTTGTTGTGGCGCGCTTCACGTATGCGCTCATGTTCTCGACGCGTACCAGTTCCAGTAGCCTGCCGCCGAAGAGAAAACCATCGCCGGGCTTGAGTCGCGCGATGAAGCCTTCTTCCACGCTGCCCAGCGAGCCTCCGCCGCCGCCTTTGCTCCACCACTTCACGTTGATGCTGGCGTCGCTGACGATGGTGCCGACGCTCATCCTGTGGCGCCTGGCCAAACGTGCGTCAGGGACACGCCAGACTCCGTGTTCATCGGGCTCTACCCGCTGATAATCCGGGTAAGCGGTCAGCGAATGCCCCCCTTGCCGAACGAACAGCAACGCCCATTCCCACTGCTCATCGGTCAAATCTCGATAGGCCCAGGCTGTGCGAACCTCGGCCAATAGATCGTCAGGCACAAACCCACCGCCCAAGGCCATGCTCACCAAGTGCTGTACGAGTACGTCCAGGGACTTGTCGGGCGATTCCCTGGGTTCGATCAGTCTTGCCGCGACAGCGTCGTGGGCCGCAGCCGCTTCTACCAGTTCAAGGCTATGGGTCGGCACCAGCGTGACCCGCGATGGGCGCCCCGGCGCATGGCCTGAACGCCCTGCGCGCTGCATCAGCCGCGCCACGCCTTTGGGCGAGCCAATTTGCAGCACTCGCTCCACTGGCAGAAAGTCCACGCCCAAGTCCAGACTTGACGTACAGACCACGGCTTTAAGGTGGCCTTCCTTCAGCGCGCGTTCGACCCAGTCGCGCACCTCGCGGGCGAGCGATCCATGGTGCAGGGCGATCAGTCCGGCCCAGTCGGGACGCGCGTCCAGCAGCGCCTGATACCAGATTTCCGATTGCGCCCGAGTGTTGGTAAACAGCAGGCAACTGGCGCTGCTGTCTACTTCCTTCACCACTTGCGGCAGCATCCGCAGCCCCATGTGGCCCGCCCAGGGAAAACGCTCGATGCTGGCAGGCAGCAAGGTGTCAACAATCAGCTCCTTGACCACTTTGCCCTGAACCGTGACGCCGCCGTCGCCCAACAACACTTGTTGCGCGTGGGCTTGATTGCCCAGGGTTGCCGATAACCCCCAGACGATAAGGTCCGGATTCCACTTTCGCAGACGCGCCAACGCTAGTTGCAGCTGCACGCCGCGCTTGTTGCCGATGAGTTCGTGCCACTCGTCGACAACGATCATTTTCAATGGCGACAGGGCTACCTGGGCATCGGCACGGGTCAGCAGCAATGTCAGGCTTTCTGGCGTAGTGATCAGTGCGGTGGGCAGGCGCCTGCCTTGTTTGGCGCGTTCGCTACTGCTGGTATCGCCTGTGCGCAGGCCGATGGACCACGGGATCTCGAGTTCCTTGAGTGGCGCCTCAAGCGCGCGTGCGGTGTCGGCGGCGAGGGCGCGCATCGGGGTAATCCACAAGACAGTCAGCGGCGGTGCCGGCACTTTGCGTTTGCGCGGTTTGTTATCAGCCGTGGGCGGGACTGTCTCGGCGAAGTTGTTGAGGGCGCCGAACCACACCGAATAGGTTTTGCCCGCGCCAGTACTGGCGTGCAGCAGTCCCGATTCGCCTTGTTTGACGGCTTTCCAGACTTCCTTTTGAAACGGGAAGGCTTTCCAGCCGCGTGCTGCAAACCATCGCTGGGCGAAATCGGGTGATTTGGGCATGCGTGGGCTGTGAGCTCTGGACGGGGTTAAGTCAGAGACAGCCGGGGGAGGGGATTAGTTTGAAGTTTGTTCGCTCGCGGGTGTCTGTAGGAGCCAACTTGTTGGCGAGGTGGCATGCGGTGTATCAGGGACACCGCCTCGCGAACAAGTTCGCTCCTACAGAGGATTGCCGTTTACTTCAAGTTCCCGCTCAAAAACTGCTGCAAGCGCTCGCTTTTCGGATTGCCCAGTACGTCATCCGGGTGGCCGATTTCTTCGATTTGGCCCTGGTGCAGGAACACCACCTGATTGGCCACTTTGCGCGCAAAGCCCATTTCGTGAGTCACCAGAATCATGGTCCGGCCTTCTTCGGCCAAACCTTGAATCACTTTCAGTACCTCGCCTACCAGCTCAGGGTCGAGTGCCGAAGTGGGCTCGTCGAACAGCATGATTTCCGGCTCCATTGCCAACGCACGGGCAATGGCGACGCGCTGTTGCTGGCCGCCGGACAGAAACGCCGGGTACTGATCGGCAACACGCGCCGGCAATCCAACCTTGTCCAGGTACTTGCGAGCGCGTTCCTCGGCTTCGACTTTGGACACGCCCAACACCCGGCGCGGTGCCATGGTGATGTTTTCCAGCACCGTCATGTGGCTCCACAGGTTGAAGTGCTGAAACACCATCGCCAAGCGCGTGCGAATGCGTTGCAGCTCGGCCGGGTCCGCCACACGCATGCCGCTGGCGTCGCTGACCATACGGATTTGCTGGCCATCCAGGCTCATGGCGCCGTCGTTGGGTTGTTCCAGAAAGTTGATACAGCGCAGGAAAGTACTTTTGCCCGAGCCACTGGCGCCGATCAGGCAGATCACGTCGCCGACGTTGGCCTTGAGCGAAACGCCTTTGAGCACCTGGTGGTCGCCGTAGCTTTTATGCAGGCCGTCGATGGTCAATTTGTACATGACTGGCAATCCTTAAGGAGAAAGTAGGTAGCCGCTGCGGTAGGCGTCGACACCGGCGATATGGGCAACGACCATGCCCGCTGTCGCCATGCGTCGCAGGGAGCGGGCGTACATCAGGCCTGGGTTGAGCGCGTGAACCGGTGTCACTGCATCGCTGATCGGATCGATAACCTCAGCGATCAGTTGTCCCGCTTCGATGTGCTCGCCCGGTAATGTGCAGAACACCAGCAGACCGCCTACCGGGGTTGCTACGGGTTCGACCCCGGCCAAGGGTGTCGCCGGGTACAGCAATTGGGGTTGATCCTCTGGCTCACCGGCAATCGCACCGTAATGCATCAGATAACTGATGATCGCCTGACAGTCGCGGCTGCCGAGGGCGTGACAAACATCGCCCTGGCCGCGCAACTCCAGCGTGACAGAAAAGCTGCCCAGCGGCAGATCGAACCGGCCAGCGAAGCGCTGCTGCAACTGCCACCACACCAGCGTGAAGCACTCGTCAAATGACTGACCACCGGAGTCGGTCGCCAACAGGCTCGCCTGGGAGCCGAGATAACGCGCCAGCGGCTCGACCTGTGGCCAGGCCTCGGGCGTGGTGTACAAGTGCTCCACCGCTTCAAAGTCGCAATGCAGGTCAAGGACCATGTCGGCGTCGCAGGCCAGACGCTGCAGTACCAGACGCTGGGATTCCAGCTGCGTGCCGGGCACAAGGGCTTTCAGCGCGGCAAGCAGCGTCGTGCGGATCAGTCGTACGTTGTGATCGGAATCGTCGGTCAGCCGCGATTCGATTTCGTCGCCTACTTGCTGGCTCAAATCGACGAACAAGCGGTTGAAGTTCTGCCCGCTTTCCAACTCGTAACGGCCCAGCGGAATGTCCATCAGCACCTGTTCGAGGCCGATCGGGTTGGCCACCGGCACTACCACGATCTCGCCCAACAATTGCCCGGCGCGTTCCAGCTCGGCCAAGCGTTGTTTCAGATACCAGGCCACCATCATGCCGGGCAGTTCATCGGCGTGCAGCGACGCCTGAATGTAGATTTTGCAGGCGCCATTTTCGGGGCCGTAATGAAAGCTGTGAATCTGCCGCGCCGTGCCTGGCACCGGCGCCAGCAAATCATGAGTCTGGTGTCGCATTGAACATTCCTGAGTAGACGGGCCTGAGAGGTCGCAGCCTGGTGAAAGTGAGCCTTAGTGAGAAGGGCCGAGGAACGCCAGCCAGCGACGTTCGGCCAGTCGGAACAGCCCGACCAGAATGAACGTGACAGTCAGGTAAATCAGCGCAGCGATGCCGAACGACTGGAACGTCAGGAAGGTCGCCGAGTTCGCATCGCGCGCCACTTTCAGGATGTCCGGCACAGTGGCGGTGAAGGCCACGGTGGTCGAGTGCAGCATCAGAATCACTTCGTTGCTGTAATAAGGCAGCGAGCGACGCAGTGCCGACGGCATGATCACGTAGGCATACAGCTTCCAGCCGGTCAGGCCGTAGGCCTTGGCGGCTTCGACTTCGCCGTGGTTCATGCTGCGAATGGCGCCCGCGAAGATCTCGGTGGTGTACGCGCAGGTGTTCAGGGCGAAGGCCAGGATCGTGCAGTTCATCGCGTCGCGAAAAAACGCGCCGAGCATCGGCTGTTCGCGCACGGCGGCAATGCTGTAGATGCCGGTGTAGCAAATCAGTAGCTGGATATACAGCGGCGTGCCGCGAAACAGATAGGTGTAGAACTGCACCGGCCAGCGCACCAACGGGTTGCGCGAAACGCGGGCGATTGACAGCGGAATCGACACGATGAAGCCAATGGCGATCGAGGCGCTGAGCAACCACATGGTCATGGCCAGCCCGGTGATGTTCTGGCCGTCGGTATAAAGGAAGGCTCGCCAGTATTCCTGAAGCAATTCGATCATCGTTGCGCCTCCCGGCTGCCTGCGGCGTAACGTCGTTCAGCCCAGCGCAAGGCAAAGTTCGATGCACTGGTGATCAATAGGTAGATCAGTGCCGCCAGGACCAGAAAGTAAAACAGCTGATAAGTACTTTTGCCGGCGTCCTGCGCCGCTTTGACCAGATCGGCCAGTCCGATGATCGACACCAACGCGGTGGCTTTCAGCACCACTTGCCAATTGTTGCCAATGCCTGGCAGCGCGAAACGCATCATTTGCGGGAACACCACGTAGCGAAAGCGCTGACTGCGGGACAGGCCATACGCAGTGCCGGCTTCGACCTGACCACGGGGCACGGCGAGGATCGCGCCACGGAAGGTTTCCGTGAAGTAGGCGCCATAGATAAAACCGAGAGTGATCACGCCTGCGCTGAAGGGATCGATTTCGATGTAGTCCCATTCCATTGCGTCGGTCAGGGTACTCAGCCAGGTTTGCAGGCTGTAGAAGATCAACAGCATCAGCACCAGATCGGGCACGCCACGGATCAGGGTCGTGTAGACCTGAGCGGGTACTCGCAGAAGGGCGGATTTTGAAAGCTTGGCACTGGCGCCGAGCAGACCGAGGACGATGCTCAGCAGCAACGACATCAGCGATAATTTGATGGTCATCCAGGTGCCCTCAAGCAGCAGCGGGCCGAAGCCTTTCAAGCTGAATGCGGAGAGTCCCAGGTTTTGCAGGAGGGTTTCGAACATGTGCAACCTATACAGTCAATAAAACGCCCGTTGTCAGCGAGGGATTCTCGCTGAAATCAACGGGCGTCTGTTTTCTTACTTACCGCTGTACAGATTCAGATCACCGAAGTGCTTTTTCTGGATCTCGGCGTATTTGCCGTCGTCGTGTAACGCTTTGATACCTTTATCCAAAAGTGCTTTCAGGTCTTTGTTACCTTTCGAGATACCGACCGCAGTTTTAGCTGGCAGCAACGGGTTGTCGATTGGCTTGCTGACTTCGTAGCCAGCACCTTGTGGCGACTTCAGAAAGCCCAGTTCGGCTTGCAGCATGTCTTGAACGGAAGCGTCGAGACGGCCCGATACCAAGTCAGCGTAAACCTGATCCTGATTGGCGTAGGCCTGGGTTTTTACGCCAGCCTTGTCCAGAACGGCCTTGGCGTAGGCTTCCTGGATGGTGCCTTGCTCGTAACCAACGGTTTTGCCTTTGAGCGAAGCCGGGTCTTCAGTGAAACCAGCGCCTTTTTTGAACACCAGCGAAGTAGGGCCGGAGAACAGTTCTGACGAGAAGTCGATGACTTTGGAGCGTGCGTCGGTAACAGTCATGGACGAGATAACGCCGTCGAACTTGTTAGCTTTCAGACCAGGAATCATGCCGTCGAAATCGCTTTCGACCCACTTGCACTTGACCTTCAGTTCAGCACAGATCGCGTTGCCCAGATCGATGTCGAAGCCCACCAGGCTGCCGTCAGCAGCTTTCGATTCGAAGGGTGCGTACGAAGGATCGACGCCAAAACGCAGCTCCTTGTATTCCTTGGCCATTGCGTTACCAGCGGCCAGACAGATGGCGAGTGCAGAAAGGGTCAGCCATGCTTTTTTCATCGTTCAGTCCTTAAAACCAAATTGAGCGTTGGGAACACGCGAAGGCTTGCTACCGGCGAGTGCCAGACCGCAAATAGACAGCAATTTCCGAACCAAAGATACGAACGTGCGTTTTAAATGTACGCAGTTGTCGCAATGATGACTTAGCGCCATCTTTCGACATTTTCACCGAGGCCAGCGGGTGGGAGAGTAGCGGGAATGGGGGATTAGCGCTGCAGCAATTTGTAGGAGCGAGCTTGCCCGCGATTGCGGTGGGTCAGTTATCACATCGATGGCTGACACAATGCTTTCGCGGGCAAGCGCGCTCCTACAGTGATCAAAGTGGTGCGCTCAAATTCGTGCGCCCCAAAACGGTGCCTAGCTCAAAAGATCCTGCAACGTCGCCAGGCTGTCAGCTTCGGCCACCGGTTTGTCCAGCCGCCACCTGAGCATCCGCGGAAACCGCACCGCGATTCCGCTCTTGTGCCGTTTGGACAGGGCAATGCCCTCGAACCCCAGCTCGAATACCAGCGTCGGGGTCACGCTGCGCACCGGGCCGAACTTCTCGACCGTGGTTTTGCGGATGATCGCATCGACCTTGCGCATTTCGACATCGGTCAGCCCGGAATACGCCTTGGCGAAGGGCACCAGGGTGCGTTCGCTGGCATCTTCCGGCCCGTCCCAGACGGCGAATGTGTAGTCGCTGTACAAACTGGCCCGTCGTCCATGACCCCGTTGCGCGTAGATCAACACGGCATCGACGCTGAACGGATCGACTTTCCATTTCCACCAGACGCCCATGTCCTTGGTCCGGCCCACCCCGTACATCGAATCCCGCGCCTTGAGCATCATGCCTTCGACGCCCAGGCTGCGTGAGGCCTCGCGCTGCTTGCCGAGGTCCAGCCAATCTTTGCCGTTGAGCACCGGGGAGGGAAGCAACACCGGACTGTTACAGCGCTCAATCAATGTTTCCAGCTGCGTGCGACGTTCGTGCTGAGGGCGACTGCGCCAGTCATGACCCTCCCATTCCAGCAGATCGTAGGCGAGGATCACGACCGGAACATCTTCGAGGATTTTCTTGCCAAGAGTCTTGCGACCGATGCGCTGTTGCAGCAGAGCGAAGGGCTGAACTGATGGCGAATCTGCGTCAGCTGTGCCGGGAGCGGGCGTGTCAAGACTGAAACCTTCGCCACTGTCGGCCTCGATCACGGGCGCTTTCCACACCACGATTTCGCCATCGATCACTGTGCCGTCGGGCAGAGCCTGCGTCAGGCTGTGCAATTCAGGGAAGCGCTCGGTGACCAGTTCTTCGCCACGGGACCAGATCCACAATCGGCCTTCGCGCTTGACGATCTGCGCGCGTATGCCGTCCCACTTCCATTCCACCTGCCAGTTTTCAGCCGGGCCCAGCAGGGTTTCGAATTGATCCACCGGCTGTTGCAACGCGTGGGCGAGGAAGAACGGGTAAGGCTGGCCGCCGCGCTGGGCATGTTCATCCTCGGATTCAGCGGCGATCAGTTTCAGATAACCCTCGGCGCTGGGGCGGTGCGACAAATCGGTGTAACCCACCAGCCGTTGCGCCACGCGCTTACTGTCTATGTCGGCGAGCGCAGCAAGGGCGCGAGTGACTAACAGCTTCGACACGCCGACCCGAAAACTGCCTGTGATGAGCTTAAGACACACCATCAGGCTCAGGCGATCCAGTTGCGCCCAGAACGTCGGCAGGCGCTCCATCAATTCCTCAGGGGGCAAGCCGCGCAGTGGCAGCAACTTGTTTTCCATCCAGGTCGCGAGCCCTTCATCGGAACTGTGTTCGGCCTGAGGCAGCAGCAACGACAGCGTTTCAGCGATATCCCCCACAGCTTGATAGCTTTCTTCGAACAGCCATTCCGGCAGCCCAGACAAGGCGATTGCCTGTTCTCTCAGCAAGCGCGTCGGCACCAGTTGCCGAGGCCGACCTCCAGACAGAAAGTACACCGCCCACGCCGCGTCTTCGGGCGCTGCCATAGCGAAATATTGCTGCATGGCAGCCAGCTTTGCGTTGCTCGACGTGGTGGCATCGAGTGCCGAGTACAGCTCAGCGAATGCCTTCATGCCGGTTCCTCGCTGGCGGGTTCCGGCGTTGCAGGTGCCTCATCTTCTTCAGCGCCGTATTCGGTAGTGAAGCCTTGGGCATCCAGGCCCAGCTCACGCAGATAACGCACCAGAATCGCCACTGAGCCGTGGGTCACCATCACCCGCTCGGCGCCAGTGTTTTCAATCGCCCACAACAGGCCCGGCCAGTCCGCGTGATCCGACAAGACAAAGCCTCTGTCCACGCCGCGCCGACGCCTTGGGCCGCGCAACATCATCCAGCCGCTGGCGAAGGCGTCGCTGAACTCGCCAAAACGGCGCATCCACGTGCTGCCGCCAGCCGACGGCGGGGCGATGATCAAGGCCTGGCGCAAAGCCGGGTCGGTCTTTTTAAAATCGCCTGCGTATTGGGTTTCCGGTATGCGGATGCCCGCTGCGCGGTACACGCGGTTCAGCGGTTCCACGGCACCATGGACCAGAATCGGGCCGATGCTGGGGTCGATGCCGTGCAGAATTCGCTGCGCCTTTCCGAACGAGTAGGCGAATAGCACGCTGGCCTTGCCCACGGCAGCGTTCGCGCGCCACCAGTCGTTGATGCCGGTGAAAATTTCCGATTGTGGCGCCCAGCGATAGATCGGCAGGCCGAAGGTGGATTCGGTGATGAAGGTGTGGCAACGCACCGGTTCGAATGGCGCGCAGGTGCCGTCCGGTTCGACTTTGTAGTCACCTGATGCGACCCAGACCTCACCTTCGTACTCCAGGCGAACCTGCGCCGAACCGAGCACATGCCCCGCAGGATGAAGGCTGAGTTTCACGCCGTGATGGGTGATGCTTTCGCCGTATTCCAGGGTTTGCAGGTTGATGTCCTGACCCAGACGCTGACGCAAAATGCCTTCGCCGGGGGCGGCGGCCAGATAGTGTTTATTGCCGGTGTGCGCATGGTCGCCATGGCCGTGGGTGATGACCGCGCGTTCGACCGGACGCCACGGATCGATGTAGAAGTCTCCGGGCGGGCAGTACAAACCTTCAGGGCGGGCGATGACAAGATCCATGGGATAACCAGATGGAGGGGCTTGTCAGTTATGAGCGGGATGGGCCGATGATCGTTCCCATTTTCAGCCGTTGATCATGTTGTGGGCGGGAGCTTGCTCGCGATGATGATGCCTACGAAGATCGCACTTGTAGGAGCGCGCTTGCCCGCGAAGGCATCATGTCAGTCATCATCATCGTGTCTGACACACCGGAATCGCGGGCAAGCGCGCTCCTACAGGAGTCGATGAACGTGGGTACGCTCATCGTTGGCGCTACTTCCCAGGCGTCAACGTCAGCCGGGCTTTGCCGTAAACCTTCTCGAAATTCTCCGGCTGCATCGGTATCGACAGGTACTGGCCTTTCAACCAAGGCTCGATGCCGTCTGCATAATTGGGGCTGGCCGGGTTGCCGGACTGGCCTGCGCCGTTCTGGCCCATCATCGGTTCCTGCTGTGAGAAGTCGACGATCATGCGAAGCGTCGAAGCCTGCACCGCATCAAAATCCTGACCCCAGCGATAGCCCGAAGCATTGAGCGTGGTGTGATCGCCGCCCGCTGCAACCGGGCCCTTGAACAGGCTCGGTTTGCTGCCGCCCAGTGCTGCGGCCAATTGCGCGCTTTGGCTGGTCCAGCCGTAGTGATGCAGTTTGCCCCACTGCCAGGCCTTGTGATCACCGCCCAACAGGCTGTCGCCCGAAGTGATCGCCGCCGCCAGACTGCGCGCCAGAATCACCGGTTTGTCTTCTTTCTGCGGGGTTTTCACGTCATCCCAATACGGACTGTCGTCACGGCCCAGCAGGTGATCGGCCTGAGCCGAGTAGGAAAGGTCTGCTTCCTGCACCAGTGCTTTCCAGGCCGGGCTGGTTTCAGGGCCCAGTTCATCGAGGAAAATCTGCTTGGCGCTTTCCTGCAAAAACAGCTCATAAATCGCCGCATCCGCCGAGGTCGGCGACAGTTTGCCGTCGAACGCCATCAAGCGCGTATAGGCCTCGCGGGCCTTATCTCGCTCAGGGGCTGGCAAGGCGTCGATGGCTTTTTTCAGCGGCTGGGACATGCCCGGGGCTTCGAACATCTTCTTCAGCTTGGCCGCGAACGTCGTGGTCTGGTCGTATTGCATGGCGATGGTGCTGCGACTGTCCTGCTTGCCGCTGTTGGCGAGTTCAGCGATGCGCTCGGCACGTTCCGGATAATCCCAAGAATTGGACAGTTGCATGCCATAACCCTTGGTCATCGTGCGGTTGTTGGCGTTGCCGATCCAGCCGGACTGCGGGTCTTGGTCGTAGGGGTGCAGCATCGCGTCGGCGAAGCCGTCCCAGTCAAAACGGCTGTCCCAGCCCGGCGATGGAATCAGGCCCAAGCCCTCGCGACGATTCGGGTACTTGCCCGTGACCTGCCAACCGACGTTCGCGGCATCGGCGAAGACCATGTTCAGAGTGATCGCGCGAATCTCACGGGTGGTGTCAAAACCCCGCTCGACGGTCTGCGCGCGGGTCAGGTCAAACAGGGCATCCAGAGTTTTGTCGTCTTTTGCATCGGGAGTTTGCAGGGCAATGCCCAGGCCGCTGTTGAGCTGCGCCGAGCTGCCGTTGAGCAGGGCGCCGTGGCGTGTGGCGTAGGCCGCTTCGCGCACCGGACGCTGACCTTTGACGAAGAAGGTTTCTTCATGAGCAGTGGCCGGCAGCCATTTGCCGTCGGCCATGTACATCAGGCGATTGTTTTCGCGCTTGATCTTTTCCAGGAACAAGTCCTGGTTGTCGCCCAGCACCGGACCCATGCCCCACGCCAGCTTGCCGTTAAAGCCCGACAACACCAGCGGCAGACCGGCTACGGTCACGCCCGCGGCCTGATATTTCGGCGCGCGGATCTGCACGAAATTCCACATCGATGGCAATGTGGTCGGCAACTGGCTGTCGGTGGCCAACAGGCTTTTCCCGGATCGCGCACGCTGTGGCGCGATGGCCCAGTTGTTGGAAGCAGCAACGCCCAGCAGGTTGAGATCCGACAGTTGCAGCGCAGCCTTGTCCAGATCGCTCAGCCCTGGCAGCTGCGTGCCAAGGTTCAGACCCTTGAGTTTTTCGGCTTCGGCAAACGGTAATTCTTCATCGGGGTAGGTCGGCAACAGCCAGGCAAGCTTGTCAGTCCCGACCTTCTGCGCCAGCACCAGCGAGGCAATTTCCTCCTGCACGTTCACCGACAGACTGAAATTCAGCAGGCTGAAGATCAGCGCTGAATCCTCCGGTTTCCAGTACTCAGGCTTGTAGTCCGATTCCGCCAGATCGGCCGGCAGTTTGTCGCGGTAGCGGAACAGGTAAGCGTTGACCCCGCGGGCGTAGACTTCGAAGAAGCGTTTGAGGCGTGGCGATGAAGCAGCGTAAAGCTCGCTGGCGTTTTGCTTGAGATTGGCCGCGCGCATCATGCGGTCGAGATCCAGAGCACCGGGGCCTGCGATTTCCGACAGACGCCCTTGGGCCAGCAGGCGCATTTGCACCATCTGGCTGATGCGATCGGTGGCGTGAACATAGCCCAAGGTGAACAGTGCATCGTGGAAGGTGTTGCTCTCGATCAGCGGCATGCCCTGATTGTTGCGGCGCACAGAGACATTCTGCGCCAGGCCTTTGATGGCGAACACGCCATTGGTGGGCGGCAGGGTGCTGCTGTCACCCCCATTCAACTGGCAACCCGCAAGGCTCAAAAGCCCCGTCATGGCTGCGGCAACGCCGAACCGGTTTTTTACAAATAAGAGGGCTGGCGAGGCCATGTTGAAGCTCCTGCGGGGGTAGGCGTACGAAAGGCGCTACGTTAGTGAGCGGGCAGGCGGCGCGCAAGCGGGGAGCGGGTGTTTATTTCGGGGAATGTCCAAGTTGACGCCTGACCTGTAGGAGCGCGCTTGCCCGCGAATGCGATCTTTGTGCAATGAATGCGTCAACTGACACACCCCATCGCGGGCAAGCGCGCTCCTACAAGGGATCAGCGTTGCTCAGGGCTTCGGCGGATTGACCTTGTCCACCAGCGCATACGCCCGCTTCACCGCTTCACGGCTGGCAACACTTTCAAACCAGCGCTTGAGGTGCGGGAAATCATCCAGGTTTTGCTCCTGAAAGGTGTGCGGCACGATCCACGGATAAATCGCCATGTCAGCGATGCTGTAGTCGTCTCCCGCCACATACGCCCGATCCGCCAGACGCTTATTCAGCACGCCATACAAACGGGCCGTTTCATTGACGTAGCGAGTGATCGCGTAAGGGATTTTTTCTTTGGCGAACCGGTTGAAATGATGATTCTGCCCGGCCATCGGCCCCAGGCCGCCCATCTGCCAGAACAGCCATTGCAGCACTTCTTCGCGGCCGCGCAGGTCTTTGGCGATGAACTGGCCGGTCTTCTCGGCCAAGTACAACAGAATCGCGCCGGACTCAAACAGGCTCAACGGCACGCCGCCATCGGCTGGCGTATGGTCGACGATGGCCGGGATGCGATTGTTGGGGGCGATCTTCAGGAAGTCCGGCTCGAACTGCTCGTCCTTGCCAATGTTGACCGGAAAAATCTTGTACGGCAGGCCTGCTTCCTCCAGAAAGATAGAAACCTTGTGGCCGTTAGGGGTAGTCCAGTAATGCAGGTCGATCATCGATAGCTCCAAATGAGTCAAGACAACTGCCGTTTCAGGCTGACGCTTGTTTTACTCTTTTGCCGCGCGCTGACACAAATAAAAACGGCCTGATTCACAGGCCGTTGGCAATGCGGGCGGCGATCAGGCGCCGTGGCATTTCTTGAACTTCTTCTCGCTGCCGCAAGGGCAGGGATCGTTGCGGCCTACGTCCTTCAATGCATTGCGCACAGGCTCTTGCGGCTCATGGTTGCAGTGCGGGCCGTGGACATGGCCGTGATCGTGTTGGTGGTCGTGGGCGTGATCGTGATCGTGATCGCAATCAGGGCCATGGACGTGGGCTTGCTGGTTCATCGGGGTTACTCCGGAATTAAATCGCCGGGGATTATCTCGCCGTTGCGCCCAAGACGCACGCTATGTCCGAATAAAAGTCCGGTCTTGAGCTTGCCTTCCAATCGGTAATGAATAGGCTGGTTCGGTTTGCCCAGCATTTTCGAAATATCTTTGAGGTGCTCCCAGAGGTTGGTGCGCACGGGTACGGAGAAGTTTCTGTGGCTGTTGGCCTTGACGACGAACCAGTCGCTGTACTCTCCTTCACTGAGCAGAATATCGTTGAGCAGGATTTTGTAACGTAGACCTCGCACCAGCATGCTTGAGTCGTTGGGGTTATCAACGCGAAAGCGCAACTTGAAGTCCTGGCGCAGCAGTTTGGCCTTGACCACCTCGACCTTCATCAGCCGGACGTCAGGGTCTTCGTAGCCGCCGGTGATCCAGGTCGAACACCCGGACAACCCCAGCAGCAGCATAAGGCCGACCACTTGAAAAACACGTGCCTGAAAAAACATTCATTTACTCCCTGTCGGGCTTGAGTCTAGCAATGGACCGATTGAGGGCAACCCGGCAACTCGCTGTCTCATAGAGCCTGCGCCATACTCACGCTATGTGTCGAAGGAGTATTGACCCGTGAAGCTATACGAAATTGTATTTTCCGGCCAACTGGTTCCCGGCGCTCAAGCTGAGCGGGTCCAGGGCAACCTCGCAAAATTGTTTCAGGCGGACGCACAACGCATCGCACTGCTGTTCTCCGGTCGCCGTCTGGTGCTCAAAAATAACCTGGACGAAGCCGGTGCCGAGAAGTACCGCTCCACCCTTGAGCGTGCCGGTGCTTTCGTCGAAGTGGTCGCCATGCCCGTTGAGGCTGAACCGGAGCCTGCGGATGAAGTGGAAGTCGAAGAGGTCGAACTCGCACCGCCGCCGGACGAGCCGACCTGGACGCGCAAACCGTCGCTGCCCAAAGCCGCTCCCATGACTAAAGCAGCCGGCAATCAACAGATAGAACCGCGTGATGTTTACATGGCCGCGTTTGTTGATGTCGAGGCGCCTGACTTCTCAATCGCCGATTTGGGCAGCGACGTTCAAGACCCAAAAGCCAGACCGGCGGCGCCACGACTTGATTTGTCCGGTCTGAGTCTGGCTCCCGCCGGCAGCGACATTGAATCGCTCAAACGCCCGGCTGCGGGACCTGCTCCCGATACGTCCCACCTGAGCCTGGCCAAATCCTGAGCGAACTCATTGCCTGCCCTCATCCACGATGACGCGGTAACTGTGGGAGGGAGCTTGCTCGCGATGAGGCCATTACATCCGCTGCATCACCTGGGTGCCTATTATCGAATCGCGAGCAAGCTCCCTCCCACAGGCTGGTGTGGTCTCTGCGGCGGGGGATTACGTGCACAAACTGCTTAGTTCACGTAAGCAGCACAGCATTTTTTGAATTTCTGCTGACTGCCGCAGGGGCAAGCGTCATTGCGTCCGGCCTTGAACGGCACGGTCGGGTCGATGAAATACCAGCGGTCATGATGTTGCACAAACGCCGAGCGCTCCCGATGACTGTGCTCACCGCCCTGATCGTGCCAGCGGGCGGTAAAGGTCACGAACGCGTGTTCAGGCTTGCCCCCCAAAACTTGCGCGCTTTCAACTTCCAGCCCAAGCCAGGTGCTCTGCGCGCTCCATTGACTGATCGCTTCACGATCAAGTCCCGTCGCCTGCGCAGGCAGCGTGGTCTGCACCAGGTAATCGATCAGGCCCAATACATAAGCGCTGTAGCGCGAACGCATCAAGGCTTCGGCGCACGGCGCTGGCTGGCCTGCGTGATAATGGCCGCAGCAGGCGCTCAACAGATTGCCGCTGCCGCAAGGACAAACTGAACTGCTCATGAGGGCTCTCTCACCACCAGTATTTGCCGAAGTTTTCCGGGTTAGCCCAAAACTTGGCGTTCAGCCAGTCCGGGACCTGTTTGTATTCACGCAGATCGTAAGTGAACAAGGTCAGCACTTGATCGTCCCGTGCGAAACGTTCGCTCAGTTGCAGCGCCAGGGAATAAAAGTCGGTGGTCTGCCATTGTGCCGCTTTAAGATCGGCCAGCACCGCGATGCGGCTGGCGTTGAGATTGCGAATGCCGCCCAGCAATTCAAGGCCTTCACGCTTGGGAATGTGCTCAAGACAATCAACCACCAACGCCAGATCAAAACGCTGGGCCGCGATTTCAGGAGGCAAACGCCCAGGTGCCGCGAAAGCCACATGAGTGTCGGGATGGGCCTCTTGAAACGCGAGCAGCGCCGGAAACGTCTGCGCGCCAATCAGTAGGAGCCGCTTGGGCGCTTGCAGATCCAGCAACGCCGCGAGGGCTTGTTGCGGTGTGCGAGTAGAAAAACTGTCGGTCATCTAAATCCCCTGATCAAGCTTGCAAGACTAGCCTGCCGAGCCGATATGGCCTAGCGCTTGAACTTTTTCCTGCATGGGCATGACCAAATGTACGGAGTGAAGGCATTTGGCTACCCCAAAAGAAGATCCTTCCAGGTTTCAGCCTCTCGTAATCGTGTGCAGGAAGCGTAGATCGATGATTGAGTGCAACTGACCCAGGTCTTTGAGCACTGATCGCGGAAATCGACAGCCTATTGCCCTGCATGATCGCAGCAGAGTGGAAAACTGGTATAGGGCCGTCTTTACTCCATCCCAGTCGGTTTTAGCCGATACCAAAGGAGAAGAACTGTATGAGCATGATTCGGACAGCGTTACCTCTGATTTTGGTTACCAGTGTATTGACGGGTTGTGCGGGCCTGCAAAAGACCGACTGGCCACTGTGCGCGGCAGGCGGTGCCTTAAGTGGTGCTGCAATCGGCGCGTTCCAGACAGCATCGGTGGCAGCGGGCCTCGGTGCTGCGACCGGTGTGATGGCCGGCGCTTATTGCTGGGTTCACGGCGATGGCGACGATGATGGTGATGGCGTGTTGAACAGCGTCGACAAGTGTCCTGATACGCCTAAAGGCACCCCAGTCGATGCGACCGGTTGCCCGATCGTACCGGCCGCTCCTGCCCCTGTCGTAGAGCCAGTGGTTCAGCCTAAAGAAGAAATCATCACCATTCGTGATGTGCATTTCGAGTTCAACAAAGCTGTCCTGACATCTGCCGATAAAGCGCAACTTGATACCGTCGCTACTCGCCTGAAAACTGAAGCTGCGAACGTGCAACTGCATGTCAGCGGCCACACAGACAGCGTGGGCAGTGACAGCTACAACCAGAAGCTCTCCGAAAAACGTGCAAATTCTGTGACTGACTATCTGGTCGGCGCAGGTGTTTCGCGCAGCGCTTTCGTGTCAGTGGAAGGTGATGGCGAAGCGCGTCCGGTTGCTGACAACAAAACAGCTGAAGGGCGTGCGCTCAACCGTCGCGTAGAGATCAAGATCAATCGTTGATCGCTGAACTCTCAACGCGGTAGCTCAGAAAAACCCGACCCAGCGTCGGGTTTTTCTTGCGTGTGTTTTGTTCACCACGCCAGTGGCATCAACTATTTTCATGGGCTTCTGGCATAGTCATGGCCGTCGCCGTACTGTGCGCCAGGAAATGCTCGTTTGCGCGTTGTGCGACGGGTTTAAAAGCACACCGGATTTAAAAGAAAGAAAACAGCAGAGGCGTGTCATGAGGGTGTTTTGGGGGTTAGGGAAGATTTTGACGTTGGGGTTTTGGGTGGTGGTGCTGGTCAATCAGGCCGTAATGCTGCCAAACCCCTTCGATGTGCTGGTCAGGCTGGCGGGCAGTCTGCTGTTGCTGACCCATGTGCTGGAATTGTTTTTGTTCAACGGTAGCTTGCGCGGGCGTGCGCAACCGTGGCGTGACCGGGTGCTGATTCTGGTGTTCGGTATTTTTCATCTGCAATCTTTCGGTCGTCGTTCTGCGGAGGTTCAACATGCGTAATGGATTGCTGATGACCGCCGGGATAGTGTCGGCTTTGAGCAGTTCCTGGGCCATGGCGCAGACGATTTCGGTCGAGACACACTCGCTGATGCGCTTGCCCACCAACACCAGTGTGCTGCAGCTCGAGCGTCTGGAAGTGGCCGATTACGGTACGTTGCTGATCCCCGCAGGCTTGACTGAAGTGAAGGTTGACCAGTTGGTGCTTGGTCACGAAGCGCGTATTGCGATCGTGCCGAGCCAGCAGCCGTTCAGTTTCCAGATCAAGCGCGGCGAGCTCGGCAGCGGCAGCCAGATCACGGCCCGTGGCGCGCCGGGTACTTTTAACAAAGCGCCCTTGCCGGGACGCAATCTGACCCTGCGGGTCGAGCAGCTCAATGCCGATGTGTTGTCGGTTGACGCGCGGGGCGGTTCGGGCGTGCCAGGCTTCGTAGGCCTGGACGGAGGCAACGGTGAAGATCCGGGCTGCACCTTTGGCTCAGCCAGTCGCGGCACCGATGGCGACAATGGTGGCAACGGTCACGAAGGCGCGGCAGGGGCATTGGTCCGGCTGGAACTGCCAAGAGACTTTCCAGAGGACCGCGTGAAGGTCAATGTTGCAGGCGGCGCCGGTGGCCAGGGCGGCGCGGGCGGGAAGGGCGGTAAAGGTGGCACGTCCAAGGGCTGCATCGTTTACCGCGCCGATGGCGCCAAATCGGGCAAGACCGGCGAGAAAGGCCAGGACGGCGCGGCAGGTCCTGCGGGTGCGGTGTATTTGAAGCAGCTTTAACCGCTTATCTCTTGTAGGAGCGCGCTTGCCCGCGATTGCGGTATTTCTGTGACGTGGATTTCGTCTGGAACCACGCTTTCGCGGGCAAGCGCGCTCCTACTGGGCCGGTATCAAAACATCGGGCGGGCCGCTGCGATACACACCACAGCAATCCCCACCAACAGATTGACGCCCACCAGCCGACGAATCTTGCCCAGCGCCGCCGCGCCATCAGGCCATTGCTCTGCTGCAACAGCTCGTCGCAATTCGGGCAGTTGCACCGACTGAATCTTGATGAACAGCGCCACCATCACCACATACAGCCCGATCATCACCTGCACGTAACGCGGCGCGGTTTCGAATCCTGAGAAATTCACCTGAATCATGCCGATCCCCGTGACAGGCAGCATGATGACCGCCGTCCAGACCCACACGAAAAATCGCGAAAACACCTGTAGCCACAGTTTCAAGCGCATCGGCCCTTCCAGGGCAGCCACTGCCGCCGGTCGCAAGATCATCCAGGCGAAAAACATACCGCCAACCCACAGGATCGCGGCCAATAAGTGCAAGGTGTAGACAAGAGCGGTCGGTGACATGCGGAACTCCGTTCTGCGCGCAAAGATTAAGCGCGGTATGATAGCCGCCCGTTGGAACTACTGAAGATATATCCAGCAGTTTTTTAGCGTGATGTGCCACATGACGCCTGTTTAGCACCTGTTAAAGCGCCGAGCGAAGACCGTAGCCTGATGATCAGCACCGAACTCAAATCCCAGATTCAGGGCGCGTACTCGCGTTTCCTCGAAGCCAAAAGCCTGAAACCGCGCTACGGCCAGCGTTTGATGATCGCCGAGGTCGCCAAGGTGCTGGGCGACATCGACACCGACGAAGAGGGCCGCCGTTCGGGCGATCCGGCCGTGGTTGCCGTAGAAGCAGGCACCGGCACCGGCAAGACGGTCGCTTACGCCATCGCTGCGATTCCCACCGCCAAAGCTGCGGGCAAACGCCTGGTGATCGCCACTGCCACCGTCGCCTTGCAAGAACAGATCGTCTACAAAGACCTCCCTGACCTGATGCGCAACAGCGGCCTGAACTTCACGTTCTCCCTGGCCAAGGGCCGCGGTCGTTATATGTGCCTGTCCAAACTGGACGTGCTGTTGCAGGAAGGCGACGCACAAAGCGCGACAGCGCAGCTTTTCGAAGAAGAAGGCTTCAAGATCGAGGTCGATGAGGCCAGCCAGAAGCTCTTCACCACCATGATCGAAAAGCTGGCGGGCAACAAATGGGACGGCGACCGGGACAGTTGGCCTCAGGAGCTGGCCGACCAAGACTGGGCGCGCCTCACCACCGATCACAGCCAGTGCACAAATCGTCATTGTCCGAATTTTCAACAATGCGCTTTCTACAAGGCGCGCGAAGGCATGGGAAAAGTCGACGTGATCGTGACGAATCACGACATGGTCCTGGCAGACCTCGCCCTGGGTGGCGGTGCGGTATTGCCCGATCCGCGCGACACACTTTATGTGTTCGACGAAGGCCACCACTTGCCGGACAAGGCCATCGGCCACTTTGCCCATTATTCGCGGCTGCGCTCTACTTCCGACTGGCTGGAAACCACCGCCAAGAACCTTACCAAACTGCTCGCCCAGCATCCTTTACCCGGTGACCTCGGCAAGCTGATCGAACAAGTGCCGGAGCTGGCGCGGGAGATCAAGACCCAGCAGCAATTCATGTTCACCGCTTGCGAGCAATTGGCCGATTTCAAGGCCGGCGAAGACATGGAAGGCCGCGAGCGCCCTCGCCATCGTTTCGTGGGTGGCGTGGTGCCTGAGCACATGCGCGAGATGGGCATCGAATTGAAAAAAGGCTTTGCGCGGCTGGACGATCTGTTCACGCGTCTGACCGAATTGCTCAAGGAAGGCATGGATGGCGAGGTCAACATCGGCATCGCCAGCCATCAGGCTGAAGAATGGTATCCGCTGTTCGGTAGCCTCTTGGCCCGTGCGCACGGCAGTTGGGAATTGTGGACCGCTTTCACCGCCGAAGACCCTGAAAGCAGCCCGCCCATGGCACGTTGGCTAACACTGGCGGACAGCGGTTCGCTATTTGATATCGAGGTCAATGCCAGCCCGATCCTGGCGGCGGAAATGCTGCGACGCAACCTGTGGAACGTGGCTTATGGTGCGCTGGTGACATCGGCCACGCTGACGGCGTTGGGCAAGTTCGACCGTTTCCGCATGCGCGCCGGTTTGCCCAAAGGCGCCGTGACGGCCGTGGTGCCCAGCCCCTTTCATCACGCCGATGCCGGTGTGTTGCGGGTGCCGGACCTCAAGGCCGATCCGCGCAACGCCGCCGAGCACACCGCTGCGATCATTCGCGATCTGCCGGACCTGGTCGAAGGCTCCAAAGGCACGCTGGTGTTGTTCTCGTCGCGCAAACAGATGCAGGACGTGTTCGACGGCCTGGAGCGTGACTGGCGCAAGCGTGTGTTCATTCAAGGCAACCTGTCCAAGCAGGAAACCCTGAACAAGCACAAGGCCCGGGTCGATGGTGGCGATGCCAGCGTGCTGTTCGGTCTCGCGAGCTTTGCCGAGGGCGTCGATTTGCCCGGTGCGTACTGCGAACACGTGGTCATTGCCAAGATCCCGTTCGCTGTGCCGGATGATCCGGTCGAGGCCGCCCTGGCGGAGTGGATCGAAGCCCGGGGCGGCAATCCCTTCATGGAAATCGCTGTGCCGGATGCTTCATTGCGCCTGATTCAAGCCTGCGGGCGTTTGCTGCGCACCGAAGCGGATCGCGGCACGATCACGCTGCTGGACCGTCGTGTGGTCACGCAACGCTATGGCAAAGCCATCCTCAATGCGCTTCCTCCGTTCCGCCGCGAAATTTCCTGATATCGCTCGGGATTAATCGCGCAGGATCCTGTCTCAAGTCGATCTGCCAAGCGCAATGCATCATCACTGTGGGAGCGGACCTGTCCGCTCCCACTATGTCCGTATCGGGCCTTAAGTTCTCACCAGGAGCACCCGTCCACATGATTCACCGTTCACTGTCTGCCTTGCTCGCGCTGCTTTGCGCCGGGCCTGCGATTGCCGCGCCCAACGGTCAGCAGACGCTGTTCAATTTCGTGCGTCCTGCCGATGTGGTGCAGGTCACAACACAAGATGCCAGCCTGCCGCAATCCAACGCCGAGCAGACCGCCGAAGGCGAAGTGCTGCGCCGTGTAACGTTCAATCCGGTCGCCAAACCGAGCCTGCGTCTGGCACCACAGGCCGGGGTCTGGGACTGGTCGGCCGACAGCGCCATGACCCTGCGCATTCAGAGCGCCATGGACTGGGCGCTGACGCTGTACGTACAAATCCAGAGCAACGACGGCAAGATTCTCAACAGCCGCATTGATTTGCCCGCAGGCCCAGCGCAAACGTTGTATGTGCCACTGCACGCCACGTCGGCCTTGAGCCAAGGCATGCGCGCAGGTCCGCCGATGCCCTGGACGTTCGATGGGCAGCGCGTATTGCTGGCCAGCAGCGAGGGTGAGCTTGACCTGAGTCAGGTGGCGTCGGTCACTGTTTCCATGTCCCAGCCCGATATCGCGCAAAGTGTGCTGATAGAACGTTTTGGCGTGCAGGAAAGCGATGAGATGCAGAAGGCTGTCTACAGCAATCTGGTCGATGGTTACGGCCAATACGCACGCGGTAAATGGCCGGAAAAGGTGACCAGCGACGATCAACTCAAAACCTCTGCGAACAAAGAGCAACAACAGCTCAAGACCTGGATGGCCGAGCGTCCAGCGCACGACAAATACGGCGGCATGCTCAAGGGTCCGACGTTTGAAGCCAAGGGCTTTTTTCGGACCGAGAAGCACGATGATCGCTGGTATCTGGTGACCCCTGAAGGCCATCCGTTTTATTCGCTGGGCGTTAACGCCATCACACCCGATGACAGCCAAACCTACATCGAAGGCCGCGAGTCGATGTTTGCCAGCCTGCCGCAAGCGGATGAACCGCTGGCAGCGTTCTATGGCAAGAGCGACGATAACCGCGACACCGGGGCCAATCGCAATCGCCAGTTCGATCAGGGACGCTGGTTCGACTTCTACGGCGCTAACCTGCAACGCACCTATGGCGTGCCGACCTGTGCCGTCGATAGCGCATCGCAAACCGCCGCTGAGAAGCCTGATTGCAAACCGGCCAAGGTCGATGCCGAGCGCTGGATCGATCACACGCTCACCCGCCTGCAAGGCTGGGGTTTCAATACCATCGGCAACTGGAGCGATGCGGGCCTTGGGCTCAAGGCTCGCGTGCCCTATACCTTGCCGCTGTCGATCGTCGGCGATTACGTCAGCATCAGCACGGGCCAGGATTGGTGGGGCGGTATGCCCGATCCGTTCGATCCGCGTTTTGCCATGGCCACCGAACGCGCTGTCGCTATCGCCGCGCGTGACCATCGGGATGATCCGTGGCTAATCGGCTATTACGCGGATAACGAGCTGGCGTGGGCCGCGCCGGGCGATGACCCGAGAGCCCGTTACGCTCTGGCGTACAGCACGCTTAAACAGACCACTGATGTGCCAGCCAAACGCGCATTCCTCAAGCAATTGCGCGACAAATATCGCAATCAGGAAGGGCTGTCGAAGGCGTGGGGTATTGACCTGCCGGCGTGGGAGTTGATGGAAGACCCAGGCTTCGAACCGCCGTTGCCAAGTCCTGAGCACCCGGAAATCGAGAACGACTTCAAATATTTTCTGCGCGTGTTCGCCGAGACCTATTTCAAAACCATTGCTGACTCTCTGAAATGGCATGCGCCCAACCATCTGCTGCTGGGCGGCCGTTTCGGGGTCACCACGCCGGAAGCGGTCGAGGCCTGCGCCAAATTCTGTGACGTGCTGAGTTTCAACTTCTATACGCCCAAACCGCAGGACGGCTTTGATTTCGCCAAATTGCGCGTGCTGGACAAGCCTGTGATGGTGACCGAGTTCCACTTCGGCTCCCGTGACCGTGGGCCTTTCTGGGGTGGTGCGATGGAAGTCGCCAAAGAAGAGGATCGTGGCCCGGCCTACGCCAACTTCCTGAAAAACGCCCTGGCCGAGCCGTCGATTGTCGGCGTGCATTGGTTCCAGTATCTGGATCAGCCGGTGTCCGGACGCAGACTCGATGGCGAGAACGGCCACCTTGGGCTGGTCGGCATCACCGATGTGCCGTATCAGGGTTTCGTCGATGCCGTGCGCAAAGCCAACAACCAAGTGGTGGATGTGTTGGGCAAGGGGCCCGTAAAAACCCCTTGATCACCGCATCCCGGGTAGGAGCTGACGAGCTGCCGAAGGCTGCGATTCAATATGCCTGACACACCGCTATCGCAGCCTTCGGCGGCTCGTCAGCTCCTACACAATGTGTCGGTTCCCAAACGTGCTAATCGCTGGAACAATGCACGCCATTTCAGCCAGCGGTGGACCGGGAGCAGGCACGTGCAGATTCAGGGTCATTTCGAGCTTCAATTCGAGCCAGTGCGCGAGGCGTTCGCGGCGCTGTTCGACGATCCACAGGAGCGCGGCGCGGCGCTTTGCATTCAGGTCGGCGGCCAGAGCGTTGTCGATCTCTGGGCTGGCACCGCTGACAAAGACGGCGCGGAGGCTTGGCACACCGACACCATTGCCAATTTGTTCTCCTGCACCAAGACTTTCACTGCCGTCGCTGCCTTGCAGTTGGTGGACGAAGGCAAGCTGCACCTGGACAAGCCGGTTGCCGATCTTTGGCCCGAGTTTGCCGCAGCGGGCAAGGGCAACATTACTTTGCGCCATTTGCTCTGCCATCAAGCCGGGCTGCCCGCGATCAGGCAACTGCTCCCCGCCGAAGCACTTTACGACTGGCACGCAATGACCAGCGCACTGGCTGCCGAAGAGCCTTGGTGGACGCCTGGCCAAGGTCATGGCTACGCAGCCATCACCTACGGCTGGTTGGTAGGGGAGATGATTCGTCGCGCCGACGGACGTGGGCCGGGCGAGTCCATTGCAGCGCGCATTTCCCGTCCACTGGGTCTGGATTTTCATGTGGGTCTGGCCGATGAAGAGTTTTACCGGGTCGCTCATATAGCTCGCGGCAAGGGCAACAGTGGCGACGAAGCGGCGCAGCGACTTGTGCAGACCACTATGCGCGAGCCCGCTTCGATGACTGCCCGCGCGTTTACCAATCCTCCTTCGGTCATGACCAGCACCAACAAGCCGGAATGGCGCCGCATGCAACAGCCTGCCGCCAACGGTCACGGTAATGCCCGCAGTCTTGCCGGGTTCTACAGTGCATTGCTGGACGGCAGCCTGCTGGAGGCTGACTTGCTCAATGAGCTCACCCGCGAGCACAGCATCGGGCAGGACAAGACACTATTGACCCAAACCCGTTTCGGGCTGGGCTGCATGCTCGATCAACCCAATATGCCCAACGCGACCTACGGCCTGGGTGCCAAAGCCTTCGGCCATCCCGGCGCAGGTGGGTCGGTGGGCTTTGCCGACCCTGAGCGTGATGTCGCATTCGGTTTCGTCACCAATACTCTCGGGCCTTACGTGCTGATGGACCCCCGCGCGCAAAAGCTGGTGCGCGTGCTTGGTGAGTGTTTGCAATAGATATCGCTGTTAAGTGCTTGTTTATAACCGACTGTCAGGTAAATGCCTGATATGGGAACCGCAGAGCGGTTTCTTTTTCCAACAGACCGTTTTTGCGTGTTATATGGGCGCTGCTTCGTTCATTTTCTGATCAATTATTTTTCGGGTCATCCATGTCTACCAATAAAAGCCTCGTTCTCGCCGTTTGTCTTGCCGTCACTGGCTGCGCCCAGACGCCTCAGAATCAATCTGCCGATAGCGCCCCATGGTGGTCGTTCGGTGCTGGCAAAACTGCCGACGCCGCACCCGCCAAGCCTGAAGTAAAACCTGCAGTCGCTGAAGTGAAGAAGGCTGATGCCGAAACCGGCACCCATTGGTACTGGCCGTTTGGTTCCGATCATGGCGCCACTGAAACCAAACCAGAACTGGCCGCCACTCAGCCGACAGCCAAGGCAGCTCCTGCCGTTGCCAGCGCCAATGACGGCAACAAGTGGTGGTGGCCTTTCCCGGCGGCCGATAAAAAAGATGCTGCCCCGGCTGTACCAAAGGTCGACCCAAAGGTTACTCAGGCCTGGCTTGATTCGAACGAGCCCCTTATGCGCGAAGCCATCAAGGGCAGCAAATTTGAACTTGAGCGTCGTGAAGACGTTCTGGTGATCACCGCGCCGGTGGATAGCACCTTCAACCCTGACCGTCCTGCGATGCTGCTGCCCACTAACCTTGGGCCAATCACCAAGCTCGCGAAAATGCTCGAACGCGATCCAAAAACCGCGGTTCTGGTCCTGGGCCACTCGGACCTGGCAGGCGACGCACCGCTGAAAATCAGTCAGGAACGCGCCCAGTCTGTCGCCGCGATTTTCCGTCTCAGTGGTCTGCAGCGTAACCGTCTGAACCTGCGAGGCATGGGTGATCTGCAACCGCGTGCCGCCAGCGACAGCGCGCCAGGTCGCGAACTGAACCGCCGCGTAGAGATGATCATGACCCCGCAAGAGACCATGGTTGCGCTGCTCGCCAAGTACAACATGCCGACGCCAGCGCCGGTCATGGTCGCCGTGCAGAACAAACCAGTGGTCGCAGCGCCTGTCGTTGCACCTACCCCGGCAGCAAAGGCCGCACCGGTTAAAAAAGCCGCTGCCCCTGCCAAGAAGGCCACGGCCGCCAAAGCGCCAGCGAAAAAGGCTGTCGCCAAGAAAACCACCCCTGCCAAAGCAGCCCCAGCCAAGACGCCGGCAAAAAAAGCGACCAATACTCAAGCCAACGCGAACTGAAGTAACATCGGCATCCCGACAACGGATGCCGATTAAGGAAGTACGTGATGACTGAGCGCCTGGCTGACATGCGCCGCAACTATGCCCGCGACGGTTTGACCGAAGCGCAGGCAACCGCTGAGCCATTTGCTCTGTTTCATCAGTGGTTCGATGAAGCGGTGAAGACCGAGCAGGCGCCGATCGAGCCCAACGCTATGACGTTGGCCACTGTCGACGCTGATGGCCGTCCCCACAGCCGGGTGCTGTTGCTCAAAGGCCTGGACGCTCAAGGTTTCACGTTTTTCACCAACTACGACAGCGCCAAAGGCCAGCAATTGGCTGCTCATCCATTCGGCGCAATGACGTTCTTCTGGCCGACTCTTGAGCGCCAGGTGCGCATCGAAGGTCGCGTGAGCAAAGTCACCGCACAAGAATCCGACGCCTATTATCAGGTTCGCCCACTGGGCAGCCGTTTAGGCGCGTGGGCGTCGCCGCAAAGCCGGGTGATCGCTGACCGCGCGGAGCTGGAAAATTTGCTCAGCGCCACCGAGCAGCGTTTCAGCGATACCCCGCCTGAGTGTCCGGAACACTGGGGCGGCTATCGGCTGGTGCCGGATCGCATCGAGTTCTGGCAAGGTCGCCCAAGCCGTCTTCATGACCGTTTGAATTACCGTCTTGTGCAAGGCGCGTGGTTGCGTGAACGTCTGGCGCCCTGACAATCCGGCAGGCAGGGCGATTTTTCGTTGAATCAAATCAGTGCGCAATCGTCCATAAGTGAAGACGCTGGCGTATCTGTATCACGCCTGAATGAACGTAAATTATCGGTACAGGGCCGTGACATCGGTTGGCGTCGCGGAGTTTAATGGCCGCCTGTTCCTCTGGAGATATTGTTATGCGCAAGTCCGTTCTGTTAGTTGCTTCGTTCACAGCCATGGCGCTGACACTGGGCGGCTGTACTTCTAGTCTGACCGGCGATTCCTACTCGCGCGATGAAGCCCGGACCGTTCAGACCGTTCGTTTGGGTACCGTCGAGTCGCTGCGCCCTGTGAAGATCGAAGGCACGAAGACCCCAATCGGTGCTGGCGCCGGTGCAATCGTGGGTGGTGTAGGCGGCAGCGCCATTGGCGGCGGTCGTGGCAGCATCGTGACTGCAGTGATCGGTGCCGTTGCTGGCGGTCTGCTGGGTTCGATGACCGAAGAAGGTCTCACCCGCACCCAGGGCGTGGAAATCACCGTGCGTGAAGACGACGGCACCATGCGCGCCTACGTTCAGCAGGTTCAGGAAAACGAGATTTTCCGGGTCGGCGACCGTGTTCGCATCATGAGCGTCAACGGCACCAGCCGCGTCACTCGCTGAGCCTGATTGAGTGTTTCAGTGCTGAAGTAAGAAGTTGTTACACAAAAACGCCCCGGCATGTCGGGGCGTTTTTGTATGCGCAAAAGCAATATTAGATGGCGATGCCCAGCATGCTTTTTGCCAACGCCTCGGCAATTCGAATCCCGTCCACGCCCGCCGACAGAATCCCGCCCGCATAACCTGCGCCTTCGCCAGCCGGGAACAGCCCCTTGACGTTCAGGCTCTGCATGTCGTCGCCACGCGTAATACGCAGTGGCGAGGAGGTGCGGGTTTCGATGCCGGTGAGCACCGCATCATGCTGGGCAAAGCCCTTGATCTGCTTGTCGAACGCAGGCAGCGCCTCGCGGATCGCTTCAATGGCGTAGGCGGGCAGGGCGTCGGCCAGGTCCACCAGCTTAACGCCGGGTTTGTAGGACGGCTCGACGCTACCCAGCTCGCTCGACACCTTGCCCGCGATGAAGTCACCCACCAACTGCGCAGGCGCTTCGTAGGTTCCGCCGCCCAGCACGTAAGCGTGGGATTCGAGGCGTTCCTGAAGCTCGATCCCGGCCAGCGGGCTGCCTGGGTAATCCTCGTCCGGCGTGATGCCGACCACGATGCCGGAGTTGGCATTGCGTTCGTTGCGCGAGTACTGGCTCATACCGTTAGTGACGACGCGATTGGGTTCGGACGTCGCCGCAACCACTGTGCCGCCAGGGCACATGCAGAAGCTGTAGACCGAACGGCCGTTCTTGGCGTGGTGCACCAGTTTGTAATCAGCGGCGCCCAGCTTCGGGTGGCCAGCGTATTTACCCAGCCGCGCGCGATCGATCAGGCCCTGAGGGTGTTCAATGCGGAAACCCACCGAGAACGGCTTGGCTTCCATGTACACGCCACGGCCGTGGAGCATGCGGAAGGTGTCCCGCGCGCTGTGGCCGAGGGCGAGGATCACATGACGCGATTCGATGCGCTCGCCGCCATCCAGTTCGACGCCGTGCAACTGACCGTCTTCGATCAGCACGTCAGTCACGCGCTGCTGAAAACGCACTTCGCCGCCCAGCGCTTCGATTTGCTGGCGCATGTTCTCGACCACGCCGGTCAGGCGGAAAGTACCGATGTGCGGTTTGCTGACGTAGAGAATCTCGTCCGGCGCTCCGGCTTTGACGAACTCGTGCAGCACCTTGCGACCGTGGAATTTCGGGTCTTTGATCTGGCTGTAAAGCTTGCCGTCGGAGAACGTGCCGGCGCCGCCTTCGCCGAACTGCACGTTGGACTCAGGTTTGAGCACGTTCTTGCGCCACAGCCCCCAGGTGTCTTTAGTGCGCTGGCGCACTTCGGTGCCGCGCTCGAGGATGATCGGCTTGAAGCCCATTTGTGCCAGCAACAGGCCAGCGAAGATGCCGCACGGTCCGAACCCGACCACGATGGGGCGTTCGGTGAGGTCCGCAGGTGCGTGGCCGACGACTTTGTAGCTGACGTCCGGGGCCGGGGTGACGTGTCGATCGTTGGACAAACGCGCCAGCAGTGCGGCTTCGTTACGGACTTCGAAGTCGATGGTGTAGATGAATTGCAGTTCGGAGGATTTCTTGCGCGCGTCATAGCTGCGCTTGAACAGCGTGAAGTCGATCAGTTCATCGCTGTCGATCCCAAGGCGTTGCAGGAGCGCAGGGCGCAGCGCTTCTTCCGCATGTTCCAGGGGGAGTTTGAGTTCGGTGATTCGTAACATTGAAAGGTCCAGTTTCCGGGCCGCAGGTTCTGCCCGGCAGCGCTTCAAGAACCGGCGATTATAAGCCAGATTGGCGCGCAAACGGTGACGGACCGGATGATCCGGGAAGTGTAGGAGCGCGCTTGCCCGCGAAAGTAACCCACCTGCGTCCGATTTATCGCTGACGCACCGCGTTCGCGGGCAAGCGCGCTCCTACAAAATCAGGCACCGCGTGCCGACGAAGTGGAAGATCAATCGTTACGGCCACCACCGTAATACGCACAGCCCTGCTGCACCTGACCGTTGACGCGTAATTGCGCGGTCAAGTGCTGTACCGAGCCGTTGACCGTATCGACGCAGCGCTGGGGCGCGACCCACAGCTCAACGTGCTGATCGTTGGCGTCGGTGACCAGGTTGAAGCGGCCATCGGGGAGTTGTTCTTCCATGTAAGGCACGGCAAACGGCGCCTTGCCTTCGCGCTCAAGCACCATGCCCTTGCCGCTGGCATTGAGGTTCCACTTGGGGCCATTGCCGCTGGCGTGGATGGTCAAGCGCTTGAAGTTGGGGTCCATGCAGGCATCGGTGGGGCGCTCGACGCGGTAGAACTGGTACAGACTCAGTTCACCTTCACTGCCCGCCGCCTTACTAGCGACAAAGTTGCCACGTACATCGGCGAAGGCCTTGCCGTTCTTATCCACCACCGAAGCTGCTTCCTGAAGAATGCCGGTATTGCCCTTATCCAGCACCACGTACAAGCGATGCTCGTCGCACGGCTGGAACATCAGCTTGCCATTCTGGCCGGTCAGTTCGCCCTGCATGCGGATCATCCCCGCCGTGGAAACCTTAGTGGCATCAGACTTGGGCGCCAGCATCTGGCATCCGGCAAACAGGGGCAGCAGGGCGAATATCACGACGGAACGAGCAGCGGACATGGGGCGGGTCTCCAGACAAGTGCCGCCACGTTACTCAGCCTGTTCGCTCATCACAAGAGGCGATTACCCGACGTGGTAAGTCTGTCCGGTTTGTAGCCCTTCGACACTTTTTGCATACGCCAGGGCTACATCGGCGGCAGGCACCGGTTTGAAGCCGCGAAAGTACGGTGCGTAGCTGCCCATGGCCTCCACCAGCACGTTGGGGCTGACCGAGTTGACGCGCATGCCCCGGGGCATTTCAATCGCAGCGGCGCGCACAAACGCATCGATCGCTCCGTTTACAAGGCTCGCCGACGCGCCCGCCGCGATGGGGTCATGGCTGAGCACGCCGGTGGTAAAGGTGAAGGAGGCGCCGTCGTTGGCAAATTCACGACCGATCAGCAGCAGATTGACTTGACCCATCAGCTTGTCCCGCAGGCCGAGGGCGAAGGATTCCTCGTTCATGTCCGCCAGTGGCGCGAACGTGACGTTGCCAGCCGCGCAGATCAGTGCATCGAAAGGACCTGTCCGTTCGAACAGTTTGCGGATCGAGCCGCTGTCACTAATATCGACGTGCTCCTGGCCACTGCTGCGGCCGATTCGGATGATGTCATGACGCGGCGCCAGCTCTTTTTCAATCGCCGAGCCTACGGTCCCGCTGGCGCCAATCAATAGAATTTTCACGGTGCAGTCCTTACCTGGATGGATATGACGCACAGTGTGAATCGCCTTTGCCCACGGATATATGGGGTAAAGCGCAAACCCGGTTTGTGGATAAGGAAACAATCATGAGCGAAATGGACGATCTGGCCGCGTTCGCGATGCTGGTCGAGGCCAACAGTTTTACCCTCGCCGCGCAGTGGTTGGAGACCAGCACCAGCCAGTTGTCCAAGCGCATCAGCAAGCTTGAAAAAAGCTACGGCGTGACCTTGCTCCACCGCACCACCCGCAGCCTGACGCTGACATCTGCCGGCGCGATTCTGTTGCCTGAGGCGCGAGCACTCCTGGTGCAACGGGATCGGGTACGCGATGCCATGGCCTATTTGAGTGAGAGCTTGTCTGGCACTGTGCGTTTGACCGTTCCGGTGTCGTTGGGCGAAACGTTTTTTGAGGGGCTGCTGACCGAGTTCGCTGAAAGCTATCCATTGCTTCAGGTGGAGCTGGACCTGAATAACAACTTTAGGGACATGCGCCGCGATGGTTTTGACCTGGGGATTCGTTCCAGCGTCGGAGTGGATGAGCGGCTGGTGGCCAAGCCGTTGCTGGCGCTACAGGAGCTGACCTGTGCCAGCCCTTCGTATCTGGAGCAGTTCGGTAAACCGCAGACGCCCGAAGATTTGCGCGCTCATCGCTGTTTGCTCAACAGCCATTACAGCGGCCGGGAATCCTGGGTATATCACCGAAATCATGAGCCGCAGCGGGTGCATGTGAAGGGCACGTTCGCCAGCAACCACTACGGCCTGTTGAAGCGCGCAGCATTGGTCGGCGCAGGTGTGGCGCGGCTGCCTTCGTACATGATTCATGACGAGCTCAACGACGGCCGCTTGCACTGGTTGCTGCGCGATTACCAGACGCCCACGTCATCGTTGTTTCTGGTGCATCCGTTTGAAGGGCAATTGCCAAGGAGAACCCAGGTGATGGCCGATTACCTGACCACCTGGTTTGAGCGCAGCAGTCAGGCGCTGGCTAACCTCTGATGACCCTGTAAGAGCCAACTTGTTGGCGAGATGGCCTGATGTGTACACCAGTTCCGGCCTCTCGCGAACAAGTTCGCTCCTACAGGAAATGCAGCTTTTGTGGGAGCGGACCTGTCCGCGAAGAGGCCAGTACATTCGATATATCTCTATCGACTGAAACGACGCATTCGCGGACGGGTCCGCTCCCACAGGTATTTCATCAGCGGCAAGATTTCCGTTTCTGTTTACCCGCCGAGATAAGCATCCCGCACTTTCGGGTCGACCAGCAGTTCTTCGCCAGTGCCTTGCATCACCACGCGACCGTTCTCCAGCACGTACGCGCGATCAGCGATTTTCAGTGCCTGGTTGGCGTTTTGCTCCACCAGGAACACCGTTACGCCATCGCGGCGCAGCTGTTCGACGATCTCGAAGATCTGCTGAATGATGATCGGCGCCAACCCCAGCGACGGCTCATCGAGCAGCAACAACTTGGGCTTGCTCATCAGCGCGCGGCCAATCGCGAGCATTTGCTGTTCGCCGCCTGACATGGTGCCGCCGCGCTGATTGAAGCGTTCTTTCAAGCGCGGAAACAGGTGCAGCACCTTATCCATCTGCTCCTGATAAGCGTCCTTCTCGGTGAAGAAACCGCCCATGGCCAGGTTTTCTTCCACGGTCAGACGCGCAAACACGCGACGGCCTTCCGGCACCACCGCGATGCTCTTGCGCATGATCACCGACGACTCCAGCCCCACAAGCTCTTCACCCATGTAACGGATGCTGCCGCTGTGGGCGCGCGGCGAACCGCACAGGGTCATCAGCAGCGTGGACTTGCCTGCGCCGTTTGCACCGATCAGCGTGACGATCTCGCCCTGACGCACATCGACGCTGACGCCGTGCAGTGCCTGGATCTTGCCGTAGAAGGTGGAAACGTTATCGAACTGCAGCATTTACGCTTCCCCCAGGTAGGCTTTGATCACTTCAGGATTGTCACGGATCTGCTCGGGCGTGCCATCAGCCAGCGGCGTGCCCTGGTTGATCACCACGATGTGGTCAGAAATGCTCATCACCAGTTTCATGTCGTGCTCGATCAGCAGAACGGTGGCGTTGTGCTCGTTACGCAGCACACCGATCAGCGCCTTGAGGTCTTCGGTTTCCTTGGGGTTCAGGCCTGCAGCTGGTTCGTCGAGCATGAGGATGCGCGGGCGCGTCATCATGCAGCGGGCGATTTCCAGGCGGCGTTGCTGACCGTAGGCGAGCGTGCCGGCAGGGCGGTTGGCGAACTCTTTCAGGTCCACCGCTTCCAGCCAATGCTCGGCGTACTCCATGGCCTCGCGCTCGCTTTTGCGATACGACGGAGTCTTGAACAGACCGGACAGGAAGTTGGTATTGAGATGACGATGCTGAGCCACCAGCAGGTTCTCGACAGCGGTCATTTCCTTGAACAAGCGCACGTTCTGGAACGTACGCACCACGCCTTTGCGGGCGATTTCATGACCGGCCAGGCCCTGAATCGGCTCGCCGTCCAGCAGGATTGTCCCTGCGGTCGGCTTGTAGAAACCGGTCAGGCAGTTGAAGACGGTGGTCTTGCCGGCGCCATTGGGGCCGATCATCGACACAACCTGTTTCTCATGAACGGTCAGGCCCACGCCATTGACGGCCAGCAGGCCACCGAAGCGCATGCTCAGACCTGAGGCTTGCAGAAGTGGACGGCTCATTAGCTCAGATCCCCTTTGAGTTTCATTACGGGACGCTGCATGGGCAGGAAGCCCTGAGGACGCCAGATCATCATCAGCACCATCAAGGCGCCGAAGCCCAGCATGCGGTATTCGCTGAACTCACGCATCATTTCCGGCAGCAGGATCATCACGATCGCCGCCAGAATCACGCCTAGTTGCGAGCCCATGCCGCCCAGTACCACGATTGCCAGAATGATCGCGGACTCCAGGAAGGTGAACGATTCCGGAGTGATCAGGCCCTGACGCGCAGCAAAGAAGCTGCCGGCAAAACCCGCGAACGCAGCACCCAGGGTGAAAGCCGAGAGCTTGATGATGGTCGGATTCAGACCCAGCGCGCGGCAGGCGATTTCGTCTTCGCGCAGCGCTTCCCACGCACGGCCAATCGGCATGCGCAGCAGGCGGTTGATCACGAACAGTGCTGCCAGTGCCAGCAGCAACGCCACCAGATACAGGAAGATCACCTTGTTGATCGAGTTGTATTGCAGGCCGAAATACTCGTGGAAGGTCTGCATGCCTTCGGCCGCCTTGCGTTCGAAGGTGAGGCCGAACAGGGTTGGTTTTTCGATGTTGCTGATGCCGTTCGGGCCGCCGGTGAGGTCGGTCATGTTACGCAGCAACAGACGAATGATTTCACCAAAGCCCAACGTCACGATGGCCAGATAGTCACCGCGCAATCGCAATACCGGGAAGCCCAGCAGGAAGCCGAACAGCGCCGCCATCAATCCGGAAATCGGCAGGCAGATCCAGAAACCCAGGCCGAAGTAGTGCGACAGCAACGCGTAGCTGTAGGCGCCGACGGCGTAGAAACCGACATAGCCCAAGTCCAGCAAGCCAGCCAGGCCAACGACGATGTTCAGGCCCAGGCCGAGCATGATGTAGATCAGGATCAGCGTGGCGATGTCCACCGCGCCGCGCGAACCGAAGAACGGCCAGATGAACGCACCGACCACCAATGCCAGCAGGAACCAGCGCTGGGTCGACGGCAGGGTCAGAAAGTTGCTGGCCTTGCTCGGAACGCTGGGCAGGCTTGGGGATGAACGCCACGCAGCGCTGATTTGCTCAGCGAACAGCACGCGCACAAACATCAGCAGCGCGCAGCCAAAAATGATGGCGACGGTGGTATGGCTGGCGCCAAGAACGGTCAGGTTGACCCCGACGATTTCCAGCTTGAGCCCCAGGATCGGGTAAGCCACGGCCAGCACCAACAAGGCGCTGAAGAAGGCCGATTTGAGATTCCGAGTCATACTTTTTCAACCTCCGGACGGCCCAGCAGGCCGGTTGGCCGGAACAACAACACCAGAACGAGCAAGCCGAACGCCACCACGTCCTTGTACTGGTCGCCGAAAATGTCAGCGCCAAACGCTTCAGCCACACCCAGCACCAGACCGCCGAGCATCGCGCCCGGGATACTGCCGATACCGCCCAATACCGCTGCGGTGAAGGCTTTGATGCCGACCAGGAACCCGGCGTTAGGGTTGATCACGCCGTATTGCATGCTCAGCAATACCGCAGCGACCGCCGCCAGTGCAGCGCCGATGACGAAGGTCAGGGCGATGATATTGTTGGTGTTGATGCCAAGCAGGTTGGCCATCTTGATGTCTTCGGCGCAGGCGCGGCAGGCGCGGCCCAAGCGAGAGCGGGAGATGAACCAGGTCAGTGCGAGCATCGCGATCAGGGTCACGACGAAAATCAGGATCTGCATGTAGGAGATCACCACTTCATGGGTGCTCACACTGCCGAATACGATGTTGCCAGGGATCAGGTTGGGGATCGATTTGTCCTTGGAATCCTGCGCAAGCAGCACAGTGTTCTGCAGGAAAATCGACATGCCGATGGCGGAAATCAGCGGGATCAGACGGTTGCTGCCGCGCAACGGACGGTAGGCGACCCGTTCGATGGCGTAACCGTAGGCGCTGGTCACCACAATACTGGCGACGAAAGCTGCGGTGATCACCAGCGGCAGGCTGTTGATACCCATCATGCTCAAGCCGGCAATGGCGATGAACGCCACGTACGAGCCGATCATGTACACCTCGCCGTGGGCGAAGTTGATCATGCCAATGATGCCGTACACCATGGTGTAGCCAATGGCGATCAAGGCGTAAGTGCTGCCAATGGTCATGCCATTAACCAGCTGTTGGAAAAAGTGATAGATGTCTATCTCGGGCATTGCCGCGCGCTCCTAAAAACCTTATCGGTGTTTCACTGGTGAAGTCTTTTTCCCGCTCGCACGTCGTGATCTACGTCTGCGTTTGGCACGAGCCCAGTGATTCACTGGTGCGGTTTCAAGATGTTCAGTCGAAGGGGTCTTGTGAATCCCGTCGGCCTTCTAAAACAAAGCCCACTGCGGTTGCAGTGGGCTTCGGGTTGAACGAAGGGCGTGCGATTACTTCACAGGCGCTTCAGTCTTGGTGCCGTCTTTGTGCCAGGTGTAAACGACGAATTTGAAGTCTTTCAAGTCACCCTTGGCGTCAAACGACAGATCGCCGGTAGGGGTCTTGAAGGTACCAGCGTGGATGGCAGCAGCCACTTTGGCGGTGTCTTCGGATTTGGCAGTTTTGATGGCGTCGGCGATTACTTCAACAGCAGCGTAGGCCGGGAACACGAACGGACCGCTCGGGTCTTCTTTCTTCGCGGCGAAAGCATCAACCAGCGCCTTGTTGGACGGGTCTTGGTCGAACGATTTCGGCAGGGTCACCAGCAGGCCTTCGGATGCGTCCTGAGCGATCTGCGAGATCGATGCGTTGCCCACGCCTTCTGGACCCATGAAACCGGCTTTCAGACCTTTTTCCTGTGCCTGACGCAGGATCAGACCCAGCTCAGGGTGATAGCCGCCGTAGTAGACGAAATCGACGTTGGCTTGTTTGAGCTTGGCGATCAGCGAAGAGAAGTCTTTGTCGCCGGCGTTGATGCCTTCGAACACAGCGACTTTCACGCCGTCTTTTTCCAGTGTCTGCTTAACGGCGGTGGCGATGCCTTCACCGTATTGCTGCTTGTCGTGGATGACCGCAACGACTTTAGGCTTGACCTGTTTGGCGATGTATTCGCCAGCGGCAGGGCCTTGAGCACTGTCCAGACCGATAGTGCGGAAGATCAGTTTGTAGCCACGAGCGGTGATTTCCGGGCTGGTAGCAGCCGGGGTCACCATGATGATGCCTTCGTCTTCGTAGATGTCGGACGCTGGCTGAGTGGAGCTGGAGCACAGGTGACCGACCACGAACTTGACGCCGTCGTTGACCACTTTGTTGGCGACCGCTACCGCTTGTTTAGGGTCGCAGGCGTCATCATATTCCACGGCTTCGAGTTTCTTGCCATCCACGCCGCCTTTGGCGTTGATTTGCTCGATAGCCATTTTCGCACCGCTGAACTGCATGTCGCCGTATTGGGCAACCGGTCCGGTTTTAGGGCCGGCGATGCCGATCTTGATGGTGTCGGCTGCGAACGAGTGGCTGGCAACACCCGCCAGAACCAGTGCGGCGAACAGTTTGGAAATCTGAGTAATACCCTTAGTCATGATGCTCCACTCTTGCGTTGTCGTTTTTATAATCCTGACGGCCAAAAGGCGCAGGACCGGATTAACTTATCCAGACCGTACCCCCGGCAACTGTACCGGAACAGTTTAGAGCGCCGATTGATCGCTTGAAAAGCTGGCTACGGGGGGCAAGGACTACTGATGTCGCTTAATTGACACAAAGATACACATTCATACCGGTCGATCCCTGAGTGACCTCCCCAAATCTATCGGCGTGCGTGAAGTTCCCTGCAATCAATCACTTGAATCTGGGTTTGTCTGAAGAAAACAGGGCGCTATCATTGCCCGGATTTTCTTTTTGGTGAAACCCATGACGCAAGAACCTAGCACCCTCTATGCCAAGCTGCTTGGCGAAACTGCATCAATCACCTGGAAAGAATTGCAACCGTTCTTTGCGAAGGGTGCCCTGTTGTGGGTCGAGGCTGAACAGGATTTGATTGCCGTCGCAGTGGCCTTTGCCGAGAACGACGAACCAGCCGTGGCTGGCTGGCTTGAGCGTGAAGAGGTCGGCAAGGTGGCTGAGTCGCGGGCTTTGGACTTATTGACTCGCGATCCGGCGTTGTGGGCGGTGGTCGTGGCCCCTTGGGTGCTGATCCAGGAAAGGGCGTCGCGGTAATCGACGCCTTATATTGGTGCGTGGCGTGATGGCAAAGTGGGTAGGTCAGTAACCGTCTACTTGCCTCAAGTAGCGAAAAATCCCATGACAGTGCCTGCTTTTCTGTAGGAGCCAACTTGTTGGCGAGACCGGATATGGGGGGCATGAGGTCAGCCGCTTCGCGAACAAGTTCGCTCCTACAAAATCTCCATAGGCCCTTAGCTCTGCCGAATCGGTTTGGACCGGAAACGATCCGCTCTTGGGTCTTCGGGTGCTTCGACGCTTTCGAGCTGCGGCGTATGCAGACTCAGCCGCGCCGCTTCCAGCATTGCCATGGTCGGGGAGAGCCCAGCCGGTTTGCGCTGATTGATCTGCTGCACCAGAGGCAGCAATACCTCAAGCGGCGCTGGCCTGCTGAACAGATAACCCTGCACGTAATCGCAGCCGTGCTTGCTCAAAAACTCCAATTGGGCCGCGGTTTCCACTCCTTCGGTCACGACTTTCAGGTGCAGCGTGTGGGCCATGACGATGATCGCCTGCACGATCTCCATGTCCTGGGGCGAAGCTGGAATGTCGATGATGAACGAGCGGTCGATCTTCACCGTGTCCAGTGGCAGTCGCTTGAGGTAGGCCAGCGACGAGTAACCGGTGCCGAAGTCATCGATGGACAACGCAACACCCAGCTTGCGGATTTCCTTGAGCAACAAAACCGTGTTGCTGATATTGCCCATCAGCGCGTTTTCCGTGACCTCCACTTCCAGCCTATTAGCTGAAACGCCAGCCTCGTCCAGGGCATGAGCGACTTCGTCCACCAGCGCATCGCGCGCCAGATTGAGCGCCGAGCAGTTGACGGCGATGATCAGTTTGTCGAAATCAGAGTCGCGCAACATCCCCAGGTCGTGGCAGGCGCGGCGCAGCACCCAATTGTCCAGTTCAGCAATCAGGCCATTGTTCTCGGCGATGGTAATAAAGCGATCCGGCGTCAGCAGCCCCTGGGTCGGGTGCTGCCAGCGGACCAGTGCTTCGAGCTTGGCGACATGCCCGGTGCGCAGGTCCACGATGGGCTGGTAATACAGTTGCAACTCGTCCTGTTCGCGCAGGGCGTTGCGTAACTGCTCCTCAAGTTGCAGCTCCATGCTGGCGCGGGTTTTAAGGTTGGCGCTGAAGAAGTGAACGGTGTTGCGCCCGTGCCCCTTGGATTGATACAGCGCAAGGTCCGCGTGCTTGAGCAGTTCGTCGCAACTGTCGCCGTCGTCGGGGAAAATGCTGATGCCAATGCTGGTGGTCATCACCATGCGCCGACCGCCCAGATCGATGGGCTCTTTCATTTTCTGCATGACGCGCTGCGCCAGATAACGGGCTTCCTCCGGGTTTTGCAGGGTGATGAGGATGCAGAATTCATCGCCGCCAAACCGGGCGACCATGTCACTGGCCCGGGTCGCGCCACGGATACGATCAGCAATTACCTTCAGCAATTCGTCCCCGGCATCGTGACCGAGGCTGTCGTTGATACGCTTGAAGTGATCGATGTCCAGAAACATCACCGCCAGCTTGCCGCTGCACAGTCGCTGTTCAGTCAGCCGTTCGCCGAAGACCTGATTGAAGCCACGGCGGTTGATCAGATTGGTCAGGGGGTCGTAGTGCGCAACCTGTTGCAGGGACGCGCGCGCCTGATCGAGTTGATTGAGCAGCGCGTTGACCCGACGCAGGTCGTGGTCTTTGCTCTGCAGCTTTTTGTCGGCCAGCGCAGCGCTGATGCTGCCGGCCATGATCAGCAGGACGATCAGGGCGATGGTCAGGCTCAATTGCAGGCTGTTCTGGGTGCCAGCCATTCGCAGCTCGGCGTCCACGGGCACTACCAGATGCAATGCCCACATGCCCATAAAGTGCGTGCTGACGATGCCAGCGCCCAGCACCAGGCTGGCAATGTATTTGAGCAAGTGGTGGGTCAGGCTGCTGCCGTTACGAAAGCGCATCGCCAGTATCAACGCCACCAGACTGGACGCGATAGCGATCACGATCGACAGGCCGAACAGCAGCGGGTCGTAATACTGCGTGGCACTGGAGCGCATTGCGGACATGCCGACGTAATGCATGGCAGCGATGCCCAGCCCCATGCAGGTGGCGGCGAGCAGATATTGTCCTGGCCCCAGCGACGCGCGGTTCAGCGCACGCATGGCAACCAGCCCGGCGAACAGCGCAATAATCAGCGAGGCGACGGTGATCGGCAGCTCGTAGTGGATTTCCAGCGGCGTCTGGAACGACAACATGCTGATGAAGTGCATCGCCCAGATGCCCACCGCCAGGCACAACGCACCGAGCCCGCGCCAGCGCATCTTGGCGTTCGGAGTCTCTACATGTCCGACACGTTCGGCGATGTTCAGGGTGGCAAAACTGGCCGCGCAGGCCACCAGATAGGCAAGCAGCACCAGCGAAGGGTTGTGATTGCAGTTCATCAGCAGCCGGCCGTCTGCCGGGATGGCGGATAAAAAGTGTATGCCCAGCCATTCCATAGCGTGTCCCTGCGTCCAGATCCGAGGTTGCCATCATCCGAATGGAGGTACTGGCAATTTGAGATGATTATAGATATCCGTTTGGGTTAGTCAGCAGGTGCTGGACCGTCGTATCAATTATTTCGAAATAGCTCTGCTCACTAATGGTTATAAGCAATGCGCCAGATTTGGTTGCGACAGGTCTTGCGCACTAATTCGCCGTTATCCGCTTTACGAATGTTTACAGACACTGCCCTCTCAGGGATTTAGATTCGCAGAAAGGCAGTCCCCGAATAACAAAAACATGGACGGATGACTCATGGGCGAACCCTCGATTGCGGGCAATCAACAAGCGGCAAATGCCTGGCGCGTGCTGTTTCTGTTGTTCCTGGCCAACCTGTTCAACTTCTTCGACCGCACCATCCCGGCCATCATCATCGAGCCAATCCGGATGGAATGGCACCTGAGCGACTTCCAGTTAGGGATCATCGGTACTGCATTCACGCTGGTGTATGCCATCGCGGGACTGCCGCTTGGACGCATGGCCGATAACGGTTCGCGGCGCAAGTTGATGGGCTGGGGGCTGGCAGTGTGGAGCGGGCTTACGGCGGTCAATGGTCTGGCGGGCAGTTTCTGGACCTTTCTGCTGGTGCGCATGGGGGTCGGCATCGGGGAGGCGAGCTATGCGCCCGCGGCTAATTCGCTGATCGGTGATCTGTTCCCGGCCCACAAGCGTTCCCGGGCCATGGGCATATTCATGCTTGGCCTGCCCTTGGGCCTCCTGCTGGCGTTCTTTACCATCGGCGCGATGGTTAAAGCGTTCGACAGCTGGCGCGCGCCGTTCTTTATCGCGGCAGTGCCGGGACTGATTCTGGCGGTGTTCATGTTTTTGATCCGCGAGCCGCAACGAGGGGCGGCCGAGAGCGTGAAGATGTCCCAAGAGAAAATCAAAAAGCCGATCCGCAGCGTGTTGGCGATTCCGACGTTTCGCTGGCTGGTGCTGGCGGGGCTGGCGTTCAACTTCGCAACCTACGCCTGCAACTCGTTCATGGTGCCGATGCTGCAGCGCTATTTTTTGCTGCCGTTGCAGGAAGCGGCCATGGCCACCGGGCTGATCGTCGGCGTGACAGGGCTGGTGGGTTTGACCGCTGGCGGTTGGGTGGCGGACAAGCTGCATCAACGCACGCGTAACGGACGGCTGCTGTTTGCCGCGTTCAGCATGCTGATTGCGACGCTGGCAACCGGTTATGCACTGCACGCCGGTCGGATTGAGATTGGTGTGTTTATTGCGGTATTCAGCGTCGGCTGGCTGTTCTCTTACAACTTCTATACCTGCGTTTACACAGCCATTCAGGACGTGGTCCAGCCAAGATTGCGCGCAACGGCCATGGCGTTGTTTTTTGCCGGTCTGTATTTGTTGGGCGGGGGATTGGGGCCGGTGGTGGTGGGCTTGCTGTCGGACCACTTCGCCCACTCAGCGATGTACGCGGCGCAGGCCGGGCAAATGACCGAAGCTTTTAAAGCAGTGGGACTGCATGACGCGATGTATCTGATTCCGGTGGCGCTGTGTTTTGCGCTGGTGTTTCTGCTTCAGGGGTCGCGGTGTTTCAGTCGTGATGCCGAGCGGATGCGGGAGGGTATGGTGGCGGATGCGCCGGTGGTGGAGGGTGGTAAGCCGTCGTTGGTCTGATCAGGAACTGTAGGAGCGCGCTTGCCCGCGATTTGCGGTGTGTCAGCCAGTAAATCAGCGACTAGCGCACTGCCATCGCGGGCAAGCGCGCTCCTACAGGATTTTGCGTTTTATCAGGAAGTTAACCGGCCACCAACACCCGAATTGCTTCCAGGCGCAGCGCTGCCTTATCCAGCATTGCCAGGCCTTGTTCGCGTCGCTCGCGCAACGCCACCAGCTCGCTGTCGCGTACGGTGGGGTTGACCGCTTGCAGTGCAGTCAGGCGAGCAAGCTCTTCGTCGGTATCCGCTGCCAAACGACGTTGCGCTTCAGCCACACGTTCGATGTGCTTGGTCGAGATCTTCGCTTCACCGGCATTGATCCGCGGCGTGAGCTCGTCCCGCTGGGCCTGGATGAACTTGTTGGCGCTGGCACGGGGCACGCTTTCCAGTTGCTCATTGAGCTTGGTGAATGACACACCGCCCGACAGATCGTTGCCATTGGCATCCAGCAGGCAGCGCAGTGCGGCAGGCGGCAGATAGCGGCCCAGCTGCAAAGAGCGCGGCGCGACCACTTCACTGACGTACAACAATTCCAGCAATACAGTGCCGGGCTTGAGTGCCTTGTTCTTGATCAGCGCCACGGCGGTGTTGCCCATGGAACCGGCCAATACCAGATCCATGCCGCCCTGAACCATCGGGTGTTCCCAGGTCAGGAACTGCATGTCCTCGCGAGACAACGCCTGGTTGCGGTCGTAGGTGATGGTCACGCCTTCGTCGTCGCCCAGCGGGAAGCTGGCGTCGAGCATCTTCTCGCTCGGCTTCAAGATCAGCGCGTTTTCCGAATGGTCTTCGCTGTCGATACCGAACGCGTCGAACAGCGTCTCCATGTAGATCGGCAGGGTGAACTGATCGTCCTGTTCAAGGATCGCCTCCACCAGCGCATCACCTTCGCCCGCGCCGCCGGAGTTGAGTTCCAGCAGTCGGTCGCGACCGGTGTGCAGTTCGGATTCCAGGCGCACACGCTCATCGCGCGCTTCGTTCACCAGAGTTTGCCATTCGTCGTCATCGCCACCTTCAAGCAGTGGCAGAAGACGCGGGCCGAACTGGTGTTGCAGAGCGTTACCGGTGGGGCAGGTATTGAGGAAGGCGTTCAGCGCTTCGTGATACCACTGGAACAGGCGCTCTTGCGGGCTGGGCTCCAGGTACGGCACATGCAGCTCGATAATGTGTTTCTGGCCAATCCGGTCCAGACGACCGATGCGCTGCTCCAGCAGGTCCGGGTGAGCTGGCAGATCGAACAGCACCAAGTGGTGCGAGAACTGGAAGTTGCGGCCTTCGCTGCCGATCTCCGAACAGATCAGCACTTGCGCACCGAACTCTTCATCCGCGAAATAAGCGGCAGCGCGGTCACGCTCAAGGATGTTCATGCCTTCGTGGAACACCGTGGCCGGGATGCCGGAGCGCACGCGTAGCGCGTCTTCCAGGTCCATGGCGGTTTCGGCGTGGGCGCAGATCACCAGCACTTTGACGCGCTTGAGCATCTTCAGGGTGTCGATCAGCCAGTCGACGCGCGGGTCAAAGCGCCACCAGCGTTCGTCTTCCGGGGTCTCCATCTGCGCCTGGAAGCTGACTTCCGGATACAGATCAGCGTGTTCGCCAATCGGCAGCTCCAGGTACTCAGCAGGGCAGGGCAGCGGATATGGATGCAGTTTGCGCTCAGGGAAACCCTGCACGGCGGCGCGGGTATTACGGAAAAGCACGCGACCGGTGCCGTGGCGGTCAAGCAGCTCGCGGATCAGACGGGCGCTGGCTTCGGTGTCGCCATCTGCCACGGCGCCCAACAGTGCTTCGCCTTCGGCACCAAGGAAGCCGCGAATGGTTTCGTGGGCCTTGGGCGACAGACGCCCTTGATCCAGCAACTCCTGAACGGCCTCGGCTACCGGGCGATAGTTTTCACTCTCGGCGCGGAAGGCGTGCAGGTCATGGAAACGGTTCGGATCGAGCAGGCGCAGGCGCGCAAAGTGGCTGTCCTGGCCCAGTTGCTCCGGGGTTGCGGTCAGCAGCAGTACGCCAGGGATGACCTCAGCCAGTTGCTCGACCAGCGAATATTGCGGGCTGGCCTTTTCTTCATGCCAGACCAGGTGGTGAGCCTCGTCGACCACCAGCATGTCCCAGCCCGCCGCGAACAGGGCGTCCTGGGCTTTTTCGTCTTCGACCAGCCATTCCAGCGACACAAGCGCCAGTTGGGTGTCTTCGAACGGGTTGCTGGCATCGCTCTCGATGAAGCGCTCGGCGTCGAACAGCGCGACCTGCAGATTGAAGCGGCGACGCATCTCGACCAGCCATTGGTGCTGGAGGTTTTCCGGCACCAGGATCAGTACCCGATTGGCACGACCTGAAAGCAGTTGGCGATGGATGATCAGGCCGGCTTCGATGGTCTTGCCCAAGCCTACTTCGTCCGCCAGCAATACACGGGGCGCGACGCGGTCGGCGACTTCCCGGGCGATGTGCAACTGGTGGGCAATAGGCTGAGCACGAACGCCACCCAGGCCCCACAACGAGGATTGCAGTTGGCGGCTGGTGTGTTCGAGGGTGTGATAACGCAGGGAGAACCACGGCAACGGGTCGATCTGTCCTGCGAACAGGCGATCACTGGCCAGGCGGAACTGAATGAAGTTCGACAGTTGGGTCTCAGGCAGGGTGACGGGTTGGTTCTGCGCGTTGAGCCCGTGGTAGACCAGCAGGCCGTCGACATCGTCGACTTCGCGCACGGTCATTTTCCAGTTCTCGAAGTGGGTGATCACGTCGCCCGGTGAGAACCGCACACGCGTGAGCGGTGCATTGCGCAGCGCGTATTGACGCGTGTCGCCAGTGGCCGGATAGAGCACGGTCAACAAGCGGCCGTCCTGTGCCAGAACGGTGCCTAAACCCAGCTCGGCTTCGCTGTCGCTAATCCAGCGTTGCCCCGGTTGATACTGCTGCGCCATGCTGCCTGACTCCCGCCGTGAAAAAGCCGACTATGTTAACGGAACAAGGCGCCGAGGCCAAAGATACATTGCAAAAACGCCTGTATTTGTGGGGCGCAGTACCGGTTTTGGCACTTGCTGGGAAAAACATAGTCGAAACTTTCCGATCAAACGGCTCAAGTCGACGAAAAGGCAGCCGACAGGTTTATATCAGGAGACCATTACCATGCTGCCACCGTTGATCCCATTGAGCGCGGCCCCCGTGACATCGCAGCTGGACCCGGTCAAATCGACCCCGGATATTCCGCCGGTGGCCGCCGTTCAGGCCAGTTTCAGCGAGACGGTCATCGACATGGCCGAGCGCGATCCTGCTCAGGGCGAATTATTGCTGCGCGAAGAACAGCGCAGGCAGCAACGTCGTCGCAATGACCGGCGCACCGCCGATCGCCATCCCGAGTTGCAGGAAGAACCGCTGGCGGTGCCCGGATACTCATTGAACGCGGACGACACGGTGCCGGTGGTGCCGATCATCGACGACGAGCCGCGCAAGGGCTTGTGGCTGGATTTGAAGGTTTGAAGGCTACGTGTGCTGGTCATGCGCAGCGCGATTGCGCATTATTGGCTGCATTAAGATTGCGAGAACCTTAGTGCCATGAGCGACGACGAAAAGCTGGTAGATCTTGGCGCCGAACGCGCCAAGCGTGTGCATGATCTGAACGACAAGCGACTCAACGAAGTCCGCTCGGCCTTCGAGCAAGCCCTGCCGCTGGGCAAGGGCAAGAAAAAGCCCAAGGGCAAGCCAAAGAAGCGTTGAGTGGTCCCGCTTTATTCTTCTGTAGGAGCGAATTCATTCGCGAGACGGCCTGCCTGACACACATTAGCCACCGCCTCGCCAACAAGTTGGCTCCTACAGAGTCGGTATTTCAGCCGAGCGTAATCTTCGGCAGATCCGTCAGCGTCACCGTCTGCAACTTGCGCGGCGCAAGGATCTCGGCCTCGCCATCCACCACCAATTCATCGTTCTGGTTGAACACGCGGGTCGCGATGCGCACGCGGAATTTCGGCAGTTTCTCAAGAATTTCCAAACGCACGGTCAGCGTGTCGCCAATCTTCACCGGCTTTTGAAAGGTCATCTGCTGGCCCAGGTAGATCGTGCCCGGTCCAGGCAGTTCGCAAGCTACTGCAGCGCTGATGAGGGCGCCGCTGAACATGCCATGGGCGATGCGCTCCTTGAACATGCTCTTGCCGGCAAACTCGGCATCCAGATGCACCGGATTGCGATCGCCGGACATCTCGGCGAACAGCTGGATGTGACGCTCTTCGACGGTCTTGCTGTAGCTGGCGGTCTGGCCAACTTCAAGGGCCTCGTACGGGGTGTTGGTGACTTCGGTCATGGGGTGATCCTGAGACATGAATATTAAAAACGAAGAAAATCGAAATCCGTGACGATTATGGTGCCGGGCGCGCTTTTGGCTCGGTCAGCGCCTGTTCAAACCAGGCGAGTAGATCACGGGTGACCTCGTCGCGGTTGGTTTCGTTGAAGATTTCGTGCCGCGCCTGGGGGTAGAGATTCAGCGTGACCGATTGCTGCCCTGTGCCTTTGTAGGCGTTAGCCAGATCCCTCAGACGTTTGCCTTCGCTCACGGGATCACATTCGCCGCCCATAATCAGCAGCGGCAGGCGGTGATCGATCTTTTCCAGCTCTGACAGCGTGCTGATCTGCGCCAGCCCGCCCAGCAGGTCGAGCCAAAACTGGTTGGTGCAGCGAAACCCGCACATTGGGTCGTTGATATACAGATCAACCTCGGCAGCATCGCGGCTGAGCCAGTCAAATGGCGTGCGAACCGGCTTAAACGCCTTGTTGAACGCGCCGAACGACAGCCATTCGATCAACGCACTGCGGCCTGTCGCGCCCTGCCGCCAGCGTTCTAGCCGGGCGATGAGGGCGGCGCCGCGATACAACGAAACCGGTTGGAAATTCGAGCCACTGAGCACCGCTCCCTGCAACGTGCTGCTGTGCTGCAACAGATAAGCCTGGGCAACGTAGCTGCCCATGCTGTGCCCGAGCAGGAAAATCGGCAGCCCAGGATGTCGCGCCTCGATGGCTAGACGCAGGGTGTCCAGATCACCCACCACTTTGCTCCATCCCTTTTCATCGGCGTAATGCCCAAGCACGCCGTGCGCTGCCGTTCGGCCATGGCCACGCTGGTCGTGGCCGTACAGCGCAAAACCTGCAGCACTCAGCGCTGCACCCAGCCGCGCGTAGCGCCCGCTGTGTTCAGCCATCCCGTGGGCCAGCATAACCACAGCCTTGGGCCCCGCCACCGGAATCCAGGCATTGACGTTTAACCGGCTGTGGTCGTCGGCGTCGAGCCAAAAGCCTTCATGTTTCATGGCGATTCCTTGCCCTTGTAAGAATTTGTCTTGAAAAGCTGCGTGTCGGCGCTTGGGTAGAAGTGTATAGCCGATGACAAGTGACCGTCTGATCACTGGCAAGATTCACAATAATGATGACACTTGTCGGGCTATTTGCCTGACAGACGTTAACTGCTAACGTCCGGCAAGCACTCTCAGGTAAGAGGATAAAAACAACATGCAACCTGACTTCTGGAACGATAAACGCCCGGCGGGCGTGCTCCCTGAGGTGGATCTAAAGGCCTATAAATCAGTGGTGGAGGTGTTTGAGCGCAGCTGCAAGAAGTACGCAGACCGCCCCGCGTTCAGCAATATGGGCGTCACGATTACCTACGCCCAGCTGGATCGCTACTCCGCAGCCTTCGCCGCCTACCTGCAACAACAGACCGATTTAAAAGCCGGCGACCGCATCGCCGTGCAAATGCCCAACCTGATTCAGTACCCCATCGCCGTCTTCGGGGCGATTCGCGCGGGCCTGATCGTGGTTAACACCAACCCGCTGTATACCACCCGCGAGATGCGCCACCAGTTCAAGGATTCCGGCGCCCGCGCTCTGGTTTACCTGAACCTGTTCGGCAAGAACGTGCAGGAAGTACTGCCAGATACCGACATCCAGTACCTGATCGAAGTAAAAATGGGTGACATGCAGTCGGCTGCCAAAGGCTGGCTGATCAATACCGTGGTCGACAAAATCAAGAAAATGGTCCCCGACTATCACTTGCCCCAGGCTGTTGCGTTTAAAAGCGTCTTGAAAATGGGGCGCGGGGATCATTTGCAGCGTGTGCAACTGGATCTCGAAGACATCGCGGTCCTGCAATACACCGGCGGCACCACCGGCTCGCCCAAAGGCGCGATGCTGACCCACGGCAATCTGGTGGCGAACATGCAGCAGGTTTATGCCTGCATGCTGCAGCACGGCACCGACGGCCAGCCGATCTTCAAGCAGGGCAGCGAGATCATGGTTGCGCCACTGCCGCTCTATCACATTTATGCATTTACCGTGAATTGCATGTGCATGATGGTCAGCGGTAATCACAACCTGCTGATCACCAACCCGCGAGACATCGCCGGTTTCATCAAAGAGCTTAAAAAGTGGCGCTTCTCGGCCATGATCGGGCTCAACACTTTGTTCGTCGCATTGATGGAACACCCCGACTTCAAGACTCTGGACTTCTCCACGCTGCGGTTGACCAACTCAGGCGGCACTGCGCTGGTGAAAACTACTGCAGAGCGCTGGGAACAATTGACAGGCTGCCCCATTGTCGAAGGTTACGGCCTGACCGAAACTTCTCCCGTGGCCACCGCCAACCCTTATGGCGCTCAGTCTCGGCTGGGTACGGTGGGTATGCCGTTGCCGGGCACGGTCGCGAAAGTAATCGATGACGACGGCGTTGAATTGCCGTTGGGAGAACGCGGCGAATTGTGCCTCAAGGGGCCGCAGATCATGCTCGGCTATTGGCATCGTCCGGATGCCACTGCCGAGGTACTCGACGCCGACGGCTGGCTCAAGACCGGCGACATTGGGGTGATCGACCCAGACGGCTTTATCCGCATCGTCGACCGCAAAAAAGATTTGATCATCGTCTCGGGTTTCAACGTCTATCCAAACGAAATCGAGGACGTGGTCATGCGTCACCCCAAGGTTGCCAACTGTGCGGTGATTGGCGTTCCTGACGAGCGCTCCGGGGAAGCGGTGAAATTGTTCGTGGTGCCGCGCGAGTCGAGCCTGACCTGCGAAGAGTTGAAGGCCTACTGCAAAGAAAACTTCACCGGCTACAAGATTCCCAAGCAGATCGTGCTGCGTGAGTCACTGCCGATGACGCCGGTAGGCAAAATCCTGCGCCGCGAGTTGCGCGATATGGCTTAGGCTGTTTGAAACAGGAACACGGCGTGTGAGAACACGCCGTTTTTGTTTGCAGAAAACGCCTTGTAGGAGCGCGCTTGCCCGCGATTGCATTTATCTAGCCACCATCGATCAGCCAGACAAGCCTCAATCGCGGGCAAGCGCACTCCTACAATGAGGCGGTGATTTTCGACATTTAGGTTCATTGCTCTAAACGTGACTGCCGCGAATTCAAGAGTCATATTTGTGACCGTGGCGCCCACCTTTGGCTCTAGGCGGCCTTTGGCAAAGCTGCTACTCTCGGCCCGCTTTTGGACCCCTAATCAGGCCGAAACGCGCGAGCTACACCCTTCCAAACACAACAAATCGCCGCATTCAAGCGGCGTGTAGAAATCGCTGCTGCTGAGGAGTCGTCTTCCGTGATCGAAAACTTCTGGAAGGATAAATATCCGTCTGGTATCGCCGCCGATATCAATCCTGACGAGTATCCCAACGTTCAGGCCGTATTGAAGCAGTCTTGCGAGCGTTTCGGCAACAAACCGGCTTTCAGCAATCTGGGCAAGACACTCACTTACGGTGAGATGTACGCGTTGTCCGGCGCGTTCGCCGCTTACCTGCAGCAGCATACTGACCTGCAACCCGGCGACCGCATCGCTGTTCAGTTGCCCAACGTATTGCAGTACCCGATTGCCGTCTTCGGCGCCATCCGCGCCGGGCTGATCGTGGTCAACACCAACCCGTTGTACACCGCGCGGGAAATGGAACACCAATTCAACGACTCCGGCGCCAAAGCGCTTGTCTGCCTGGCGAACATGGCGCATCTGGCAGAAAAGGTCGTGCCTAAAACCGGCGTCAAACACGTCATCGTCACTGAAGTCGCCGACCTCTTGCCGCCGCTCAAGCGCTTGCTGGTTAACAGCGTCATCAAGTACGTGAAGAAGATGGTCCCGCCGTACCATTTGCCCAAGGCGATCAAGTTCAACGACGTGTTGGCCAAAGGTCACGGCCAGCCGGTAAACGACGCCTCGCCGGACAGCGGCGATGTCGCAGTGCTGCAATACACCGGCGGCACCACCGGCATTGCCAAAGGCGCGATGCTGACTCACCGCAATCTCATCGCCAACATGCTGCAATGCAAGGCGTTGATGGCGTCCAATCTCAACGAAGGCAGCGAAATCCTCATCACGCCGTTGCCGCTTTACCATATCTACGCCTTCACATTTCACTGCATGGCGATGATGCTGATCGGCAACCACAACATCCTGATCAGCAACCCGCGGGATCTGTCGGCGATGGTCAAAGAGCTGTCGAAGTGGAAGTTTTCCGGCTTCGTCGGCCTCAATACGTTGTTCGTCGCGCTGTGCAATAACCAGGATTTCCGTCAGCTGGATTTCTCCTCGCTGAAAGTCACGCTTTCCGGCGGCATGGCGCTGCAACAGGCGGCGGCTGAGCGCTGGAAGGAAGTGACTGGTTGTGAGATCTGCGAAGGTTACGGCATGACCGAAACCAGCCCGGTGGCGACGGTGAACCCGATTCAAAAGATCCAGATGGGCACCATCGGTATTCCGGTGCCCTCGACCTTGTGCAAAACCATCAACGATGCCGGCGAAGAACTTCCGCTGGGCGAAGTCGGTGAGTTGTGTGTGAAAGGTCCGCAGGTGATGAAGGGCTATTGGCAGCGTCAGGACGCCACCGATGAAATGCTCGATGCCGACGGCTGGCTGAAGACCGGCGACATCGCCGTGATCCAGCCTGATGGCTACATGCGCATCGTTGATCGCAAGAAAGACATGATTTTGGTGTCGGGCTTCAACGTTTATCCCAACGAGCTGGAAGATGTATTGGCAGGCTTGCCGGGTGTGTTGCAGTGCGCAGCGATTGGCGTGCCGGACGAGAAATCGGGCGAGGCGATCAAGATATTCATCGTCACCAAGCCAGGTGCAACGTTGACCAAAGAACAGGTCATGGAGCACATGCGCGCCAACGTCACGGCCTACAAAGTGCCGCGCAGCATCGAGTTCCGCGACGCGTTGCCAACCACCAACGTCGGCAAAATCCTGCGCCGCGAGCTGCGCGACGGTGAAATCAAAAAGCTGGCGCTGAAGAAGCAGGCTTGATCCTACGCAGTTCCAAAACCCCGCCCAGCGCGGGGGTTTTTATTCCCCGGCGTACCTGTAGGAGCGCGCTTGCCCGCGAATGCATTCGTCCCGCCACTATCGATTGACCTGACCCACCGCCATCGCGGGCAAGCGCGCTCCTACAGCGGATTTGAGCCTGGCCGGGATTTTGTGGCTGGTCCATTCCCTGTAGGAGCGCGCTTGCCCGCGAATGCATTCGTCCCGCCACTATCGATTGACCTGACCCGCCGCCATCGCGGGACAAGCCACGCTCCTACAGGATCTCGCAGCGTCTACAGGGACCGTGTTAAATCTGCGACAATCCGCGCCCTGCATTTCAAATGAAGACCCTGCGCCGCTGATGACCGACGAATCGCCCTCCATCGACCAACTGCTCAAGAACCTCGACCACGCGATGATCAGTGATCGTCATCGTCTGCGTCGCCAGTTGCATGAGCTGCGCAAGAAGCCCGATGAGGCGAAGCTGGCGCAGTGGGTTGAGCGCGTTCAGGCCTCCAGCGCTCAGGTGCTGGCACGCAAAAACAGCGTCCCGACGATCCGCTACGACGACAATCTGCCGATTGCCGCCAAACGCGATGAGATCAAAGAGGCGCTGCTCAAGCATCAGGTGCTGATCATCGCCGGCGAAACAGGGTCCGGCAAAACCACCCAATTGCCGAAAATCTGCCTGGAGATCGGTCGCGGCCAGCACGGTCTCATCGGCCACACCCAACCGCGCCGAATCGCTGCGCGCAGCGTTGCCAGCCGGGTCGCGGAAGAAATCGGCACGCCCCTCGGTGCCTTGGTCGGATACCAGGTCCGTTTCGAAGACCAGAGCGACAGCAACACCCTGATCAAGCTCATGACCGACGGCATCCTGCTGGCCGAAACCCAGCACGACCGTTTTCTCGAACGCTACGACACGATCATCGTCGACGAAGCCCACGAACGCAGCCTCAACATCGACTTCCTGCTGGGCTACCTGAAAACCCTGCTGCCCCGTCGCCCGGACCTGAAAGTCATCATCACCTCGGCCACCATCGACCTTGAGCGCTTCTCCGAGCATTTCGACAAGGCGCCGATCATCGAGGTCTCGGGCCGCACGTTCCCGGTGGAAACGATCTACCGCCCGCTGACTTCGCAGCAAGACGAAGACGGCAACAGCGTCGAAGAAGACCTCACCGTCGATCAAGCGATTCTCGCGACGCTGGACGAACTGGCCGACATGGAACGCGCCGAGCGCAAATCCCCTGGCGATGTGCTGGTATTCCTGCCCGGCGAACGCGAGATTCGTGACGCCGCCGAAATGCTGCGCAAGGCACAACTCAAGCACACCGAAATTCTGCCGCTGTACGCGCGCCTTTCGCCCGCCGAGCAGCAGCGGATTTTCCAGTCCCATCCGGGCCGTCGCGTTGTACTGGCGACCAACGTGGCCGAGACTTCGCTGACCGTGCCGGGCATCCGTTACGTGATCGACACCGGCACCGCGCGCATCAGTCGCTACAGCTACCGCGCCAAAGTGCAGCGCCTGCCGATCGAGGCAATTTCCCAGGCCAGCGCCAACCAGCGCAAAGGCCGTTGCGGGCGTGTCGAGCCGGGGCTGTGCGTGCGTCTTTATAGCGAAGAGGATTTCAACGGACGCCCGGGGTTTACCGATCCGGAAATCCTGCGCACCAACCTCGCCGCCGTAATCCTGCAAATGCTGCATCTGCGCTTGGGCGAGATCACCGATTTCCCGTTTATCGAGCCACCTGACGGCAAAGCCATCAGCGACGGTTTCAACCTGTTGCAGGAGCTGTCGGCGGTCAATCGCGAGAACCAGCTCACGCCATTGGGTCGCCAGTTGGCGCGCCTGCCGGTGGACCCGCGTATGGGGCGCATGCTGCTGGAGGCGGCCAAGCAGGGCAGCTTGCAGGAAGTGCTGATCGTCGCCAGTGCGATGTCGATTCAGGACCCCCGCGAGCGTCCGCCCGAGCGGCAACAAGCGGCCGATCAAGCCCACGCGCAGTGGAAGGATCAGGACTCGGATTTCGCCGGACTGGTCAATCTATGGCGCGGTTTCGAGGAGCAGCGTCAAGCGCTGACCGCGAGCCCGCTGCGTAACTGGTGCCGTCGCAACTTCCTTAATTACTTGCGGCTGCGCGAGTGGCGCGACTCCCACCGCCAGCTGAGCCTGATCTGCCGGGACCTGCAACTGACGGTGAACAAAGAACCGGCCGACTTCCCCAAATTGCACAAAGCGGTGCTGTCCGGCCTGCTGAGCCAGATCGGGCAGAAAGCCGAAGAAGGCGATTATCTGGGCGCCCGTCAACGGCGCTTCTGGGTTCACCCGTCATCGGGGCTGGGTCGCAAGCGTCCACAATGGCTGATGGCCGCCGAGCTGGTTGAGACCACCAAGCTCTACGCGCGCATGGTGGCGAAGATCGAGCCGGACTGGATCGAGCCGTTGGCCGGGCACTTGATCAAGAAAAACCATTTCGAGCCCCATTGGGAGAAGAAGCGCGGACAGGTCGTGGCGTTCGAGCAGATCACGCTGTTCGGGCTGATCGTGGTGGGTCGGCGCCCGGTGCATTTCGGGCCGATCGATCCGGTGGTGTCCCGGGAGTTTTTCATTCGCGAAGGGCTGGTGCGAGGCGAGATTCTGTCCCGCGCCAAATGCCTGACCGCCAACGCCAAATTGCTGGAAGAACTCGACGAGCTGGAGGCCAAGGCCCGCCGTCGCGACATACTGGCGGACGAAGAAACCCTGTTCCGTTTCTACGACGAGCGCCTGCCCGCGGAGATCCACCAGACCGCAACGTTCGACAGTTGGTACAAGACCGAAAGTCATAAAAACCCGCAGCTGTTGATCATGCGCGAAGAAGACGTGCTGGCCCGCGAAGCCAGCGAAGTCACCGCCAATCAGTACCCGGACACCTTGCGGCTGGGCGACTTGACCCTGTCGTTGACCTATCACTTCGAACCGAACCATGCGCGCGACGGCGTGACGGTGCGCGTGCCGGCGCCGCTGTTGCTGTCGCTGCCTGCCGAGCGTCTGGAATGGCTGGTGCCGGGGCTGCTGGAAACCAAATGCATTGCCTTGGTGCGTGAACTGCCCAAAGCCCTGCGCAAGAATTTCGTGCCGGTGCCGGATTTCGTTAAAGCCGCCTTGCAGCGCATGACGTTTGGCGAGGGCTCGTTGACCCAGGCGCTGGGCCGCGAGCTGCTGCGCATGACGGGTGCTCGCGTCTCCGAAGAAGCGTGGGATGAAGCGACCCGGCAGCTCGAAGGCCATCTGAAAATGAACCTGGAAATCGTCGACGGTGACGGTAAGTTTCTTGGCGAAGGTCGCGAGCTGGACGAACTGACCGCGCGCTTTGCCCAGGCCAGTCAAGCCGCGTTGGCCGTCCCGCAGACGGCGAAAAGTCAGCAGCCGGTCGAGCCAAAAGGCTTCTCGGCGGTGGCGCAGCAGACCCAGCAAAACATTGCCGGGCTGTCGATGACGGTGTATCCGGCGTTGGTCGAAGAGGGGGGCGCGGTGAAGGAGGGGCGTTTCTCCACGGCCACCGAAGCTGAGTATCAACACCGCCGCGCCTTGCAGCGCTTGCTACTGCAGCAACTGGCGGAACCGGCGAAATTCCTGCGCAGCAAACTGCCGGGGCAGACTGAGCTTGGGTTGTTGTATCGCGAGTTGGGCCGGGTGGATGCGCTGATCGAGGACATCCTGCTGGCGAGCCTGGACAGCTGCATTCTGGAAGGCGAAAGCAGTTTGCCTCGTGACGGTGCCGGATTGCTGTCGCTGGCCGAGCGCAAGCGTGGCGGGTTGACCGAACACGCCGAGCGCCTGGCGAAGCTGACCCTGGAAATCCTCAAGCTGTGGCATGGCTTGCAGAAGCGCTTCAAGGGCAAGATCGATCTGGCCCAGGCGGTGGCGCTCAACGACATCAAATCGCAGCTGAGCAAACTGGTGTATCCGGGCTTCGTGCGCGAGACCCCGGCGCAGTGGCTTAAAGAACTGCCGCGCTACCTGAAAGCCATCGAGCTGCGCCTGGAAAAACTGCCCTCGCAAGTTCAGAAGGATCGGGTCTGGAGCATCGAGTTGGCCAACCTGTGGGCGCAATACCAGGCCCGCGCTGACAAACACGCTCAGGAGGGCAAGCGCGACGATGAACTGGTGGTCTACCGTTGGTGGATGGAGGAATACCGCGTTTCGCTGTTCGGCCAGCAACTGGGCACCAAAGTGCCGATTTCGGATAAGCGACTGAGTAAGCAGTGGGCGGCGGTTGAAGGATGATCATCGGCATTTTGTAGGAGCGCGCTTGCCCGCGATTGCGGTATGTCGGCAACGCCTATGTCGGCTGAATGATTGCCTTCGCGGGCAAGCGCGCTCCTACAGACTTACCTCCCCACTAGCGCCAAATCCGGGCTGATATGGCAAACTTCGCGCCTTGATCGTCAACGCATCACGAACACTGTCCCCGCTCGATGGGGAGCTATTATTTCTGCATTGGTACTGCCGTCCCAGAAACTCGACAATGCCAATGCCTGAGCAGGTCTGTCACCTGCTGCCATCAAACAAGAGAGGAACGACCGTGTACAACGTCGTGATCAGTGGCACAGGGCTCTACACCCCGGCCAGCAGCATTTCCAACGAAGAACTGGTGCAATCTTTCAACACTTATGTCGCTCAGTTCAATGCCGAAAACGCCTCGGCCATCGAGCGCGGTGAAGTGCAGCCGCTGACCGAATCCAACGCGGCGTTCATCGAAAAAGCTTCCGGCATCAAAGCCCGCTTCGTCATGGACAAAGACGGGATTCTCGATCCCCAGCGCATGAAGCCGCGTTTGCCGGAGCGCTCCAATGATGAGTGGTCGATCCTTTGCCAGATGGGCGTCGCCGCTGCCGAGCAGGCGCTGCAACGGGCGGGCAAAACCGCCGCCGATATCGACGGCGTAATCGTGGCCTGTTCCAACCTGCAGCGGGCCTATCCTGCGATTTCCATCGAAGTGCAGTCGGCACTGGGGATTCAGGGGTTTGGCTTCGACATGAACGTGGCCTGTTCGTCGGCTACGTTCGGCATTCAAACCGCCTGCAACAGCGTGCAACTGGGACAGGCCCGAGCGTTGCTGGTGATCAGCCCCGAAATCTGCACCGCGCACCTTAATTTCCGTGACCGCGACAGCCACTTCATCTTTGGCGACGCTGCCACAGCCGTAGTAGTTGAGCGGGCTGATCTGGCGACCTCGCCGTATCAGTTCGAGATCGTCAGCACCAAGCTGCTGACCACCTTCTCCAATAACATCCGCAACAACTTCGGCTTCCTCAACCGCACCGCTGAAGAAGGCGAGGGCCAGCCCGACAAACTGTTCGTGCAGGAAGGCCGAAAGGTGTTCCGCGACGTCTGCCCTATGGTGGCGGAACTGGTTGGCACGCATTTGCAGGAGAACAGCCTGAACGTCAGCGACGTGCAACGGTTCTGGCTGCATCAGGCGAACCTCAGCATGAACCACCTGATCGTCAAGAAGCTGCTGGGCCGGGAAGCGACGGTTGAAGAAGCGCCGGTGATTCTCGATACCTACGCCAATACCAGCTCGGCAGGTTCAGTGATTGCGCTGCACAAATACCAGGACGACCTGCCAAGCGGCGCCTTGGGCGTGTTGAGTTCGTTTGGGGCGGGGTATTCGATTGGTAGCGTGATCCTGCGTAAGAAGTAAGGGACGCCGCCCTCTGTAGGAGCGCGCTTGCCCGCGATTACGGTGTGACAGGTTCATCTTTGGTGCCTGATACACCGCAATCGCGGGCAAGCGCGCTCCTACAATATGGGCGCGAACAAAAACAACCCGGCGCTGACCTGTCGAACGGATGATGGGGATCCGACAGGGCAACGGCGGGTTGCAAGGGTGTAATCACCTCAGGCAAAGGGAGCACTTGCGCCTGAGGCTTCTAACTTGTCGCTTTCAACTTGAAGCTTGCTGCTGTTTTAGAACTTGGCCAGCACGTCCAGTTGCAGCGTGTTGGCATCGGCGTCGCGCTGGCTGGCTACTGCGTAATCAGCCTTGGTCAGGAAGTAAGTAGCGCCGACCGAGAAGTTCTTGTCGATATCGTAGGAAACGCCCAGCTTGTGACCGCGCGAACCGGTGGTGCCGTTGGCGAAGTCCGAATCGGTGAAGGCGCCAACCACTGCGTTACGCTGAGTGTCGCGGTAGTTGTAGTCCAGACCGAAACCGAACACCTTGGTTTTCACGCCGGTCAACCAGCCAGTGTCTTCGTCGCTGTCTGTGGCGTTGTTGACCACGTACTGGCCATATACCGACAGTGGAACGGCCAGGCCGTTGATGTCGACTTGACCGAAGCCTTCGATCAGACGGAAACGGTTGGTGTTGTTGCCGTTGACCGACAGCGCAGCGCTGTCCTTGTCGTTCTGGTACTGGTAGATACTGCCGCCCATGGTCACTTTCAGCGCGTCGATCGGCGCGAACTTGGCACCCAACTGAGCAGCGTTCAGGCGCAGGTCGTTCTTGAACTGCGTACCGTCGCCGTCGATGTTGTCCTTGAGCGTGTAGTTACCGGCGCTACCGAACAGCTCGAAGCCCTTGGTGATCGGCAGGCTGTAAGTTGCAGCCAGACCTTCCGGGTTGATGTCGCTATCCCAGATGATGTCGCCCATGCTGACCCACGGCTGGCTCATCTTGCCGCCAATGATGTGCAGGTTCTTGATGGCATCGGGGTGGTAGTCGATGTAACCCTGGTCCAGCCACAGGTCTTTCTTGACGAAGTAGCCGTCCAGATCCTGGTTGGTCGAACGTGCGTCGTTGCTGCCGCCGGTGGCGATACGGATACCGGTGCTGACTTGTGGGTTGATCTCGGTGTAGGCACCCAGACGGGCACGAATGCGCTGACGGTCTTTGTCCTGGCTGTTGTTCTGACCATCGATCTTGATGGTTTCTTGACGGACGCGAACGTCGCCTTTGAACTGAGTCTTGGCGGCCCATGCGACTTTCTGTGCGAAGGCGTTCATCTCATCGGTCTTGCTTTGCGACGCGGCGATCTGCGTGGCCTGTTGCTGCTGAGCGACCTGTTGAGCTTGCTGATCCTTGGCAAGCTCGGTTTGCAGTTCAGCGTACTGCGTTGGGGAAATCGATCCGTTTGCCTTAAGCATGTCGAGCAATTTGGCGTCGACTGCGGCGCTGGCCGGAACGCTCATGGCCAGTAACAGACCCCCGCACAGGGCCGCCGCAGTTTTGGTGGAAGCAAGACGCATATCAATCTCCGTAGCTGAGAGGGGTGGAGGAAACCACCCTGGAAATACCGTCCGGCGGTGGACGGGATCGTCCGTTGTTTAGAACCGGACGCTCTAAAAACTGGCGCCAGTATCGCGATGGATTATTACAGTACGGTGGCAAAGTGATGCCATATCGATGACATGTGAAAAATTCGTTGAACCCGCGATCTAGAGCGCTGTCCGGGGAAATTTCATGTGCAATCCAGGCCAATGAGTGATACTCGCCAGGCAGTCGAAACGAGTGGGGGATGCGATGCCGTTACATCGATTGGAGAGTCTGTCGGCCTTGGCGCCTGCAGAGTGGGATGACCTGGTCCCGGGAGATTCGCCGTTTTTGCGGCATGCTTTTTTGAGCGCGATGGAGGACAGCGGCAGCCTCGGGCCGCGTTCCGGGTGGCGCGCCGAGCACCTGCTGCACTACGAAGGGGATCAGTTGATTGCTGCGCTGCCGGCGTATCGCAAGTGGCATTCCTACGGCGAGTACGTGTTCGATCACGGCTGGGCCGATGCCTGCCGCCGTGCGGGCATCGCTTATTACCCGAAACTCTTGGTCGCTGTGCCATTCAGCCCCGTCAGTGGGCCTCGGTTGCTGGCCCGACGTCCGGAAGACGGCCGCGATCTGCTGGCGGCGCTGCCGGGCTATGTCGAGATCGAGGAGCTGTCCAGCGTCCACGTCAACTTCACCGACCCCACCGCCGACGCGCTGCTGGCCGAGCAACCAGGCTGGTTGCAGCGCATCGGCTGTCAGTACCACTGGCAGAATCGTGGCTATCGTGATTTTCAGGACTTCCTCGACGCCCTGAGTTCACGCAAGCGCAAGCAGATGCGCAAAGAGCGCGAGCAAGTGGCGGGGCAGGGCATCGAGTTTGAATGGCTGGAAGGGCACGAACTGACCCAGGCGCAGTGGGATTTCGTTTACGCCTGTTACTCCAATACCTACGAGATTCGTGGGCAAGCGCCGTATCTGACGCGGGAGTTTTTCAGCCTGGTGGCAGAGCGCATGCCCGAATCGATTCGCGTGGTGCTCGCCAAGCAGGGCTCACGGCCTGTTGCAATGGCCTTCAGCCTGATCGGTGGTGACAGCTTTTACGGGCGCTATTGGGGCTGTCTGGCGGAGTTTGACCGGCTGCATTTCGAGACCTGTTTCTATCAGGGCATGGAATATGCGATCGACAAGGGCATCAAGCGCTTCGATGCCGGTGCTCAGGGCGAGCACAAGCTGATTCGTGGGTTTGAGCCGGTAATCACCCATTCCTGGCATTACCTCACGCACCCCGGCTTGCGTGAGGCAGTGGCGGATTTTCTCGAACAGGAAAGGGCGGGGATATTGGCGTATGCCGAAGAGGCCAGAGCCGCGTTGCCTTATCGGCAAACATAATTCTTACGGTCAGACGAGATCCACTGTGAAAGCGGACCTGTCCGCGAAGGCTGAGGTGCAGGCACTGCAAATGTACGGACTGTACCGGCCTATTCGCGGACAGGTCCGCTCCCACTGGGTCTTGCGTTTGGCACACATAACCGCAAGCGCCAAAGATCACTGTAGGAGCTGACGAGCCGCCGAAGGCTGCGATTGCCGTCTGACTGACACACCCAGATCGCAGCCTCGCGCTGCTTGTCAGCTCCTACAGGTTTTGTGCTGAGACCAAATCATCGAAAGACGCCAAGGATCACTGTAGGAGCGCGCTTGCCCGCGATTGCGTTATGTCAATCAGCCGTTAGTAACCTGACACACCTCAATCGCGGGCAAGCGCGCTCCTGCTTCAATCCACCCCGACAAACCCACCGGTCTGGTGCGCCCAGAGCCGCGCATACAAGCCTTTGTGCGCGAGCAATTGAGCATGCGTGCCGGTCTCGGCAATCTGGCCGTCCTCCAGCACCACCAGGCGATCCATCCGGGCGATGGTCGACAACCGGTGAGCGATGGCGATCACGGTTTTGCCCTGCATCAGGGTTTCCAGGCTTTCCTGGATCGCCGCTTCGACCTCTGAGTCCAGCGCCGAGGTGGCCTCGTCCATGATCAGAATCGGCGCATTCTTGAGCAGCACCCGAGTGATTGCAATCCGCTGACGCTGGCCGCCGGACAGCTTCACCCCACGCTCGCCCACATGAGCGTCCAGTCCGGTGCGGCCTTCGGAGTCGGTCAGCAGCGGAATGAATTCATCAGCCCGGGCCTTGCGCATCGCTTCCCACAGGTCCGCATCAGTCGCATCGGGTTTGCCATACAGCAAGTTGTCACGGATCGATCGGTGCAGAAGCGACGTGTCCTGCGTGATCATGCCGATGTTGGCGCGCAGACTTTCCTGAGTGACGTGGGAGATGTCCTGGCCATCGATCAGAATGTTCCCGCCCTGCACGTCATACAGCCGCAGCAGCAGGTTCACCAAAGTAGATTTGCCTGCACCTGAGGGGCCGATCAAACCGATTTTCTCGCCGGGCTTGATGTCCAGGTTCAGGCCTTCGATCACGCCCTTGCCCTTGCCATAATTGAAGTCCAGGTTCTCGAACTTGACGCCGCCGCGGTCCACTTCCAGTTTGGGCGCATCTTTGCGGTCATTGACGCCAACCGGCTGGGAAATACTTTGCAGACCGTCTTGCACCATGCCGATGTTTTCGAAGATGCCGTTGACCACCCACATGATCCAGCCGGACATGTTGACGATGCGGATCGCCAGACCCGTAGCCAGCGCAATCGCGCCCACCGAGATGAGCGACTGGGTCCACAGCCATAGCGCAAGGCCGGTGGTGGTGACGATCAGAATGCCATTGAGCGTGGTGATCACAGCGTCCATCGAGGTGATCAGCCGACCAGCCAGTTGGGTCTTCTCGGTCTGCTCGGTAATCGCTTCACGAGCGTATTGCTGTTCGGAATTGGTGTGCGCGAACAGCTTGAGAGTGGCGATGTTGGTGTAGCCATCGACGATGCGGCCCATCAGCTTGGAGCGCGCATCGGACGACACCACCGAGCGTTCTTTCACACGCGGCACGAAGTAGAACAGCGCTACGGTGTAGGCAGCGATCCACACCAGCAGCGGAATCATCAGGCGCCAGTCGGCTTCGGCAAACAACACCAGCGCGCTGATGGCGTAGATCAGCACATGCCACAGGGCGTCCACCGCCTGCACCGCTGAATCGCGCAGCGAGTTGCCGGTCTGCATGATGCGTTGAGCGATGCGCCCGGCGAAGTCGTTCTGGAAGAAGTTCAGGCTCTGCTTGAGCACATAGCTGTGGTTCTGCCAGCGAATCATGCTGGTCATGCCGGGGGCGATGGTCTGGTGTACGAGCAAATCGTGCAGCGCGACGAAAACCGGGCGCAACACCAGCGCGACGACCACCATCCAGATCAGTTCGGCGGCATGTATTTTGAAGAAGTCGGGGTCAGGTGTGCCCTGCGCCAGGTCGATGATGCGGCTCAGGTAACTGAACAACGACACTTCGATCAGTGCGCCGATCAGCCCGACCACCAACAGTGCCGCAAAACTGGGCCATACCTGACGCAAGTAGTACACGTAAAACGACAGAACTTTGTTGGGCGGGGCGACGGTGGGGGCTTCGCGGAAGATATCGATCAGTTTTTCGAAACGGCGATAAAACATTGGTTATGACACCCACGGGCTAAGCGGGCACTCCTTGCTGAGGGACAGACTTCTGATCAGGCTGCACGAAACCGCGATCGGCTGGGCCGGTTTCGTGCAGGTATGCGTCAAGCCGGTTGCTCAGTTAACGCGCTTTGCAGATTTGATCAGGATTGGATCGATGGGCACATTCTGCATGCCGCTTTTGGTGGCGGTTTGTGAGTGAACAATGTTGTCCACCACGTCCATGCCTTTTACCACTTTGCCGAACACCGCGTAACCGAAGTCACGCACGCCGTGGTCGAGCATCGCGTTGTCGTTGGTGTTGATGAAAAACTGGCTGGTGGCAGAGTTCACGTCCGAGGTGCGCGCCATCGAGAGGGTGCCGCGTACGTTGTGCAAACCGTTTTCAGCTTCGTTCTTGATCGGGTCTTGAGTGTTTTTCTGAACCATCTGCGGGGTGAAACCGCCGCCCTGAACCATGAAGCCCGGGATCACACGGTGAAAGATAGTGCCGTTGTAGAAATTGCTGTCTACGTAACCCAGGAAGTTCTTGGTGCTGATCGGTGCCTTGTCCTGTTCCAGTTCAATCTCGATCAGGCCGAAGCTGGTATCCAGAATGACGTGAGGCGCCGGTGCGGCCATCAGGTTGGAGGCAAAAAGCACGGCGGCGGCAGAGAGAGCGATTTTTTTCAGCATGTGGCAGTAGTCCTGAAAAGTGATTTTCGACGGCAAAAACAGGTCACAAGGGAAGCACGTTTGGGGGGATTTGGACAGTGCGTCATGCCTGTTCGGTCTCAACCTTCATGCGCCGCGATGAAGGCTATCAGCGCCCGATTGAACTCATCGGGTTGATCCAGAGGCGTGGCGTGTCGGGAGTCGGCGATGACTTGCAACCGCGCATTGGGGATCAATCGGACGTAATCGGCTTTTAACTGCACCGGGGTGTAGTCCTTGTCGGCGGTCACGATCAGCGTCGGGCAAACGATTCGCGACAGGCGCTCCTGCACACCCCAGCCGACAATCGCGTCGAAGCTTGCGAGGTAGGCGCGTTTATCGTTCTGCGCCCAGCGCGTGGCTATCTTGCGACGCAGATCAGACTGCTCGGGTTTGGGAAACAGATTGTTGCCCAGGCCTTTGCCGATGGTTTCCATGCTCACCACTCGCGCCAGGGTCCAGCGTTTGGCGTATTGCCAGAAATCATTGGCTGATTTGATTTTTACTTCTGGCGCGCTGTTGACGATGGTCAGGCTTTTAAGCAGTTCCGGGCGATCGACCGCCAGTTGAAAGCCAATCATGCCGCCCATGGACAGGCCAACGTAATGGACGGGGCCCAGGTTCAGGTGTTCCAGCAGTGCTTCGATGTCGGCGCTGAACGCAGGAATGCTGTAACGCTCGCGAGGTTTGTCTGACCTGCCATGACCGCGCACATCCACGGCGATCACCCGGTAATGCGCAGACAGCGCGGGGATCTGATATTCCCAATCCTGACAGCTCGACCCCAGGCCATGCACCAGCAAAACCGGCGCGCCGTGGCCGTATTCTTCGTAGTGCAGTGAACAGCCATCGTGGTCGAAAAATGCCATGCAAGGGCGATCTCTGTAAGGGGGGTGGGGGACGCGGATTGTGGTTATCTGTAGGAGCGAACGTGTTCGCGAGGCGGTGCGCCTGATGCATCGCGGTGTTCAACTCGCCAACAAGTTGGCTCCTACAGACGGCGGATGTTCAAGCCAACTGCGGCGCCACAAACGGCACATCCAGCGGCGCGGTGTCGAAATTCTGGATCAGCTCGATGAGAATCTGCGTCGCAGGCCCCAGCGGCTTGTCTTTGCTGGAGTAAAGATAGAACAGCGGATGACGACTGCCACCTTTGTCCAGCGGCAGAATCTTCAGTACGCCCTCCTTGAGTTCACGCTCGATCAGGTGCCTTGGCAGCCAGGCAAAGCCAAGTCCATTGCTGACGAACGTTGCGGCAGTGGCCAGGCTGCCCACGGTCCAGCGCTGTTCGGCGCCGAGCCAACCGACATCCCTGGGCTGACTGCGCCCCGAATCGCGAATCACCACTTGCAGTTGGCTTTCCAGATCCTGGAAATTGAGCTCACGGTGCATCTGGTGCAGTGCGTGTTGGGGGTGAGCCACGGCGACAAACTCGACAGCGCTCATTTCGGTGCCCAGATAACCGGGAATGCTGAACCCGCTGATCGCCAGGTCTGCAACGCCTTCGAGCAGTACTTCTTCCACTCCGGACAAAACCTCTTCACGCAACCGCACGCGGCAGCCTCGGCTTTGCGGCATGAAAGCCGTCAGCGCACGCACCAGCCGCGCATTGGGATACGCCGCATCGACCACTAGCCGAACTTCGGCTTCCCAGCCTTGTTCCATGTGATGCGCCAGATCTTCCAACTGGCTGGCCTGCTTCACCAGTTGCCGCGAACGCCGCAGCAGCACGCCCCCTGCCTCGGTGAGCACGGCCTTGCGCCCATCAATGCGCAGCAACGGCACGCCCAGTTGATCCTGCATCCGGGCGACGGTGTAACTCACTGATGACTGCGAACGGTGCAGCGCTTCGGCGGCCTGGGCAAATCCACCATGATCGACCACGGCTTGCAATGTTCGCCATTGATCAAGGGTCACGCGGGGCGCTTTCATCTTTCGCTCCTGTTGTCCTAAGCTGGCATCCCTGACTGGAGACTGCCGCATGAAAAAAATCTGTTGTGTGCTGCTAGCGATGCTGCCTTTGAGCGCGTTTGCGTACCCCATTGATGTGGACAAGGATCTCAACGGCGTACAGATCGACTACAACACCCACGACACGACGTACGACATCGGCAACATCACCCTGAACAATTACGGCGCTGTCCCGGCAAAATGTAGCGTTGTTTTCCGCAATGGCCCCGAGGCACCGCGCACGCGCCGAGTGCAGGTCGCCGCTAAAAGCAGCGTGGACGTCACCGCCAAATTCAACCGGGAAATCATCAAGTTGTACATCACGCTCAAGTGCGAGCCCCAGTGACGTTGACCCATCGCAAGGGAGCGTACTGCGCCCTTGCAGATAAAACAATTTCTTAGATGGTTAGCAGCAGGTTTTAAGGCTTTTTAATCGATATCGTCACGTTTACTCTCCGCTCCTCTTATATGGCTGCGGCCAAGCGCCACTGATCAATCGAGGGCTTCGTTAATCCCCGGTTAATCGGCCCGGTTCATCCTGCCCCTGTTCATCGACTCTCCCTTTGGCATCTGAAAGCTCCTGGATGCGTTGCCCGATAGACCCGCTTGCGTGAGGTCATCGGGCTTTTTTATGCCTGCGGTTTACCCGTTGTCCGTTCTGCCTGTAGGAGCGAATTCAGTCGCGAGAGGCCATTTCGCCCATGACGAACTCGCTGATCGAGCCCGTTTTTCGCGAATAAATTCGCTCCTACAGAGTGGTATTGGATTCCGGATATCTCAAAACACGCGGGCTAGAGGCGCCCACGCCTGATATCAGTGGCATCGATAATGACGATTCATCAGAGTGGTTTCTCAATAGTGGGCCCAGCCCATAAAGTTGCTCCAACGAAACGAATTAACCCTAACTTCTCGGAGCAACAGATCATGAAAACTTCCATCGCATTTGGCTTCGCACTTTCTGTTTTGGCTTCTACTGCAGTATTCGCCAGCCCTGAAAAAACTTACACCCGCGCCATCGTTGACACTTCAAGTGCCACCGTCATCGATAGCAAAGTTGCTGCAAAAGACAGCGTCAAGCCTTTCGACAGCAAATCGTCCAGCACAGTAATCGTCGCTGAAAACCGCAAAGAATTCGGTTCGAGCTATCAGCGCTACTGAGTCATCCACAACTTTTTAAATCGCTTACTACTTTCGCTAATTGGAGAATCCATCATGAAACTTTCAATCGTTGCAGGCTTTGCGTTGACCGTTCTGGCCACCACCTCCGTGTTCGCCAGCCCACAAACCACCACTGCTCCAGGTCAGCCGGTTGTACTGGAAAGCACTTACGTTCATGCCGTCGCTGCTGCTAACAGCACCGATGACATCAACGCCGACAACCAAAACGGCGCCCAACCTTTCGCCAGCAAGTCGTCCAGCACCGTTATCGTTGCTGACAACCGCAGAGAGTTTGGTTCGACTTATCAGCGCTACTGAGTAAAGTTTTGCGCTACAGCAGTTCAAAAGCCCGACGGACGTCGGGCTTTTTGTTGTGTGGAATAAAATGATCAGCGCCTGTTCGACGCCGTAAGTTTGCCGACTGTTAAATTGTCGAAACCCGGGCCAACCCCGCTCGCAAATCCGTACCACTCGGTTGTTGGTAAAGACTCAAGCCGAACTCCGGCAATACCGCTAACAAGTAATCGAATATATCGCCCTGTACTCGTTCGTATTCTCCCCAGGCGGTGGTGCGGGTGAAGCAATAGATTTCCAGCGGCACGCCTTGCGCCGTAGTTTCCATTTGCCGAACCATGCACGTCATGTCGGGGTGGATGTCGGGGTGTGAGTTCAGATAGGCCAGTGCGTAGGCACGGAAGGTCCCCAGGTTGGTCATGCGGCGACGATTGGCCGAGACCTGCGCGACGTTGCCCTGAGCTTCATTCCAGGCGCTGAGCTCGGCTTTTTTACGGCCGATGTAATCCGTCAGCAGATGCACCTGGGTCAGGGTTTGCTCTTCTTCGTCGGTCATGAAGCGCACCCCGCTGGCATCGATGAACAGGCTGCGCTTGATACGTCGGCCGCCTGCCTGCTGCATGCCGCGCCAGTTCTTGAACGATTCGGACATCAACCGCCACGTGGGGATCGAGACGATGGTTTTATCGAAGTTCTGAATTTTGACCGTGTGCAGTGTGATGTCCACCACGTCGCCGTCGGCGCCCACTTGCGGCATCTCGATCCAGTCACCGACCCGCAGCATGTCGTTGCTGGTGAGTTGGACGCTGGCCACGAATGACAGCAGCGTGTCTTTGTAGACCAACAGAATCACCGCCGACATGGCGCCGAGCCCGGACAGCAGCAATAGCGGCGAGCGATCGATCAGCGTTGCGACGATGATGATCGAGGCAAAGATGTACAAAATCATCTTTGCCAGTTGCACGTAGCCCTTGATCGAGCGGGTGCGGGCGTGATCGGTGCGCGCGTAGATATCCAGCAGTGCGTTGAGCAGTGCGCCGACGGTTAGCATCAGGAACAGAATGGTGAAGGCCAGCGCGATATTGCCCAGCACCTGGCTGGTGGTTGTGCTGAGGTTCGGCACCAGTATCAGCCCGAACTGGATGATCAGCGACGGCACCGTTTGCGCGAGACGATGAAACACCTTGTTGTGCAGAAAGTCATTGAGCCAGAACAGAGCGGGTTGTCTGCCCAGCATCTTCACGGCGTAGAGGATAACGAACCGAGCCAGGCGGCCCAGCACCAACGCGGCGATCAACAGCACGGCGAGGCCGATACTGGTGCGCAGCAGCGGTTGTTGTTCAAGCAGCCCCCAGAACGCCTGAACCCGAAGCCAAAGTGATTGAGTGTCCATTTGGTACACATCTCCTGTCTGAAAAAAACGGGGCGCGATTAGAGCATTGTTGTGAGGCCTGGGGCGGCTGATGGCAAATCCAGTAACAAAAAGGGGCGTTTGAGGTAAAGAAACTCGGCCTCGACCTCCGAAACCGGTACCCTATGCGACTGTTTTTTTGCATTTCGCCGAGGTAACACCCGTGTTCTCCCAATTCGCCCTGCACGAACGCCTGCTAAAAGCTGTGGCCGAACTCAATTTCGTCGAGCCAACGCCTGTGCAAACAGCGGCTATTCCGCTGGCGCTCGAAGGGCATGATCTGCGGGTCACGGCGCAAACCGGCAGCGGCAAGACAGCTGCGTTTGTATTGCCAATGCTCAATCGTTTGATGGGCCCGGCGAAGGTTCGCGTCGATATCCGCGCCGTGATCCTGTTGCCAACTCGTGAACTGGCGCAGCAGACGCTCAAAGAAGTCGAGCGCTTTTCTCAATTCACGTTCATCAAGGCCGGCTTGATCACTGGCGGCGAGGACTTCAAGGTCCAGGCCGCAATGCTACGCAAGGTGCCTGACATCCTGATCGGCACGCCGGGTCGTTTGCTCGAACAATTGAACGCCGGCAACCTGGACCTCAAGCACGTTGAACTGCTGGTCCTCGACGAAGCCGACCGCATGCTCGACATGGGTTTTGCCGAAGACGTCGAGCGTCTGGCCGGAGAGTGCGCCAATCGTCAGCAAACCATGCTCTTCTCGGCCACCACCGGTGGTTCGGGTCTGCGCGAAATGATCGGCAAAGTGCTCAAGGATCCACAGCACTTGCAGGTCAACAGCGTCAGTGAACTGGCCGCAGGTACGCGTCAGCAGATCGTGACCGCTGACCATAACGTTCACAAAGAACAAATCCTCAATTGGCTGCTGGCCAACGAGAAGTACCAGAAAGCCATCATCTTCACCAACACCCGCGCCATGGCCGACCGTCTATATGGACGACTGGTCGCGCTGGAGTACAAGGCGTTTGTACTGCACGGCGACAAGGATCAGAAAGACCGCAAGCTGGCGATCGATCGTCTGAAGCAGGGCGGGGTGAAGATTCTGGTTGCTACTGATGTGGCAGCACGCGGTCTGGACGTTGACGGCCTGGACATGGTCATCAACTTCGACATGCCGCGCAGTGGCGATGACTACGTTCACCGCATCGGGCGCACCGGTCGTGCAGGCGGCGAAGGGCTGGCAATTTCCTTGATCTGCCACGGCGACTGGAACCTTATGTCCAGCGTCGAGCGTTACCTGAAGCAAAGCTTCGAGCGTCGTGTGATCAAGGAAGTCAAAGGCACCTACGGCGGACCGAAGAAGGTCAAGGCGTCGGGCAAGGCTGTTGGCGTGAAAAAGAAGAAAACCGACGGCAAAGGCGACAAGAAGAAAGTTGCCGCCAAGGGCCCGACCAAGCGTAAGTCGCAGAATCGCCCCAAGCCTGATTCGCTGGTGAGCAGCGATGGCATGGCGCCGTTGAAGAAGCGTAAGACCGAAGCGCCTGCTGCGGAGTAAATTGGATAGTCCACACGTGGGAGCGGACCCGTCCGCGAAGGCAATGGCTCAGCCGATAGGTATTTGTCGGGTGTGCCAACGCCTTCGCGGACAGGTCCGCTCCCACGGTTTTAGCGTTCCCAATTAAAGCGTCGAACTAACCTTCAGCCTTTTTTGCCGCCTCATCCATCTCTTTCAATCGCTGATCAATCAACTGGCACTTGTCCGGTACATCCTTGCTGGCGGTCTCCAGTTGCATGTCTTTAATCTCTTGATTCAACTCTTTGGCTTTCGCCGGGTTCTGCTGGGTCAGCTTCTGGACTTCTCGCGCCAGTTGTTCGCGTTTTGCCTGGGCTTCTTCAGGTGTACATGCCCAGACCGGCATTGCGGTTAGTAGTGCCAACGCTGCGGTCAAGCTCATCAGGGATTTCATGACAGCCTCTGTTTCTGTTGCGGGCTTATAAAGTGGAGCCGGATGCCGCCGGAAAAGTTCACCCCGACCGCCCGGCCCTCTGCGCTGAACGGCCAGCGCGCCGCTGGGTCACAACTCTAGAGCCACACAAACCCGATGACCGGATGTCACGGGTCATTTATCCCTGCTGGAGGTTGAAAAATGTCTAACAAATACGACTGGGATCTGATCGAGCGCCTGTTGCATGAAGTACAAAACAGCGCCGATGACAGCTTCAAGCCACGCAAATACGCTGAAGAGCACGCAGCTGCCAAAGCCGCTGACGGCGAAGATGTCGGCAATCTCGATACGCTGAAAATGGAAGCGGCCAATTACGAAGCGCTGCTGTTCAGAAATGGTTTTATTGAATCTCGCCCGGAAGAAGAGGGCGGGAACGGCGAGAACTTCGTCCTGACTCCACGGGGCGCCAGTCTGCTCGCGATGATCGACAGCAGCATCCCCGGCGAAAACCATCCACGCCATGTGCTGGACGATCAGGACGACGCTCTTGAGCCCGAAACTTTCGACGAAGTAGCGTCCAAGGCCCAGATCGCTGGCGGCTCGATTTAAGCTTTAAACAGAGCGCGGCCCCTGTAGGAGCGAACTTGTTCGCGAGCAATTTCGCCTTTGAAAACCCAGCTCGCGAACAAGTTCGCTCCTACAGACTCACGTTCGCTCCTACGCATTAAAGCGCCGCTTTGGCAGCCTTCAAACAGCTGAGATCCGTGAAGTCCTTCCGGGTATCGGCGATTTTCTGCAACAGCTTTTGCTGCTGATCCGGTGTGCTCTCGGCCACCAGATCGACCAGCAACGAGATCGCGGCCTGCTCGGTTCGGTCATACGCTTTGCGGTATTCAGGCGTCCAGAACGTCTCGCGGTCCTGCAACAGCTTGGCAATTTTGCCGTCGAAGTCGTTGGCTTGACGCTGTTTAACGGTATTGAGTAGCTGGGCCTGCCAATGTGCCCGGTTGTCGATCCATAGTCGGTTTTGCTCACCCAGAGAAGTTGACCATTGCTTGACGCGCGTCAGCTGGGCCGGGTTCAGCTTGCCGATCCATGGATTCAAGCGTTTTTCCATGCGTTGGGTTCGGTCTTTGATCTGCTCATTCAATGGCTGATTGACGAACTCATCTTCGTGTTTGCGCAGGTCCTTGGCGAACGCATCCTGCATCTCCGCTACCTGCTTATCGTCCAGCTGCTTGAGTAGCTCGACGGCCGACGGTGTGATTTCACGGGAGAGGGTGGCGATAGCCTGCTTGGCTTCAACGGTGCGGGCGGCCAATTCCGATTGATTGACTTGATGGGTTTCGACCATGTCTTGCAAACGGTCGAGCCAAGCCACGTATTCGGGAATTTGCGTTGTGCAGTGCCAGCTGAGGTGCTCTTTGAGGCGCTCGTTCAGCCAGTCTTTTTGGGTGGTATTCATGTCCAGATAGTCGCTGAGCGACCACGGGATGATCACATCCAGATTACGGTACGCCAGGCCAACACGGCTGCATCCGGTTACGAGCATCAAGGCAAACAGCAGGGAAATACAGACTTTGACCGTGTGGCGCATGACGGATCCTTGCTCGTTTGACTTCTCGTATAGAGCAGAGGATGTCACGCCGGTTCAGCGCATTTTGATCGGACCGTCAGAAAAACGATCGCACGACCTTCAATGTGACGGTGCTTTCGCAATAAGCGTTGTGCCCGCTGTAGGCGCCGCAGTCGGCACCGGTCAGGCTTGAGCCGCTGTACATCAGGTTCATGTCCATGCCCATCAACGGGCGCGAAACGTTGAACGACCAATCGTTGTAAGCGTTGACCAGGCCACCACCGTCGATAGCGGCAGGGGTGTCGAGCTGATGATTGCCGTATTGCATGCGCAAATCCAGGCCAAGCGGCACGATGCCGCCCAAGTCCAGAAACAGCGTGCTGTCCTGACGTCCGGCGTCGTTGCTGAAGGCGGTGCCGATGCGGCTATCAAATATCCGGAAGCCTGCATACAGCTCATGACTGTCGAGCTGCGCGGTATTAGGGTAGCTGTAACGGATAACGCCCAGTTCGTAACCGAGGGTTTTGTCGAAGGGCTTTTTGAACCCCGCGTACGAGTCGACTTCGAGGACACTGTCCGGGGCGATGCCGGCATTGGGCGACCACTGGCCGAAATAGAACCCGCTGTTGTGAGTCAGGTCCAGGCCACCGTGGAAAGCCGAGTCGCCGCCCGTTGGCGTGACCAGCCCCTGCGCCATGGTGCGGCTGGGCGTGGTGCCGAGCTTGAGGCTGAAATCGCCGAGATCTCGCTCAATAACCTGAGCTGCAGCGGTCTGACAGACAAGCAATGTGCTGGCAAACAGCAGGTAATAGCGAGCATAAGGCATGCATCACTCCTTGGATTTAGCAGGAGGAATGAAATCGATGGTGTCAAATCGATATGGCCTGAAAGCCTGATAAGAACCGCGAGCTAGAGCCTCGCCAGCATACCGGTCAATGACCGGCGAAATCGACCACTGGTCGATTCACAGCGAAAAATATGAACTTCGCTTTCAGTTGGCAGGGGAAACGAGGTTATTCACCACGATCAGCGCTTGTGGAAAAGAGGGATATCCGCTCTTGGCAACGTCCAACTCGTCGTACTGCTTGCGGTATGCACGCGCCTTTTCCTGATCATGCATACCCGTGAGTTGAGCCAGCAGGGCGATGGCGAGTGGATAATGGTGATCAGCCGATTTCTGCAACAGCGTCATGATCTTGCCGTCATCGCCTTGTTGGCGAATCAGCAGAACTCCCTGATAAAACCCGGCTTCGCCAGAGGTGTCGTCTTTGGCGGCTCGCTCCAGCAGTGCGTCGGCCAGCTCGTAGTTTTCCTGGCGTCTTTCGCTGATCAGCACCTTGGCCTGGATCATGTCGTTTTGGTAGAGAAGGTGTTCAGCACGGCAGGGACTGCCTTGCACCGTGGTGTCGCAGCCATGCGTTGCGCAGCCGCCCAGACAAAGTACTGCACCGAAAAATATCCATTTCTTCATTTTGGATTCCGCAGAGGAGTCTGGTCTCAGGGTTTTGCGTAGCGATCAGAGTGGCTGGTCAATGACGGCCAATTGGTGGCGTCTGACGAGACAGTAAAGCAGAGCTTTGTTGGAGCGGGGATCGATGGCCCTGGCGCTTTGTGTTCAAAGCGCCCAGAGATCGACAACTGATGCGGGGGGAAATTTACTTTTTGCCGAGGGAGATTTGTTTCGATGGGCCGAAGGTCTGGCCGCTGACGCCTTTTGCGATTTGCTGGATCTCGCCGCCGGATTTCAGGAAAGCCGCGATTTGCGCGTTGATCGAGTCGCTTGTTTCAACGGCTGGAGCTGGCTTGGCTTTCGAGTTGGATGCTTTTACACGCATGGCTGCTATTAACCTATATAAAATTAATACGGCCGGCCATTCTATCCGAACCGCCCGGCAATTGCTTGGCAAATATGGGAGTGAATGAAAGCCCGGTTTAACCGCAAAAGTCGGGTGAGAAGCTGAAGGTCTACGCTAAATCACTGTTTTAATTGCCAAGATTCCATCGCAGCAATCCAGATAACTGACTGAAATCCTGCACCGCCCAGCCCCACACATCTGACGAGTGGACCGGTTGCAAGGACCTCAACGCCGATCGCTCGCGCTAAAGCCTTGATTTTCCTGAGCCTGACCGCGCCGATTGGCAGCCATCACCGACAGCCATCAACCCCCGCGCAAAACTCGGGTAGAATGCCGCCCACGTAACGAGGGTATTCGAACATGGCTTTAGTCGGGCGCTACAACAGTTTGCAAGTGGTTAAACATACTAACTTCGGTTTATATCTGGATGGCGCCCAAGATGGCGAAATTCTGCTGCCTAATCGCTATATTCCTAAAGATATTCCCAGCGAAGACGAAGATTGGCTTAACGTTTTCATTTATCTGGACAGCGATGACAAATTAATTGCAACAACAGAAAAGCCGAAAGTTCAGGTCGGTGAATTCGCCAGTCTTAAAGTGGTTGAAGTGAACAGTATTGGCATCTTTCTGGATTGGGGTTTGCCCAAAGATTTGCTGTTGCCATACTCCGAAGAACGGCAGCCGCTCAAAGCGGGCGATTATTGCGTGGTGCATGTCTACCTGGACAAACACACCCGACGCATCACCGCTACCAGCCGGCTTGACCGCTATCTGGACAAGGTGCCTGCAAACTACAAGGTGGGGCAGGAAGTCGACTTGCTGGTGGCTGAAGCGACCGACATGGGCTTCAAAGCGATCATCAATAACAAGCACTGGGGCCTGATTCACAAGAACGAAGTGTTCAAGTTCCTGCGGCCGGGTAAAGAGGAAAAAGGTTACATCAAGGAGATTCGCGCTGACGGCAATATCAGCCTGAGTCTGCAACCGGTGGGCGAACAGGCTGCCAGCAGCTTGAACTCCAAGATCCTTACCAAGTTACGCGAAAACAACGGCACCTTGCCGGTGAGCGACAAAAGTGATCCGCAGGTGATCAGCAACCTGTTTGGCGTCAGCAAAGGCAACTTCAAAAAGGCCATTGGCGCGTTGTACAAGCAAGGTGAGATTGTGATTCACGCGGACCGCATCGACTTGGTTTGAATCTTCGGTCCCTGAACACGCTCTATCTTTCAGAGCGATGGGTCACCTCTGATCCTCCTACACCTTGTTCAGGGACTTCCCATGAAGAAAACGCTTACGGCTTACATTGCCACGCTGCTGGCATTTCTGGTGCTGGACGGTTTATGGCTTGGCGTCTTGATGGGCCCGACCTACCGCGCCTGGCTGGGCGGGCTGATGCTGCCGACACCGGTGATTGCGCCTGCCGTGCTGTTTTATTTGCTATACGGGGCGGGGATCGTGTTTTTCGGTGTACTGCCAGGGCTACGTCATCATCGGATTGGCAGAGCGGCGCTGCACAGCGCACTGCTTGGGCTCATGGCATACGGCACCTACGACCTGACCAATTGGGCCACGCTGCAAGGCTGGCCAGGGCAGTTGTCGCTGGTGGATTGGGCGTGGGGGACGTTTGCGTCGGGCGTGGCGGGTGCGGTCGGGTATCTCGCGGCGCGACGTGTGGGCTGAAGCAACGACACTTTGTAGGAGCGCGCTTGCCCGCGATTGCGTCAGGTCAGACAACCTTCTGCATTTGACACAATGCATCGCGGGCAAGCGCGCTCCTACAGTTCGGTGTTCCTATTACTTCTGCAAAAACGCTGCAAAGCTCACATTTGCCCCATTCGGTCGTGCATCGCGCAACCAGGCGTCCTTGTCAGCGCTCAATTCCAGGCTGACGGTAGATTTACGCTTGCCCTCGTTGCGCACTACCAAGCCTTCCATATGCTCGCGCATGAACGCGGTGGTCACTTTCAAGTGCAGCAGCTCATCGGTGCTTGGGGTGTGCAGCAGCAGGTGCAGCCATTCGTATTGCCCCACTTGCAGGCGCGTCACCGGCAAGTCGAACCACCAGATGTTCCGGTTAGTGTTGAGCACCGCGAAATGGGTGTTGTTGGTGCCAAGTACGGCGCCACCCAGATCCTTATTCCTGCGTGCGATGGCCTGCGTTTTGTCGAGTTTCATGATGTTCCCGTGGATACGTTTCAGTCGCGCATTCTCAGGCGTTGACTGGCAAACATAAAGTCTAAATTTCACACCCTTGAAAAGCCGCGATTTCTTGCCAGCGCATCACGCTGAATGCCGTTGAGAAAAATAATTGAAACCTTCGCAAACGGCGATGAGTCAATCATTACGTCGAGGTTATGACACCTGATTCTTACCCAGGAGACATCTCATGAGCAGCACTGGCGATAAAATTAAAGGCATGGCTAACGAAGCAGTCGGCAACGTCAAACAAGGCGTTGGTAAAGCGACCGACAACGACAAACTGCGTGCAGAAGGCAAGGCCCAGGAAGTCAAAGGCGAAACCCAGCAAAAAGTTGGCGAAGCCAAAGACGCTGTGAAAAAAGGCGTCGACAAGGTCTGATGGCCCGCGCACGCAACGCCTGACACGCGTGCGCAAACATCTGGAAACGCGATAACGGCTGTCCTCGGACGGCCGTTATGCTGTGTGGCTATCGCAGACCTTGAATGCTCACCTCTTGAAGAGTTAAGCAATTATTGGGTCGCCACACTGCTTTACTTAGGGTAAAAAGCCCGCCCACGCGGCTGGCAATGGAATTTCACAGCGTTTGCCCGCTCGTATAGGTAAATGTGCTTAGCGACGTTGCGAAAGGAGACGCCATGATTTTCCCGGATTTGCGCCAATTACCGTTCACCAAGGTAATGGTCAGGACGGTCAAAGAATTTCTCGATGACGAGATGTCGACCTACGCGTCGGCGCTTGCCTATCAGATGTTGTTTTCGTTGTTCCCGTTTTTGCTGTTCCTCATTGCCTTGATCGGCTTTCTGCACCTGCCGGACTTTTTCTCCTGGCTGCGTCTGCAGTCCGAATTCGTACTCCCGCCTCAGGCGCTGGAGCAGGTCAACCCCGTGATCGACCAGCTCCAGCAGTCCAAAGGCGGATTGTTGTCGATTGGTATCGTCATTGCGCTGTGGACCGCTTCGGCCGGTGTCCGCTTGCTGATGAGCGCGATGAACGCCGCCTACGACGTGGTCGAAGCGCGCCCGGTCTGGAAGCGTATTCCGCTGTCGGTCCTCTACACCATTGGTATCGCGGGGATGATGCTGGCTGCCGCTGCGCTGATGGTCACAGGCCCGCAGGTCATGAGTTGGCTGGCGGCGCAGATTGGGCTGGAAGACTTCATTGTTACGCTCTGGACCATCCTGCGCTGGCCGCTGATCATTCTGCTGCTGATGGTGGCCGTGGCGTTGATGTACTACGTCATGCCGGACGTCGAGCAGAAGTTCCGTTTCATCACTCCAGGCTCGGTCCTGGCCGTGGTGGTATGGATCATTGCCTCCCTGGGCTTTGCGTACTACGTCAAAACCTTCGCTGACTACAACGCCATGTACGGCAGCATCGGCGCAATTATCGTCCTGCTGTTGTACTTCTATATTTCGGCAGCGGTGCTGCTGCTTGGCGCGGAGATGAATGCCGTCATCGAGCACATGTCCGCCGAAGGCAAGGATAAAGGCGAGAAGGTAGAAGGCGACGGCGGTATCGAGTCAACTCACAAGCAGCACGTGTCCGGCTTGGGCCGCGACCACAGTCACGATCACGACCCTGAGCTGCAGCCAGCGCTCAAGGTCGATAAATCCTGACGCCGTTTATGGCAGGATGTGCCCGCGCACGCTGTTCGCAGTCAGCGCGGCGCATCCTCGTTCACCAGCAAGGGCCACTATGATTCACGAAATTCTGAAGATGGGCGATGAGCGCCTGCTGCGTATTGCGCCGCCGGTGCCTGAATCAATGTTTGGCTCCCCGGAGCTGAAAACCCTGATCGCCGACATGTTCGAAACCATGGAGAGCGTCGGCGGCGTGGGGCTCGCGGCGCCACAGATCGGCGTTGACCTGCAGTTGGTGATCTTCGGTTTCGAGCGCAGCGAACGTTACCCCGAGGCCGAAGCGGTTCCGCAGACCATCCTGCTCAATCCGCTGATCACGCCGCTGGAGCAGACCCTCGAAGAGGGATGGGAAGGGTGCCTTTCCGTGCCGGGTCTGCGTGGCGTGGTCGACCGCTACGAGCACATTCGTTACGAAGGTTTCGACCCCGACGGCAAGCGCATTCAGCGCATCGCCCGCGGCTTTCATGCGCGGGTGGTACAGCACGAATGCGATCACTTGATCGGTCGGCTGTACCCCTCGCGCATTACCGATTTCAGCCGCTTCGGCTACATCGACGTACTGTTTCCGGGCATGGATCCGAACGCCGACGAATAGACCGGCGTTTTACTTGGCCGGTTTGACGAAGCGCAGGGTCATCCGGTCAGACTCGCCGATGGCCTGGTACTTCGCGCGATCGGTTTCCCCCAGCACCAAAGATGGCGGCAGCGTCCAGACCCCGTCAGGGTAGTCCTTGGTGTCCTTCGGATTGGCGTTGATTTCGCTTTCGCCCACCAGCTTGAACCCCGCATCCGTGGCCAGCTTGATCACGTATTCAGTGGGGAGATAACCGTTGTTCTCGTTCTGTGCAGCCGTGGTTCCGGCTTTTGCGCGGTGATCGACGATGCCCAGCGTGCCGCCCTGCTTCAGCACTTCGTAGAAGCTTTTGAAGGTCGCGACTTCGGTTTTCGCGTCGGTCCAGTTATGCACGTTACGGAAGGTCAGCACCGCGTCGGCCGAGGCAGGTTTGCCCAGATCAGGTTGCTTGGGGTTGTACTCGATCACCTGCGCCTTGCTGTAATGCTCAGGATCGGCGGCGAACTTCTGCTTGAGATTATCCACGGCGCGCTTGGCGTAATCGCTGGTATTGGGTGCGACAACGGCGGCGATGTATTGGCCCTTGTCCTTGAGCAGCGGCGCGAGGACTTCGCTGTACCAGCCATTGCCCGGCGTGATCTCGATCAAGGTCTGGTCGTCACGCAAGCCGAAAAACTGCAGTGTCTGTTCTGGATGACGGTATTGATCGCGCGCGCTGTTTTGCGGCAATCGCCAGTCGCCGGCCAGCACCTTGGCGAACTGCTCATGGGTGATGTTCGAAGGCGGCGGTGTGTCGGCGGCCATGACAAGCGTCGATCCGAATAACGCGGCAAGAGAGCAGGCGATAAGCGTCTTTTTCATGGGCGTCCCGTTGGTCTGGATAAAGGTGATGGCCGAGGCTAGCACGCGGGTTTGCGCTTGGGATCATGCATTCGGTTGGGTCGCGTGTGCAATAAGGATCTAAGCACCTCGCTCCCGATATTTCTTGTCGGGACGTGAGCTGCTTTTATTGGCGGTACAGGGCGATCAGCGCTTTGGTTCTGGCGTAACGGGCGAATCGTCCTGCAAGCGTTTCAGGTAACTCAGACACCGCCTCAAATTTCAGGCGCGCGTAAAAGTCGCCCAACTCAGGGTGGCAAAACAGCCAGACCTTGCCGCCGACCTGTGCCACTGCCGCCTCGATAAGACGCGCTGCAATACCTTGACCACGTCGATCAGGCGCAACGAACACGCCGGTCAGCCAGTGCCCGCCGTCTACCGGCGTGATGCACAGCGCCGCAATAATCTGCGGATCCCTGACCACCCACGCTGTCGCTTCACCCTTGCCGCGCATGGGCGATTGATGGGCGCGGTAGAACTTGTCCAGCAGCGGACGGGAAATCTCGGGTAATACGCAAATTTGCATGGGAAACATCGGGGCGCAGCGGCTTTTTGGGGCTTTCGTTCTACCGCCATAACCAATCGGTCTACAAGATTTTCCTGCGTCGATGCACATACCGGTATCAGCCCCGATGCAGGTATCTGCGATGCCCAACTACCTCGACGACCGCCAGCGCGAAGACGTTCAGCGTTTGCGCGCAAGCTTTACCGGCCGCACGGAATGGCCGACCTGGATGTTGCTTGCGGGGGTTTACGGCGCCTGGTTCGGCTTGCTGCTGTTGAGCCCGAAGCTTGGAGTCTGGGCGACCACGGTGCTGATGATTCCGTTGCTCGTGCTGTGGATGTCGGTGCAACACGAGTTGCTGCACGGCCATCCGACGCGATTTTTGTGGCTGAACAAGGTGCTGGGTTACGCGCCGTTTGCCGTGTGGTACCCCTACACGCTGTACCGAGACACCCATCTTGAGCATCACCGCGACGAAGATTTGACCGTGCCGGGCCTGGATCCCGAGAGCCGTTACCTGAGTCAGTCGGGCTGGGCCCGAACGCAAGGCATCGTGCGACTGCTGCGCTGGCTCGATAAAACCTTGCCGGGGCGCGTGCTGTTTGGTGCTCCGCTGGCGTTGAGCAGTCTGTTGATCGGGGAATCGAAACGTTTGCTGCGCGGCGAACGGCAGGCGTGGCTGATGTGGGCCACCCACGGCGCGTTCGCGGTGCTGATGTTCTGGTTTATCGCGCAGTACAGCGCGCTTTCCCCCCTGCATTACATGTTGTTGATCGCTTTGCCGGCGCTCGCTGTGTCGATGGTGCGTTCGTATTACGAGCATCGGCCCAGCGAGCATCCGGAACAGCGAACAGTGATCAACGAAGCGGCATGGCCTTGGAGCTGGCTGTTTCTGCACCTGAATTTGCATCTGGTACACCACGATTTACCGGGGCTGTCGTGGTACCACATGCCGACCGTGTATCACGAACGGAGGGAGCAATGGCTGGCACGCAGCGGGTTTTTTCTGGTGCGGGGATATGGTGAACTCTTTCGGCTGCACAGCCTCAATCCTATCGACAGTCCTCAACATCCCTACGTCTGATCCGGAATTTTCCCATGCCTCAAGGTTTCGCCGAACTGCTGATGTACGTCGCGCCGCAACCAGTGCGTGAGGCACAGGAGCGCTGGCTGACGCGCACGTTGGAGCACTTGGCGAAAACGCGCCTGCATGACCAGACGCCCGACCTCAAGTCGCTCTGGCTGTCACCGGAATTGATACTGGCGCAGACGTGCGGCTATCCGCTGATGACCCAATTGCGTGGCCACGTGCAGGTGATCGGTCGCCCGGTGTACCAATTGCCCCATAGCGCCGAGGGCAGTCATTGCAGCCTGTTGCTGGTGCGCGAGGAAGATCCGCGCCATGAGCTGATCGACTTTCGCGGCAGTCACGGGCTGATCAACAGCGAAGATTCCAATTCCGGGATGAATCTGTTCCGCCACACGCTGGCGCCGTTGCAGGTGGAGGGTCGATTCTTTGGACAGGTGTCGGTCACCGGTGGCCATCGCGACAGTTTGCGCTGGCTCAAAGAAGGGCGGGGTGATCTGGCGGCCATCGACAGCGTGACCTACGACTATCTGGCGCGGGACGGCAGTGATGAAGTGGCCGGTTTACGGATTCTTACCCAGACAGCGCTGAGTCCGAGTTTGCCCTACATCACAAGGCTGGGAATCGATGCCGAACCGATTCGCTCGGCCCTCAACAAAGCGCTGCAGGAATTGCCCGACGTTGCATCCGTTCTGGCAATAAGCCAAGTGATCGCCGCCAGCGAGGACGATTACCAGGTGCTGCTCGATTACCAACAACACGCGGTTGATTTCGGATACCCCACTGTCCGGTAATCGCCGGCACTCTGTAGGAGCGAACTTGTTCGCGAGGGGCTGTGTCAGGGGGACCGCGATAAACCTTCTCGCCAACAAGCTGGCTCCTACAGACCGCGCACCTATATATTCGATATGGGAATATCGATCTCATATAAAGCTATTTTTAATGCATAAAAACCCTTGTTACGATGCCTGTCACCGGTTTGCCAGTGAGCATAAAAACCATCGTTCAAGGACGCCCCATGCCTGCCGCCGAACTCTCCCATCGCGAACTCATCAGCAGTCTGTTCGCCAGCCATTACGTCTGGCTGTGTGAGCGCTTGCGGCGGCATCTGAATTCTGTCGCGTGCGCCGAAGACATCGCTTCCGAAGCTTTCATTCAATTGCTGGAATCGCCCAACGTCGTGCCGATTCGCCAGCCCCGCGCGTTGCTCACCACTATCGCTCAACGGCTGCTGTACCAACGCTGGCGGCGACGCGACCTCGAGCGCAGTTATTTCGATGAACTGAGCGTCATTGACGACAGTCACAATCCGTCACCCGAGCATTTGGCTCAGGCCATCGAAACCCTGAACCGTATCGATCGGCGCTTGAATCGCCTGCCGGCCAAGGTCAAGGCGACGTTTTTGCTGTCGCGGGACAACGGCCTGACCTATCCACAAATCGCTGTCGAACTGGGTATCTCTCAGCGCTCGGTCAGCGTTTATATGGATCAGGCCCAGACCTGCTGCAAGCGCGCTTGCCTGGAATGACGCGCCTGCTGTGCTACAACCAAATGAGCCTTCTGACCCTTTGAATCTCGAGAAACGACCATGACATCGATCAAAAAATTGTTGGGCGGCTCGCTGCTGGCGCTGGCGGTGCTGACGCAATCGGTCCACGCGGCAGACAAAACCGCGCCCATCCTGTTCGGCGATATCACTTGGGAAAGCGGCAGTCTGATCACCGAAATCCTGCGCACCATCGTCGAGAAAGGCTACGGCTACCCGACTGATAAACTGCCTGGCAGCACCGTGAGCCTGGAAGCGGCGCTGGCGAAAAACGACATTCAAGTTATCGGCGAAGAATGGGCAGGGCGTAGCCCGGCGTGGGTCAAGGCCGAGGCGGAAGGCAAGGTGTATGGCCTGGGCAACATCGTCAAGGGCGCAACCGAAGGCTGGTACGTGCCGGAATTCGTGATCAAGGGCGACGCGGCGCGCGGGATCAAACCGCTGGCGCCTGATTTGAAATCGGTGGCCGATTTGCCCAAATACAAAGACGTATTCAAAGACCCGGAATCTCCGGGCCAAGGGCGTTTCCTGAACAGTCCGTCCGGCTGGACGTCCGAGATCGTGAACACCCAGAAACTGAAGGCCTACAAGCTGACTGACAGTTATGTGAACTTCCGTACCGGCTCCGGCGCTGCGCTGGATGCCGAAGTCAGTTCCTCGGTACGTCGCGGGCAGCCGGTGTTGTTCTACTACTGGTCGCCGACGCCGCTGCTAGGTCGCTTCAAGTTGATCAAACTCGAAGAGCCGCCGTTCAACGAAGCCGCCTGGAAAACCCTGTCCGATGCCAGCAACCCGAACCCCATCGGCAGCGCATCGCTGGCGGCGCACCTGGCAATTGGCGTGTCCGAACCCTTCCACAAGCAGTATCCGGAACTGGTGTCGTTCTTCGAGAAAGTTGATCTGCCGATCGACCAGTTGAACAAGACCTTGGGCCAGATGAGCGAGAAACGTGAACAGCCGGACGCGGTTGCCAAAAGCTTCCTGAAAGACCACCCGGAAATCTGGACAACGTGGGTTCCGGCAGATGTGGCCAAGAAGGTGACGGCGGGGTTGTAAAAACCCCCTCTGTAGGAGCGAACTTGTTCGCGAGGCGGTGTAACTGTCACACCGCACAAAGGCCACTCGCCAACAAGTTGTCTCCTACAGAGAGGCGGTGTCTGGCACACCGAGTACAGGCCACTCGCCAACAAGTTGTCTCCTACAGAGAGGCGGTGTGTCTGGCACCGCGTACAGACTGCTCGCCAACAAGTTGTCTCCTACAGAGAGGCGTTGTGCGCTACCCACCCATTCCCCACTGGCAACGCCGCTTCCCCTGCGCCATGATCAAGCCCTGTCAATTCGACTGACGCCGAGGCGACATCATGAGCATTCACCATTCCGCGCTGCGCACTGATCGCTTGATCCTGCGCGAACTGACCAGTGACGACACCCAGGATTTGGCGCGCATTCTTGCGGACGCTGAAGTCATGCGCCATTCCGTGCGCGGGGTCATGTCCGAAAAATCCACGGGCGAATTTATCGAGTGGTGCCGACACTCCTATCGCGAGCACGGTTTCGGGCCCATGGCCGTCGTCGATAAATCCACCTCAACCTTGGCCGGCTTCTGCGGTCTCAATGCTGAACGCGTCGATGGCGCCGACGAAATCGAGATCGGTTATCGCCTCGCAACAGCTTGGTGGGGCAGGGGAATCGGCACTGAGGCCGCCCGCGCCACACTCAATCACGCGTTCGGCCGATTGGGCATCGATTCGTTGATCGCCATCGTCGAGCCGACCAATGTGGCGTCGGTCAAAGTCATTCAAAAACTGGGGTTCAGTGGGTTCATCCACAGCCAATACCATCGACGCGGTGTGCGGATTTACCGGATGACCGAGCAGCAATGGGCATCCACTCGGGTGCCGCGAATCTGACTTTGTTGAGCTGTGGCGTTTGATCCGATGGCGATCCATGGCTCAACTGCTAGCGTCATCAGCACAGCGAGTAAGTTGAACCCACGATAAAAATGGCCGGGGAGAGGACATGGGGTATCGCAGATCAACTGCGCTGACGGTAATGAACGTAATGATGAGTGCGTTGGTTTGCCTGATGCTGAACGCGCCGCAAAACGCCCGCGCTGATGTAACAGCGCCTGCCGTTGTTCCGGATCAAGCACTGGTGTTTGTGCAAGACCATCACTTGGGTGAGAGCCTGGGCTGGCTGGGCTATCAGGTGGCCTCGCGCACCGTCACCTTCGCTACCATCGTTGAAGCCGTTGGCCGAACCCAGGCTCAAACCCTGGTGCAGGACGAGCTGCAAAACCTGCAACCGCAATATCAGCCTGAATGGGATCGCAACCTGGCGGCGGCTTACTCGCAATCCTTCACGCCGGAAGAACTGCAACAGCTCAATGTCGGCGAACCGGCGCAACCGCTGGCCAACAAATTTCGCGCCAAGCAGCGGGATGTCGGCATGGACATGAAGGGCCGCTCCAGCGAGTTGCTCAAGGTGTACGTCTCCACCGCGCTGGACAGTGCGCTGAAAAAAGCCAAACCTTGACGCCCCATCGCTGCCGGTCGGCAGGGGGACGAATTTTTTTGACGTGACGGGGGAACACCATGGATCCATTCATGCAGGCGGCCATCGACGAGGCGCAGAAGGGGCTGGACGAAGGCGGCATTCCGATCGGCTCGGTGATTGTTCACGACGGCAAGATTATCGGTCGTGGGCACAACCGTCGGGTGCAGGAAGGCAGTGCGATCAAGCACGGCGAAATGGACGCTTTCGAGAATGCCGGACGTCAGCCAGCCAGGGTTTACAAGGAAGCGACGCTCTACACCACACTTTCACCCTGCGCGATGTGCAGCGGCGCAATCCTGCTATACGGCATCCGCAAGATCATCGTGGGCGAAAACCAGACATTCATGGGCGAGGAAGAACTGCTGCGCTCGCGGGGCGTGCAGGTGGACGTTGTGCACGACGCCACCTGCGTCGCGCTGATGAGCCAGTTCATCGCTGACAAGCCAGAGCTGTGGAATGAGGATATTGGGGAGTGAAGGCTGACTCCCCCCTGATCCTGTAGGAGCGCGCTTGCCCGCGAATGCATCCTGTCTGCTGATAATCTGCTGACTGATACACCGTTATCGCGGGCAAGCGCGCTCCTACAGGGATTGCGCCGGTTTCAACTCAACTGCAACGTCGAGTTGAACTGGCTGATCGCATTGACCACATGCCGCGCGCCCTGCTGAATTTCCAGAATCACTTCCCCGGCCTCATTGGCCAGCTCGACCCCGGTGCCTGTTCGGCTCAAGCTCGATTGCATGCTCGACACCGCGCTCTTCGCCAGCTCGTTGTTCTGGCGCACCACATCGACAATCTCGATTGTCGCTTTGCTGGTCCTGGCGGCTAGCCCCCTCACTTCATCGGCAACCACCGCAAACCCGCGGCCATGTTCACCAGCCCGGGCTGCTTCAATGGCGGCGTTCAATGCCAGCAGGTTGGTCTGGTCGGCGATACCACGGATGGTCTGCACAATGGTGGCGATGATTTCCGACTGCTTGTTCACTGCGTCAATGCTGCGCGCAGCCTCATTCAGATCGGTGGAGATTTGCTCGATCACGGCAACGGTCTGCTGCACGACACTGGAGCCCTTCTGCGCGCAGGCGTCAGTGCGAACGGACGTGTCGTGGGCCGTCGTTGCGGCCATGCGCTGCACGCTCACTTGCTCAGTGATGTCGCTGGCGAACTTCACCACTTTGTACAGCCGGCCCTTGGCGTCAAACAGCGGGTTGTACGACGCTTCGAGGTAAATCGTCTGACCGTATTTGTTGACCCGCTCAAAGCGACGGGAATGGTATTCGCCGCGATTGAGCGATGCCCAAAACGCCTTGTAAGCAGGCGAATCCACCTCGGCACGGGTGCAGAACATGCTGTGGTGCTGGCCAACGACTTCATTGAGTGCGTACTGGGTGGTCTTCAGAAAATTGTCGTTAGCGGTAATGACACGTCCGTCCGGCGAGAACTCGATCACTGCCATCGAACGACCTATCGCGTTGATCATGCTGTCGTGTTCGTGACTCTCGTGGAGCCGGGCAGAGACGTCAGAGGCGACCTTGATCACGCTATTCACTTTGCCGTCGGCGCCGAACACCGGCATATAACTGGCCTCCAGCCAGATCTCTCGACCGGATTTGTCCAGGCGCATGACGGTGCCGCAAATCGCCTCGCCCCGCGCCAGATCGCGCCAGAGCTTGGGATAGGCTTCGCTGTCGCAGTAAGACTTTTCGCAGAAAATCCGGTGGTGCTTGCCGACCAATTCGTTGGGCTGATAACCCATGGCGTTGCAGAAGTTCTCATTGGCCTGAATGACGATGCCGTCAGGCGTGAACTCGATCATCGCCATGGATCGGCTGATCGCGGCCAGCTTGGCCTGTGTGTGGCACAAAGCGGCTGAGGAGACTTGCAACTCGGCTTCGACAGCCTTGCGGTGAGAGTTAAACATCTGCGCTCCGTGACTCGATAGTTCGAATGCGGTCACAGTGACCGTCTTCCTTGATTGGCATACGTTTGCATCGACAGCATGAGGCGGGACTTGAGTCATGGCGGGATGACATAACTTGCGCAAGCAGATCGGGTATTTTCGCCCAAACCTTTGAAATAGAGCTGTTTGGATGGAAAGGCGAGGACAGCGACCAATCGTCCGATGACTATCGAAGCGACAAGCGGCAGCAGGGGGCAACGGTCAGCCTGACGATCCATATCGGCTCCAACACGACTTATTCGGAAAAATCGCGCGCGCAATACCACTCATTTGAGTGGCGACCGTTCGCTGTTCAGAGCATAGACAAAGAAAAAACGGATGCAATAGGGTGATGGCACTTTCGTATGAGCAAGTTCTGCTCGTACGCACGCTGCCGCTTCTGCAGCCTGGGATCAACGGCGATTCGTATCGCTGCACGCTGCCGCTTCTGCCCGGAGGGCGCAGGAGTCCGGCTTGCCGACGATGGGCTGCGAAGCGGCCCCGAAATGCTGCGCTTGATCATGGGTTTCAAACCACCAACGTCAACCACGCCGACACCAGCAGCACCACCGCCATGACCTGATTGAAGCGCTTGATGCTCGTTGCCGAGCGGCAGAATTTTGCGGCGCCGATGCCCAGATAGGCCCAGATCGTCATGCACGGGATGGATATAAGGAAGAACGCCAGCGACAGCCACATCACCCGCACCATGCGGTCTGCGTCGGTCCCGGCAAACACGCTGATCACTGCCAGCGCCATCATCCAGGTCTTTGGGTTAACCAACTGCAAGGCAGCCGCGCCGAACACGCCCATTCGCGGGCCTTTTGGTGGTTGATTGGGGTCGATGGCCTCGGCAGGCGCGCTGAAGATCTGCCATGCCATCCACGTCAGCCACACGATGCCGATCCACGACATGACCGATTGCACCTGCCCATGGCGTGCCAACACATCACCCAGTCCGGTACCGACTAGCAACACCAGCAAAGCGGCGGCGGCACAGGCGCCAAACACAATCGGCAGCGTGGTGAGCAAGCCGTGCCGCGAACTGTTGGTCAGCACCAGAATATTGGTAGGGCCGGGGGTGATGGAGGCGACGAAAGCAAACAGCAGAAAGGGCAGCATCTGGTCCATGAAACAACTCGACAGTGATTGATCGTGTACCGATCTTCACGGTCCCGCGCGCGTCAGTCTGGAAGATTTGAGCAGCGCTTGCGGTAGTCCGCCGGGGTCATGCGATACGCCCGCTGAAACCACCGGCCCAGATGGCTCTGATCGGCGAAACCCAACGCGGCCGCCACCGAAACCGGTAATTCACCTCGGGCTAACAACTGACGGGCCTTGGCCAGCCGCAGCTGGATCAGATACGCGTGCGGCGCGATACCGAATGCGGCCTTGAATGCTCGGGTCAGGCGGAAGCGGTCGACACCGGTTTCCCGCGCCAGATCGTCCAGCCCGATGTCTTGGGTCATGTGGCTGTGCAGATAATCCCGCGCCCTTTGTGCAACCAGCGGCAAGCGCGGGTCCGGGGTGATCAGGGTGCGCCAGTGCAAATGGCTGGTCAGGCTCGACAGCAACGTGTCGAGCGCGGTCTGACGCACGATGCGGATTTCCTCATCGTGCAGCGTCTTAAATGCGTTGGCGGTTGCCGTCGCCAGACGCGCATCGTCCGCCAGTGTCGTGGCAAAGCTCAGTTGCGTGGAGGCTGGTGTCTGCTCGAACAGGCTGCGCAGTTCCCGATCCAGCCACTTTGGGTCCAGATACAGCGTGCGATAGGTAAACCCTTCGGCATGGGGTGCGTCGCCGTCATGGATTTCGCCCGGCTCCAGCATAAAGACCTTGCCCGGCGTGCTCAGGTGCTTATGCCGACGACAGTTGAATTGCTGAACGCCCTGTTCGGTCACGCCCACCAGATAACTGTCGTGCCAGTGAGGATCGTAAGCGTGCCCCTCAAAATGCGCGCGCATGGTCTCGATGCCAGACAGGGCGTCCTGCTTGAGATCAATCCAGTTTGGGGTGGGCATGGGGTTCCTCAATCCAGTAACTGCGGATGCGCCTGGTCCTGGTGCTTTGCGTTAAAGCCTGACTGTATGTTTTAGCTTAAAGCCAAGTCTGGAAGATTTGTGCAACCGGCGACCAGTCGCATCGCAGCGTTATTCGGCCAGATCAAATCCACTGCGGCCCAAGCACTGCCCATTGATCAGCACATCCACTTCATGCCGACCGGCGTAATGCACGCGGGTGGTGAAGTTGCGAATCTGTTGCTCGCGGCTGATGGTCACCGATTGCCCTGCGGCCAGTTCCAGGGTTTTGAGCTTGAACACCTTGGCCGAGGTGCCACCGGACTTTTTCACGTAGTGAATCGCGTAATCGATGATCAGCCGCTGATGGGCGTCGCTAGTCGAGGTTAGGGTGAATGACAGACTGATGCGCTCGCCCAGATGGATAGCGTTCGGCGTGAGGCTCAAGCCTTGGATGCGCACTTGGGGCTGCTCGCCTGCGCCCATGATCGTCAGCGCGCGGGCATTGCCTTTTTTGATTAGCGAACGCAGCGCATGGCGGACGATCCACGCGGTGTGCGGGTTATCCAGTGGCCAGGCTTCGATCTGATCGAGCACCCACTCGGGATTGTCCTTGGTGATGTCGTTCAGGTGATTGGCCACCGATTTGCGCACATAAAGACTGTCGTCGGCTTTGAGGTTGTCGAGAATCTCCAGCACCGGCGAGGGATCGGCGACCAGTTTCTCCAGGCGAAATGACCACGGCAGGCGAGGTCGACAGCCTTCACTGGCCAGCCGACGCACGTGGGGGTCTTCGTCCAGTGACCATTGGTGCATCAGCGCCAGCCCTTGATCGAGGTCGTTGCGCAGAAAGTGCCGCACGGCAAACTCCGAGGAGCCAAACGCGGTGAAATATTTAAGCGCCTGCATCGAGCGCTGGAAATCATGCTGCCCATACAGCGCAACGTATTCGGGGAGGATCAGGGTCACGAAGCCGCTGTTCAAAAGGGGTGCCAGTTGAAAGAGGATGTCCAGTGCGGCCGGATAGTCCTCAGGCAAACCAGCATGCAGGCTTTGGCTGACGCGGTTCAAGCGCTGCATCAATGACAGGCCGTCCAGGTCTTTCGCGGCGCGGGCCATGAAGGCCTTGCTGTCGAACGCCGGATACACCGCCAGGGTTTGTTCGGCAATGTGGCGCAGACGCTCGCGATTGAAGATTTCCTTCAGGGCGGGGGCAGGCGTGTTGGCGTCGGACATGGCGGGCGGTTCCTGGCAGGGTGGGCGGTTGCAGGGTACACAAATAATTTCGGCTTTAGTGACGACCTGTGGGAGCGGAACTGTCCGCGAATACGGACTTTCAGGCGACAACGTTGCATCAGGCTCATTGGCCCCTTCGCGGACAGGTCCGCTCCCACGGTAATCCTGCGTATTCGGACGATCCTTGTTACAAAGGGAATCGTCCTACGGTTGCTCATCCGCCCGGCCTACGCGAACCTAGTTGACCAATCGCCATCCAACACACCAATCGTTACCCGATCTCTTGAGGTAGTAATGAACAGTGTTCTGCGAAGTCTTGCGACCCTGACCCTCGGCAGTTTGCTGAGTGTCGGCCCTGCCTATGCCGGTACTGCTGGCAATCATCAGGCAACCAATGCCACCTCTGGGCAAGCGGCTTTAACCCTTGCCGCCGCCACTTACCCCAACGGCGCCGCCCGTAACAATACCCCGGACAACGGCGCCATACGCCGCGCTGATCCCAACAGCCGCCAAGGCACACAATCGATCAGCCCTCCGGTCAACCGCCCGGCAACCGGGGTCAACCCGCGCTCGCCGACGTTGGAAAACGGCGGCATCCGCAACGGTTATCCCACCCGCCAGCAGGCGCCAACGCCTTCCGGTAACAGCCAGCGCGGCAATATTCGTTGAGACCTCAGTGTCAGAAAACTCTTTCCCTCGATAAGGAATCGCCCATGCCTCAAACGACTCGCAGCCGAACAATCAGCCGCAAAACCTTGATCGCAACCCTGTGTGCCAGCGTTTGGCTGGGCCTGCCCCTCGGCGCTACAGCCGCTACCACCACTTACAAATCCGAAGAAGGCACGCTGACCGTCGATGAAGTCGCGACCGGCCTGCAACACCCGTGGGCGCTGGCGTTTCTGCCGGACAAAAAAGGCATGCTGGTGACCGAGCGGCCGGGCAATCTGCGCATTGTTTCTGCGGACGGCAAGCTGTCGGAGCCTCTGGGCGGCGTGCCTAAAGTCTGGGCGCAAGGGCAGGGCGGACTGCTCGACGTGGTGCTGTCTCCGGACTTCAAAAAAGACCGAATGGTTTACCTGACTTACGCCGAGGACAGCGGCGATGGCAAAACCGGCGGCACCGCAGCAGGCCGTGGTCGTTTGTCAGAAGACATGACCAAGCTTGAAAACTTCACGCGGATCTTCCAGCAGCAGCCCAAGCTGTCGGTGGGTAATCACTTCGGTTCGCGCATCGTGTTCGACCGCGACGGCTACCTGTTCATCGCGTTGGGCGAGAACAACAATCGTCCCACTGCTCAAGACCTCGACAAGCTCCAGGGCAAGATCGTGCGGCTGTATCCTGACGGCACCATTCCCAAGGACAACCCCTTTGTCGGGCAGAAAAACGTGCGTCCGGAAATCTGGAGTTTCGGCCACCGCAATCAGCAAGGCGCCGCGCTCAATCCTTGGACGGGGACTCTTTGGACCAATGAGCACGGGCCTATGGGCGGTGATGAAATCAACATCATCGAACGCGGCGGCAACTACGGCTGGCCGATCGCGACCTTCGGCATCGACTACACCGGACAGCCCATTTCCGAGGCCAAGGGTAAGGTGGTCGAGGGCATGAAAACGCCGTTCCATGTATGGCCAAAGTCGCCAGCTATCAGCGGCATGGCGTTTTACGATTCCAGCACGTTCAAGCAGTGGGACCACAACATCTTCATTGGCGCCTTGTCATCTCAGGATTTGATTCGTCTGGAACTCAAGGACGACAAAGTGGTGCATGAAGAACGTCTGCTAGGCGACCTGAAATCCCGCATCCGCGACGTCCGCCAAGGCCCGGATGGGTATCTGTATGTGCTGACCGACGAAGACGACGGCAAAGTGTTGAAAGTCGGTTTGGCGCAGTAGGCGGCGTCGTGAACCCGTTGTAGGAGCGCGCTTGCCCGCGATCAGGATCCGTCAGTCGACGATTGTGGCGATTGAAAGGATGCTTTCGCGGGCAAGCGCGCTCCTACAGGAGAACGTGCGGAATCCGGCACATCAAACACAACATCGAACCCCCACTGAAACACCAACGCATACACGAAGAAAAACACGAACAGCCCCAGATTGGTTGCCAGCGCCGCCAGCCATGAAATCTCGAGCCACCAGGCAACTAGCGGCAGCAGCAAAAGCGTCAGCCCGCCCTCGAACCCCAGCGAATGGATCAACCTGCGCAGTAGCGTGCGGGTGCGCTTGACCTGACGCGCCTCCCACCATTCAAAACCTGTGTTGTAGAGCATGTTCCACAGCAAGGCACTGGCCGAAAGCATCACTGACAGCGCGCTGGAATACCCCAGACTCTCGTCGTACACCCACGCCAGCGCCGGTGACAGAAAACAAATCGCGATGACCTCATACAGAACTGCTTGAACCACCTTGCGTGCAGGGCCTTGCATGTTGCGCCTCCAATCGATAAACCGAATTGAAGGCCACGCTACCGACCGCCTGGTCTTGAGAAAAATGAGATAAATTGAGCGCCATTCAATTCAATTCACCTGGAGCCGCCTTGTGTTTTCCAACCTACCGCTGACGGCCCTGCGTACTTTCGAGGCGGCGGGCAGGCTGGGCAGTTTCAAGGCCGCTGCCGATGAGCTGTCAGTGACGCCAGCGGCGATCTCCCATCAAGTCAAAACCCTGGAAGCATGGCTCGGCGCGTTGTTATTCAACCGCTCGGGGCAGGGCGTGAAGCTGACCGAGGACGGCGAAAAGCTCTACCGTCAGACCCACCGGGCGTTGCTCGACATCAGCCAGAGTCTGGAAAGATTCTGCCCCGAATCGGCCTCGCAAACCCTGACCCTTTCCACCACTCCAGGCCTTGCAGCGTCCTGGCTCATCCCCCGGTTGGGCGGCTTTCATCGCGCCTGGCCGCAGTTCAACGTACGCATCGACACGCGCAATGAAATCGTCGATCTGTTGCGCGATTCGAGCATTGATCTAGCGATCCGCACCACTCATCGCCATGACCCGAACCTGATTCATGTGGAGCTGATGCGCGAACACTTCGCGGTGTACGTAGCGCCGGGCATGGGCGGTATCGATGAAGCAAACATCGAGCTGATCGACCTCAGCTGGCAGATCCCCGGCACCGATGTGGTGAACTGGAAAAGCTGGTGTGCGGCGGCCGGCGAACACAGTTGGCTGGCCAACGCGCGCTTTCGAGAATACGACGACGAACATTACGCACTGAGCGCGGCGATTGCCGGTCATGGCCTGGTGTTGGCGAGCAATGTATTGGTGGCCGACAGCGTGGCGAAGGGTTTGCTGGTGGCTTTGCGGCCTGACATCACATTGCCCGGCCCGCGTTATGTGGCGGTGTGTACGCCGGGGCGCGAGCGGCATTCGCCGGTGAAGGAGTTTCTGGCGTGGCTGACCAAAGAAGCCGCCGTCACGCCGTTGGGATGACCCGCCATCAGGGGCGGCGGGGCAGCAAGCCTGGCACCGCATGCACCAGCGCATTGACCGCGAAACCGATGAACATGACCCCGCAAATGCGCGTGATGGTCAATTCGTGACGCTGGTACAGGGTGCGCACATGGCGCGCGCCCACCACGCCGACGATGATCGTGTAAGCGATGATCCCGCCCAGGGTGCTGACCAGAATCAACAGCGGCAGCATCGACCAGTTGAGCAATTCAGCGCGGCTTGAAAGCAGCGCGGTGAAGGTCGCGACCGCCACCGGGTAGGCTTTTGGATTGGTCAGGCCGAACACGATGCCGTGCCAGAACGGGTTGCGCGCCGAGACATTCTGATCGTCGCCGTTGCTGCGTTTGGCGGTGATCGCGCGAAAGCCCAGCCAGAACAGAAACAGCCCGCTCATTACTCCGAGAATGTTGAACGTCGTGCTGCCAAAGACCTTGGCGCCGATGATCGCCGCCAGCGCCACGCTGCACCAGATCACGTCCCCCAGCAGATGCCCGCACAGAAACAGCGCCCCGGCGCGACGGCCCCTTGCGGCGCCAATGCCGAACACCGCCAGCACGCCAGGCCCCGGAGAAATCCCGTAGATAAACCCGGAAGCGATTACAGCCATGAACAGCGAAAGGGTCATCGGGACTTCCTTGTGGGGTTCTGTAAGCGCCAACGTGTTGGCGAAAGATGTAACGCAGTTTGCCGAGGTTGTAAAAAACCGGCAACAAACGTAAAAGATGCGCCGCGCTGGTTGGTGTTGAACCCATTGGATTCTTGGCCGGATGCAAGTCCCGTGGGAGCGGACCTGTCCGCGAATGCAGCAGTTCAGGCGCTGAAGGTATGTCGGATGTACCGACCACTTCGCGGACGGGTCCGCTCCCACGGTTTCATTCGTCATCCCGGTTTTGGAAACATCTCAGGAGTTTTATCGAAATGCCCACGCCTCGCCGCCCCGCAACCGGCTTCACCCGACGCCTGTTTCCCTTGAGCATCGCCTTCGCTTCGCCGTTGTTCGCCGCCCAAGAGTCGGAGCCGCTGACGCTGGACGCAGTGAGAGTATCTGGCGAGCAGGCGTCGGTGTATCAGGCCAGCAGCGCATCGGTTGGCGGCTTTGGTGAGGCCCCGCTACTCGATACCCCAGCCTCGATCAGCGTGTTCAGCAGCGAAATGCTCAAGAATCAGCAATCGAAACTGCTCAGCGACGTACTGAAAAACGACGCGTCGGTAGGCGACAGTTATGCCCCGGTCGGTTACTACGAAAATTTCGTGGTGCGCGGGTTCTCGCTGAACGCCGCCAGCAGTTATCGCATCAATGGCCGAACCATCACCGGCGAGCAGAACGTCGCGCTGGAAAACAAAGAACAGGTTGAATTGCTCAAGGGGCTGTCTGGCTTGCAAAGCGGCGTCTCCGAGCCCGGCGGCCTGATCAACTACAAAACCAAACGCCCGGAAGACGTGCGCTCTGTCACGGTTTCCACCAATGAGCACGGCGAGCGCTACCTGGCCACTGACGTCGGCGGCTGGTTCGGCAGCGAGAAACAATTCGGCTTACGGGTGAACCTGGCCCACGAAGACATTCGTTCCTACGTCGAACACGCCGACGGTCAGCGCGACTTCGGTTCCGTGGCCTTCGACTGGAATATCAACGATCAATCGACCCTGCAATTGGACGTCGAATACCAAGACAAAGAGCAGCGCTCGGTCCCCGGTTACCAATTGCTCAACGGCACCGAACTGCCCCACGACGCCTCGCCGCGCAAGTTGCTGGGTTATCAAAGCTGGTCGAACCCGGTGGGCATCCAGTCGCTGAACATGAACGGCCGCTATGAATACCGTTTCAGCGACGATTGGAAAGGCAGCCTCAGCGCATCCCGCAGCCGGGTAGTGATCGATGACTACAGCGCGTTCGCCTACGGTTGCTACTACCAGGCCGCAAACTGCTCGGCAGAACCGCTCACCGGGCATTTCGGTTCGGACGGCAATTACGACATTTACGACTTCCGCAGCCCCGATGACACCAAGCGCAACGATGAGGTCGAGGCGGCCATGAGCGGGCTGTTCAACACCGGCTGGCTCAAGCATGAGCTGACCTTCGGCACCAGTGTGTTCCGGCGCACCGTGGACACGCGGCCGTATTTCAGCGAGTACGTCGGCTCCGGCAATATTCATCAGCCGGTCGAGACGTTCGCGCCTTCAGATGTGTCTGTGGGGCATAAAGAGCGCCGTCTCGACAGTCGTCAGTACGGGCTGTTCGCCACTGATCGCATCAGTTTCAACGAGCATTGGCAGACCGTACTGGGCGGGCGCCAGGTGCGTCTTGATGAAAAGGCCTACAACGAAGACGGCAGCGACAATCGCCATACGCAGCGCTCGGTTTTCCTGCCGCAAGCGGCGCTGATCTACAAACCGGTGGACAACGTTTCGCTGTACACCAGCTACAGCAAAGGCCTGTCGCTGGGCGGCACGGCGTCGGTGTTCGACAGCAATATTGGCGAGATTCTGGCGCCGACGATCTCTCGTCAGCTGGAGGCCGGGGTCAAGTACGACTGGCAGCGCATGAGTTTTGCGGCGGCGCTATTCCAGACGCGGCAGGCGTATCAGTATTCAAAACCCAACGACGATGGCTCGCTGACTTACGTGCAGCAGGGCCAGCAGAAGAACACCGGGATCGAGCTGAGCGCCAACGGCTGGCTGACCTCGCAGCTGCAGATTTCTGCCAGCGCGGCGGCGATTCGAGCACGGGTCGAAGACAGCGGCACAGCGGCGTATGAAGATCATCAGCCGATCAACGTGCCAAAATTCCGCGCCAGTCTGTATGCCGATTACAGCCTGCCGATCCCGGGCCTGGCGTTGCTCGGCGGTGTGCAGTACAGCGCCAGTAAATACGCCAATCGCGAGGGTACGCAGAAGGTCGATGACTACGCGGTGTTCAACGCAGGCAGCCGCTACAGCACGCGGTTTGATGGCTATGACACGGTGTTTCGCTTGACGGTCGACAACCTGTTCGACAAACGCTACTGGCGCGATGCCGGCGAATACCTGGGCGACGACTACCTGTTCCTCGGCGCGCCGCGCACCGCGAGAGTCACCGCGACCGTCAGTTTTTAAAACGGCCGCTTCTGCCGCAGGCACTGGGGCTTGGCTCTTGCTTCTGCCGAAGGCGTAGGAGTCCGGCTTGCCGACGATCTGCCGGGGTCGCGCTCGACCGCGAAGCGGCAGCAAACCGGTGAGTGTGGTGTGTCAGCCAAACCGAGTGTCGGTATTAGGACTGCTGCGCAGCCCATCGCCTGCAAGCAAGGCTCCTACCCCTTCCGGGCAGAAGCGGATGAATCTTCCACCCATAAGCGGGTGAACCGCCTACATGAAGGTGGCGGTCCGGCGCTTCCCATCGCCAGCCGCAAAAGCGCATCCTAGGGGTCTTTGTTTTCCACGTCAGGAGCACAGATCCATGAAAATCGGTTTCGTCGGACTCGGCAATATGGGCCAGGCCATGGCCGCCAATCTGTTGAAGGGCGGCCACCAATTGGTGGTCTGGAACCGTTCTGCGGGCCCGGTACAAACGCTGGTCGAACAGGGAGCAGTGGCGGCAACCGAGCCTGCGCAAGCATTCGCCGTCGACGTGGTGTTCAGCATGCTCGCCGACGATAAAGCGCTGCGCGAAGTACTGCTGGAGTCCGGCCTGCTGAACACCCTCAAAGCGCCGCTGATCCACGTCAATATGGCAACCATCGCCGTGGCCTTTGCTGATGATCTCGCCGCTCGGCATGAAGAAAAAGGCGTCCGCTACATCGCAGCTCCCGTGCTCGGCAGGCCCAATGTAGCGGCCACTGGCGACCTCAATATCCTCGCCGCGGGCCCCAGCGATGCCATCGACACCGTGCAACCGCTGTTCGACCTGATCGGGCGCAAAACCTGGCGCATGGGCGATAAAGCCTCCCAGGCCAACGTGATGAAAGTGGCGGTCAATTTCATGATCGTCAGCGCCATTGAGTCCATGGCCGAAGCCTCGGTGTTGGTCGGCGCCTACGGCATGGAATCAGGGCAGTTGATCGACCTGATTTCCAACAGCATTTTCCCCGGCCCGGTGTACGGCGGTTACGGCAAAATGATCGCCGAACGCAGCTATGAGCCTGCCGCCTTCAAAGCTTCCCTGGGATTGAAAGACGTCGGGTTGGCGCTGGCGGCGGCAGAGCAGGTGCAAGTGCCAATGCCGCTGGGTGATCTGGTGCGCGGTAACCTGCTGGACGCGACCGCCCACGACGAAGGGCACATGGACCTGGCGGTGTTGGGCCGCGTCGCCGAGCGCAATGCCGGACGAAATTGACACCTTCATGCAGTGCGCGCACAGGGCCGTGCGCGCGTAACGGAGAGAGGGAACAACATCATGATCGAACTCAAAAAAGCCGCCATTGGCGATATTCCCCAGCTGTGGGCTTTGAGGACCCGCGCGGTCAGACTGACCTGCGCCAGTCACTATTCGGCAGAACAGATCGAAGTCTGGAGTGCATCGCCTGCGCCTGAGTCCTACGTGCGCCTGATCGTCACCCAAAGCGCCTTAATGGCGCAGGAAAACGGCCAACTGTTGGGCTACGGGATTCTGGATCGCCAGAGCGGTGAGGTGATCGCGGTCTTCGTTGAGCCAGGGCAGGACGGCAATGGCATCGGCAAACTGTTGATGCAGGGACTTGAGGCGATAGCGGCTCAAGAACACTTCACTCGCTTGTATCTGTTCTCGTCGCTCAATGCGGCTGACTTCTACCGTGCGATGGGTTTTGCCGCGATTCGTGACGAAGCGTACGAGCATCCGAGCGGGATCACGCTGCGCAGTCTTTATATGGAAAAGGGGTTGGCGGGGCGGGAATTGCACTGAAGCCATCGCAACCCTGTAGGAGCGAATTTATTCGCGAGGCGGCGGACCTGACCCACCGCATCGTCTGGCTCGCCAACAAGTTGGCT
>NZ_JBSKHW010000001.1:521546-559353 GCF_057128765.1 Pseudomonas corni
AACCCTGTAGGAGCGAATTTATTCGCGAGGCGGCGGACCTGACCCACCGCATCGTCTGGCTCGCCAACAAGTTGGCTCCTACAGAAGTTGTGCGCATTGCGTTCTGATGTCCTGGCGCGCTAACGTCGGGCCGCCACCCAACAGGGAAATCGGGCCATGCCAGGACACTACGCGCTGCAACGCCGCATTCACGATGGCCGCCCGTTACTGGTTCAGACCGGTTCTTTAACCCATCGTGATGAAGATAGCCTGCACGCCCATCGCGAAGGCCAGCTTTGGGCCGTCGAACGAGGCGTGATCACCGCAGAGCTTGATGCTGGCAGTTGGGTGGTAGCGCCCAGACGTGTCGGCTGGATTCCACCCGGTGTGGCTCATGCAGCGCGGGTGCACCCGGCGACCACCGGATGGATGATGTACCTGCGCCCCGATCAAGGGCCACTGTTCCCCAACGTGCCGACCGTGTTCGATCTGACTAGCCTGTCCCGCGCATTGCTTGAGCGCATCGGCGCCTGGAACACCGATGGCACTGAACTCGCGCCCGAGCAGGACCGAATGCTGCAAGTGCTGTTCGACGAACTCAAAGTGTCCCCGGCAACGCCGCTGTTCCTGCCAATGCCCAGCAGCCCGCACTTGGTGGGCATGACCCTGACCATCGTCGCCGACCCTTCCAACAAACTGACCCTGGACGATTGGGCGAGGCGGGTGGGCATGTCCAAGCGCGGCCTCACTCGGCATTTTCGACTGGAAACCGGCATGTCGCTGGTGCAATGGCGCATCGTCGCCCGCATGAAGCGCGCACTGGAATTGCTGGCCCAAGGCGATAACGTGGGCCGGGTCGCCATGACTCTTGGCTACGACAGCGTCAGCACCTTCATCTCGGCCTTCAGCGCGCAGTTTGGAGAAACGCCCGGCGCGTATGCCATGTGATGGCCGGGATCAATATTGCAGGAGAAATCTTGTACTTCAGACCTGGTGATTGTGGGAGGGAGCTTGCTCGCGATTTGATACTTGGCACCCAGCAGATGTGCGGATGTGCCGACCTCATCGCGAGCAAGCTCCCTCCCACAAGGGGTAGGCAGCCCGACCTTTAATGAGCGCTTGTCCACTGCCCGCGCACGCCGATCGTCTTCTCATCTGTTTCTGTGCCCCAGCTTTGCTATTCTTCGCGCCCTGCGACCTTGGGTCGCACTTTAACTGCCGATTTACTCGCGACTTGGGGGCTCCCATGACAGCCATTCTTCGACCACGTCCTCAGCCGATCACCCGCGCTGACTACAAGACCCTGGGCCTTGCGGCACTGGGCGGGGCGCTGGAAATCTATGACTTCATCATCTTCGTCTTCTTCGCGCTGACCCTCAGCCAACTGTTCTTCCCCCCTGAAATGCCGGAGTGGCTGCGTCTGCTGCAAAGCTTCGGGATCTTCGTCACCGGTTATCTGGCCAGGCCACTGGGCGGGATTCTGATGGCGCACTTCGCTGACAAACTAGGCCGCAAACGCGTGTTCAGCCTCAGCATCCTGATGATGGCGCTGCCGTGCCTGTTGATTGGCGTGATGCCGACTTACGCCGACATCGGCTATTGGGCGCCGCTGATCCTGCTGGCCCTGCGCATCCTCCAGGGCGCGGCCGTGGGCGGCGAAGTGCCCAGTGCATGGGTTTTTGTGGCTGAACACGCGCCCAAAGGACACCGCGGCTATGCCTTGGGCGTGCTGCAAGCCGGTCTGACGTTTGGCTATCTGATTGGCGCGCTGACCGCTACCTGGCTGGCGCGCGTATACAGCCATGGCGAAATCCTCGATTTCGCCTGGCGCATCCCGTTTCTGCTGGGCGGTGTGTTTGGCGTGATCGGCGTCTGGCTGCGTCGCTGGTTGAGCGAGACACCCGTCTTCATGGCGCTGCACGCCCAACGCGAACAGATGACCGAACTGCCGCTGCGCACCGTGCTGCGTGAGCATCGCCAGTCCCTGCTGCCCGCCGCCTTGCTGACCTGCGTGCTGACCTCTGCCGTCGTGGTATTGGTGGTCATTACGCCCACGGTCATGCAACAGCGTTTCGGCATGAGCCCCAGCGACACCTTCGCCCTGAGCAGCATTGGCATCGTCTTCCTCAACATCGGTTGCGTGCTGGCAGGCTGGCTGGTAGACCGCATCGGCGCCTGGCGCGGGGTGGTGCTGTACAGCCTGTTGCTGCCGATCGGCATCGCAGTGTTGTACGCCAGTCTGGTCATTCAATGGCTGCCGACCGGCGTTGCGTACGCCATCGCTGGCCTGGCCTGCGGGATTGTCGGTGTCGTGCCGTCAGTCATGATCGGACTGTTCCCGGCGAACATTCGGGTGTCGGGCATCTCTTTCACCTACAACATCAGCTACGCGCTGTGGGCCAGCACCACGCCGTTGATCCTGATCGCGCTGATGCCGTGGAGCCCGTGGGTGTGTGTCGGTTATTGCGCGCTCATGGGCACCGTCGGCCTGTTGACCGCCATGTTCTTCGGCGTGCGGCGCGGCATGCAGGTTGACGACATCGGAACGGCGCCCGCCTGCCGTTGACCGTCTGGGCGTCGTTGAGCGACGCCCGATCACGCACTACGCGCCATCGAGATGTTTACCAAGATACTGGCTTGAAAATGCCCCTCGCCTGGATGTTGAGGTGGCCTGCGGGCAGTGAATTGCGGGTCGCCCCACGGGGGGGAATCAAGGCAAAAAATAAATAACGAACATCGCACTGATGATTTGTAACAACTGATTGTAAATCGCCGTCATCACGTCTATCTTGCCTGTCTATACAACTTCAACTTGAAACTAATGATGCCGCAGGACTTCGCCGCCGTCTGCGGCGTTTTTTCGTGTGGCTTCGTTGGCGTTGTATGTGTAATAAGCAGAAGTCTCTCTTTGTAATGTAGGAATTTTCACATCTTGGGTGCGGATAATCGTTATCTAGTGTGATCGCTTTTAAATAAAAAATCCGTCGCGGCAACAGCTAAAAAAATGGCTGTGGGTGCCGATGCAGATATTGCAGTCAGCAATGATAAATATAAAAAGGATCTGGACACTCATGTTGGAGTCAAAAGGCAAAAAGCTAAGAGCAGCGAGGCTTACCCAGCGAGAGCGCGAGGTGCTGCAGCTGGTTATTCAGGGCTGCACCAACAAGGACATCGCCCAGCGGCTGGGCATCAGCGACTACACGGCGCGCGATCACGTGTCCGCGCTGCTGCGAAAAACCCTTGTCAAGAACCGCGCCCAACTGATCGCCAGTTATCTGCCCGCACCGCGCAAGAACCTGAAGACCTGACCCCCTACATCTGACGGATTGTATTGTTGGAAGAGTGGTTGATAATGGCGCTATTCATTCATCTGATAGATGAGACTTGTGATCGAGATACCGTATTGCGTTTGCCAATATAAGTTTGGCGTGCATCGGGTTGTGTCACAGATGAGCACAAAATAATGAAAAAAATAATAGGCGCCAAGTTGTCCGATTTGATTGTCATGCGTGGGGTTTGTCAGCGTTACTTTAAAAATGGCCAAAATTTAATGGCTGCTACCTTGCAACAGTTGTCTCGCGGTTATCGTCAGTAATCGTCTCAGAGATGACTGACACCCGGCTGAGTTCGCCACCGCCTTTGAATAAACCAAATAATAAGGACTCTAGATGACCACGAACACGCGCTGGACTGAATACTCGTTTCGCCTGCTCAACGCACTCTCGGCGCACCGGGTCGATGCAGGTATTCAGGTCAAATTCCTCAATTTGGCCGAGCAACAAACAGCGTTGTCCAGTGATCGGCTCTATCAACGTCAAACCGAGCTGTTCGGTCCTGATGGAGTTTTTGCCAACTTTTCCGCACAGGTCGCTTGTGAAGGACGGCAGGCACCTGTGTTGAATGACGTTTCACAAATCCAAGACCAACATCGCTTGAAGGTCGTTGAGCAGGCAGTGGGTTTTGCGTTGTCCAGGCACCATCGGTGCGGTGAAGTGGCCAACCCCTTTCGAGATACATCCAGAGAAGCCTTGTGCTGCGTGGTCTGTGACGAAACCACATTAATAACAATGGCGGAGCGTTACGCGGCGTATGAGGCAATCCGTCAGTTGGACAGCTCTTTCTTTATCAAACTCATCGCCACAACACGCGGTGTTGTCGAGCGGCGCATCGTGTTTCGCGGGCTGCTTGAACACTTCGATCGTTTGCTGCCCGTCGAGCAAAGCATTTACCCCGATAACTATCGCGCCGTTCAACAAAGTCATCTGGATCGTGAGGAAGCTATCTACGGGGCATTGGAACTGAGCAAGCCGCTCAGCGAACTGCTCTGGGAAATGCCTCCCTTGCTGCTACTTAAAAAGGTACAAGCCCAGACGAGTATGGCGGACTGAAGTTGGCCAGACGTATTGCCAGCCGCCAGCGCTGAACCTGCTTTGAAGCCGTATTTGGGCGGGAGACTTTCAGGAGATTTGATTATGCGCGTGGATCACACATCGAATACTCGTCCTGCCACCCACATGCCCGCAGTAAAACCTGCCAAGACCGATGAGCTATCGACGATTACTGTTGAGCACTCTACACCTGCATCTACCTTGGCGATCAGCGGTCAAACGCTGCTAAGACAGAGGCTGTTTTTCAGTGCTCCGGATGCTGAGCCAACCATGGTGAGTGATAAAAAGCTCATGAATGTATCTACTCCGCCGGCACTTTTTCTGACCTCGGATGATAGGCAGCTACTTGGCGATATTTACGAGTTTGCTCAGGCTGAAGGTATTGATCTGGAATACGCAGATAGGCTGGGGCATTCCTTGGCAGACTACCGTCATGCCGACGAAGGAAAGCTCATATTGCCGCACAATCGAGGTAAGGCGTATGACGTAGAAGGACACCGCGTGTCATACAGCTTCACCGAGCCCAATGCAGCCATCGCCAAACGGATCCGAGAAAGCCCGTCATTACCCACGACACGGCTGGATAAAGGCTTCATCGCTTTCGAAACGGATCACGATTACTCCGTGCTGTCCCACAGTCACTTCGGCTTTCTGGAGTTGGTGGTCAACAAATTCTCTTCATCCACCAAACCCCTGAATATCGACGACAGTTTCAAGACGCACCACTACGTCAAAAAAGATTACGTAGAACACCTTTCAAAAGAGACTTATGACGTCGGCATCAGCAAGAAGAGCAAGGGCGCGGCTCCAGATGCAGAGGCTAAAGGCAAGGGCACAGCCAGTGCCCAGCCGCCTGACAATTTGCAAACCGCCTTACGCAAAATAATGGCCAAGTACCTGGAAAAGAGCGGGCTCCCCACCCTTTTTGAAGCCATCGCCAGATTGCGACGCTGAATCACTGAGCACTGGCCGATTCAAACACCTTTGACCCAGGCACCGCCGAGGTCACGCGGTTGCGCCCGGTGGATTTGGCATCGTAAAGCGCCATGTCCGCTTCATGCAGCCACATGCTGGCGTCGGGCAAGTGCGGGCCATAAGCGGCGATGCCGATACTCAGGCTGAGTTTCATGCCGGGCAGGCGAGCGTCGTAGTGTTCGTTGACGGTACAGCGTAATCGCTCGAGGATTTCCGTGGCCTGGGCGAGGGTGGTGTCGGGCAGGATCACGCAGAACTCATCACCGCCGTAGCGCCCCGCAATGTCTGTCTCACGAAGGCTTGAGATCAGAGTGCCACTCAATTGCTTGAGTACGCTGTCGCCAATGATGTGGCCGTAGGTGTCGTTGATGGTCTTGAAGTGATCGATATCAATCAGCGCCAGGCTACAAAGGCGCTTCGATGTCTGGGAGCGATTGAACTCGACATGCAGCAGGTCTTTCCATCCGCCGTGGTTCATCAGCCCTGTGAGACTGTCGGTGGTGCTGAGTTTCTGCAGCGCCTTCTTGTGTTGCGATAGCTGCACTGCCACGCGATAGCAGAGCAATCCGATGGCCATCGGATAAATCACGAGCATCGGCAAACAGGCATACACCTGAATTTGAGTGATCGCCGGGAACAGCGTCGGCAGGAAAATACCGTAACCGATTAACCCGCCCGCCACCTGAGCCAGCGCGCCGAGAAAGAACAGCCGGGGGCCACCCGCCGCGATGTTGTTCATCGCCATCATCGACAGTGCGGTCACGGTGGGCAGGGGATTGAGCCCCATCGTGCCAGCCCAGAAGCCACCGGCGATGGAGTCATAAATGAGATTGCGGCGCTCGGCGCGGTAGGGCTGACTGGATCTTCGCGCCAGTTGATACGCGACGTGAGACCAACCAAAACCATGGAATATCATCAGCGCCCACGCCCAGGCGGGCAGGTTGGCGGGATAAAGCGCGGCGGCAATACAGAAAAAGCCGACCCCAAGCCCCACGCTGCGGGGCAAATACATGCGCTTGGCGAATGACAGGCCTTTACCGGAGGGGTTGTTCATACGCTTCACCGGGCAGTTACGCACAATCGGCCAGCACCATCAGCCGCAACCAACGCTTCAGAGTGTCGCCTGCCCTTCAATCGCTGGGAAGAGCGTTCTGCCACTATTTGGCGTTATTAAATACCGACCGTCGCGCCGAAAAGCTGCGCTCATCCCCCTGATGAGTCTTTCGCGCTGGCTCTATTCAAATGGATTCTGGGGTCGTACGGTCTTGAGTTTGTACGTAGGCGGGGCGGGGATGGATGCAGGTGGTGAGGGATTCGTGGGGAGGGGTTGTGGATTGCTGCTTTTAAGGCTGCAAACGCTGCCTAAAAAGCAGCAACCATCACTTCGACCCCGTAATCCCTTTCATTAAAACGCCATGGGCTTTGGTGTCTTTTTCCAGGGAAATGACGTTGACCATCGCCGTGCGTTTCCCGTTCGCAGCCGCCACCGTCGAGCTGATCACCCGACCGCCTTCCACATCGCCAGCGATGTCCAGCTGCCGAATGCCCAGGCCCTTGCGCACCATGCTTTTCTCGCCGAGCTTTTTAAAGTTCTTGTAACTGGTTTTCTGCTGTTCGAGGGTTTCCGCGATCAGGCCGTCCAGGGTCTGCTTGTCGTTGGGGGCGACTTTGGTGTCTGAGGCGAGCGGCGTTTCGGTGACGATCACCACGCGCTTCGCCGGTTTATTCATGTACAACGAACCCGTGACGCCCGCCGCCTTGGCTTTGGCATCAATCTCCGGCATGGGGCTCTTGACGTATTCCTTGGGCAGGTAGAACACGAACTTGCCGCCCAGCATCGAGACCTTCTGGCCGGTGGGTGCTTTTTTGGCGGGGGCGTGTGCGGGCGCATGCTTGGTCGCTGCGTACAGATTCGCGCTGGCCAGCCCAAGGGAGATTGCCGAGAGGAGCAGAACGGTTTTGAGGCTGAAAAACCGCATGAGGATTCCTTTGAACGGGTCGATAAGGTGACGATCTGGATGAGCCAGATACAGCGCCGCATTCTGCCCTAATGCCGTCAAGTTCTGTAGGAATGTGTGTCTTACGACTGTAGGAGCGCGCTTGCCCTCGAACGCCCTCACGCGGTCTTCACAAGTCCGCAAACGCCCTCAAACACCTCACTTCACCTGCATCGGCGCAAAAATCGTCCGAATCCCCCGACACTTCGGATAATTCGAGCAACCCCAGAAATCACCTCCAGCGTTGGCCCCCGTGCGCGCAACACGCACCACCATCGGCTTGCGACAGTGCGGACAGGCTGGCGCGGTGGGTACAACTGGCGCTTGCGGGGCAGGCTGCGTTTTTGGCGATGGCTGAATTCCCGATATGGGTGCTGCTTCAGCTTTGATGACCGGCTCGACGCGCTCATCAACCACCGGGCTCGACGGCCTAGGCACTGGTTTGCGGGTTAGCTCGATCCACCGGTTAAGCGCCGCGCCGTCGATCAACTGCACATTGCGTCCTGACGCAAACTCCCGCGCCGGTTTGGAAAACTGCCCACTGGTAATCACGAAACCGCCGACAGCCCCCTCAGCCGCCATCGCCCCATACAGCTCACGCACCACCGGCACGCCCACCTGCATCGAACGCCACTGTTTGCACTGCACCAGATACTTCTCGCCGTCCTTGCGTGCGACCAAATCAACCCCGCCGTCCGGCCCGTTCCCACCCGTTTCCTGTACCGCAAAGCCTTGCCGCCGCAGCGCCTCACCCACCAGCAACTCAAACTCGCGCCACGAAATACTCGCCAGCGTGTTGCCACCTGGCGTGGTGATGGAGGTGAGGAGATTGCGCCGTTTGCGCCGGGCCAGAATCGACAAGATCGCGCCGAGGCCGAAGATCGTGGGGAGGATGAACTGGCCGAACGATGCGAACGTTCTGAACATCGTTCCGAGCATCATCGATTGAAGCTGCTGCACCCCGGAGTAAATCGGCAAAGGCGCACTCGCCACCGAATGCAGATAAACCCCCGAGCCCACTGCGATGGTCAGGCTGACCCACCACGGGAGTTTGGACGCGATGAAAAGAAGGTCGTCAAACAGAGAGGTTTTCTTGGCCATGTCCGTGGTCTTTTCGATAAATCCATTAGGACGCAAATTTGTGCGAAAGCGTCTGACTCGGTTGTCAGCATGAGGTTTTAAGATCTGCGAATCATTATGAACATGTCTGTAGGAATCTTCGATATCAGATTACAGACAGCGGCTTCAAGCAGAGAGGAAAAGGATGGTGATGGCTCGATGATATCATGGTAGAAAGCGGATCGGACATATCGTCCGCTTGCTAAGGAAAGGCCATGAGAAAGACAGGAAGCAGCTTCGTCGCCGTACTCGCGTTGTTTTGCGCGTTTTCAGTTTTTGCAAAAGAAACGCCGACCCCCGATTCGGCCATCGTCCGAATATTGATCGAAGACTCAATCGCTTCGTACCCAGGCAATTGCCCGTGCCCTTACAACTCAGCCCGCAATGGCAGCCGTTGCGGTAAGCGCAGCGCGTATAATCGCGCTGGCGGCTACTCGCCACTGTGCTTCAAAGAGGACGTTTCGAAAGAGATGGTTCAAGAGTACCGAGCACGCTCAAAGGGCTGATCTGGGCTTTCCTACACTTTTCATCCTAGAGTCCGGAGACGTTCGCTTTAGCTCCAGCCTCCCTTGGGCAGCCTGGAGCTTTTGATAGCCGATCCTAACGCTCCCGTGGGAATGCATCCCAGACGATTCGCGTCCCCGCACAGGAGGCAAAAACGTAGGACGCATCCCATCCGCTAGTAGTCCACATCTCTTCCGCTCAAACCCCATTTCATTCGTCCTACACCCGCGTAACCCTGTGCCCTGATTCCATCCAGGGGCTTCGCCTGTGAAACAAGAAACCAGCCAATACATGGGGCACTTCGGTGTGTTTTTCAGGGTTACGATCTTCACCGTCATGCCGTCCGACCGCCAGAACCTCCGGACACTGCACTTCTGCGCGTCAAAGGGGGAGTCCTGGAAAGTGAGCAATTTCGTCTCCGACCTTTACGACCGAATGCTGGCGCAAGGGCGACCGTGCGAAATGTTGGTGGCGATATCTAATCCACTGACGCGCAAGCAAGCGGAGTTGTTCAATGATCAGAACGATGCATTGGCGAAGGCGGTAGGGGGGATAACTAGCGCGGCATTTCCTGCGTCGCGGCTCTTGGTAAAGGGCGCTGCTGGCTTTCTCGCTGGGTCTGCTGTCTCGTTCGCCATGGCGTCGCGACATGCAGGTGACGTCGCGATAGCCGTTCAGGCTTGGGTAAACGGCGGGATCGGGCCTCAACACACATCGGCAACCATGGTCATTGAGAATAAAGGCGGGCCGCGATGACCATGCCCATGACTATAGGCCTCTTCATGACAATCACCTGCATGTTGACCTATAAACTCAAATCCAGACTCTGGCGAAAGTGGCTAGGGCTCACGATGGCTTTCTCCGGAGCAATCGGAGCTTTTAAATTCTCATGGCCAGAGGGCCCTTATTTCCTCATTGTTTGGATGACTATGTTTACCGGCTGGGGACTGTTCTCCGACTGCGACCAGTTCACCAAGGACGAGGAATAACCCATGCTCTTCATCCTCGCCGTCTGCCTTTCCTGCACCGCCTACTACCTGCTAAACCACAAGATCAAACACCGCCAGAAAAGAAAAGGGTCCGGCCTGGCGCTTATTGCCGTGGGCGCAACAGCAACCTTCACACTCGACACCGTCATCGAAGAACCCTACCTCTACGCCTTCACGGTCATCTGGTGCATCGGCCTGGAACTGTTCTTCAACTGCGACAAATACCGGGATGAATACTGAAAGCAAAAAGGCCAGAGACCTACGCCTCTGGCCTTCCACGCAACTCACCCAAAAAACCGCCACGCCGCCCGCCACCAAGACCCCCGAACCTGCACAGTCTGCGAACCCGCTTGCAACTCAGCATGCGGCAACAGCCTCGGCATATCCCGCAGCCTGATCCACGGCTCGCTCTGCCAATGCAACATACTCACCGACAACCCCGGCCACTGCAGAAAACTCAAACACGGACTGCTGTGCGTCGGCGGCAACTGCTCATCGCGCAACGCAGGCACCACCTCATTCGTGACCCACTGCCGCAGACCGCGATTCTCCGCGTGATGGTGATGCACCAGCATCGTGTACAACCCCGACTCGCTCAGCAGCAACTCACTCACCAGCCCGTAATGCGTCGTCAGCGTCACCACACGACGCTGGTCAGCATCAAGCTTGCGCGTCGTGCGCTCATCCAGCGGCCAGCCGATCATGCGGCTGATATCGCGAGCGCAGAACCAGACTTGGGATTCGAGGAGGAGGGCGCGGAGCTGGCGGTTGTGGCGTAGGAATGAGGTGGGTTGGAGTGGTTCAGACATTTGGCGTCTCCCTGAGCCGGGCGACTTGAGGAGCTGGGCATTTAGAGCGGGGGTTTACGTAGTCCATGCTGTTATCTCTGCTGTTCCATACTTGGATTTAGGCGTCGGGAGTTAAGAAACCTCACAGCAGAAAAGGCCGGACGTATTCCCCTTACGGGTCTTGTATTGGTCCACTCCCGACATAACAGAGATTTTAGGACGCGCAGCCAGAGGCCGCAGGTACAAAAAAGCCGCATGGTATCGGAAGCGGTCAGGCCGCTGCTGTTAGGTTTCTGGTGCGTTTCTTAGGCGCGGCGTGAGGTTAGGGTTAGCTGGTGAGTCAGACAAGGGGCAAAGCTGTAGGGCAATTCTGAAATTCACGACTCACGCTTTGGGCGGGTTCTCTATTTCGCCCCCATTTCCTTTTTCATTATGGACTCACGTAGCAGACTATTTTTCTCGTCACCTGCGCTACCGTAGTGAATTTCTTTATGGCATGTAGGGCAGATAGCACCTATGTATTTTGGATGATCGAGCCCGCCATCAGAGAGACGATTTATATGGTGGGGTTCCAAATAGGGGGATCCCGCCTTAGTAATGAATGGTGCCGGTAGACAGCAGCTTTCACATGTTCCGCTTGCTCTGCTCAGTACGTAGTCCTTTACCGCTTGGCTTCTTGCATAAACGGTTCGAGTTGACGTGAGTTTACCTTTGCTAACGGAGGCAACCGCTGCTTCGTAAGCACGCTCTCTGAGGACTCCGATTGTTAAGGCTGAGCTTTCCGCTGATAGATCGCGAGGTGGCTCTACTTCGTATGCCGCAAGGTCTGCGACAGGCACCAGATGAAAAATCACGATTTTTCGGATATCACCCGTACGGTCTGGACCATCTTTCCACGAAAGATCGGCGCATGCGTATTCCCCTAGGTATAGCTGCCCCTTGCTTTTGCCGAGCGATTTAAAAAGGTGCAGTGCTCGACCAGTTGCCGCGTGTTCTTGAATCGCAAGATTTCCTCGAGTCAGCCTCATATGGCCGATTTGACCTTCGCCCGTGTACGAGTAAACGCCATGTTCATCTTCTTCGTCCATGTAGCCAAATTGCTCGCCTGACGTTCCTGCAAATAAAAAAATTGCAGGCACTCTGTCTGATGGCGCAATACCACTTTGAAAACTCCCTCCGAACGGTCCATGTATTTCTGTTCGGCGGTCATAGACCTCACCTTTCAAAAACTCTAGTTTTGGTGACGTTCTTAGATCCACGATCTCGAAACCTCGAGCTCGCAAATAACCGTTTGTAGGGGCGCCGCCTGTGAACTCGCTTACGGGGAGATGTGTAGCCAGCGACAGGATTTTTTTTGCAGGGTAGAGCTTGTCATGTATTCGGATGGCAAATTTATGTGCCCGGTTGGATTCCCACTTGGTCCAGTCGGATGTATTTCTAAGCTCGCTATCAAATTTCTTTATGGCCTGATCTAACGCTTGCTTTTCAACTGCTGGGATTGCCATGGCGTTCCGTCCGTGGTGTAGGAAATTTCTACCATCACTGTACGAACGAACTTACTTCTTTGCTAGTGGCCGTATGCCGCGATTCTGGACCTTAGTATTTTTGCCATGGCTAAATTGATTTTTTGGGCGACAAAAAAAGGCCACCATTTCTGGCAGCCTTTCGCGGTCAATCATGTTTTAGTGGAATCAAATCAATCCCAGCTCAACGCCCCACCAGTCTGATACTCAATAACCCGCGTCTCAAAGAAATTCTTCTCTTTCTTCAAGTCCATGATCTCGCTCATCCATGGGAACGGGTTAGTCGTGCCTGGGTACTCTTCCTTCAAACCAATCTGGCTCAAACGACGGTTCGCGATGAATTTGAGGTAGTCCTCCATCATCGCCGCGTTCATGCCCAGCACGCCGCGGGGCATGGTGTCGCGGGCGTATTCGATTTCCAGTTGGGTCCCTTGCAGGATCATCTGGGTCGCTTCTTCCTTCATTTCAGCGTCCCACAGGTGTGGGTTTTCGATTTTGATCTGGTTGATCACGTCGATGCCGAAGTTCAGGTGCATGGATTCGTCGCGCAGGATGTATTGGAACTGTTCTGCGACACCGGTCATTTTGTTGCGGCGGCCCATGGAGAGGATCTGGGTGAAGCCGCAATAGAAGAAGATGCCTTCGAGAACGCAGTAGTAGGCGATCAGGTTGCGCAGCAGTTCTTTGTCGGTTTCGACGGTGCCGGTTTCGAACTTCGGATCGGAGATCGAACGGGTGTATTTGAGGCCCCAAGCTGCCTTTTTGGCGACCGATGGGATCTCGTGGTACATGTTGAAGATCTCGCCTTCGTCCATGCCCAGCGATTCGATGCAGTACTGGTACGCGTGGGTGTGGATCGCTTCCTCGAACGCCTGGCGCAGGATGTACTGGCGGCACTCGGGGTTGGTGATCAGGCGGTACACGGCCAGCACGAGGTTGTTGGCAACTAGGGAGTCGGCGGTGGAGAAGAAGCCCAGGTTGCGCATGACGATGCGGCGTTCGTCGTCGGTCAGGCCCAGCGGATCACGCCATACGGCGATGTCGGCGGTCATGTTGACTTCTTGCGGCATCCAGTGGTTTGCGCAGCCGTCGAGGTATTTCTGCCAGGCCCAGTCGTACTTGAAAGGCACGAGTTGGTTGAGGTCGGCGCGGCAGTTGATCATCATTTTTTCGTCGACGGCTACGCGTGCGCTGGCGCCTTCGAGTTCAGCCAGGCCTTCTGCGACGTCGAGTTTGTCCAGTGCTGCCTTGGCGCGTTTGATCGCGGCGGAGTCACTGGCGGTGACGGCGCGCGCTTCTTGTGCGGCTTGGCCACCGGCGCTGTCGAGTTTGTCCATTGCGGCTTCCGAGGCATGGCCTGCGTTAGCGCCTTTGGCGGGTTCGGCGGCGTCTTCTTTGTCGAATTCGTCCCAGCTCAGCATGGTGATGAGGCTCCTGCTTGAGGACCGTTTTTGGCGGTCGATTTGGATAAGTATGGGCGTTGCGGGTGGCGCAACACGCTTAAGGCAATACAGCGGTCGAGAGCAGTGCTCTCTGCAAATCTAAAATCTTCGGGGTGACGTGAGGGCCGCGATCAGGCGCGGGGGGCGCTGCACGTGGTGGGAGCAAGACGCTGACGCAGCGTGCGGGTCGGGGCCGAATGCAGGCGGTCGGCTTTGTGTGCGCAGGCGGTCATGTCGTTGTCCTTGATTGAGGGGCGCAAGTATACGGAAATTTGTTCCGTGCGTGTGTCTTGCGACCGATCTGTCCTACAGATTGGTTGGCGCTCCGAACTCATGAGCGCTCGCCATTTTTGTCTTGACGCAGAGGCGGTGAATCTGGATCGAAATCGCCTATGTAGTGTTGCGCTGCGTTAAGGAACACACGATATAGGTTTCCGGGGGAGGGTTGCAACTGGGTATTTCCACATGAGTGGACTGTTGTGATGGATGTCGGTTTTATTGGAGAGGGCTGATTCTGCCATCCTGATTCTCAGAGCCCCGGCCTGCTTGGCGAGGCCTTCAAAACATTGCCTGAGTACTGCGAAAAGTAGAAATAACCGGGCTGACGGGCGGTTATTTCAGATGATAAGGCTCATGCTTTTGCGCTTACCTTTAATTGCCAATCGCATCCCCCACACACCGCTCAAACACCCGCACCAACCCCGAGTAATCACACCCCACCGCATCAATATTCGCCTGTACCCATTCCCGCGCTTCCACCGGCCACCAGCTGATCTCATAACCAGCATTGACGATGATGTGTTCGAACAGAATGCGCTGCGCCCGGCCGTTGCCTTCGCGGAAGGGATGCACGACGTTGAGGTCGCCGAACAGTTCGGCGCTGGCGTGGATGAGGGCTGTTCGGTCCAGGTCGAGAAACCAGTTGGCGTCGGCCAGTGTTTTGAACAGCTTGTTGGCTTCGGGCTCGATGCGGTGGGTGACGCAAAAGTGGGTTTCGTCTTTGGAGATATCGACGGTGCGCAGTTCGCCCGCCCAATCGTAGAGATCGGAGAACAGTTGGCGATGGATGTTTTGCAGGTAGGGAAGATCGTACGGGGGTAAAGCGAAGTCGAGGGATTGTGCGGCGACTTCGGACAGGTCGCGCTCGGCTTGGGCCAGGGTTTTGTCGTCGGTCAGGTCCAGGCGATTGCATAGGGTCCCGGTGCCGGGCAGGCAGTAGGGGTCTTGGCCAACGCCATATTTGTCGACCATCAGGCCGATTTTTTGCGATAGGTGTTCAGCAGTTCTTCACGGGAGGGGAGACGGCGCTCGGCGTCGAGGGGGGTGCTCTCGAAACCTTCCAGGCGCAGGCTGGCTGCGTAATTGGAGCGGCGGGTTTTCTTGCAGTAGGCTTTTTTTGCATCGAGCGAGGGAGCTGGCATTGGGCGTTCTCCTGGCTTTGAAAAAAGGGAGTGTAGCTGAAATGAGGGCCGGGAGCGTAAGGGCTCCCGGTTCTCGGTGTTGCCGTAAAAGCTATCGCGGGCAAGCGCGCTCCTACAGAGGAGTGTGCTGCTTTAAGAGCATCGCGGGCAAGCGCGCTCCTACAGGGGCGCGCTTGCTGGCGGGTGTTACTGGCAGGCTTCGCAGTCTGGCTCGTCGATGGCGCAGGCTTTCGGCACTGGGGCCGGGCCTGGCGAAGCTTCGGCTGGCGTTGGTGCTGCCAGTGAAGTTTCGTCCGGACCGTGACCGCCGCTCGATACTGCGTTGAGCTTGCTGGTGCTGATGGTCGATTTCTCGGTGCTGGTCGCAGCCAGGGCACGGAGGTAGTAAGTGGTTTTCAGACCACGGTACCAGGCCATGCGGTAGGTCACGTCCAGCTTCTTGCCCGAGGCGCCGGCGATGTACAGGTTCAGCGACTGAGCCTGGTCGATCCACTTCTGACGGCGGCTGGCGGCATCGACGATCCATTTGGTATCGACTTCGAACGCGGTGGCGTACAGGTCTTTCAATTCCTGCGGGATGCGTTCGATCTGCTGTACCGAACCGTCGTAGTACTTCAGGTCGTTGATCATGACCGAGTCCCACAGCCCGCGCGCTTTCAAATCGCGAACCAGGTACGGGTTGATCACGGTGAACTCGCCGGAGAGGTTCGATTTCACGTACAGGTTTTGATACGTCGGTTCGATCGACTGCGACACGCCAGTGATGTTGGCGATGGTGGCGGTCGGTGCGATGGCCATGATGTTGGAGTTACGAATGCCTTTCTGAACACGGGCGCGAACCGGTGCCCAATCCAGAGACTCGTTCAGGTCCACATCGATGTACTTCTGGCCACGTTGCTCGATCAGGATCTGTTGCGAATCCAGCGGCAGGATGCCTTTGGACCACAGCGAACCTTGGAACGTCTCGTAAGCGCCGCGCTCGTCGGCCAGATCACACGAAGCCTGGATCGCGAAGTAGCTGACCGCTTCCATGGATTTGTCGGCGAATTCAACCGCTGCGTCCGAACCGTAAGCAATGTGCTGCAGGTACAAAGCGTCCTGGAAGCCCATGATGCCCAAGCCCACTGGACGGTGGCGCATGTTGGAGTTGCGAGCTTGCGGCACCGAGTAGTAGTTGATGTCGATCACGTTATCGAGCATGCGCACGGCAGTGTCGATGGTGCGCTTGAGCTTGGTGGTGTCCAGTTTGCCGTCGACGATGTGGTTTGGCAGGTTGATCGAGCCCAGGTTGCAGACCGCGATCTCGTCCTTGTTGGTGTTCAGGGTGATCTCGGTGCACAGGTTCGAGCTGTGAACCACGCCCACGTGCTGCTGCGGGCTGCGCAGGTTGCACGGGTCTTTGAAGGTCAGCCAAGGGTGGCCGGTTTCAAACAGCATCGAGAGCATTTTGCGCCACAGGTCTTTGGCCTGGATGGTCTTGAACAGCTTGACCTTGCCTGGGTACTCGGTCAGCGCTTCGTAGTACTCGTAACGCTCTTCGAAGGCTTTGCCGGTCAGGTCGTGCAGGTCCGGGACTTCGGATGGCGAGAACAGGGTCCACTTGCCGTCATCGAAGACACGCTTCATGAACAGGTCAGGGATCCAGTTGGCGGTGTTCATGTCGTGGGTACGACGGCGATCATCACCGGTGTTCTTGCGCAGCTCGATGAACTCTTCGATGTCCATGTGCCAGGTTTCCAGGTACGCACACACAGCGCCTTTGCGCTTGCCGCCCTGGTTGACTGCCACAGCGGTGTCGTTGACCACTTTCAGGAACGGAACGACGCCCTGGGATTTGCCGTTGGTGCCCTTGATGTAAGAGCCCAACGCGCGAACCGGCGTCCAGTCGTTACCCAGACCGCCTGCGAATTTGGACAGCATGGCGTTGTCGTGGATGGCGTGGTAAATGCCCGACAGGTCATCCGGAACGGTGGTCAGGTAGCAGCTCGACAGCTGTGGACGCAGGGTGCCGGCGTTGAACAGTGTCGGGGTCGAGGCCATGTAGTCGAAGGACGACAACAGGTTGTAGAACTCGATGGCACGGTCTTCGCGGGCTTTCTCTTCGATCGCCAGGCCCATGGCCACGCGCATGAAGAAGATCTGCGGCAGTTCGAAACGGATGCCGTCTTTATGGATGAAGTAACGGTCGTACAGGGTTTGCAGGCCCAGGTACGTGAACTGCTGGTCGCGTTCGTGGTTGATTGCCTTGCCCAGTTTTTCCAGGTCGAAGGTGGCCAGAACCGGGTTCAGCAGTTCGTACTGAATACCTTTGGCGATGTAGGACGGCAGCGCTTTGGCGTACAGGTCGACCATTTCGTGGTGAGTCGCGCTCTCGGCAACTTCCAGGAAGCCCAGGCCTTCGGCACGCAGGGTGTCCATCAGCAGGCGAGCGGTGACGAACGAGTAGTTCGGCTCACGTTCAACCAGGGTACGGGCGGTCATCACCAGTGCGGTGTTGACGTCTTTCAGCGCAACGCCGTCGTACAGGTTTTTCAGGGTTTCGTTCTGGATCAGGTCGGCATCGACCTCGGCCAGACCTTCGCACGCTTCGGTGACGATGGTGTTCAGACGACCCATGTCCAGCGGCGCCATGGTGCCGTCGGCGCGAGTGATGCGGATCGAAGGGTGGGCCTGAACAGGCTCTTCACCGACACGATGCGCACGCTCTTTGGAGCGGTCGTTGCGATAGATCACGTAGTCGCGAGCCACTTTTTGCTCGCCAGCGCGCATCAGCGCCAGTTCTACCTGATCCTGGATTTCTTCGATGTGGATGGTGCCGCCCGAAGGCATGCGACGCTTGAAGGTTGCGGTCACTTGTTCGGTCAGGCGGGCAACGGTGTCGTGGATGCGCGACGACGCGGCGGCGGTACCGCCTTCAACTGCAAGAAACGCTTTGGTGATGGCAACGGTGATCTTGTCATCGGTGTAGGCGACAACGGTGCCGTTACGCTTGATCACACGCAACTGACCCGGTGCGGTGGCGGACAGGTCCTGCTGGGTCTCACCTGTCTGCGGCGCTTTGGCCTGCGGATTCTCGCGAGTTGTGTCTGTTTGCATGGGTGTCTCCACGTTCTTTAAGTTTGTTTGGCCACTGCGTGCACAGCGTTCCGTCTTGAGGCAGTTGATCGACAAATACCGATCACACAACAACTTCAAAACGGAAGGGGAATGGGTAATGGCCGCTTCCCTGGCTTTGAAGTCCAAAGGGTTACAGGCATGGCCGGTAACCCTGAAAAATCGATTGCACAATGCTGGTTATATGTTGCAAAGGTAGTGCGGTGACGCTCCGTGATGCGCAGATCACATGGTGTGCGTATCTGCCATTCGCGTGCGCGGTCTGGCGGTAGAAACTGTCGCGGGTTGAGCCTGCTTAACCTAAGAAAAGCACCCAAGAAAAATGCTTGAAAACTCAAGCTGACTTGTGGTTGGCTTTTTGATCAAAACCCTACATGTAGGGTCTGTCTCCGCTAAGCGCTACAAGATAATGCGTTTTGGACACTAATTGCAACGTGTCGCCTGTGGATAAACGTGTGTGTAATTTGTGTGTGAAAGCGGGAAAACCCGTGTAGGCCGCAGCAGGCCTGCATTGCGCCGTTGGTCATCCTTTTGTGATGTTTTTTATCAGGCGGCGCGCTTTTTTGAGGGCGCGAACGCTATCACAAAATGTGGCGCTGGCAAGGTCGATTTTGGTGCGATTTGGATGTCGTGTGACATGCTGGGGTCGTTGCTACAATCGCCAGCCGCAACACCCTGTAGGAGCCAACTTGTTGGCGAGGTGATTGAGAGGCTGATCAGATAAACCGCCTCGCGAATAAATTCGCTCCTACAGATATTGCGCTGGAGTGGCAGAGATAACCTGTAGGAGCCAACTTGTTGGCGAAGTGATTGAGAGGCTGATCAGATAAACCGCCTCGCGAATAAATTCGCTCCTACAGATATTGCGCTGGAGTGGCAGAGATAACCTGTAGGAGCCAACTTGTTGGCGAAGTGATTGAGAGGCTGATCAGATAAACCGCCTCGCGAATAAATTCGCTCCTACTGAAGCGGTGCCGTCTATTAATAAGAACAACACCTGGAGACATGCCCCGTGCAGCAAGAACCCTGGCAGGTGCTGATCGTCGAGGATGACCAGCGATTGGCCGAGCTGACCCGCGATTACCTTGAGAACCACGGCCTGCGGGTCAGTCTGGAGGGCGATGGCGCCAAGGCGTCTGCGCGGATCATCGACGAGCAGCCGGACCTGGTGATTCTCGACCTGATGCTGCCCGGCGAAGACGGTCTGAGCATCTGCCGCAACGTACGCAGCCGCTACGACGGCCCGATTCTCATGCTCACCGCGCGCACCGATGACACCGATCAGATCCAGGGCCTGGACATGGGTGCCGACGATTTCGTCTGCAAACCGGTCCACCCACGCGTTTTGCTGGCGCGCATTCATGCCTTATTACGGCGCAGCGAGGTGCCCGAAGCCTCCACCCAAGAGCAGCGCCGCTTGGTGTTCGGCCCGCTGGTGGTGGACAGCGCCTTGCGCGAGGCCTGGCTCAACGAGCAGAGCATCGAGCTGACCAGCGCCGAATTCGACCTGTTGTGGCTGCTGGTGGCCAATGCCGGGCGCATTCTGTCCCGCGAAGAAATCTTCACCGCCCTGCGCGGCGTGGGCTACGACGGGCAGGACCGCTCCATCGACGTGCGCATCTCGCGCATTCGCCCGCGCATCGGCGATGACCCGATTCATCCCCGAATGATCAAGACCATTCGCAGCAAGGGCTATCTGTTCGTGCCCGAAGCCGCCCGGGACATGAACAACTTCATGCGGGGCGGCTGATCCATGAACTCCATCTTCCTGCGGATCTACGGCGGCATGCTGGGGGTGCTGGTGCTGGTGGCCCTGCTTGGCGTGCTGACCCTGCATCTGGTGAACAAGGTGCGCGCCGAGCAATATCGAGAGCAACTGGCCCACGGCACATTCACCCTGATGGCCGACAACCTCAAACCCATGAACGCCATTGATCGCGGCCGAGCGCTGTCGGTGTGGGAGCGTTTGCTGGGGATACCGTTGAAGCTGGAAGCCGCCGAACAGGCGCATCTGGACGGCGGCAGTCGCAATCGCCTGAGCCGCGGGCAAGTGGTGGTCGAGCAGACGGGACCCCATGCTGCTCGGGTGTTTCGTCAGGTCGAAGACGCGCCGCCGGGGCAGGCTGGCGCTTTACTGCTGACCGGCGAAGTGCAGCAGATCAGCGAACAGCTCGCCCGCGCGACTATTTACTTGTTGATGGATGAGTTGGTGCGCACGCCGGTGGACGAGCAACCGGTGCGCCTGGAAACCCTGCGCGTGAGCAAAGGCTTCGGCTTTGATATGCACCTGATCAAGCTCGATCAGCTGGATGTCGATGATGATCAACGTCGGCGCATCGACGAAGGCGATACGGTGCTGGCGCTGGGCAAGGGCGGTGATTCGATTCGTGTGCTGTCGGGTGTGGGCGAGACGCCGTGGGTGCTGGAGATCGGTCCGTTGTACCAGATGAATCCCTATCCGCCCGAGCTGTTGATACTGATCGCGTTGCTGGGCCTGTGCCTCATCGGGCTGGTGGTTTATCTGTTGGTGCGCCGGCTCGAACACCGTTTGCGCGGGCTGGAAGCTGCCGCCACGCAGATCGCCCAAGGCAGCCTGGACACCCGCGTCCCGCCAGCGGGCAGCGACTCGGTTGGGCGGCTCGCCACGGCGTTCAATGGCATGGCCGAGCATTTGCAGCGTTCTCTCATGATCCAGCGGGAACTGGTGCGCGCGGTGTCCCACGAGCTGCGCACACCGGTGGCGCGTTTGCGCTTCGGGCTGGAGATGATCAGCGACGCCGCCACACCTGAGGCGCGGGAGAAATACCGGATCGGGATGGACAACGATATTCAGGACCTCGACAAGCTGGTTGACGAGATGCTGACCTACGCGCGGCTTGAGCAAGGCGCGCCGACGTTGAGTTTCCAGCGTATCGATCTGGAGGCGTTGATCAACCAAGTGATCGGCGAGCTGGCGCCGCTGCGGGCCAATGTGCGGGTGTCGCGGGGGGAGTCGGTTCAGGTCACAGCGTTCGAGATCGATCCCGCAAGCGAAGAGGCGTGGGTGGACGCCGAACCGCGTTATTTGCACAGGGCGCTGCAGAATCTGGTGAGCAATGCTATGCGTCACGCGCAATCGCAGGTTCGTATCAGTTATCACCTCGGCCAGGAACGTTGCCGCATTGATGTCGAAGACGATGGCCCCGGTGTGCCGGAAAACGCCTGGGAGCGGATATTCACGCCGTTTATGCGCCTGGATGACAGCCGCACTCGGGCATCGGGCGGGCACGGGTTGGGGTTGTCGATTGTGCGGCGCATCATTTATTGGCATGACGGGCGGGCGTTGATTGGTCGCAGTGAAGCCCTGGGCGGTGCGTGTTTCAGCCTGGCTTGGCCCCGTCGACAGGGCGGCGCCCGTGAGGCCTGAGTGGTGGGATGGCGCCTTGATGCGTTTTAGTAAGTCGCTGCTGGCGGAGGATGATCCGAGGCCAGTGATTGCTGTGCCGGAACTGTTGCAGCCCCAAACCCTTGATCAGCTATTGATGCGCGTCTATGGCCCGGCGCTGATGCCGAGCCAGTTGCCAGTGTTGGTGTCGCAGTGGTCCAAGTATTACTTCATGCAGATCATCCCGCCCGTGGTTGTCGCGGCTTTGGTTCACGACGCTCACTGGCCGCTGAGTCTGGATCAGATCGCGTTTGCGCTTAATGAGCGCGGGGTGCTGGACGGCGTAAGATTTTTGGGTGCTGGTTTCTGTCCCGCGGGTGAGCGGGGCGATCCGTTTGAGCGGTTTGGTTTTTTACTCGATCACTTGCAACAGGTGATCGGCGTGTTGAGCGCCTATGGCGGTGTCGCGGCAGGTGTGTTGTGGGGCAACGCCGGGGATTACCTGGAAACTTGCCTGACGCAGTTGGCGCAGGTGAGCGATGTTTCGCTGCTTGATGGTTATGCCCTGCTCAATGAGCGCACAAGACCGGATGGACGACGTAATCCCCTGTTCGGCGCCATCATCTATATAGAAAGCGCGACCGGTGTGCGGCGTCAGCGGCGCAGTTGTTGTTTGAGTCATCGGGTGGAGTGGGTGGGGCGGTGTGAGCATTGCCCGCTCGGACCCGACGATTGCGACCCGAACAGAAGTTCATTGTAGGAGCGCGCTTGCCCGCGAATTCGGTGTGTCATCTGATTCATGTATCGCAGACATACCGCCATCGCGGGCAAGCGCGCTCCTACAGGCATTGAATCTGCTGAATTGCCTGGAATGGCACCAATTATTGTGGGAGGGAGCTTGCTCGCGAAACGATAGCTCACGCGCAAGCAATCTGTCGGATGAACCACCTTTTCGCGAGCAAGCTCCCTCCCACGGATTTTCGATGCCTACCGATGCGCGGCGATGCTGACCAGGCTCAGGATCTGCCCATGCTGCACGCTGAACTGGGCATCAAGCTCTAGGCCTTCGTGCCATTCAGCGGACAGGTCGATCTTCAAGCGCATCCTCGCAACCCCCTCATCCGACCAATCCAGCAACTCGGCGTCATGAAAGTAAAAGCGCTTGAGCACCAGCGGGTACAGCGCTTTGAACAGGCTTTCCTTCAGCGAGAAAGTCAGGGTGACGCAGTGAGCGATTTGATGTTCGGGTCCGGCGGCCATGCGTTTCAGCTCATCGGGCAGCATGATTTCTGCGGCCAGTCGCGCAGCACGGTCGTGGGCGAGCAGGTTTTCGATGTCCATCCCCAGCCCACGCCAATGCTGCTTGCTCGCCACGACGGCAGCTGCCCAGCCGTTGCTGTGAGTGATCGAGCCGCAGATATCTTCAGGCCAGATTGGTGCGCGGTCTTCACCAATCATTGGCACCTGAATACGGCCATCGAGGCGGCGCATGGCTTCCCGTGCGCATAACCGGCCGGCGAGGTACTCGGTTTGACGCTTGGCCACCGAGCGCTGAATGCTGGCGGGCGGCTCGATGAGGCAGCGCTGGAAATCGCCGTCTGCCAGTTGTTTTGGGTCGAACGCACTGCTCACCAACACCACGCCCGGCAATACACGGGGCAATGGCCAGTGATGGTCGAGGGCGGGACAGCAGGGAGGGAGGTGCATGTGATCGGTCATGGGCGGCATTTTGCCGGGTGATGGTGGGGAAGTCATGTGCTGCGAAGCGCGGATCTGTAGGAGCCAACTTGTTGGCGAGGCGGCTGATGCGGTGTATCAGTGAGGCCGCTTCGCGAACAAGTTCGCTCCTACAGAGGGGTTTCTACCGCGACACAGTTACATCGACGAATTCTTGGAAAACGCTTCCTTGAGGAACGCTTTCATGTCCGCCCACGAACTCATGTCCGCCGCTTTGTTATAGCCAATGTCCGGGCCGCCGTGCTCGCCGTGGCTCAGCTTGTCGGCGTCGGGGTTGGTGAAGCCGTGCTTGGCGCCGTCGATGCCGACGAATTTGTAGTCGACCTTAGCCGCGTCCATTTCCTTTTTGAAATTGGCTACGTTTTCCGCAGTGACCATGGTGTCGCCATTGCCATGCTCAACCAGAATCGGCGCCTTGACGCTGCCCGGAGTGGCTGGCGTATCGGTCACCAGTGCGCCATGGAAACTCACCACGCCGGCCAGGGTTTCGCCGCGACGGGCTGCGTCGAGCACGATCTTGCCGCCGAAGCAGTAACCAATGGCCGCGATCTTGTTCGGGTTGGTCTCGGGTTGTTTCTTCAGTTGCTCAAGACCCGCGTCAAAACGCTTGTTGGCGGCGCCGCTGTCTTGCAGGGCGGCTTTCATGAAGGCCATGGCGTCGGCCGGGTGCTCGGTGTTTTTGCCTTCGCCATACATATCGATGGCCATGGCGCTGTAACCCAGAACAGCCAGGTCGCGGGCGCGGCGCTTGGCGTATTCGTTCAGGCCCCACCATTCGTGGACCACGACGATGCCAGGCCGCGGGCCCTTGATTGCGTCGTCATAGGCGTAATAGCCGACGAGCTTGGTGCCGTCGGCGCTTTGGTAATCGATCTGCCGGGTTTTGACTTCGGCCTGGGCAAAGCCTGCCAGGCACATTAGCGTAAGAGCTATCAACAACCGCATGTTCAATCTCCTTCTTATAGATAGAGAGGCGTTCCGCCGTTTAGCTATTGGCGTTTGAGCCTAGACCATTGTGTCGCTAGAACTCCGACCCTGTGCGGTACATATGTGTTCAGCTCAGGTTCAGTTCACGTTCAGGAGGGGTTCAGCGCGCGCTCCGTACTCTGGCGCTGTATCCAAGAGGGCGCCCGGCGCCGGAGGACCTGCACATGCTGACATTCAACAAGCTATTTCTGGCCTTGGCTTTTCTCGGCAGCAGCGCCGCTGCCCAAGCCGCCGAAGGCAATGCGGACATTTCGCGTATCGACTACGGCAAGACCAGCGAAAAGCCCGACAGACCCAGTGGCATGCGTCGCACAGTGAGCGGCAGCAGCGCCAATGCCGCCGGCACCTGGGGGCAGAGCCTGAGCCAGCAGCATGTCGATCACGCCTACTGCGTCAGCTTCGAAAACCTGTCGGCCAGCTACAACGGTGTCAAAGTGCGCCAGGAAAATCTGCTCGGCAGTTACGATGTCAGCCTGCCGCTGGCGAGTACGGCTAGACTGTTCGACACCGGGGCCTCAGCCCAGAGCGAGCCAGTCCAGGCGTCGTTGAGTTTGAGCCAAGGGCAAGGCAGCTATTTGCCGATCCACCATTTACTGTAAGCGGTCTGTCGAGAGGTGTGCCTTTGCCTGGGAGTGCGTCATGAAGTTGCTGGTCGTCGAAGATGAAGCGTTGTTGCGCCACCACCTGTTCACGCGTTTGACCGAAAGCGGCCACGTGGTGGAGGCGGTGGCCAACGCCGAGGAAGCGCTGTATCAGGCGGGCCAGTTCAATCACGATCTGGCGGTCATCGATCTGGGTTTGCCCGGCATGGGCGGTCTGGATTTGATCCGCCAGCTGCGTGTGCAGAACAAGGCGTTCCCGATCCTGATCCTGACCGCGCGCGGCAACTGGCAGGACAAGGTTGAAGGCCTGGCCGCAGGCGCCGACGATTACGTGGTCAAGCCGTTTCAGTTTGAAGAGCTTGAAGCGCGACTCAATGCTTTGCTGCGTCGTTCCAGCGGTTTCACCCAATCGACGATCATCGCCGGCCCGCTGTTGCTCGACCTCAACCGCAAGCAGGCGGTGCTTGATGAACAACCGCTGGCGCTGACCGCGTATGAATACCGGATTCTCGAATACCTCATGCGTCATCATCAGCAAGTGGTGCCCAAAGAGCGCTTGATGGAGCAACTCTACCCCGATGACGACGAACGCGACCCCAACGTCATCGAAGTATTGGTCGGCCGTCTGCGGCGCAAACTCGAAGGCCCGGATGGCTTCAAACCCATCGATACGGTGCGCGGCCTGGGTTACTTGTTCACTGAGCGCTGTAAATGATTCGTTCGCTTCGCCTGCGTTTGATGCTGGCCGCCGCTACCCTGGCGGTCATTTTCATGTTGCTGATGCTGCCGGCGTTGCAGAGTGCGTTCAGCCTGGCGCTGGAAAGCTCGATCGAAAAACGCCTGGCGTCCGACGTCACCACGCTGATCTCCGCCGCGCGGGTGGAAGACGACCACCTGCTGATGCCGACGCTGTTGCCCGGCGAACAATTCAGTCTGCCGGACAGCCGCTTGCTCGGTTACATCTATAACCGTCAGGGCAAACTGGTCTGGCGCTCGCGCGCGACCCAGGACGAAGACATCGAATACCAGCCGCGCTACGACGGGCGCGGCACTGAGTTCGCCAAGATTCGCGAGGCCAGTGGCGAGGAGTTTTTTGTTTACGACGTCGAAATCAAACTGCTGGGTGGACGCAACGCCGCCTACAGCATCGTCGCGCTGCAACCGGTGCGCGAATATCAGGAAGTCATTTCTGGCCTGCGGGAAAAACTTTATTTCGGCTTCGGTGGCGCGTTGATTGTGTTGCTGGCCTTGCTCTGGGTCGGTTTGACCTGGGGCTTGCGTGCGCTGCGGGGCATGAGTCAGGAGCTGGATCAGGTAGAGGCGGGCTCGCGGGAAAGCCTCAGCGATGAACACCCCAGCGAGTTGCTGCGCCTGACCGATTCACTCAACCGGCTGTTGAGCAGCGAGCGGGAGCAGCGCATTCGTTATCGCGATTCTCTGGACGATCTGGCCCATAGCCTGAAAACCCCTTTGGCGGTGTTGCAGGGGGTCAGCGAAGTGTTCGCCAAACGTCCCGAAGACATTGAGCAGGCGCGGATTCTGCAGTCGCAGATTGAACGCATGAGCCAGCAGATCGGCTATCAATTGCAACGCGCCAGCCTGCGCAAGAGCGGGCTGGTGCGCCACCACGTGAAACTCAAGCCGGTGGTGCAAAGCCTGTGTAATACGCTGGATAAGGTATACCGCGACAAACGCGTGGCGGCGGTGCTCGACCTGCCAGATGACTGTCAGGTGCAGATGGAGGAGGGCGCGCTGCTGGAAATGCTCGGCAATCTGCTGGAAAACGCCTATCGCCTGTGCCTGAGTGAAGTGCGGGTCAGCTGGAATGCGTCGATCATGGGCAATGAGCTGTGCATCGAAGACGACGGCCCCGGCGTGCCGGAAAGCCAGCGCGCGCGGATTCTTGAACGCGGCGAACGGCTGGATCGCCAGAACCCGGGGCAGGGCATCGGGCTTGCGGTGGTCAAAGACATCATCGAAAGCTACAGCGCACGGTTGACGCTGGGGGATTCGGATCTGGGCGGCGCGGCGTTCAGGATTCATTTTCAGGTTTAAGCGCTGTCTCGATCATCTGTAGGAGCGCGCTTGCCCGCGATTGCAGTTTGTCAGTGAACAGATCGGTCATAGACGGATTGCATTCGCGGGCAAGCGCGCTCCTACAAACGAAACTCCCAGCTACGGCGGATACCCGCCACCCTCGCGACAAAATCCTTGTCATTAGGCGGAAAACCGCCACCTCATTCCCCCTTTTCCAGCTACCGTTACTAGAGATTTCCTTGCCTGTCGCGGCTCTCAGGGTTATTCAAGAACATGGCACGCAGCTTGCGATACAGCGCAGAGGTCTGCCACGCGCAGCTCGACAAAACAAATCCCTCCAACGCAGGAGGGTTCGTACTTTAGGCGTCGTTGTATCACTTGGATGATGCAGGCCGATGCTCTTGAGGAAACTGCAATGACGACTCGTCAGCCACTGTACAAATCCCTGTATCTCCAGGTAATCGTTGCCATCGTTATCGGTATCGCACTCGGTCACTGGTATCCCGAAACTGCCGTCAGCCTCAAGCCTTTGGGTGACGGGTTCATCAAACTGATCAAAATGGTCATTGCGCCGATCATCTTCTGCACCGTCGTCAGCGGTATCGCTGGTATGCAGAGCATGAAATCCGTGGGCAAGACCGGTGGCTACGCGCTGCTCTATTTCGAAATCGTCTCCACCATCGCGCTGCTGATCGGCCTGGTCGTGGTCAACGTTGTGCAACCGGGCGCCGGCATGCACATCGACGTCACCACCCTGGATGCCTCTAAAATCGCGGCCTACGTGACCGCCGGTAAAGACCAGAGCATCGTTGGCTTCATCCTCAACGTCATTCCGAACACCATCGTCGGCGCGTTCGCCAACGGCGACATCCTGCAAGTGCTGATGTTCTCGGTGATCTTCGGTTTCGCCCTGCACCGCCTGGGCGCTTACGGCAAGCCGGTCCTGGACTTCATCGATCGCTTCGCCCACGTGATGTTCAACATCATCAACATGATCATGAAGCTGGCGCCACTGGGTGCGTTGGGCGCCATGGCGTTCACCATCGGCGCGTACGGCGTGAGTTCGCTGGTGCAACTGGGTCAGCTGATGCTGTGCTTCTACATCACCTGCATTCTGTTCGTGCTGGTGGTGCTGGGCGGTATCGCTCGCGCTCACGGTTTCAGCGTGTTGAAGCTGATCAAGTACATCCGTGAAGAACTGCTGATCGTGCTGGGTACCTCTTCCTCGGAATCCGCACTGCCACGCATGCTGATCAAGATGGAGCGTCTGGGCGCGAAGAAATCGGTTGTGGGTCTGGTAATCCCAACCGGTTACTCGTTCAACCTGGACGGCACCTCGATCTACCTGACCATGGCCGCAGTGTTCATCGCTCAGGCGACTGACACCCACATGGACATCACGCACCAGATCACTCTGCTGCTGGTGCTGCTGCTGTCGTCCAAAGGCGCTGCCGGTGTGACCGGTTCAGGCTTCATCGTTCTGGCTGCCACCTTGTCGGCTGTCGGTCATTTGCCGGTTGCCGGTCTGGCGCTGATCCTGGGTATCGACCGCTTCATGTCCGAAGCCCGCGCATTGACCAACCTGGTCGGTAACGCTGTTGCCACCCTGGTTGTTGCCAAGTGGGTGAAGGAACTGGACGTAGACGTGATGCAGGCTGAATTGGCATCCGGTGGCCGTGCCATCGACGAAAACCGTCCGATGGATGATCTGGGTGTAGCTGAAGGCCCGGCGACTACCGTTGGGCGCTCGTAACCGTTAAGCGGTACGTGAAATGAAAAAGCCCGTCTCAGGACGGGCTTTTTTGTGTCTGCTCGGTAGGCCAGTCGGCTATCGAGTGAATATCGGAACAGCCGCAATGCCCGTATGCGTTGGGCCGGTCTGGATTACTCGACCCGCGTCTCACCGCTAAACACCAACACCTGCCGACAACTTCGGCACAGGTATCGCCGTCCTTTCCTGACCAGCTTGTGGCGCTGGCCGGAAAACGCGAACTCGCTTTCAGGGCAGGGGCAGCGATAGATGTAACGGGTCACGCTACGGCGCTGGATTTCGTAGGTGTGGCAACGGTTGGGCGGCAGTTCGTATACGCCGCGCATGATCAGCTGCCATTCCTCGCCGTGGGGCGCGATGGTGTCGCCAAACAACTGATGGGCAATCAGGTGCGCGACTTCGTGGGCTACGGTCTGGCGCAGGAAGTCTTCGCTGTTTTCACGGTAGAGCTGAGGGTTAAAGCGCAGCATGTTTTCGTGCAAATGCGCGACGCCCGCCTTCTGACCGCGCAGCTTGAGACTGACGACAGGTCGCTTGAAGGAGCGTTTGAAAAAGTCTTCGGCTTGTTGGTAGCAGGTTTCGACGCGGGAATTGAGTTGCTCGGGCATGCTTCATCGATCTCCAGAGAGCGCGAGTATGCCGCATCGACCGGGGTTATCGAAAACTTGAGCTGCCGAATGGTCGTCGGTTCACCGCATGCCTTTGTCTGTAGGAGCGAACTTGTTCGCGAAGCGGTCTAGCGGCTTCGCCTGACATCGCCTCGCCAACAAGTTGGCTCCTACAGAAAAGCAGCGGCGTGCATCAATTGGTGTACTCCGGCCCAACCCCGATGCCCCACAGCACCACGGTGAAGGCCATGATCGCAACCAGCACGACCAACCCCACCGCCAGCACCGAGCTTGAAAACATGAACCCTTCGTCTGCATGGATATTCATGAACACCGGCAAACCGACGTACAGCAAATACACTGTGTAGCAAACCGCGGCCAACCCGACCAGCATCCCCAGCCACATGTGCGGATAGAGCGCCGCCAGTCCGCCGATGAACAGCGGTGTGGCGGTGTAGGTGGCGAACGCGACGCAACGGGCCAGGCTCGGGGAGGCGTCATAGGTGCGCGCCATCCAGTGAATGAAACCGCCCATGACCGCGACTCCGCAGAGCATGGCGGCATACGACATGATGGTCATCCAGATAGCACTGTCGACCGTCAGCATGACAGGCGCGCGGTTGCCGATGACCCAGCCGACCTGGGTAGTGCCGATGAACGCCGACACGGCAGGAATTGCCGCCAAAATCAGCGTGTGGGTGAGGTACATGTGGCTGATGCTTTCTTCTTTCTCGCCACGTATCTGTTGCCATTCTCGATCGGGATGCGTGAACAACCCCAAAACGTGATGAATCATGCCGGTTCTCCTCGGGGTGAAAACGGTAAGCTCACCACCGAGTATAGAAAGCTACACGCCCCGCAGACCGTGGGCTTTAGAGCGATTGGCACTCACAGGGAATTGTTAATAGCCTGAGGTGATTACTGATATTCGGGTTTATGCGTAAAATACTGCCCCTTTCCAGAGCCATCGCGAGCGGATACCAGCAACCATGGGCACCCTTTCAGTCAATCAGAACAAACTGCAGAAGCGTCTGCGCCGGCTCGCGGGCGAGGCCGTGGCGGACTACAAAATGATTGAAGAGGGCGACAAGGTGATGGTCTGCCTGTCCGGTGGAAAAGACAGTTACACCCTGCTCGACGTGCTGATGCATTTTCAGAAAGTGGCGCCGATCAATTTCCAGATCGTTGCCGTCAACATGGACCAGAAACAGCCGGGTTTCCCCGAACACGTCTTGCCGGCCTATCTAGAAACCCTGGGCGTCAAATACCACATCGTAGAAAAAGACACCTATTCGTTGGTCAAGGAGCTGATCCCGGAGGGCAAGACCACCTGTTCACTGTGTTCGCGTCTGCGTCGCGGCACGCTGTATACGTTCGCGGACGAGATCGGCGCGACCAAGATGGCCCTCGGTCATCATCGCGATGACATCGTCGAAACCTTCTTCCTGAATATGTTCTTCAACGGCACCCTTAAGGCCATGCCGCCCAAACTTCGCGCGGACGATGGCCGCAACGTGGTAATCCGTCCGTTGGCTTACTGCGCCGAGAAAGACATTCAGGCGTATTCGGACCTCAAGCAGTTTCCGATCATCCCGTGCAACCTGTGCGGCTCTCAGGAAAACCTGCAGCGCCAGGTGGTCAAGGACATGCTGCTCGAATGGGAGCGCAAGACCCCCGGCCGCACCGACAGCATCTTCCGCAGCCTGCAAAATGTGCAGCCGTCACAGCTGGCGGACCGCAATCTGTTTGATTTCGAAAGCCTGCGGATCGACGAAACAGCTGCTTCGCGGTTTGTGAATATTGTGAATATCTGAGGCCAAACGCAGGGCCTGTAGGAGCCAACTTGTTGGCGAGACTGACACCTGATGTCTTCAGGTCTGCCGTCTCGCGAACAAGTTCGCTCCTACAGAAGCAGCGGCGCTCGTTACAACCCCACCTCCGGCAACACCGGCCGATCGGCCAGCGCGGTTTTCATCAGTTTCTCGACGTATTCGCGATCACTGTCCGGCAGCGCTAGCCGCGGAGGGCGGGTGAGGGCGCTGCCGCGTTCCATGATCGCTTCGCACAACTTGATGCATTGCACGAGGTCCGGACGGGCATCCAAGTGCAACAGCGGCATGAACCACTCATACAGCGCCATCGCCTCGGCGAAGCGCCCCGCCTTGGCCAGACGGAACAGGGTTTCGCCCTCTTTCGGGAAGGCGTTGGACATGCCCGACACCCAACCCACCGCGCCCACGGCAACGCTTTCCACCAGCACATCATCCAGGCCTGCGAACAGCACGAAGCGGTCGCCGACTTCATTGCGCACGTCAATGAAGCGATTGGTGTTACCCGAGGAATCCTTGAAGCAGACGATGGTGTCGCAGTCCGCCAGAGAGATGAGGATGTCCGGCGTCACGTCGTTTTTGTAAATCGGCGGGTTGTTGTAGACCATCATCGGCAGATCGGTGGCGGCGGCCACGGTGCGGAAATGCGCAGCGGTCTCGAACGGTTTCGCGGAATACACCAGCGCAGGCATCAACATGATGCCGTCGGCCCCGGCCTTTTCAACTTCCTTGGCCACGGCACTGGCGTTGTAGCTGGTGAATTCGGCGATGCCGGAAATCACCGGCACGCGGCCTGCGGATGCGTCTTTGGCGACTTCCACCAGACTGATTTTCTCCGCCACGCTCAGCGAGGTGTTTTCCCCCACCGTGCCGCAGATCACCAAGCCGGACACGCCATCGCGCACCAGATTGGAGATGACCTTGTGGGTAGCCTCCAGATTGAGAGAGAAGTCGGCGTTGAATTGAGTGGTGACGGCAGGGAAGACACCGCTCCAGGTTACGGTTTTGCTCATGAGTCACTCCGGTTTTTGAATAATGGATTTCGTATACGTTTATTTCGCGGTAAAGCACCCCCTGTAGGAGCGCGCTTGCCCGCGATCGCGGTGTGTCATTCAACGAATGCATCACAGGCGAATAGCAATCGCGGGCAAGCGCGCTCCTACAAAGCGGCAGTCTTACAACTTCAACCCAACCGGCCAGGTATCGGTCAATTTGTACCCCTCCGGCCACGGGTCGCTAGGGTCGAGCATGTGTTGATGGGTGCCGGTGATCCACGCCCGGCCCGATAAGCTCGGCACAATCGCCTTGCGACCCGCCAGCTCGGTTTCGCTCTGGATCTTGCAGTGAAACTCCGAGCCGATGATCGAGCGTCCGATAAACCGGTCGCCCACGTTCAATATCCCTTTGGCGTGCAGCACCGCCAGCCGCGCCGAGCACCCAGTGCCGCAGGGCGAGCGGTCGATCTTGCCGGGGCGGATCACCACCGCGTTCGCCGCGTTCGCCACGCCGCCGTCGTAATTGAGCGGCGCTGCGATCTGGCAGAACGAAATGTGATTCCAGTCCTTGTTCGTTGGGTGGTTGAAGCCCAATTGCTCGTTGGCGGCTTTGGTGATTTTCAGCCCGGTTTCCACCAGATCCTTGGCCTCATCAGCAGTCAGCGAAAAGCCCAGTCCCACCGAATCGACAATCGCAAAACTGTCGCCGCCGTACGCGGTATCGACCTTGATCGACCCCAGCCCCGGCACCTCGATCCACACGTCAATTTGATCGGCGAAGGAGGGATGGTTATGCACTTCGACGCTCTGCACTTTGCCGTCACGACACTGCGCGATGGCCTCGATCAGGCCGCCCGGTGCTTCGAGAATCAGTCGGGTTTCCGGCTCGGTCATCGGCAGGATTCCGCTGTCCAGCAGCACCGTCGCCACGCACAGCGAGTTGGAGCCGGACATGGGTGGCACATCGGCCGGTTCCATGATGATCCAGCCCATGTCGGCTTTCGGGTTCTTCGGCGGCACCAGCAGATTGACGTGACGGAACACTCCCCCGCGCGGTTCATTGAGCATGAAGTTACGCAATACGTTGTCCTTCTCGATCCAGCGCGACTGCTCCCAGATCGTGTCGCCGGGCGGGGGCGCAACGCCGCCGACGATCACATCGCCGACTTCGCCTTCTGCGTGACAACTGACTACGTGAATCACTTTCGATGAGCGCATTGCTTGCTCCTCTTTTTGTACCCCTGAATGAACGCGTTCCTGTAGGAGCGAATTCATTCGCGAGATGCCGGTACAGCCAACATCGATGTGGCTGACCGGAACACCGCTTCGCGAATAAATTCGCTCCTACAGAACTGCGTGCCGACCCTCATTGTGGGAGGGAGCTTGCTCGCGATGAGGCCGGTACAGCCGACAGATATCTGGCTGACCGGAACACCGCTTCGCGAATAAATTCGCTCTTACAGAACTGCGTGCTGACCCTCATTGTGGGAGGGAGCTTGCTCGCAATGAGGCCGGTACAGCCGACAGATATCTGGCTGACCGGAACACCGCTTCGCGAATAAATTCGCTCCTACCGGTCTGCGTTAATTGATTGAGCGTAAGAAGTCCGCCGTCTCCGGCCGCTGGGGGTTGCCGATCACCTGATCCGGCGTGCCAATTTCATGCACCAGTCCGTTACGGAAAAACGCCACGCGGTCCGACACATCCCTGGCAAAACGAATTTCGTGGGTCACCAGAATCATGGTCATGCCGTCCTCGGCCAACATGCGCATGGTGTCCAGCACCTCGCCCACCAATTGTGGATCGAGCGCCGATGTCGCCTCGTCGAACAGCATGTAATCCGGCGACATCGCCAACGCCCGGGCAATCGCCATGCGCTGTTGCTGCCCGCCGGAAAGCTTGCCGGGGAACACTTTCAGCTTGTCCGCCAGGCCTACATGAGTCAGTTGCTTGACCGCCAGCGCCTCGGCTTCGGCCTTGCTTTTGCCCAGCACGGTGCGCGGGGCCAGCATCACGTTTTCCAGCACGGTCAGGTGCGGAAAGGCGTTCCACTGCTGAAAGACGATGCCGATCTTCTGCCGCAGCTTGTTGATGTCGGTGCCCTTGGCATGCACTTCGGTGCCGTCCACGCGGATGCTGCCGCTCTTGATCGATTCCAGACCATTGATGCACATCAGCAGCGTCGACTTGCCCGAGCCCGAGCCGCCGATGATCGAGACAACTTCGCCTTTCTCGACCTTCAGGCTCACGCCCTTGATCACCTCAAGGTCGCCGAAGGATTTGTGTACGTTGTCGATCTCAATCATTTTCCTGCCACCTTGTTTCCAGTCGGGCGCCCAGGCGTGCAATCACCAGGCTCATGACGTAGTAAATGAGGCCTGCGATGCACAGCACCAGCAGCGGTTCTTGGATGCGCGTGACGATGGTTTGCGAGGCGCGCAGCAGTTCGACGATGCCGATCCACATCACAAGGGCTGTGTCTTTCATGACCCCCAGCAACAGGTTGATCCAGCCCGGGAAGGCCACGCGGGTGGCCATCGGCATGATGATCTGGCGCAGGTCCTGCCAGTAACTCAGGCCCAGCGAGCGGGCGGCGCGGCGCACGGTCATTGGCACCGACAACACGCCGCTGCGCACGATCTCCGTGCAGTAAGCGGTGACATACAACCCCAGGACCACGCAAGCCACCGCGAAAGCGCTCCAGTTCAGGCCGACAATGCTTTTCAGCGCGTTGAACAGCACGAACTGAATCAACAACGGCACGCTGCGAAACACGTCCAGCAACCACGCCAGCGGGATGGTGCTGCGGGGGAACAGGGCGCGGAGCATGCCGCAGACGACTCCGGCCAACGTGCCGATCAGCATCGAAATCGCTGTCAGCAGAATCGTCATCCATGCGCCTTGGAGCAGGAACAGCAGGTCGTTCCAGGAAAAACTGCTATTGAACATGGTCTTCCCTCAGTACCGGAACAGGCGCCAGGACAGCAGCCGCGCCACGGCCACGATCAACTTGGCAAGCAGGTAATACAGCACCGCCGCGATGGCGAAGAACTCGAAGGTGCGGAAGGTTTTGACGTTGTAGTCCTGGGTCACGCCGGTCAGGTCGTTGTTGAGGCCGACGATCACGCCCATTGAAGTCATCAGTACCGCCCAGACCATCTGATTGGTCAGCGGATAGAACACGATGCGCAGCAGTTGCGGGATGACAATCAATCGATAGGCTTGCGGCGCGCTCATGCCCAGAGAGCGGGCGGCGCGCAGCTGGGTGTCGGGCACCGCCTTGAGGCCGCCGCGAAAGTTCTCGGCCAGGTAGCCTGCGTTGTTGATGGTGATCCCGGCCAGCAACGCCGCCCACGAACTGATATGAATCCCAAACGAGCCCAGTCCGAAATACAGGATGTACACCTGAAACAGCGACGGCGTGTTGCGCGCAATGGAAATCCACGTGGCGGCAATCCCACGGAACATGCGGTTATCCCCTTGGCGCATGAAGGTCAGGCACAGGGCGATCAGCACCCCGAGAATCATCGACAGCGCTGCGGTTTCAAATGTCACCAGAGCGCCGTCGAGCATGTCCGGCAGGGCCTTGAATGCCGCACGCCAATGGAAGTTGTAATCAAACATGGGCAACTCCCGTACGTTCGGCGGCTTGTAGCCAGACCGGCAAATTCCCGCTGGCCTTGGCGGTGCAAGCGCTTTCGACGCATTCGGCCAGGCTTGCGAAATGCACGCGACGGCCCACCAGCCCCGGCGCGTAATGGGCGTATTTGCCGGAGTTGGTCATCAGTGTGCGAGCGGCGGGTGGGATGACTGGCTCGCCCAACATGCACCAGCAGGTGTCGGTAACCAGTTGCACGCCGAAGGTTCTGAGCGTGTCGGCGTAGCCAGCTTTTTCGGCGTTTTCCAGCGTAGCCCGGCCGCAGGTAATGACGACGGCCACTGCGTCATGCTTGCGTTTGCCGGCGCAAAGCCGGGCGACGGTGGCAAATTCACTGAGGGAAAAATGCGGGTTACCCAAGGTAACGGCGTCGACCTCCGGGCTTTGCGCGCTATTGAGTTCGCGCCAACTGTTGAGTAATTCATCGGGTCGAACGTGCAGATGTTTGGCTGGCGGGATTCCGCCCATGGCCAGTTCTGCGCTGTAGGCTTCCGGCGTGACACCGGCAATGTGGAACATCGGGGCGGCGGATGTGGTGGCGAAGGCGGCGCCGAATGCTTTGAGATCGTCCAGGGTCGGCGCTTTGGATTCCAGCCCGCAGACCACCGGGATTTCAGCGCCACACAACAGGCCGACGTGGTACCCCAACAGCGGGTAAAAACTATCGTCCAGGCCGTCGAGCGGTGGCAGGTCGATGCGCAATGTGGCGTGACGTTGTTCGGTCAGATGACAGCCGATCTTCGGCGCGCGGCCGGTTAGGGCGATGCAGATGTCCAGGTAGTCCGGGTATTTCAGGGTGCGCGCGCCGATCACGCTGTTGGCATAAACCACCGCGTTGGACTCGGCCCAGACGATCTGTTCACCCAATTCAGGCGCGCTGTCGAGCAGGTAGGGCGCACAGGTGAAGCTGACTTTGGCGCCCATCTCCAGATAGGCGTCGCCCAACTGGCTGGCAGGTTCGCCGAGAGCCGGATCGACGCCGAGTTCACGCCAGCGGCGCTTGTCGACCGAGATGGAATTGAGCGTGGTGGGCACGCGCACGTGGGCGTCCCAATCCACCAGTTGCCGGGCAAAGCGCAGGCTTGCCGGGCCGGTATAAATGCAGCCGTCGATGTGCGCCTGAGTGATGTCCAGCAGTTCGGTCGCGCCTTGCAGCTCGGCCATGCGCACGACGATGCCCATCGCCACTTGCGCGGCTTTGCCGTAAGCGCCGTCGAGCAGCGCCTGGTCCGTTTCGCTGAGGACGACGTTGGAATGGATGACGTTGAAGGTCGGGTTTGCGCTTGTCGTTGATGCCGTTTGCAAGGAAGCGAGGCAGGTGACTTGATCGTTGTCGACCCGTACGAACGGTACGCCGCGCAGTGCAGCAAAACCTTCGCCCCCAAGGCTGATGACCGGGATCGACTGGTTGAATATCTGCTCGGCCACCAGCACGCCGAGGGTGAGGATGTCTTCGACCCGCTCGAACACCAATGCGGCCGGTGCATGGCCGTTGAGGATCAGTTCCAGCAGCACGCTACTGCCGGTGCACGAACCACGTCCGCTGGGAATCGCCAGCACACGCCCGGTGATGATCTGCCCGCTGAGCGGATGGTGGCGGTCGATGACTTCGCCAGTAAACGGCTCGACCCCGCCCCAGAAGCTAAGGCCGACGTCGGCGTACAGCAACTCACCCTGCGCCATCCCGGCCACCAGGCAGCGACCGTTCAACGAAACTTCAGACATCCTGGGCTCCTGTGGGTACTGCGTTCTTGAACGTTTGTTGTGGGAGCAGTCCGCTCCTACAAGTCACGTGTTGAGGCACGTCACGGGTACGACCCCATCTCTGTAGGAGCGAACTTGTTCGCGAAGGCAGCGTGTCAGACGACGAATCAGGTGACTGATCCACTGCCATCGCGGGCAAGCGCGCTCCTACAGGTCATGCGTTGCCGCAATCCGCGCAGATAACCCATTGCTCTGTAGGAGCGAACTTGTTCGCGA